>JBCBCP010000011.1:0-72215 GCA_038530575.1 Pseudomonadota bacterium
CGGACCCAGGGTTCGCGGCGTATTGATGCGACCAGATCGCGCCGCCTCCGTCGAACACGGTCAGGTGCGAGGCCACGGCCCGTCGCATGGGCGACACGATGGCCCGCGCCTCGGACAGGTCCTTCCACCGGTCGTCCTTCATCAGCATGGAGGCGCCGTAGATCTTGCCGCCGCGGTGCACCTGATAGGCCTTGCCCTTCGCATCGCTCATCATCCAGCGCGCGTCGCGCCATGTGCGTTCGCAGGGCTTTCCGATCAGGCAGCGCTGGTCAAACACGCAGTCCATCACCACATAGCCGTCTGACGCCAGCTCCGCTTCGGTAATGGCAAGCGCTGGACCCGCCAGCAGCGCAAGAGATATCGCCGCCAGCCTAACCACCGAGGAAACTCCGGCGCACTTCGGGATCGGCCAGCAGCTCCTTGCCCGTGCCGGTATAGGCGTTGCGCCCCTGCACAAGAACATAGCCCTTGTCGGCGATCTCCAGCGCCTGACGCGCGTTCTGCTCCACCATCAGGATCGGGATGCCGGTGCGCGCCACCTCGATGATCCGGTCAAACAGCTCGTCCATCACGATGGGCGACACGCCCGCCGTCGGCTCGTCCAGCATCAGTACCTTGGGCTGGGTCATCAGCGCCCGGCCGACCGCCACCTGCTGGCGCTGCCCGCCCGAAAGCTCGCCCGCGGGCTGGCGCCGCTTTTCCTTCAGAATGGGGAACAGCTCATAGACCTGCGCCATCGTCTCGCGGTAGTCGTCCGTTCGGATGAACGCGCCCATCTCGAGGTTTTCTTCCACGCTGAGCGAGGTGAAGATGTTCGAGGTCTGCGGCACGAAGCCCATGCCCTTGGCCACGCGGTCTTGCGGGCTAAGCGAGGTGATGTCCTCGCCGGCCAGCCGCACCGAGCCTTGCCGCACGTTCAAAAGACCAAAGATTGCCTTCATCGCCGTGGATTTGCCCGCGCCGTTTGGGCCAACAATCACGGCGATCTCACCGGGTTCCACTGCGACGGTGCAGTCATGCAGGATATCCGGGCCGCTGCCATAGCCGCCCGTCATCGTGTCGCCGATCAGGAACGCCTCGGCTGTGTTCATCGCGGCACCGGTGCCCGGCGCGGGCTGTAACGTGTTCTTGCCGTCCATCTTCGTTACCGACGCATCTTTGTTCCCGCGCCCGGAATAGGGATCGCCGCTCATTTACGGCTAACCGTCTTCAGCAACGCCTCGTGGATCACAAGACGTTCCGGCGTCACGGCGGGTGGCGTGCTGGCGAGGCCGTAGTGGATGCTGGCCGCGACAATCGCTGAGGCGTCTGTCACTTCGACCGAGGTGATATAGGTGATCGTCTCTTCGCCAATCACGAAGGAGTATGAGCCCGTCAGGCTGTCCGCGCCGGGCAGTTTGGGCGCCTGCGCGCCATGGCCGATCATGTCGTCCGCGGTGTGTCCAAAGCTGGCGGCCTGCTGGCCAATGTAGTTTGACAGGAGGATCTCGGAGGTCAGCACACCTGGCGATTGGTTCGGGTAGGTCACGACGGTGGCGTCGGCGTTCGGGTCATACTGGAAGTTGCCCGGAATGATTGCTCCAGCGTCGTCGGTGTAATCCAGCCAGACGAGGTCAACGTCGCACATCTGCGCAAAGCCGAGGTCCTGGCACGGCTCTTCCTGAGCTGTGGCGGGCAAGGCGATGAGGCTGAGGGCTGCTGCCAATAGTTTCATGTTCCGCGTCATGCGCCCACCTTGTCCCTGTTCTTCAGGCCGGTGCCCAGATAGGCTTCGATCACCTGCTCGTTTGCCTTGATCTCGGCGAGGCTGCCTTCGGCCAAAACGCGCCCTTCGGCCATGCAGATCACCGGGCCGCAGATCTTGCCGATGAAATCCATGTCATGCTCGATCACGACAAAGGTGTAATCGCGTTCCTTGTTCAGGCGCAGGATCGCGTCGCCGATCACATTGAGAAGGGTGCGGTTCACACCCGCACCTACCTCGTCCAGAAACACGATGCGCGCATCGACCATCATCGTGCGGCCTAGCTCGAGCAGCTTTTTCTGCCCGCCAGAGACTTGGCCCGCTTTGTGATCGGCCAGATGTTCGATCGTCAGGAACTCCAACACCTCGTCGGCCTTGGCGCGCAGCGCGCGTTCCTCGTCCGCGATGCGCTTGCGCCCGAACCAGGTGTTCCATAGCGTCTCGCCGCTTTGCGTGCCGGGCACCATCATCAGATTCTCGCGGCAGGTCATGCTGGGAAACTCATGCGCGATCTGGAACGTCCGCAAGAGCCCCTTGTGAAACAGCGTGTGCGGCGGCAGGCCGGTGATGTCTTCGCCCATCATCGTGACGCGGCCCGATGTGGGCGGCAAAACCCCCGCGATCACATTAAAGAGCGTGGTTTTGCCCGCGCCATTGGGTCCGATCAGGCCCGTGATCGAGCGTTCCTCGATCCGCAGGCTTGCGCCGTCCACAGCGTGAAAGCCGCCAAAATGTTTGTGCAAGTCGTCGACGACGATCATCGTCTCACCCCCTGGCGCCGCCTCAAGGCGGTTCTTGTCCAAGTCAAACGGCCCGAGGTGCTCCCCCGGGCCGTTCGCGTTTCAGGCCGGAGCCTTAGCGATATTTTGCCGTGGTGATTGCGCCGCCTTCGACGACGATCTGGCGGTAGTTGCCTGCGCTTTCGCCGGGGCCGATCAGCTCAACCGCGGTGGCGCCGACATAGTCGATGTCGATGCCCGCGGAGATCAGAGCGAGGCCAGCGGCCAGCTGACCCGGAAAGATCTTGATGCCCGGGGCGTTGGCGACATCCATCACCTTGTCCTTGTAGGCCGCGCTGTCCTTGGAGCCTGCAGCCTGCATCGCCAGCATGATCAGCGCTGCGGCGTCATAGGCTTCAGGCGTGAAGGGCGAGCTTGCATCGAACGCGCCGCCCACCATGTCAGTGAACATCGCCGCGCCCGCGCTGTTGGTGCCCGGGTGCTGACCGGTGGAGCCGTCAATCTCGGAGCCGAAGTTCTCTTCGAGCTTTGCGCCGATCATGCCGTCGGGGAAGTGGAACGTGTCAAACGCGCCGGTGTCGAGCGCTGCACGCACGATGCCGCTGCCGCCCTGGTCCACATAGCCCGCAACAACCAGACGCTCACCGCCTGCCGCGGCCAGCGCGCCGACTTCAGCCGAATAGTCCGCCTTGCCGTCTTCATGCGCTGCGTTGATGGTCACGGTGCCGCCTGCGGCTTCGAAGGCCGCCTGGAAGCTGTCGGCCAGACCCTTGCCGTAGTCGTTGTTGGTGTAGGTCACCGCAACTTCGGTGATGCCTTCTTCCATCAGCACTTCGGTCATCACGACGCCCTGGCGCGCGTCGGACGGCGCGGTGCGGAAGAACAGGCCTTCATCTTCACCGCCGGTGTGGCTCAGGCCCGGCGACGTGGCCGAGGGCGAGATCATGACGACGCCGTTTGCAACGGCCACGTTGTTCAGGATCGCGCCGGTCACGCCGGAGCAGTCAGCGCCCATGATGCCATCAACGCCGTCTGCCGTGATCAGACGCTCGGCTGCAGCGGTCGCCGCGCCCGCGTCGATGCAGGTGCTGTCCGCACGCACGGACATGACCGACGCGCCGCCCAGCAGGAGGCCGCTTTCGGTGACTTCAGCCATGGCCAACTCCGCGCCGTCCGCCATCGACGGTGTCAGCGATTCAATCGGGCCGGTGAAGCCGAGGATCACGCCGATCTTCACTTCGGAATGGCCATCGGCCAGCGCCCCGGTCGCAAGCAAGGCGGCAGTGGCCGCACCGGTCATCAGTTTTTTCATGTTTCGTCTCCCTGTGACGTTTTTTCTGGCACAGAGGGTAGGGCTGGCATGTGGAAAAGAAAAGCGAAATTGGATGGTCTATATCGGGTCTTCGTGATTGGACCCGCCGCCGTCTCGCGCCTAGGTTATGTTCATCGGACAAAGGAGACGAACGATGCGTTTTTTCGCCTGCCTTATCGCTTTCTTGCCTGTGCCCGCCGCCGCACTGGAGATTGCCGGACAAGATGTAACCGTAACGCCGGTGGTCACCGGGCTGGATCAGCCCTGGGGCGTGGCGCAGATGCCGGATGGCGGTCTGCTGATCACTGATCGAGGCGGCGCGTTGGTCCTGTCTCAGGAAGGTGCCCTGCGCGAGGTCGCAGGCGCCCCCCGTGTCGCAGCGCGCGGGCAGGGAGGGCTCCTTGACGTTACACTCGCGCGCGATTTCGCCACGTCGCGCACGCTTTGGCTGACCTATTCCAAACCGCAGCGCGGCGGGGCTGGCACGGCGCTTGCCGCGGCCGAGCTGAGCGCTGATGGCACGCGGCTGGAAAACCTGCGGGATCTTTTCGTGTCGGCCCGCGGCTCAAGTGGCGGACGTCACTTCGGCTCTCGCGTCGTCGAGGGGGCGGACGGAATGCTTTATGTGACGACAGGTGATCGCGGCGATCGCCCATCGGCGCAGGACCGCAGTAACCACAACGGCGCCGTCATCCGTGTGACGCGTGACGGGAAGGTGCCAGCAGATAATCCCTTTGTCGGCCAGAATGGCGTCCAGCCGCATATCTGGTCCTACGGGCACCGCAACCCGCAAGGCGCGGGCCTTGATGCATCGGGCAATCTCTGGACGGCCGAACATGGTGCGCGCGGCGGCGATGAGGTCAACCTCGTACAAAAAGGCGGCAACTTTGGTTGGCCGGTGATTTCCTATGGCGTGCATTATTCTGGCCGACGCATCGGCGAGGGAACCACCAAGACGGGCATGCAACAACCCGCGTTCTTCTGGGATCCGTCGATCGCCCCATCAGGTCTGATGGTCTATCAAGGTGCGATGTTTCCTGAGCTGCGCGGCCAGATGTTTGTCGGCTCACTCAAATTCGATTACATCTCGCGCCTTCAGATCAGCGGCACATCGGCACGGGAAGTGGAGCGTATTTCCGGTGAGCAGACGCTGCGCGTGCGCGACATTGTCGAGGCCCCGGATGGATCGATCCTCTTCATCTCCGTCGGGGACGGTGCCGTCTATCGCATCACACGCTGATCTCCAGCGCGTCCGTCGTTCCCTTCACTTTGCAAATTAAACCTCCTGGGCTCTGGGGGCAGAGCCCCCAGATGGTCGCCGCCGAAAGGCGGCGAAACCCCTCATATGGAAAGGCGCGTCGCGTGACTTCCGCGTTCGCGGTAGGGCGTTGTATCGTAATGCGACCGGTAACACTTGGAAAAGTGCGAGGGTGAGGCAAAGCCGCAGGCCAGCGCCACGTTGATCACGCTCATATCCGTCTGCATCAGCAAGTTCCGCGCCTTCTGCAGGCGAAGCTCCATGTAATACCGCTTGGGCGAGCGGTTCAGGTAGCGGCGGAACAGCCGTTCAAGCTGCCGTGTGCTCATGCCCACGTCCTTGGCCAGAATTGACGGGCTGATCGGCTCCTCGATGTTTTGCTCCATGATCTGGATGACCTGGCTCAGCTTGGGATGGCGCACGCCGATGCGGGTCGGCACGGACAGTCGCTGCGTGTCCTGATCGGTGCGGATTGCCGAATAGATCAACTGGTCGGCAACCGCGTTGGCGAGCTCTTCTCCATGACCGTCGGCAATAAGCTTCAGCATCAAGTCAATGGACGAGGTCCCGCCCGCGGTCGTAACCCGGTTGCCGTCCACCACAAATACCGATTTCGTCAGCTCAACTTCCGGGAACTCTTCCGCAAAGCTGTCCTGGTTTTCCCAGTGGATCGTTGCCTTCTTGCCGTCGAGCAATCCCGCCTTGGCGAGCGTGAAACCCGCGGTACACAGGCCGGCCACTTGCACGCCTTTGCGGGCCTCGCGACGCAGCCATGCCAGCAACTTTTTGGTTGTCGCGCTTTGCACGTCGATACCGCCGCAGATCATGATCACGTCATCGCGGCCAACCTCATCAAGGTCACTGTCCAGCTTGAAGACTGCGCCGGAGGAAGCGGCCGCGTATTCGCCACCCTCACCAATGACCCGCCATTCATATAGCGTTTTGCCCGCCATCCGGTTTGCAATGCGCAAACTCTCCTGAGCGGCCGCAAAACACAGCATCGTAAAGTTATCGAGGAGCACAAAGACAAACCGCTGGGGTTTGTCGTCCGGGGCAGGGGTCGTGGCCATCACGGTCTCTTTGTTTGCGCCTCTTGGCGGGCGCTGGTGGCGGGGTCGCAGCCTAGCGTAACGCCGGATCACTGCACGCCCATTGAACACGCGTCAAGGGGGCACAAATCCCATATGGTCACCCGGTAACGCTTTTTGTATACAAGCACGCGGCGCGCGGGAACGGGGCGCCCAAAGCAGTGCCACTTTTGCGAAAGAGCGATCAGATGACCGAATGGTCCAAATCCGACTGGCGCGCCAAGCCGCGCATCCAGATGCCCGAATACACCGACGCAGGCGCGCTCGCGCGCGCTGAAGCGCAACTCTCGCAGTATCCTCCGCTCGTTTTTGCGGGCGAGGCGCGCCGGCTGAAGGCACAGCTGGCCGCGGCCAGCCGCGGGGATGCATTCTTGCTTCAGGGCGGAGACTGCGCAGAGAGCTTTGAGCAGTTCAGCGCGGACGGCATCCGCGACACGTTCAAGGTCATGTTGCAGATGGCAATGGTTCTGACCTATGGCGCCAAGGTGCCGGTGGTCAAAGTCGGACGCATGGCCGGCCAGTTCGCCAAACCACGCTCTGCACCTACCGAAGTCATCGACGGAGTTGAGTTGCCCAGCTACCGCGGCGACATCATCAACGAGTTGGCTTTCACCCCGGAAGCGCGCATTCCCGACCCCGCCAAGATGCTGCAGGCCTACACACAAGCGGCTGCAACGCTGAACCTTTTGCGGGCGTTCTCCACTGGCGGGTTTGCGGATATGAACCGCGTGCATTCTTGGACCCTCGGTTACACCGACGCCGAAGAGATGCAGCGCTACAGCGAGATCGCAAACCGGATTCAGGACACCATCGACTTTATGTCGGCTGCGGGCATCGACGCGAACACAACCCACGAATTCTCTACGGTTGAGTTTTACACCAGCCATGAATCGCTGCTTCTGGAGTATGAGGAGGCGCTGACGCGTGTCGATTCGACTTCCGGAAAATGGCTTGCAGGGTCTGGTCATATGATCTGGATCGGAGACCGCACGCGTCAGCCGGATGGCGCGCATGTTGAGTTCGCTCGCGGCGTTCAAAACCCCATCGGATTGAAGTGCGGACCTTCTATGGATGTAAGCGATCTCAAGCGGTTGCTGGCCACGCTTAATCCTGAAAACGAGGCGGGCCGGCTGACCTTGATCGCGCGCTTCGGCGCTGGCAAGGTCGGGGATCACTTGCCCAAGCTGATCCGCGCAGTTGAAGAAGAAGGCGCGAACGTCCTTTGGACCTGCGACCCGATGCACGGCAACACGATCAAGTCGTCAACCGGCTACAAGACACGACCGTTTGACAGCGTCTTGCGCGAGGTGCGCGAGTTTTTCGGCGTGCACAATGTGGAAGGGACTGTGCCGGGCGGCGTGCACTTCGAGATGACGGGTGCCGATGTGACCGAATGCACAGGCGGGGTCCGCGCGGTCAGTGAAGAGGACCTGTCCGACCGGTATCACACTGCCTGCGATCCACGCTTGAACGCGTCCCAATCGCTCGAGCTGGCATTTTTGGTTGCGGAAGAGTTGTCTGATTTCCGGACGTCGCGGAACCAGCGCGCGGCCAGCTAGATAAGGTGGGGCATGGCGCCCCGCCTCTTTGTCTTCAATCTGCGTCTTTAACGAGTCGCAGATACGGAACTTTGGTTTTCTGGGTCCGGCCGCCAAAGGTCTCGGCCTTTTCGGCGAAACCGCTGGCCGGGGCCCGATCGACAAACGACGGCTCTTGCGGCCTGACCGGAAGACTAGCCGGTGCAGCGATACCTTTGACATCTGCACCAAGTACATCAAACCTGCGGGGATTACGGCCAATTTCTCCGCGCGCGACAAGGCAACCAAGCGCCCGCGTTACATCGCCAAAGTCGCTCTTCAGAGGTAGCAGCAGCATCCGAGCCTCAAGCCGGGGGCGCTTGACGGCCTCATCCGACGACAGGCGCAATTCGCAGGATGCGGGCCTGGTAAACACTTCTTCGAGGGCGTCGGTCACGCGGCGGCGGCCGTCGGGGGCAATAAAGGCGGTGATGGGCATGCCGCGCACTTCCATCCCCATCAGATCGCCGAGGTGGGATCCCGCGATGCGAATGCGCGCCATGCCCGGTGCAATACGTTCAAGGATAAACGTGTACTCGAGGGCCGACTCGATTCCACGCGGATCAATCTCTGACCTTTTGGGCATCAACCGCAGGCCGCGAAGGTCGTCCCAGTAGGCTTCGACCTGCGACAGAGCAGAGAAATTCGTGTCATGCGCGAAATCTGACATTGTGACCACAGTCTGATTTGGATCGGCGGGGAAGTCCATGTCTTTCACCACTTTCAATACGTTAACTCACAAAACAGACCCTGGATTCAATCAGAGGCTGTGCGCGTTCAAGGAGGGTCAATCTCCGACTGCGCGACTTGAGACAAAGATATCGCAAATGCTGTCCAAATTGCCGAAAACCTTTCCAAATGGTTAATGACGTAAGGCGCATGGGGCGTGATTCCGCGGTTGCCGCGACTGGGCGCGCCGATTAAGCCCGGGGTCATGACAGCACGTGATGTACCGCCCGTATTGATGTCGATGACAGGCTTTGCCTCTGCTACGGGGGCGCTGGGCCCCTGGAGCTGGAGCGCCGAGCTGCGCAGCGTGAACGGCAAAGGTCTGGATTTGCGCGTGCGGGCGCCTGATTGGGTCGAAGGGCTGGAACATGGGCTGCGCGCGGCCCTTTCGGCCAAGATCAAACGCGGCAACGTTACGCTGAACGTGCGCGTGAGCCGGGAGGAAGGGGCGGCGACGACTGCCGTTGCCCCGGCCCAGCTGGAGGCCGTTCTCTCGGCAATTTCGGATATTGAAGCGGCCGCGATGGATAAGGGCGTTTCGCTTGCGCCGAGTACGGCGACCCAGATTGCTGGCCTGCGCGGCGTGTTGGAAACCTCGACCGAGGCCGAAGACACGACAGGCCTCCGCGCAGCGCTGCTGGCCGATGCAGAGGCTCTCTTAACTGCGTTCAGCGATATGCGCGCCCGCGAAGGCACTGCGTTGGCCGAAGTGTTGGCAGATCAACTGAACAAAGTTGAAGAAACGCTGGCCCGCGCGTCGACCGCTGCCGCGGCACGTGCCCCGCGCATGGAAGAGACGCTCAAGCGCAACCTCGCGCGGGTCCTTGAGGGGGCCGATGCCGATCCTGACCGCATCGCGCAGGAATTGGCGCTGATCGCTACGCGCGCGGATGTCACCGAAGAAATTGACCGGCTGCGCACGCATATCGGCGCCGCGCGCGATCTGATCGGGGCGGGGGGCGCCGTGGGTCGCAAGCTGGACTTTTTGATGCAGGAGTTCATGCGCGAAGCGAATACGCTGTGTTCCAAGGCGCAGGATTCGCACCTGACGCAAGCGGGCCTCGACCTCAAGGTGCTGATCGACCAGATGCGGGAGCAAGTGCAGAATGTCGAATAGACGAGGCCTTTTGATTATCCTGTCGTCCCCGTCCGGTGCGGGCAAGTCCACGCTGGCTGGGCGATTGCGCGACTGGGATCGGTCGATCAGCTTTTCGGTCTCTGCGACCACACGCGCCCCGCGCGAGGGCGAGGTAGACGGGCAGGATTACGTCTTTACCGATGAGGCAGGCTTTAAGGCTATGGTCGCGCGAGGCGACATGCTGGAGCATGCGCACGTCTTCGGCAATTCCTACGGCTCGCCCAAGGCGCCTGTGGCCGAGGCCATCGAAGCCGGGCGAGATGTGCTTTTCGATATCGACTGGCAGGGCGCGCAACAGATCCGCAATTCCACACTTGGCATGCACGCGCTGTCGATCTTTTTGCTGCCACCCTCCATCACCGAACTGCACCGACGCCTTGTCTCCCGTGCCAAGGATAGTGCGGATACCATCACCAAGCGGATGCGCAAAAGCTGGGACGAGATCAGCCACTGGGACGCCTATGACTATGTTCTGGTGAACGACGATCTGGACCAGACCGAAGCACAGCTGCGCACCATAATCGCGGCTACCCGCCTGCGCCGTTTGCAGCAGCCTGACCTCACAGCACACGTGCAGACCTTGCAGGCTCAATTCGAGGAGTTGCCATGACCCTTTATGCTCTTGGGGACCATGCCCCTGTCGTCGCTCCAGACACCTGGATCGCGCCAGATGCAAATCTGATTGGACAAGTCGTCGTCGAAGACGGTGCGTCGGTCTGGTTCGGCTGTACCATCCGCGCCGATCACGAGGAAATCCGCATTGGTCGTGGGAGTAATGTTCAGGAAAACTGTGTCATGCACATCGACGACGGCTTTCCCCTGACAATCGGCGAGAATTGCACGATTGGTCATAAGGTCATGCTGCATGGCTGCACCATCGGCGATGGTTCATTGATCGGCATGGGGGCGACGGTGCTGAATGGTGCGAAGATCGGCAAGGGCTGCCTGATCGGGGCGGGGGCGCTGATCACCGAGAACAAGGAAATCCCGGACGGTTCCATGGTGCTTGGCAGCCCCGGCAAGGTGGTCCGTGAACTTGATGGGCCGCGCCAACAGATGCTGATCGCCTCCGCGCTGCATTATCAGGAAAACATGCGCCGGTTTCGCGCAAACATGCGGGCGATCTGATGCCGCATGCGCGTCTTGAATATAGCGCGGGCCTTTCGGTGGATGCCCCGGCCATTCTTGCAGCTGTTGAAGCTGTGTTGCAGGCGCGTGATCCGGGATCGGGAGACTGCAAGGGCCGTGCCTATCCCGCGGAAGACGCCCATCACAACAGTGTCTTTGTCGAGGTCTCGATGCTGCCCAAGGCACACCGGGACAGCGTGTGGTGCGACGGCTTGCGCGATGAACTTGTGGCCGCGCTGACCCCTTTGGTGCCGCGACCCAGCTGGTTGTCGATTGACCTTCGGTTTTCTGGCCCACACTACCATACGGAGATGCTGACATGAGCCGCAACGATGATGGAACGCTGATCCGTCCTGTGCCGCTCCCGGGTTCGGCGTCACGCCCCGTTGTGACGCCGCTGACGCCATCGGTTGTTTATGCCTCCGAAACGCCCGACATGCTGGACGACCAGTACGAGGGGCGGCTGTCGGGCTATACCTATAGCCGCGAGGGGCATCCGAATGGTGATGTCGTCGCAAAGCTGATCGACCGGATGGAGGGCGCACCGCAGCCCGGTATCGTGTCCAGCTCGGGGATGGGCGCGGTCTCGTCTGTGCTGCTGGGCCTTTGCGCGGCGGGGGATCATGTTGTTGGCGGCAACCAGCTTTATGGCCGGAGCCTGCGCATGATGGCCGAAGACCTCCCGCGCCTGGGGATAGAGACGACCCTGGCTGACCCGACGGATGCTGCCGCGATCAAGGCCGCGTTGCGCCCAAACACGCGGTTGATCCTGATCGAAGTAGTGTCGAACCCAACCTTGCGCGTGGCAGACCTGCAGGGCATTGCCACGGTGGCGCGCGAGGCGGGCGTTCTTTTGGTGGTCGACAACACCTTTACCACTCCTCGTGCGATCCGCCCGTTCGAGCATGGCGCGGACATCGTGATCCATTCGATCACCAAGCTGCTGGCGGGCCATTCGGACGTGATGATGGGCTGGGTAGCCGCGCGCGATGCGGCGCTCAACGACCGGCTACGGGTATTCACGGTGACGGCCGGAATGTCTGCGAGCCCCTTTGATGCGTGGCTCGCCGAACGTGGAATGCTGTCCTTCGATTTGCGATTTGATCGCGCGCAGGCCACGGCGTCGCACCTTGCGGAACATCTGGGTGCGCTGCCTGGGGTGACGCGCGTTCTCTATCTTGGCCTTGAAAGCCACCCTGATCACGCGCGCGCGCAAGAGCTGCTGTCAAGCGCGTGCAACATGGTTAGTTTCGAGATGGAAGGCGGCCGCGCCGCGGCAAATGCTTTTGCCGCTTCAGCGTCAGAGCTTAGCTTTGCGCCGACCCTCGGCGATGTTGGAACAACGCTGTCTCACCCGGCCTCGTCCTCGCACCGGGCGCTGACGCCTGAAAAACGAGCCGAACTGGGCATGTCCGAGGGGTTCTTCCGCGTTTCTGTTGGCCTTGAAGACCCCGACGCCCTTTGCGCCGTTTTTTCACGCGCTGTCGCGGCGGCGCAGGGCTAGAGCGATGAGCGACGCGGCGGTGAAGGCCTTGCTGGATGCGGTGCCTTTACCGGCACTAGCCATCGATGCAACCGAACGAATCTGCGCTGCCAACACCGAGGCTCTGACGCTCTTGGGGCAAGGCATCATCGCGCGGAACTATGTCGCCATGATACGGCAGCCTGCCCTGCTTGATGCGGTGGAAGCCGTGCTGCGGGAAGGGCGGGCGCGGCGGGCGCCTTATCTGTCGAATGACGGCGCAAACGACATTACCTACACCGTGTCGTGCCGAAGGGCCGAGGCGTTGAAGGTTATTGTGCTGGTGTTTGAGGACGTCACCCACCTGCAGCAGGCCGAGCAGATGAGGCGCGACTTTGTCGCCAACGTGAGCCATGAACTCCGCACGCCATTGACGGCCGTGATGGGGTTCATCGAAACACTACGGGGTCCGGCACGCAGCGACCCGCAGGCCCAGTCGCGATTTCTGGACATCATGCAGAGCGAGGCGGAGCGTATGAACCGTCTTGTTGGGGACTTGCTGTCGCTAAGTCGTGTCGAGGGAGAGGAACGAGTTCGCCCGACGGAGCGTATCGACTTGCGGGCGCAGCTTGACAGCACATTGCGCTCGCTAGGTCCTTTGGCCAAGGAAGCGGGGGTGGAGATCAAGCCACAACTGGGCGCGGATGCTGTCCACATGATTGGCGATCCAGACCAACTGCGCCAAGTGTTCACAAACTTGGTCGAGAACGCGATCAAGTACGGCGCCACGGGCGGGGAGGTCACGGTGCGGGTAACGCGACTTGACCGGGACCCAGCGCTGCGTGGGCCGGGTGCGCGTGTCCAAGTGATTGACAAGGGGCCAGGAATCGATCCCGTGCATCTTCCGCGCCTGACAGAACGATTTTACCGAGCCGACAACCACCGTAGCCGCGCCTTGGGTGGTACCGGCCTTGGTCTCGCGATTGTCAAGCACATCATCAATAGGCATCGGGGCCGCCTGCGAGTCGAATCTTCGCTTGGCAAGGGCGCTATTTTTACCGTGATTCTACCAATTACTGAACCGTCGGTTGATATCTAGAGCGCTGAAAACGAAAGAAAAAATAAAATTTGTCTAGAGAATATGCGGTCGTCATAAAACCGTTACACACCTGTCACAAAAGCATCGCGTGCACGGCCTAGACGTGCCGCCGAGGTCCTCACGGGGGGATCGAACTAAATGACAGGAGACATCATGTCCTTCACCAAGACCGCCGCATCCGCGCTGGCGATCGCAGCTATGGCTGCCACCACCGCATCCGCACGTGACCAGGTCAGCGTTGCTGGCTCGTCCACCGTGCTGCCCTACGCTTCGATCGTTGCCGAAGCATTTGGCGAGAACACCAACTTCCCGACGCCGACCGTTGAGTCCGGCGGTTCGTCCTCGGGCCTGAAGCGCTTCTGTGAAGGCGTTGGCGCCGACACGATCGACGTGGCCAACGCGTCGCGCAAGATCAAGGACAAAGAAGTTGCTGCTTGTGCCGCAAACGGCGTGACAGACATCATCGAAGTTCGCATCGGCTATGACGGCATCGTCTTCGCCAGCCAGATCGACGGCCCCGCGTTCACCGCGTTCCAGCCGGCCGACATCTTCAACGCTCTGGGCGCCAAGGTGCTCGTGGACGGTCAGATCGTCGACAACCCGCACAGCCAGTGGGCCGACTTCAACTCCGCGCTGCCCGCGGCAGACATCGCAGCCTTCATCCCGGGCACCAAGCACGGTACCCGCGAAGTCTTCGAAGAGAAGGTCATGATCGCAGGCTGTGAGGCCACCGGCGCCATGCAGGCGATGATGGACGCAGGCATGTCCGAGGACGACGCCGAGGACGCATGCATCGCGGTCCGCACCGACGGTCGTTCGGTCGACATCGACGGCGACTACACCGAGACGCTGGCTTCCATCGACGCCAACCCGAACGGCATCGGCATCTTCGGCCTTGCGTTCTACGAGAACAACACCGACAAGCTGAAGGTCGCGACCATGGGCGGCGTTGAGCCCAAGACCGAGACCATCGCCTCCGGCGAGTACCCGGTGTCCCGTCCGCTGTACTTCTACGTCAAGAAGGCACACATCGGCGTCATCCCGGGCCTGAAAGAGTACGCACAGTTCTTCACCGCGACCGAAGTTGCTGGCCCGTCCGGCCCGCTCGCAGCCTACGGCCTCGTTGCCGACCCGGAGCTGAGCAAGACCCAGGCGGCGATCGCAGCTGAAGAGACCATGGGCGGCAACTCGTAATCGAGCCTGCTCGCTGACCAAACAAGGGGCGGGCAGGGCACTCTGCCCGCCCCTTTCTTTTCCTGACCTTTATCAGGCGCTGCCATGACCATTTCCCTCCTTCTGCTGATCATCCTCGGGCTGTCCTTTGCGGGCTATATTCTGGGGCGCCAGCGCGCCATGGCGAGCGCGGGCGGGGACGCGCAAGCGCTTCATTCCCGCCCGAAATATTACGGCTGGCATGTGTCCATCCTGACCGCGGCGCCGGCGCTGTTGGTTCTGGTGGCGGTTCTGCTGGTTCAGTTTCTTGCTGTGCCAGCCTCTGTCCTGCGCGGCATTCCCGAGGCTGAAATCGAACGGGTGGGTTCGCAAGACCTTGTTATGACCCAGATCCAGGATCTGGCGGCGGGGATCGACACGGCGCTGGATCAGGGCGCCCTGACGCCTGAGCAGGCAAGCCGCATCCGCACCGAATTTACCGACATTCGCGCCCGCCTCGCCGAGGTTGGCGTGGCGCTTGGCTCTGACGTGACGCCCGCCGTGCTGCAAGGCGCGCAGGATTTTCGCGAACGCATGGCCGTCTGGGATTTCTGGCGCGGCATTGGCGTTTTGCTGATCGCGCTGGCCGGGCTGGGCTATGCGATGTCGCGCACCAACAAGGATTTCCGCTCCCGCAATGTGGTCGAGCGGGCGATCCTTGTGCTGCTTATTGCGGCGGCGTCGCTGGCGATCCTCACGACCATCGGCATCGTTCTTTCCATGGTGTTCGAGACGCTGCGCTTCTTTGACAGCTATTCGGCGACGCGCTTCTTCTTCGGCGCTGAGTGGGCGCCTGACTTCCGCGGCAATTCCGAGCTTGGCATTCTGCCGCTGCTGTGGGGCACGCTTTATATCTCTGTTGTTGCGCTGATCGTGGCGGTGCCTGTCGGCCTTTTCGCGGCCATCTACCTCAGCGAATATGCCGGCCCGACCATGCGCGCCATCGCCAAGCCGCTGCTGGAGATCCTGGCGGGCATTCCGACCATTGTTTACGGCCTCTTTGCCCTGACCACCTTTGGTCCGCTGCTGCTTGGCCTTTTCGGAAGTGGCGGAGCGCTGGGTGTGACGTGGATGGCCGATGGCCGGTCGGTGATCACGGCGGGCATCGTGATGGGCATCATGTTGATCCCCTTTGTCAGCTCGCTCTCGGACGACATCATCAACGCGGTGCCGCAAGCGATGCGCGATGGCTCGTATGGTCTGGGCGCGACGCAGTCGGAGACGGTGCGCCAGGTGATTCTGCCTGCAGCGCTGCCGGGCATCGTCGGCGCGGTTCTTCTTGCGGCGTCCCGCGCCATCGGTGAGACAATGATCGTGGTGATGGGGGCAGGAGCGACCGCTGCGGTCTTCTACGAAAGCCCCGACCGGTACCTGAACCCGTTCGAGATCATGACGACGATCACCACCCGGATCGTCTCGCAGCTCACCGGTGATAGCGGGTTTAACTCGCCCGAGACGCTGGTTGCCTTCGCGCTTGGCCTCACGCTCTTCTGCCTGACGCTGCTTTTGAATGTCTACGCGCTTTATATCGTGCGCAAATACCAGGAACAGTACGTATGACCGACGCTGCCTCTCACACGTCGCTGGTCGCTCAGTCCGACCGGGTGCGCCGCCGCAACGCTGCCGAAAAGCGCTTTCGCGCTTACGGTCTGACAGCGATCTGTATCGGTCTCGCGATGCTGGTTTTCCTGATCTACACGATTGTCGGATCGGGCTGGAACGGGTTTTTCCAGACGCGCATCACGGTTCAGGTCGAGCTGGTGCAGGAAGAGATCGACGCCGCCGAAACGGGGTTCCTCAAAACCGCCGCCTACCGCACGATCATCACCAAGAACCTGAAGCGGGAGCTGGCGGCGCGCGGCCTTGCCGAGGGCATTCCGGATGACGAGATCGAAGGACTGATTTCCCGCCGTGCGCCGGCGACACTGCGCGATTTCGCGCTCGCCAACCCGGACCGCATCGGCGAGACGGTCGAGTTCGACTTTCTCGCGCAGTCCTTCATCGACGGCTATTTCAAGAACCGCGTAAACCGCGATATCGCGGAGCGGTCGCGGAACGTGTCGGTTGTGCAGCTTGATCTGATCGATCAGATGCGCGACGCGGGCCTGGCGGCCAAGTCGTTCAACTGGGACTTCATCACTGGCAACGACGCTTCGGAATCCTCGCCGGAAGCGGCAGGCTATGGTCCTGCGATCCTCGGCTCCCTTGCGATGATGATCGTTGTCGCCGTGCTGGCGATTTCGGTCGGCGTTGCGGCGTCGATCTTTCTGGAGGAATTCGCGCCAAAGAATCGGATCACGGACCTGATCGAGGTGAATATCTCGAACCTCGCGGCGGTGCCGTCCATCGTGTTCGGCATCCTGGGCCTTGCGGTCTTTATCAACTATCTCGGGCCGCTGTCGGGCACGGATTGGCTCAAGAACAACTCGGCCTTTGTGGGCGGGCTGGTCCTGTCGCTGATGACCTTGCCGACCATCATCATCTCGACCCGCGCGTCGCTCAAGGCGGTGCCGCAGTCGATCCGTGATGCGGCGCTGGGGGTCGGGGCCTCGAAGATGCAGACGGTGTTCCATCATGTCCTGCCACTGGCTGCGCCGGGTATCCTGACCGGATCGATCATTGGTCTTGCGCAGGCGCTTGGCGAATCCGCGCCGCTTCTGCTGGTGGGCCTTGTCCTTGCGCAGGGTGCCGCGGCGCCGGAATCCATTGGCGATTTCTTTGGCGGCCCGAACACCGCGATGCCCGCCCAGATCTACCAGTGGTCGACCCGCGCCGACCCTGCCTTCTACGAACGGGCCTGGGGTGGTATCATCATCCTGCTAATTTTCCTCGTGACGATGAACACGCTGGCCGTGCTGCTGCGGCGCCGGTTCGAACGTCGCTGGTAAGGAGCCAGAACCATGAATGATATGCGTATAGTGGAGAGAGACGTGGACAGCACGGACATCAAGATCGCCGCCCGTGACGTACAGGTCTATTATGGCGACAACCACGCCATCAAGGATGTGAATGTCGACATCCTGCACAAGACTGTGACCGCCTTTATCGGCCCGTCGGGCTGCGGCAAGTCGACCTTCCTGCGCTGCATCAACCGGATGAACGACACGATTGATGTCTGCCGGATGGAAGGCAACATCGCCATCGACGGCACCGACATCTACGACAAGCGCGTGGATCCGGTGCAGCTGCGCGCGAAGGTCGGGATGGTGTTCCAGAAGCCGAACCCTTTCCCCAAGTCGATCTACGACAACGTCGCCTACGGCCCCAAAATCCATGGCCTCGCCAAGAACAAGGCCGAGCTGGACGAGATCGTCGAAAAGGCTCTGCGCCGCGGCGCGATCTGGGATGAGGTCAAGGACCGCCTTGATGCGCCGGGCACGGGCCTGTCGGGTGGTCAGCAGCAGCGCCTGTGCATCGCGCGCGCCGTGGCGACCGAGCCCGAGGTTCTGCTGATGGACGAGCCGTGCTCGGCCCTCGACCCTATTGCAACGGCCCAGGTTGAAGAGCTGATCGACGAGCTGCGCGAGAACTACTCGGTCGTGATCGTCACGCACTCCATGCAGCAGGCCGCGCGGGTGTCTCAGCGCACCGCCTTCTTTCACCTCGGCAATCTAGTCGAATACGGCGAAACCGGCCAGATCTTCACCAACCCTGAAGATCCGCGCACGGAAAGCTACATCACCGGGCGGATTGGCTAATGGCTGGGTCGGACCAACATATTGCGAGCGCGTTCGATCGCGACCTTGAAGCCATTCAGGCCCAGATCATGAAAATGGGCGGGCTGGTTGAAAATGCGATTATCGAGGCGGCGATCAGCCTTGAGACCCGCGATGAGGAGCGCGCCGAAGCTGTACACCGCGGTGACAAGGCGATTGACGGGCTCGAAGAACTGATCAACGAGGAAGCCGCACGCGTTATCGCACTGCGTGCGCCTACGGCAATTGACCTCCGCCTGATCCTGTCCGTGATCAAGATTTCTGCGAACCTCGAGCGGATCGGGGATTATTCTAAGAACATGGCCAAGCGCACGGGCGTTCTGGCCACGATGGCGCCGGTCAACGATAGTGCGGGCGCGTTGCGGCGTATGGCCCGCGAAGTCGAACGCATGCTGAAAGATGCCTTGGACGCTTATATCCAGCGCGATGCGGAACTGGCGCAGGACGTCATCAGCCGCGACCGCGACGTGGACCAGATGTACAATGCGCTGTTCCGCGAGTTCCTGACCTTCATGATGGAAGACCCGCGCAACATCACGGCCTGCATGCATCTGCATTTCATCGCCAAGAACATCGAACGTATGGGCGATCACGTCACGTCCATCGCCGAGCAGGTTGTCTACCTCGTCACAGGTGAAAGCCCGCCCGACGATATCCGCGACAAGGCTGACGTGACATCGCTCGAGCCGCTGGAGTAGGCAGATGTCACAACAGCCACGTGTTCTGGTGGTCGAAGACGAGCCTGCGCAGCGCGAGGTCCTCGCCTACAACCTTGAGGCCGAGGGCTTTGCTGTGTCCCGCGCTGAGAATGGCGAGGAAGCGCTGCTTCTCGTTGACGAAGACAACCCAGATATCATCGTACTGGATTGGATGATGCCGAACCTCTCGGGCATCGAGGTCTGCCGCCGTCTCAAGATCAAGCCTGAGACACGCACGATCCCGATTATCATGCTGTCGGCCCGGTCCGAAGAGGTGGACAAAGTGCGCGGGCTTGAGACAGGCGCGGATGATTACGTCGTCAAACCCTACTCTGTGATCGAGTTGATGGCGCGGGTGCGTAGCCAGCTGCGCCGCGTGCGCCCTGCGACTGTCGGACAGCTGCTGGAATTTGACGACATCATTCTTGACGCGGAAAGCCACAAGGTCACTCGGGCGGGTGGAGAGCTGAAACTGGGCCCGACAGAGTTTCGCCTGCTTAGCACCTTCATGGAAAAGCCGGGGCGTGTCTGGAGCCGGGAACAGCTGCTTGACCGCGTTTGGGGTCGTGACATCTATGTCGACACGCGCACTGTCGACGTGCACATCGGGCGGCTGCGCAAGGCGCTGACCCAGCATGGTGGCGGCGATCCGGTTCGAACCGTGCGCGGCGCGGGTTACGCGCTGGGATAGCGCCGACTTTGCGCGCCGGACGCTGGCGACATATTTCCGATCCTATGACCTATTTTGCTGCCGAGCTTTTGGGCTAGTCTTTGGAAAACCCAAACGAAAAAGGTTCGGCAATGGTCAACGTCATTTTGCATGCACGTGGCGCAGAGGACGCGCTTGAACTGGCGCGCAGGCGTCATCCCGGCGTGACGTTTACCACGTGCGATACCTATGACGGGCTTGAACCGATGATCTCGGATACGGGCGCCGAAATTGTCTACTCTATCCGCTTTGACGGCACGCCCGCATTTCCCCGCGCGGCGCTCGTGGAGAGTGAAACCGTGCGCTGGGTGTCCGTTGGTGGGTCCGGCACGGACCATCTGGCAACGTGGGATCCCGCCCACGTGACCGTGACAAACGCGGCGGGTGTCGCGGCGGACATGATGGCAGAATATACGATTGGCGCGCTGTTGCATTTCTCGCTCGATCTGCCTGGCTTTCGCGCGGCGCAGGCGCGGCGGCAATGGGGCGCGGGCCGGGTCAAGCCGATCGAAGGGCAACACCTGCTGATCCTCGGCCTTGGCCAGACCGGCCGCGCCATTGCCCGCCGGGCCAAGGCGATGGGCCTGCAGGTCACGGGGATGCGCGCGCGACCCCAGCCCACAGATCATGTCGACCGGGTGATTGCAGAGGCTGAGTTGGATGCGGTTCTGGGCGAAGTCGATGCCATCGCGGTCTGCGTGCCCTTGCTGGACAGCACGCGGGAGCTGCTGAACAAGGCGCGCATCGACGTCCTGAAGCCGGGCGCGGTGCTGGTCGATGTCTCGCGCGGCGGGGTCGTCGATCAAGCCGCGTTGGCCGACGCGCTCGCCTCTGGGCGACTGGGCGGCGCGGCTTTGGACGTGTTCGAGGTCGAACCCCTGCCCGAAGACAGCCCGTTCTGGGCTATGGAGAACGTGATCGTCACGCCGCACAGCTCGTCCGTCTACGATGGCTGGGCGCTGAAATCCGTGGACATGTTTTGCGACAACCTCACGCGGTATCTGGAGGGCGCGCCGCTTCAGAACATCGTCGACCCCGTGCGTGGGTATTAGGGGCCTGACCCTAGGCCACGTCCAGCAAGCGTCCGAACCCCGCGGGCGGGGTCAGCAATAGGGCCTCGCACAGCTCTGCCATCATTGCCTGGTTCGAGGTCACGACCGGTTTGCCCAGTGTCGCCTCCAGCCGTGCGATAACCTCGACCGCGCGCATATCGGTGCAGGACAGCACGATGGCGTCAACGTCCGGGCCATCGGCACGTAGGGCGAGTGCGTAGACCTCGTCCGGTGTCAGCTCTCCCTGACCGTAATTGCCCAAGGCCCGCCCGATATCTGCGCGCGCCGCGGTTTCGATCCCCTGACTGGACAGGAACGCGATGGCCTGATCGTTGATTTCGCCCAGATAGGGCGAGGCAAAGCCGACCCGTTGCGCACCCAGCCGCTTGATCCCCGCCACCAACGCACCCGCGGCGGTGATTGAGACCGCGCCCGCGCTTTCCCCAATTTGCGCGGCAAGGTCGCGGTCGAAGGCTGGCCCGTGGGTTAGCGTGGCAGACGTGCAGCCGTAAAGGACTGCTTTGGGACGCACCCCGACAATCAGCCGCAACGTCTCAGAAATGTCCGACGCGCCCAGCCCCGCCATCTGATCGGCGCCGGGGATCTCATCAACGTCGTAGCCACCCATGCGCTCGAAATGAAAGGTCACGCCCGGCGGCGCCATCAGGATCATGTCCGGCTCAAGGTTCACGTTTGTATATGGCACCAGCACGCCAACCTTGGGGCCACTGCGCGGATCAAGGGTCATGCCAGCTCCTCCAGCAGTGTTGCGACAGCGTCCATATGCGGCGCGGCGCCTATGGTTGCGCGCAGACAATGCGACAGGCCGTAGCCGCCCATCGCTCGAAGGATGAACCCTGCCTGCTTCAGGGCCGTATCGGCGGTGCGCGCAGCGCCAACATCCGCAAAGGGGATGAGCACGAAGTTACCGGCACTGGCGGGCACGTCATAGCCAGCGGCGCGCAGCCGTGCGGAGAACGCATCGCGAATACGGGCCGTTTCCGCCACAACGCCGCGCATATAGGCCTGATCCTGCATCGCGGCGGTGGCCATGGCCTGCGAAGAGGCGGAAATGTTGTTGGGGTTCAGCAGCTTGCGTAGTTCCGCCGCGACATGGGCCGGAAACACACCCCAGCCCACACGCGCGCCGGCGAGGCCATAGGCTTTGGACAAGGTGCGGGTCACCACTGTGTCGCCGCGCGCAACAAGGCCCATGATTGGTGCGTGATCTTGCGGGTCAAACTCTGCGTAAGCCTGATCGACGAGGAGCAGCACATGCGCAGGCAGGGCATCGCGCAGCCGGACAATGTCGGCATTGGGGAGCGCCGTGCCCGTGGGGTTGCCAGGATTGCAGACGCAGACCAGGCGCGTGACGGGCGTGACAGCCTCCAGGATCGCATCGACGCTGACGGTATAGCGGGCCTCCGGCGCGGCGGCATAGCCCGCGCCTGCCTGCTGTGCAGCGCTTGCCAGAAACGCGTAGCCGTAGGCGGTGCCAAGGACCTGGTCGCCCGGCCCGGCATAGGCCCGCACCAGCGCGCCGATCAGCTCCATCGAGCCTGCACCGCAAAGCACCTCGCCTTGCAGGTTCGGGTGCGCCTGACCAATCGCGCGGCGCAGGTCGGTCCAGTCCGGGTCCGGATACAGCGCCGCCGCGGCAAGCGCTGCCTGGCCCGCGGCAAGAGCGGCGGGGCAGGGCGGCGCGAGGCTTTCGTTCTGGGCCAGCGACACGGCGCTGTCCGGCCCCAAATCAGCCAGCGCATAGCTGTCCATGCCCGCGATATGTGCAACTGCCTCGATCATGGCTTGCCTCCATAAAGTCTCGCGGCCGCCTCTGCCGAAACAAGGCCCGCCGCCACGTCTTGCGCCAGTTGCGCGCGGTCGCGCCGCGCCGGGTCACCAAAGCCGCCCCCGCCGGGCGTGTCGAATAAAAGCCGTTCACCGGGCTCCACGCGCAGCTCGCACTTGCCGGGGATGTCTTCTGCCCGGCCGCTGACGCGGATGCGCCCCGGCGCGCCATGTCCGCCGCCAAGGCGCCCCGCCGCCGTGTGCGCGATCCGCTCGACCGAGAGAAAGACAAGGAACGGCTCGCCCGTGGCCGAGCTAAGCTCGATGCTTTGGCCCAGCCCGCCGCGAAACTGTCCGGCACCGCCGGAATCCGGGCGCAGTTCCCGCCGCCAGATCGTGACGGGCGCGGCGGCCTCTGTCATCTCCACCTGGCTGCCGAACACGCCTGACGGGTAGGCTGTGGCAGATAAACCGTCGAGGGCAGGGCGTGCGCCTGTCCCCCCATTGTGCACAAGTTCTATGGCAAACTCCGTCCCGCCTGAGCGCATCGCATCCGCCGTGTGTCGCAGCGGCAAATCATACATCGTCGAGGCGCCTTCGGCCGGCACCCGTTCGGGCAGCGCCTGATGCAGGCAGCCAAAGACCAGATCGGGCGTCATTTGCCCCAGCGTATGGCGCATGGCGACCGGGGCGGGGTGTTGCGCATTCAGGATGCAGTTTTCAGGCCCTGTCACGACGAAGGGCGCGAGCGATCCTGCGTTGTTCGGGATATCGGGCCCGATGATGCAACGCAGTGCAAAAACGGAATAGGCGGTGGCGTAGTTCAGCGGCACGTTTATGCCCTTGTGCGACAGGCCGGAACTGCCAGCGAAGTCGAGGAGCAGACCATCCGCCGTCACGGTGAGCGTCGCTTTCAGCTTCAACGGTTTATCGTACCCATCGACCATCAGCGTGTGTTCATACACACCTTCCGGAACCTCAGAGATCGCCTGAAGCGTTCCGCGGTAAGACGTGTCGATGATGTAAGCGCCAAGCGCGTCCAGATCGCGCAGCCCATAGTCCTGCATCAACTCGATGACCCGGGCCGCGCCAGCCTCGCAACAAGCGATCAGGGCATAGATATCCCCCTCGTTGGCGACAGGTTCGCGCGAATTGGCTTTTACGATGTCCAGCAGCAAGGCGTTGACCGTCCCTGCCTCCACCAGTTTGCACGGCGGGATCAGCAGCCCTTCGTCGTAGATGTCCGAACCTTCGGGGCCCATGCCTTGCCCGCCAAGGTCCACAAGATGCGAAGTGCACGAGGTGTACCCGACAACGCGCCCCTGAAAGAACACCGGCATCATCAGCAAAAAGTCGTTCAGATGGCCCGAGGCCAGCCACGGATCGTTTGTCATGTAGATATCGCCGGGCTGCATCTCGGCCACGGGAAAGCGCGCGCGCAGATGCTGCACGGCCTCGGCCATGGTGTTGATATGCCCTGGCGTGCCGGTCACAGCCTGCGCCAGCATCCGTCCGTCGGCATCAAACACCCCGGCAGAAATATCACCGCATTCGCGTACGATGGGCGAGAAGGCGGCGCGGATCAGTGTCTGGCCCTGCTCTTCGACCAGCGCCAAAAGCCGGTTCCACATTACTTGAAGATGCGCTTTGGACTGTTGTGTCATGGGCACGCCTTTCGTGTCAGGATTAGAGTGTGCGCGGCATCAACCGTCAGGTCGAAATCAGCGGCGACAAATGTGGTTGTTTGCGGCTCCACGATCAGCGCAGGACCGGGGAGCGTGTCGCCAGGGCTCAGCGCGTCACGTGGCACCAAGGCGGCTTGCACCTCCGCGCCCGTTACATCGCAGCGAATGGGGCGCCGCACGTCCGGCACGAAAGGCGCAGCTGGCGGTGCATTCTTTGTTTGGGCAATCGTCTGCGCAGCCGTTTTGTGGCGGACGGCCCAATTCAGGATCTCAATCTCCCTCCCCGGCACCGGGCGGGAAAACTGGGCGGCGTAGGCCGTCTCAAATGCCACTGTCAGGGTTTCGACATCACGCGAGGTAAGCGCGGCGTGGGGCAGGGGGATTTCTATCTCATGCCCCTGTCCTTTGTAGCGCATATACGCGCTGCGCACCGTCTCTGCGGGCGCGTGTTTTGCGCCTTGGGCGACAACCGCTTTGGCCTCGCAAGCCATTAAGTCCAAAAGCGCGTTCACTGCGGAAAGGTCGGCGCTAGCCAACAGCGTGTAGCGACTGCGCACGATCTCGAAGGATACGGGCGCGTAGAGAAACCCGACCGCGGACCCAACGCCTGGGCTTTGTGGGATCACAATTCGGCGCACGCCCGCACTGCGCGCGACCCGGCAGGCATGCAAGGGACCGTTCCCGCCAAACGCGATCATTGTGCGCGCGCCCAGGTCTTTTCCGCTTTCGATTGCGTGCGCCCGGCCCGCACTGGCCATGCTCTCATCGACGATACGGCTGACCCCATCGGCAGCCTCAACTGCACCGATCCCCAGGGGCGTTCCAACCTCGCAGGCCAACGCGTGTGCTGCCGCCTGCGTATCCAAAGAAATTTGACCTTCGGCAAACGTCTCAGGATCAATATAGCCCAGCGTGACGTCTGCATCTGTTACTGTGGGCCGTGTGCCCCCACGCCCGAAGGCGACAGGCCCGGGCTCTGATCCCGCGCTTTCAGGTCCGACGGTGAGCCGTCCGAGCCGGTCGACAGTGGCAACTGATCCGCCTCCGGCGCCAATCTCTATCATTTCGATCACGGGAATGCGCACGGGCATGCCAGAGCCTTTGATGAACCGCGCCGCCCGTCCGATTTCGAACTGGCGCGAGGTCTGCGGCGTACTTTTGTCAATCAGGCAGAGTTTGGCCGTCGTGCCCCCCATATCGAACGAGAGAACTTCGTCCAGCTGCGCCGCGCGCGCGATATGCGCTGCCAGTATCGCGCCGCCCGCAGGGCCGGATTCAACGAGGCGGATGGGAAAGCGTGCCGCCGTGTCCAGCGTTGTCATACCGCCGCCCGCGGTCATCATCAGGATTGGGCATGACAGGCCCTCTTTTTCAAATTCGTTCGCAAACCTGCCCAGATATCCGGCCATGAGCGGTTGAATATATGTGTTCGCGACCGTGGTGCAGAGCCGGTCAAACTCCCGCGCTTCGGGGCTGACTTCAGAACTGAGCGCGACAACAAGGTCCGGAACTTCAGCCAGCAACAGATCGCGCAGTCGCTGTTCGTGCGCCGGGTTCGCATAAGAATGCAGCAGGCAGATCGCCACGGCTTCGATCTTGTCGGCCCGCAAGGCACGCGCAAGGGCAGGGACCGCGCTTTCTTCCAGTGGGATCAGAACATCACCCGTCACAGACATCCGCTCCGGTATCGTGAACGCCCGCGTCCGCGGCACCAAAAAGTCTGGCTTGGTGAGGTTTATTTCATACTGGCTGTAACGCCGCTCGTAGGCGATTTCGAGGATATCGCGAAAACCCTCGGTCGTGATCGTCGCGACCCTCGCGCCGCGCCGTTCAAGAAGCGCGTTGGTTGCGAGCGTCGTGCCATGAATAAAGCTATCGACCTGATCGAGCGAACCACCCACATCACGCAGTGCGGACCGCGCCCCGGCCAAGGCGCCATGCCCGGGGTTGTGATGCGTAGTGAGCGTTTTGTTGGTGGCGACGACGGTATTCGACAGATCGGTTAAAACCGTATCGGTAAATGTGCCACCCACATCCGTGGCGAGGCGAAACAAAGTGTCTGGCATGATCAGGTCCGGAAAAAATCGACGTGAGAACGGTTGGTTCCGTCGCTACCTTGTCACAAGATCACAGCCCGTCACGCGCCGAAGCAGTGCGAGCGTAAGGCAACTATCTTTCGCACAGGTTTCCATGACAGCACGCTGCTATGGGGAGTAACCGCCCGTCAAGGTATTTGCGCGCGGGCTTGCGTTTCGCTTGAGCCGGGAAGGTGGGTTTTGAAAATCGCCTGGTCCGAACCTACCGCAAATCATTAAATTAAGACCGCCGCTGAGCAAGTTGGGCACTTCAATCAATACCAGTACCTGCGACGATTGCAGAAAATAAGGAGTGCATTGGTCTTGCACTCTAGTCGTGTGCGCAAATCGATTGCCCTGTAGGCTGCTCTCCATCCCGGTGTGGGAAGGCCACTTAAATTGTGCCGGGACTGCATTTGGCAATCAAACGACCACAGAAGTGCGCCGGACGCTTGAGCAATTCGAGTGCTCCGCGCCAGGCGCGCATGCCCAAACTGACGACGAAGAACATGAAGTGCAGACACGCAAACTCTCGCTATGAATGAGGGAGCATCGGGGGGGCAGGTCACCGGTATGTCCGTATTTCGAATGTTGTGCAACGATAGCCATGGCTGCGTTACTCCATCAATGTCTTGCCAACCATGCGCAGCAGGAAGATGGTGAGGATGACAGCGAAGATCCCAGTGGCAGAGGCCGCGCCTATGTTATTGTTGGCAAATTCACCGCAATCCGGCAAAAGCCGATGCCAGCATTGTGGCCATCCAGCTTGATGATATCGCGGCACGCCTATCGCAGCAGAACCTTCCCGGAACGGTCGACAATTACCCGGACTGGCGGCTCTAGGCGCCGTTCACCCTCGATGACATCTGCGCGTCACCGGCATTAGGCAGTTTGCCAAAGGTATGGCCGCCCAGGGCCGCTCTAACAAACATGGAATGGAGATGGTTGATGACCTCTCAGATTATTAAAACCAAGCCGATCGAAGGGCAGAAGCCGGGCACATCCGGGCTGCGTAAGAAGACGGAGATCTTTCGCACACCGGGGTATCTTGAGAACTTCGTGCAGTGCATCTTTGACGGCACAGGAGGGGCTGCCGGCAAGACATATGTGGTCGGTGGTGATGGGCGGTTCTTCAATCTTCAAGCGATCCGGACAATCATCCGTATGGCGGCCGCGAACGGGGCTGCGCGCCTGATCGTTGGGCAAAACGGCATCCTGTCGACGCCCGCGGCGTCAAACCTGATCCGCAAATACAAGACCGATGGCGGGATCATCCTGTCGGCCAGCCACAATCCGGGCGGCGAAAACGGCGACTTTGGGGTAAAGTTCAACGCCGCTAATGGTGGACCTGCACCTGAAAAGATCACTGACGCGATCTTTGCCAAAACGCTCGAGATCACCGAGTACAAGATCGCCGAAGAAGAGTCTGGTGACATCTCCGAAGTTGGGTCCTTCAAGGTTGGAGACTGCAGCGTGGACGTGATCGATTCCGTCGATGACTATGAAACACTGATGCATGAGCTGTTTGATTTCGACGCAATCAGCAGTCTTTTCATGGGCGGCTTCCGTATCTGCTTTGATGCCATGCATGCCGTCACGGGTCCCTATGCGACACGCATCCTCGAAGGCACTCTCGGTGCGCCGAAAGGATCTGTAATTAACGCTGTTCCATCACCGGATTTTGGCGGCGGTCACCCTGACCCAAACCCAGTCTGGGCCAGTGAATTGATCGCGATCATGGAAGGCGCGGATGCGCCAGACTTCGGGGCCGCATCCGACGGCGACGGCGACCGCAATATGATCATGGGCAAGAACGCTTTCGTCTCCCCCTCCGACAGTCTCGCTCTGTTAACGGCTTATGCGCATCTGGTCCCGGCCTATTCTGGCAAGTTGGCCGGAGTGGCACGGTCTATGCCAACAAGTCGCGCGGTCGATCTGGTGGCGGAACATCTGGGCATCCCGTGCTTCGAAACGCCAACCGGATGGAAGTTCTTCGGCAACCTTCTGGACGCGGGAAAAATCACGCTCTGCGGTGAGGAAAGCGCCGGGACCGGGTCGAACCACATCCGCGAGAAAGACGGGCTTTGGGCGGTGTTGCTCTGGCTTAACATTCTGGCGTGCGACGGGCGTGACATCGTGCAACTGCGCGCCGATCATTGGCGCAACTTCGGGCGCAACTACTACTCGCGCCATGATTACGAAGAAATTCCGACAGACACCGCCGAAGCGCTGATGACTGCGCTGCGCACAAGCCTCGACGACTTGCCCGGCACCGCGGTAGCCGGAATGGAGGTCAGCGCAGCGGACGACTTCGCCTACCGCGATCCCGTCGATCAATGCCTGACGGAGCATCAGGGCGTACGCATTGCCTTCACCGATGGGTCACGTTTTGTGATGCGCCTGTCCGGCACCGGAACCCAAGGGGCCACCTTGCGTGTGTATTTGGAACGCTTTGTAGATCACAGCGGAGATCACACGCAGGACGTTCAAGAGGCGCTGGCCCCTGTGATCGCGGCGGCTGAAGCTCTTGCCAATATCACCAAACACACCGGCCGGACTGAAGCAGACGTGATCACCTGAGGCAGCACATCGGCCCAAAACGAGCATGACTGGAAAAACGATGAAAGACCTTCAACCCAAAGGCGCGCTGGCAAGCGCGATTGAATTTCACCTCGCGCACAGTGTCGGCAAGACACCGGACAGCGCCTCAATTACCGACTGGCGATCCCGTGGGCTTTGGCTCAGAGCATCCCCCGGCAACAGCATCCATCGTGCACGATCTGAACGGTTTCGAATGGACTGACGAAACGTGGATGGCCATCCGCGCCGACGGCAATCGTCATGACAAGCCTGTATCGATCTACGAAGCGCACATAGGCTCCTGGCGGCGCAGCGTCGAGGAGGGGGATCGCCCGCGACCGACATACGCTCCGGCACCGTAAACGCCCGCGTGCGCGGCACCAGAAGGTCCGGCTTGGTCAGGTTGATCTCGTACTGGCTGTAGCGCCGTTCGTACGCGATTTCGAGGATATCGCGAAACCCCTGGGTCGTGATCGTCGCCACCCGCGCGCCGCGCCGCTCCAGCAGCGCGTTGGTCGCCAGCGTGGTGCCGCGAATAAAGCTGTCCACCCGGCCCATGGCGCCGCCCACATCGCGCAGGGCCCGCTGCGCACCGGCGGGGGCCCCAAGTCCGGGATTGTCGTGCGTCGTTAGCGTCTTGTTGGTGGCCAGTACGGTGTTCGACAGATCGGTCAAAACCGTATCGGTAAACGTTCCGCCCACATCCGTTAAGGCTGCGTCCAGCACCGCGCGACCCGGATAGTCCCGCAGCGCCAAGTTGCCGCGTGAAAAATTCTTAAATTCGCTATAGTTCCGGCGGCAACGCTACCTTTCTCCGCCTTTGCTTACTTTACATAATACAGATTATAAGAAATGCAGCATGACTCATCACCCAAGCCCTCAAAACCGTCTCGGTGAATGACCCTGCGTCAGTGAAATGCAATTCCGCAGCGCGGACTTGGCAAGTGGCCCGCTTTGATCCTAACATCCCTCCAGGCGCCCTCGATGCGCCAAGGGAGGACATCGTAAATGCCGCACCGGACAGGCCTGAGCCTGGAGGACGCTGCCGCGCGCGTCGTTGCCGAAAACCCGGCCTTCGCGGTCGAGACGGCGATGATCCGCGGCGTCGAATATCCCGTGTTTTCCAATGCGCCGGCCCATGTCCCGGCCCTGCTGGCCGCGGGGCGAGAGCCGATGCAGGACGGCGCCGCAGAGTATCTGAGTTTCCAAGACGAAACATGGACTTACGCGGAGTTCTGCGATGACGTCGCGCGGCTGGCACAGGTGCTTCAGACGCGGTTTGATATCTCGCAGGGCGACCGGGTTGCGCTTGCCATGCGCAATTGTCCCGAGCTGATGATTGGCATCATGGCCATCGCGTCGCTGGGCGCTGTGACCGTTTTTCTGAACGCCTGGTGGACCACGCCGGAGCTTGAATATGCGCTGAGTGACAGCGGCGCCGCGCTGGTCATTGCCGATGCAGAGCGCGCGGCGCGGCTGAAGCCTCTGGATGTGGCTGTGATCGGTGTGCGAGGTGCGGAAACCGCACATGATTACAATGCCTTAATGCGCGCAGCTCAACCAATGATGCCAGACGTCCAGATTGGCGCCGACGATGATTTTGCGATCATGTATTCGTCCGGCACCACCGGCAATCCGAAGGGCGTGGTTCAGACCCACCGAGGGGCCATTTCGGCGGTGTGGACGTTCCTGATGCAGGCCGTTGTTGCGCCGCTCATGGACCCGCCTGCCCCGGACGCGCCGACTGCGCCGCGCCCCGTGGGCCTTGTTGCCACGCCGCTGTTTCATGTCACGGCAACACACCCGGTGTTTTTGCTCTCGATCCCGGCTGGCGCCAAGCTGGTGGTGATGGACAAATGGGACGCGCAAGAGGCTGTTCGGCTGATCGAGGCGCATGGGATCAACCGGTTTATCGGTGTGCCAACCCAGTCCGCTGATCTGATTGGCGCGGCAAGAGCGGCGGGCAAGTCACTGGAGACGATAGATTATCTCGGCTCCGGTGGTGCAAAGCGTCCGCCCGCCCAGGTGGCCGAGTTGGCAAACGCCTTTCCGAACGCGAACCCGGCGACGGGCTGGGGCATGACGGAGACCAACGCGGTCGGCATCGGCCTTGTCGGTGATGAATATGTGGCCAACCCGAGCGTGGCCGGGCGGCTCTATCCGCCCATCCAGGCGCTAGAGATCCGCGACCCTCAAGGGCGGGCATTGCCCACCGGCGAGGTCGGAGAACTGACTGTGAAAAGCGCGGCCAACATGCGGGAATACCTCAATAAACCAGACGCGACGGCCGAGGTGCTGAAGAACGGCTGGCTCTCGACCGGCGATCTTGGTTTTATCGACGCGGATGGTCTCGTCACCATCGTCGACCGGGCCAAAAATATCATCATTCGCGGCGGTGAGAACATCGCCTGCCTTGACGTAGAAGCCGCGCTGCACCGCCACCCTGCCGTGGCCGAGGCCTGCGCCTTTCCTGTGCCGCATGCACGGCTTGGCGAGGTCGTCGGGGCGGGTATTCAGGTGAAGAACGGCGTGCAACTTACTGAAGAAGAGTTGAAAACGTTTCTTCAAGGTGCCATCGCGCATTTCAAGATACCTGCCCACATTTGGTTCCAAACCACGCCCCTGCCCCGCGGCGCAACCGACAAGCTGGACCGTCGCGGTCTGCGCGATGCCTGCCTGAAAGACTTTGACCATGCCTGAATTCGTCACCACCGAAACGCACGGCCCCGTGCTGGTCGTCACCATGAACCGGCCAGAGGCGTATAACGCCGTGCACGCGGCCATGCATCACGAGATGGACGCGATCTGGAACGATTTCCGCGATAATCCAGAGCTTTGGGTGGCGATCCTCACAGGAGCGGGGGACAAGGCGTTTTGTGCGGGCAATGATCTGAAGGCCTCAGCGCAGGCGGCGGCCTCGGGCACGCGGCAGGCGCCCATCCCAGACACGGGGTTCGCGGGCCTCAGCAAGCGCTTTGATCTCGATAAACCGATCATTGCCGCGGTGAACGGCTTTGCCATGGGCGGCGGGTTCGAGACGGCGCTGTCTTGCGACATCATCCTGGGCGCCGAACGCAGCACCTACGCCCTGCCCGAGGTCAAGGTCGGGTTCTTTGCTGCCACCGGCGGCGTGCAGCGTCTGAGCCGGTACATGTCGCCCACAAAGGCGGCCGAGCTGCTCTTTACCGGGCGCCACATGAACGCGGCAGAGGCGCTGTCGCACGGTATCCTGAACGCGGTGCACCCGGATGATGCGCTGATGGATGCGGCGATGGGACTCGCGCAGGAGATCGCGGCACAGGCCCCCTCCTCTGTCCGCGCCACAAAAAAGGTTTTGAACGCGTTGGAACGTGAGGCGCTCGACGGTTCGCTTGCCTATTCCTACGATGTTCTTGCCGAGCTGATGACAACCGAAGACCACCGCGAGGGCGTCACCGCTTTCGCCGAGAAACGCAAACCCAACTGGGTCAACCGCTAGGAGCCAATAGCCATGGTGAAATCCGTTCCCGAAATGAACAACCTCGAGATGTCGGACGGCAACAAGCCGCTGCTCGAGGGCGTGATCCGTCACATCCGCGAAAATGTGGACCCGATCACCGATGAGTTCTTTGCCCTCGGCGAAGGCCGGGCCGACCGGTGGTCCTACGCGCCCGGTCAGCTAGAGCTGCTGGAAGGCGCCAAGCAGAAGGCGCGCGAGGCGGGCCTGTGGAACTTTTTCCTGCCGAATGCAGAGACGGGAGAGGGTCTGTCGAACCTCGATTACGCCTATATCGCGGCCGAGCTGGGCAAGAACCCCCTCGCGTCCGAAACGCTCAACTGCTCTGCGCCCGATACAGGCAACATGGAGGTGCTGGAGCGTGTCGGCACGCCCGAGCAGAAGGAACAGTGGCTGAAGCCCTTGCTCGCTGGTGAAATCCGCAGCGCCTTTGCGATGACCGAGCCGGATGTGGCCTCTTCGGATGCGCGCAATGTCTCCACCCGCGCAGAGCTGGTGAACGGCGAGTGGGTGATCAACGGCGAGAAATACTATATCTCCGGCGCGGGCGATCCGCGCTGCAAGATCATGATCACCATGGTCAAAACCTCCCCCGATGCCGAGCCGCACAAGCAGCAAAGCCAGATCCTCGTGCCCATCGACACTCCCGGCGTCGAGATCCTTGGCCCCATGCATGTCTTCGGCCATGACGACGCGCCGCACGGGCATATGCACATCCGCTTTACCGACGTGCGCGTGCCGGAATCGAATATGCTGCTGGGTGAAGGCCGCGGCTTCGAGATTTCGCAGCTACGCCTTGGGCCCGGACGGATTCACCACTGCATGCGCTCCATCGGCCAGGCAGACAAAGCGCTGGACCTGATGATGGAACGCGCCCTCACGCGCGAGGCTTTCGGCAAGCGCGTGATCGATCTTGGCAAGAACATGGAAACACTCTCCCGCGCGCGGATCGAGATCGAAGCGATGCGCCTCATGGTCCTGAAGGCCGCCAAGGCAATGGATGTGCTGGGCAACAAGGAGGCCCGCATCTGGGTCAGCATGATCAAGGCGATGGTGCCGGAAAAGGTTTGCGACATCATCGATCAGGCCATGCAGGTGCATGGTGCGACGGGCATCAGCCAATGGTCGCCCCTGTCGGGCATGTATACCGCACAGCGCACGCTGCGCTACGCCGATGGCCCGGACGAGGTGCACCACCAGGTCGTCGCCCGTGCGGAGGTGAAGGAATACACCGCCAGCAACTCGCGCCAGGAAGCCGCGCGCAGCCAGGACATGTCGACCTCGCTCGGCAAGATGAAGGCGGCGCAATGAGCGCACTCTTTGACCTGACCGGGCGCGTCTGTCTGCTGACGGGCGCGTCCAAGGGTATGGGGTTGCACATGGCCACGGCCCTGGCGCATCATGGCGCCACGGTCGTCATTTCCTCGCGCAGCCAGGACGATCTGGATGCGGCAGCGGCGGGCATCAACGAGGCAGTCGGGCGCGACGCGGCGCAAGGGATCGCCGCCAACATCGCGCATCACGATCAGCTTGAGGCGCTGGTCGCCAAGACCCGAGAGGCTGCTGGCCCCATCAAGGCGCTGATCGGCAATGCCGGGGTGAACCCGCATTATGGCTCCATCACCGATATCAGCGATCAAGCCTATGAGCGGACGATGAACGCCAATGTCCAGTCCAACCTATGGCTCGCCAAGCTGGTGGTGGACGACATGGAGGGTGGCGGGTCGATGGCCTTCACTTCCTCCATCGGGGCGTTCAAGGCCTCGGCCGAGCTGGGCACTTACGGGATGTCCAAGTTGGCGCTGATCGGGCTGGTGCGGAACCTCGCGCTGGAATTCGGCCCGCGCGGCGTGCGGGTGAACGCGATTTGCCCGGGGCTGGTCAAGACCGACTTTGCCCGCGCGCTTTGGGACGATCCGGACCGCGAGGCAAAGATCAACAAGCAGATCCCGCTGCGCCGTCTGGGCGAGCCGGACGATTTCGAAGGCCTCGCGGTGTTCCTCGCCTCGGATGCCAGCAAATACATGACCGGGCAGGCGCTTACCGTCTGCGGCGGCTCCAGCATGTGGGCGTGATATGGAACTGAAGGACAAGATCATCGTCGTGACCGGCGCAGCCAGCGGGATCGGGCGTGAGATGTGCGTGGGCTTTGCCGCCGAAGGCGCGGCGCACATCGTGGCCGTGGACAGGGACATCGCCGGGGCGGAAAGCATCGCGGCGCAGGTCGGCGGCACCGCGTACCAGGTGGACGTCAGCAAGGAAGACCAGATCGTCGCCATGATCGACGATGTGGAGGCCAAGATTGGCCCCATCGACCTCTTCTGCTCCAACGCGGGCATTCTGGCGGCCGGCGGCATGGAAGTACCGAATGAGGAATGGCAACGGATCTGGGAAATCAACGTGATGTCCCATGTCTGGGCGGCCCGCAAACTGGTGCCGCTGATGACGGCGCGGGGGGGTGGGTATCTTTTGAATACGTCTTCTGCGGCAGGCCTGCTGAACCAGGTTGGTAGCGCGCCTTACGGGGTGACCAAGCACGCTGCAGTGGCCGTGGCCGAGTGGCTGGCGATGACGCATGGGGATGACGGGATCAAGGTATCCGTTCTGTGCCCGCAAGCTGTGCGCACCGAAATGACCCGCGGGCATGAGGAACATGTCGCTGCACTGGACGGGATGCTGGAGCCAGCGGACGCGGTGCAGGCCTGCATCGAGACAATCCGCAATGAAACATTCCTTGTGCTGCCGCACGCGTCGGTCCTGGGATACATGCAGGCTAAGGCGCAAAACTACGACAAGTGGATCGGCGGAATGCGCAAGCTCAACCGGATTTACGGCGCAGTGCCAGACGCGTAGTCAAATCTTCAAAGATTTGACGGTTCTCGAACCTTGAAGGTTCGACACCCTGCGATCCTTCAAGGATCGCTCTTCGGTTTGATCGGGCGGATCAAACCCTCCTGCGCTGTGCTCGCTACGAGCGTGCCATCCGCGGCGTAAATGCTGCCGCGGTTGAAGCCGCGCGCGCCACCCGACCATGGACTGTCCATGTCGTAGAGGTGCCAGTCCTGGAAGGCGGGCGTTGCGTGAAACCACATGGCGTGGTCCAGCGATGCGCTCATGATCTTGCCCTGAAACCAGGTCAGCCCGTGCGGGCGCAGGGACGAGCCCAGAAGGTTCATGTCCGACGCGTAGGCCAAGAGGCAGTGCTGCATCTGCGGGCTGCAGCCTTCGGCAGCGGACATGCGGAACCACAGGTGGTTGCGGTCATCCGCCGGGCCGGGGTCGAAAAAGTCCCGTGGCGCGACTTCGCGGATGTCGATGGGGCGCGCGCGCAGGAAATCGGCGCGGTATTTCTCCGGCAGCTTGTCTGCGACTTTGGCGCGCAGCGCCGGGCGATCCTCCAGTCCTTCGGGGCCGGCCACCTCTGGCGCGCTGTGCTGGTGCTCGGGGCCGTCCTCGGCGATGTGAAAGGACGCGCTCATGTTCAGGATCTGCTTGCCGTGCTGGATCGCCACCACGCGCCGAGTGGTGAACGATCCGCCATCGCGGGCCCGGTCCACCTGGTAGATCACCGGGATCTTCGGATCGCCCGGCCGGATGAAATAGGCGTGCAGGGAATGGCACAGCCGGTCCGGCACCGTCCGGTAGGCCGCCGCCAGAGCCTGCGCGATGACCTGACCGCCAAAGATACGCGTCGGCGTCTCGCCCCCTTGCCCGGTCCCACGGAACAGGTCCACCTCCAGCGGTTCGACATCCAGAAGGTCGAGCAAGGTCTCATGTGGGTTCATGCGCTGCGCGCCTTTGCATAGTCGACGAAGATGTCGAAAGAGCTTGGGTTGGCCATAGAGTCGCGGTTTACCACCTTGTCTGCATCACCGCCCAAGAGCAGTTTCTTCACCGGCACCTCCAGCTTCTTGCCCGACAAGGTGCGGGGCACCTCGGCAATCTGGACGATTTCGTTCGGAATGAACCGCGCCGACACGGCCTGTTTGATTGCCTCGCCGATCTTTGCCTTCATCGCGTCATCCAACGCCTGCCCCTCGGCCAGCACGACAAACAGCGGCATAAAGCTTTCGCGGCCAAGATATTCGAGGTCCACAACCAGTGAATCAAGCACCTCCGGCAGGCCCTCGACCGCCTGGTAAATCTCGGACGAGCCCATGCGAAGGCCCTTGCGGTTGATTGTGGCGTCGGAGCGGCCATAGATCACCGACGCGCCGTCTTCGCGGATCGAAATCCAGTCGCCGTGACGCCAGACGCCTGGGTAGGTGTCAAAATACGCGTCATGCAGGCGCGACCCATCATCATCGCCCCAGAATTTCAACGGCATGGAGGGCAAGGGCCGGGTGCAGACCAGCTCGCCCACCTCGTCCACCAGCACATTGCCCGACGGGTCATAGGCATAGGTTGCATTCCCAAGCGCGCGGCACTGCATTTCCCCCTTGCGCACCGGCCGCCCGGGGTGGCCCAGCACGAACGCTCCGGCAATGTCCGTGCCGCCAGAGATCGGGGCGAGCCAGACGTCGCGTTTCACATCGCGGTAGATCCAGTCATAGGCATCCTCGCTCAGTGGAGAACCGGTAGAGCCGAGCGAGCGCAGCGCGGTCAGGTCCACCTCGTCATTCGGTGTCACACCCGCCTTCATGCAGCCTGCGAAAAACGCGGCGCCCGCACCGAAATAAGTCAGCGTCTCCGCCGCGACAAAGCGCCAGACCACGCCCATGTCCGGGTGGTTGGGCGCGCCATCGAACATCGCAACGCAGGCCCCCTGCCCCAGCGCACCCCATTGCGCATTCCACATAATCCAGCCCGAAGATGTGAGCCACGCATAGCGATCATCCGGCCCGACATCCTTGTGCAGCGCTTGCTTGCTTGCCTCTAGCACGATGCCGCCATGGCCATGAACGATTGGTTTTGGCGTGCCCGTTGTGCCAGACGAATAGACGATCCAGAGGGGATGTTCGAATTCGACCGAAACGGGCTCTGCACGTTCTGAGCTGACCAGCGTTGCCTCCCATGGTTTCCAACCTTTGGGAACGTCCGCCACGACCGGCACCATCACGCGCAGTTCGAGGGTCGGCAAGCCAGCGTCGATTTCATGTATCACGCCCTGACGATCGATCGTCTTGCCGGCGTGCACATAGCCATCCTGCGCTATCAGAACCTTTGGCTCGATCTGGCGAAACCGGTCGAGGATAGCAACATGGCCCATGTCCGGCGCGCACAGCGACCAGATCGCGCCCAGCGACGCACTGGCAAGGAAGGCGATCAACGCCACTTCCGTGTTTGGCAGAATGGCGACAACTCGGTCGCCCTTGGTCACACCCTTCGACCGCATCCACCCGGCGCAGCGCGCCACGCGGTCCGCGAGTTCCGCCCATGTCATCTGGGATTTGCCAAAAGTTTCGGATGTAACGGTGATGGCAGTCTTTTCACCACGGGTTTGCGCATGGCGCAGCACCGCTGCGGCGTAGTTCATCCGCGCACCGGGACCCCAGACTGCGCCTGGCATACGGTCTTCGGCCAAAAACCGTTCGGGCGGCGTCGCTGCCGGGATATCGCAATACTCCCATATCGCAGACCAAAACGCTTCCAGATCCGTAACGGACCATTCCCAGAGCGCGTCGTAGCTGTCGAATGTCAGGCCACGCTCTGCCGCTAGCCAGCGTTCGAACTGGGCGAGGGTTGAGCCTTCGGCACGGTCTGCGCTGGGGGTCCAAACAATTTCGGGTCGGCTCATGACAGGCATCCGTGCACAAGGGCTTTGAGTTCGGGCCGCGCGGGATAGCTGGAGGACGGGGCGAGTTGGGTGAAAAACAGTGCGCTAAGGCGGTGCACCGGGTCGCTCCAGAAAAAGGTGGACGCCATGCCACCCCAGCTGAAATCCCCGACCGATCCGGGCACGCGGGCGCGGGCCGGGTCAATGACAACCGCGCCGCCGATGCCAAAGCCCATGCCCTCCATTGGCTGTTCGGCAAAGCTGGCCGGGCCCATCGATGCAATGTCACCCGGCAAATGGTTGCGCTGCATGAAGGCCATGGTTGCGGGCGATACCAGCCCGGCGCCGCCCGTGCGAAGCGCCTCAGCGAATTTGGCGTAGTCATCGATCGTGCCGACGAGGCCGCCGCCGCCGGAATGCAGTGTGGGCGCGTGGTAGGCGCTGGCGTCCGGCGCGTCGACAAGGCGCAGAGGCTCGCCGCCTTTTTCCTGCGCGTTCAAGTCCATCGCCCCGCCTGCCAGCGGGGTATAGAGTGCGGCAAACCGATCTGCCGCATGGGGCGGCACGGCAAAGTCGGTCTCGTACATGCCCAGAGGTTCGAACACCCGTGCGGCCATAACCGCACCAAGACTTTGGCCCGTCATCTCTTCGATCACGCAGCCAATCACATCGATGCCCACGGAATATTCCCAGCGGGTCCCCGGCCGAAACGCCAGCGGCAGCGCCGCGACCTTGCCGGTGACGTCGCGAAGGCTGCCCTGCCCGTGCTTGTAGACCAGGTCTTCGACCTGCATCGCCTCCGCCAGCAGCCCGGGATTGAACGGGTAGGACAGACCGGATGTGTGCGTCAGCAGTTGATGCAGCGTCGGCGGCGCGCAGGGCTGCACCTGATCCAGTGCGCTGGCCCCGGGCACAAGACAGTGCATATCCGCAAATTCAGGCAACACCGCGCTGACCGGCGCGTCAAGGTGGATCACCCCCTCTTCAACCAGCATCATCATGACCAGCGAGGTCACCGGCTTGGTCATCGAATAGATGCGCGCGACGGTGTTTCGCTCCCACGGCGCGCCTGTGTCCACATCGCGCTGACCGCAGGTGTCGAAGAACACCTCATGTCCGTCCTGAAGGATCAGCGTGCTGCACCCGGCAAATTTTCGGGCGTCTACATACCGCTGCATCCATGCGGAGATGCGGTGCGCTTTGGCGGGATCGAAACTGAGGCTCATGCGAGCATCCGGGCCATTGCAGCCCGCGCCGTGTCGCTGATCCAAGCAGTGTCCGAGGCTTCCTCCGCGCGGCAGGCGGCGCGAATGGCCGCAAGAGTCTGCCCGCGCAGCTGGGATTTCACTCTTGCAAATGCAGCCGGTGGGCTTTGCGCCATCGCTGATGCCTTAGCTTTTGCGGCGGCCAAAACGGCGTCGGGAGGCAAAACCTCGTCAACGATACCGCGTTCCAAAGCCGCTTGCGCGCCTATGGGCTGGCCCGGGAGCATAAGGCGGCGTGCCTCGACAGGCCCAAGCTCTGCCTGCGCGATACCAAGCGGGCCGGCCGGGAAATCCACGCCGACTCGCACCTCGGCTAAACCAAATTGTGCCTCATGCCCCGCGATCCGCCAGTCAGACGCCAGCACGAAAAAGAGACCTCCCGCAATGGCCGACCCTGCAGCGGCACACACCACTGGCACAGGCGCTGCATAAAGCGCGACAAACGCTCGGTTCAGCCCGGCGACAATCCGCGCGGCTTCACCTGCATCGGCACCTTGAGCGTATTTCAGGTTCAGCCCGGCGCTCAGAACACGGTGCGCCGAAGCGATAACCAGAGCCTCGGCGTTCATGCTCTCGACTACTTCCGCAAAAACCTCGAGCCGGTCCGCGGTCAGTGCGTTCACCGGCCCGCCATCCAGCACCAGAGTGACCACCCCGTCTGGCCCGCGCTCCGGCTTGATCCAATCTTCCGTCATGGCTCCAGAATGGCCTCAGGTCCCGCCAATTGCCAAGGGTCAATGCCGTCTTTCGGGTCAGAAAGTGCTTTCGCTCCGCACCGGGCCAGACCACTGGACGGATTGGCCCAGCGCCCCTAGCCTGAGCCTCAAGGGGGATCATCATGAAACTTTACTTTGCGCCGAACACACGGGCTGTTCGGATCGCGTGGCTGCTCGAGGAACTTGGCCTCGATTACACACTTGAACGCTATACGCTGGGTGACCCGGCCATGCGGGCGCCGGAATTCCGCGCCGTCAACCCGATGGGCCGCGTGCCCGTTCTGCAGGATGGCGACGTCCGCCTGTCGGAGTCGGGCGCTATCGTGCAATATCTGCTCGCCCGCCATGGGGACGGCGCATTGCAACCCGGCCCGGACAGTCCCGATTTTCCGGCCTATCTCCAGTGGCTGCACTATGCTGAAGGTATGCTGATGCCGCCGATCAACACGATCGTGGTCGAGACGATCCTCCTACCCGAAGACCGCCGGTCCGAACCGCATGTCAAACGTGCGGTCAAGCTGCTGGGCCAGATGCTGCAAAGCATCGAGGCGCACATGTCAGACGGGCGCGCCTTTCTCGCGAACGACTTTTCGGGGGCGGATATCATGCTGGGCCATGCCATCGCCGCGGCCCGTAGGTTTGGCGCGGATTTTGAAACGCTGCCGCATCTGTCCGCCTATCTGGACCGCCTCGCTGCACGTCCCGCGTGGCAGAAGGCGCACAGCTTGTGAGCGGGCATATCCTGATCGTCGGCGCGGGCGACTATATCGGAGCCGCGATCGCGCGCCGCTTTGCCGCCGGTGGATTTTACGTCAGCATGGGCCGCCGCAATGGGGACAAGCTCGCGGCCTTGGTGGATGAGCTTGGCACCGCCACCGGCTACAGCCTCGACGCGCGAGACGAGGACGTCGTCGAGGCCCGATTTGACGAGATCGAGGCGGCGGGCGGCCCGCTGGACCTGGTGATTTTCAACGTCGGCGGCAATGTGCGCTTTGGCATCCGGGATACAACCACGCGGGTCTACCGCAAGGTCTGGGAAATGGCCTGTCTGGGCGGGTTCCACACCGGCCGCGCTGCCTCAAGCCGCATGGTGCCGCGCGGCAAGGGCGCGATCTTTTTTACCGGCGCCAGCGCGTCCTTGCGCGGAAATGCCGGATTTGCCGCCTTCGCGTCGGCGAAATCGGCGCTGCGCACCACCGCGCAGTCCATGGCGCGCGAGTTGGGGCCACTGGGCATCCACGTCGCGCACCTTGTCATCGACGCGGGCGTCGACACCGAATGGGTACGAGAGATTTACGCAAATGCAGGCAGACCCATTGAAGAGGGCGACCTCATGAACCCCGCGTCTGTCGCGGAGGCTTACTGGTCTCTCTACCACCAACCCCGCGACGCATGGACGTTCGAGATGGACATACGCCCCCACAAGGAGACCTGGTAAATGCCTGAGGCACCCAAGGAAATCACCTATATCTACGACTTTGCCAGCCCCAACGGCTATTTCGTGCACAAGGTCCTGCCCCGCATCGCGGAAAAACATGGCGCGACGCTGACCTATCGCCCGGCTCTTTTGGGCGGGATCTTCAAGGCGACGAACAACCAGGCGCCGATGATGGCGTTTTCGAACGTGACGGGCAAACTGGCCTACCAGCGGCTCGAAATTCAGCGCTTCATCGAACGGCACGGGCTGAGCTTTACGTGGAACCCCGCATTTCCGATCAACACGCTGCCGCTGATGCGGGCAGCCGTGTTTGCCGAAGGAAAGCCTTGGAAGCAGTCCTATATCGATGCGGTCATGGACGCGATGTGGCTGGACGCCAAGGACATGGGCAAACCTGACGTGATTGGGCAGGTGCTGACAGACGCCGGCCTGCCCGTGGAAGAGGTCATGGCCGCTACGCAGGACGCGGGTGTGAAGGCGCAACTCGCCGAGTTGACGGACGCGGCCGTGGCGCGCGGGGTCTTTGGCCTGCCAACTATGTTTATCGAGGATGAAATGTTCTTTGGCAAAGACAGCCTGGATGATCTGGACTGGCGGCTTGGGGGGTAAGGCAATCCTTTGAAGGATTGCCAGCCTGTCAATTCTTCAAGATTTGACCCATCGCGTTTCTTCAAAGAAACGCCTTCGGAGGGGTGGTAGCGCTCCGCGCGTGATTTTGCCAAACGCTCCCCCGGAGCGTTTGCCCCGCCCGAGGGCGGGGTTCGCAAAATCACACCTCCAGCCACTCCTTGCGCACATCGTCGCGGTCTTTCAGCTCCGCGGGCGTGCCCTCGAACACAACCTGACCGTGCCCCATCACATAGACCCGGTCGGCGATATCCAGGGCAATTGACAGCTTCTGCTCGACCAGCAGGGTCGCAATGCCCCGCTTGGCGATCTCCTTGAGCAGCTCCGCCACCCGTTGCACCATCTGCGGCGACAGCCCCTCGGTCGGCTCGTCAATCATCACCAGGTCTGGATCGCCCATCAGCGTCCGGCACATGGTCAGCATTTGCTGTTCCCCGCCAGACAGCACTGACGCTTCGACGTCTGCGCGCCGCTCAAGGTTTTCGAACAGATTGAACATGTCCTGCATCGACCAGCGACCCGACCCGTCCTTCTGCCCCGGCTTGAGGCCGAGGATAAGGTTCTGCCGCGTCGTCAGACCTGGAAAGATATCGCGGTTCTCCGGCACATAGCCGATGCCAAGGTTCGCCACCTCAAAGGCCTTTTTGCCCGAAATCGGCTGACCTTTGAACGTCACGGTCCCGACGGGCTCAACCTCGCCCATGATGGCTTTGCAGGTGGTGGACCGGCCAACCCCGTTGCGGCCCAGCAAGGCGACGATCTCGCCCTCGCCGATATTCAGGTTAACCCCCTGCAGGATGTGCGATTTGCCGTAATAGGCGTGAAGATCAGTAACATCGAGCATCAGTGTTCGGCCTCCAATGCCGCGCCGAGATAGGCTTCCTGCACCTTGGGGTTTGCCCGCACATCAGGCGGCGTTCCGGTCGCGATGATTTCGCCATAGACGAGCACGCTGATCCGGTCGGCAAGGCCAAAGACAACGCCCATGTCATGCTCGACCACCACCAGCGTCCGATCTTCGGTCACCTTGCGGATCAGATCGACGATATAGTCGGTCTCCGAATGGCTCATACCAGCCGTCGGCTCGTCCAGCATGATCACGTCCGCGCCGCCGGCGATGGTTATCCCGATCTCGAGCGCGCGCTGCTCTGCATAAGACAAAACGCCTGCAGGCAGATCGCGCCGCCCCGTCAGGTTGATCTGCTCGAGGATGGCGTCGGCCCCTTCGTTCAGCTCCCGCGAGCGGCCCACCATGGACCAGAAGTTGTACTTGTAACCCATCGACCACAAGAGCGAGCAGCGCACGTTTTCAAACACGCTCATCTTTGGGAAGATGTTGGTGATCTGGAAACTACGCGACAGACCTTTGCGGTTGATCTCGAACGGGGCGAGCCCGGCCAGATCTTCACCATGCAGGCGCACGTGGCCACTGGTCTGCGGGAAACGGCCAGTGATCAGGTTGAACAGCGTGGACTTGCCTGCCCCGTTTGGCCCGATAATCGCGTGGCGTTCGCCCTTGGCGATGCTCAGATCCACGCCGCGGATAATCTCGGCCTTGCCAAAGCTCTTCTTCAGCCCGTCCAGCTCAAGTGCTGCAGCAACCATCACAGCGCTCCTTTCGGCGGTGTGTTCGCCTCGTTCCAGGCGTCCTTGAGGTCTGGCGCCGTGCGCCGCGCGATCCCGATGCCGACCACTGCAATGGCGGCAAAGACCAGCCACGGGACAACCGAGTGACTGTCAAACGTGGTCCAGAACAGCGTCATCTCATCGCCCGAACCATGGCGTAGGTGGAACAGCATCTCGACCAGTCCGCACACCCCGAGGATGCCGATGCCCGCGGGGATCAGCGTCTTGATATACGGCATGACCAGAAGACTGCCTTTGCCAAGCCTGATTGCCGGTACGTGCATCATCAGGAGGCCCGCAAGACCGCCCGGGAAATACATGACCGTCGCCACGAACAGCGCACCCGCATAAAGCGCCCATAGATCCGTCTCAAGGCTGAGAACGGTCTGCACCAGCGTGAAGACAACCGCCCCGATGATCGGGCCAAAGAAGAACCCGACACCGCCCAGAAATGTGACCAGGAGGATCAGACCCGACGAGGTTGCATTGAGGTTCTCTTCTGTCAGGATCTCGTAGTTGATGGCGAAAAGCGCCCCTGAGATGCCCGCAAAGAAACCCGAGGCCACGAAGGAATAGAACCGCACCCAGCGCGCCGAGTAGCCGAGGAACTCTGCCCGCTCCGGGTTGTCGCGCACGGCGTTTGCCATGCGGCCCATGGGCGTGCGCGTCCACAGGTACATCAGCAGCGCGGAAATCAGCAGCCACGCGGCAATCAGGTAATACACTTCGATCTGCTGCAGAAACTCGACGCCAAAGAAGGGTTGCGCGTAGGTCCTGTCGCCGCTGATCCCTTCCTCACCGCCAAAGAAGGCGACGATGATGATAGAACAGGCCGCGATCAGTTCGCCCACACCAAGGCTGATCATGGCAAAGACCGTGCCCGCATTGCGTGTCGAAAAGCTGCCGACGATCATCGCCAGTCCCATGCCGACAAGGCCGCCAAAGATTGGCAGGACCGGCAAGGGAAAGCTGCCGAAAAACTCGGTCGCGTTCATAATGTGCATGCAGGCAAATCCGCCCACACCCGCATAAACTGCGTGGCCGAAGGACAGCATGCCCCCCTGCCCCAGCAACATGTTGTAAGCCAGCGCAAAGATCACCGTGATGGCCATCTGGTTCATGATCGTGATGGCCGACCGTTCCTGGAAGACCACCGGAAGCAGGATCAGAACGATTGCCGCGATCACCCAAGGCATCCAGCCAGTGATAAGCGTGCCCGCACGCATGCGCTGCGCGGGCTTTGCCGGATCTGTTTTCAACTCTGCATTGGTCATGACTGGCGGTTCCCGAAGAGGCCATAGGGCCGGAAGACGAGGATCAGCACCATCAGCAGGAAGGGCAGGATGTCCGCGATCTGCGGGCTGGTCAGCGACCAGAGGTCACGCCATGCGCTGTCCCAGATGGGCTCTGGCTTGGTAAAGCCCAGGCCGGTCAGGATGTCTTCCATGCGGATGTTGTAGGCTTTCGCAAACGTGGTGATCCAACCGATCAGCAACGACGCAACAAGCGCGCCCCACAGGCTACCAAGCCCGCCGATCACGATCACCACGAACACGATGGAGCCGAGCACGAAGGCCATGCCGGGGAAGGTCGACAGGACCGGGCCAGCGATCACACCGGCAACTCCTGCGAGTGCGGTACCTACGCCAAAGACCCCCATAAAGATAAGCGGCACGTTGTGGCCCAGTGCCTCCACCGTTTTGGGATAGCTCAGGGCGGCCTGAATGATCATCCCCACACGCGTCCGGGTCAGGATGTACAGAAGGCCAAGGAAAATGCCGACCGAGATGAAGATCATGAAGATCTTGAACGCCGGGATCGAGTTGCCCGCGATGGAGAAGGCGGTAAACGCCAATTCAGGTGGGATCTCGTAAGGCACGTGGTTCTTGCCCCAGACAAACTGCACCACCTCTTCGATCAAGAGCGCAAGGCCGAAGGTAAAGATCAGCTCGGGCACGTGACCGTATTGGTGGACGCGGCGCAGGCCGAACCTTTCGACGCCTGCGCCCATCACGCCTACGATAATTGGCGCAAGCAAGAGGCCCATCCAAAAACCAAGATAGGTGCTGATTGAGTACGCAAAGTAGGCGCCGAGCATATAAAAGCTGGCATGGGCGAAGTTCAGTACGCCCATCATCGAAAAGATCAGGGTCAGGCCGGCGCTGAGCATGAACAGCAACAGGCCAGTGACAAGACCGTCGATCAGGTTGACGAGAATAAGCTCCATCCGCCCCTCCCCAAGGCAATCAGTATCTGCGTTTCGTTGCTCCGCGTCAGGCGGGCAAAGGCGCACTGTTTTTTGTCATTGTGTCGGGCGAGAGGCAGCAGGCCCCTCGCCCGTGGCGCACGCCGCGCGGCGTGCGTGGTATCAATGCCGCACCGGATCTTGCCATCCGGCGCCACACCGCTGGTCTTATGCCCCGTCGGGACGGCGCATGTTGCAGGTGGTCGGGCTATCCATGCCGGCCATCGGGATCGTCTTGATCACGCTGATGCCATAGGGCGAGCCGTCATAGGGGAACGCTACGTTCTGGTCCGTGTGCTCAAAGATGTGCAGGTCCTGGATCGCCTGGTGATCGTTGGGCCGCATGAAGATTTTGCTGCCAAAGATCGACTGATACTCCATGCCTTCAAGCGCTGTGGCAACGGCTACCACGTCGTCGGCAGAGCCTGCGGCATCAATTGCCTGTGCCAACATGCCGATGACGTTCGCGATGCGCGTCTGGTCAAGGTTGCCGTCCGGGTGCTTCTCGAGGAACGCATTGTAGTAGTCAGTGATCTCCTGGCTTGGGCTCGGGTTGACCCGGCCTTCACCAACGAGACGCAGCGTGCCCTTGCCCGCCTCGCCAAACGCCGCCGTGATGCCGGAGCCTGCAGCGTAGTAGGTGTAGATCGGACCTTCGAAACCGCTTTCGATGATCGACCGGCCGAGGCCAACCATGTCAGCGCCCCAGTTGCCGGTGATGACCGCGTCCGCGCCCGAACCCATGATCTTGCGGCTATAGGGGGTGAAGTCGTTCACCTTGCCGATCGGGTGCAACTCGTTGCCGACAATCTCGACGCTTCCGCCATCTTTTTCGCCAAGGAACCGCACGGCGGCTGCCGCAACGGCCTTACCAAACGAATAGTCCTGGCCGATCACGTATACGCTTTCAGTGCCGGCGGCGACGATGGAATCGGTAATCGCATCCATCTTGATGTCTGCGTTGGCGTCAAAGCGGAAGTGCCAGAAGTTGCACTTGTCGTTCGTCAGCGCCGGGTCCACAGCCGCGTAGTTCAGGAACAGAACGCGGTCGTCTGGGTTGCGGCGGTTGTGCTTGTCGATTGCTTCGGTCAGCGCGTTTGCCACGCCGGACGAGTTGCCTTGTGCAATGAAGCGAATGCCCTGGTCGATCGCGACCTGCAGTTGGATCAGCGATTCCTTGGGGCTGATCTTGTTGTCGAAGGCGACGATTTCGAACATATCGCCGCCGAGAACGCCACCATTCGCGTTCACGATGTAATCGGCCGCATGCTCAAACTGGTGCAGGCCGTTTGTGCCGGTCGCGGCGAACGGGCCCGACAGCGGGTCGATGAAGGCAATCTTGATGTTGTCTGCAGCGACCGCGACTGCACTGACGGACAGAGCCAGCGCTGCGGCAACGCCGAGCTTGATGGTAGTGCGCATAGAAGTTCCTCCCTAGAAACGCTCCGGCGATTGGGCGCTATGTTTGATTGTGCCGGTAGTGAGGAGAGGTTTGCACATAGGGTGGATAAGTCAAGCATTACCGGTGCTCAAAAAGGTGGCATAACCCTGCGTCACTCTGGGCTGGCACCTTCCTGAGGTTCCGCTGCTAACCCTCTGGTACTGGGACCAGATTTTATGAGTACATCGCATGAAATCGCCATCCAGGAGGGGCGAAACATTACAAGTCTCGGGACTGCCACTTATTTCGCAGATCGAAACACGGTTCCGCAAATACGCGAATCCGACTTAGGGCCGCAGGGAAAGTGCCTCTGCCGCATCGGTCAGCATCCGGGCGTATGTGCCCTCCAGCTCTTTCTTTTTGACGTGAAACGATGGCCCGCCCACGTTCAGTCCCGCCACCCCATCCCCATCAAGGGTCCGGATCGGAGCGGCGATGCCATTCACGTCCGCGCGCCACGCGCCATAAGCCTTGCAGTAGCCCAACGCTTCAAATTGCGCGCGCGCCTCATCGAGCAGGCGCGTGCGCTCCGGCTTACCCTCAGGCTCCGCTGCGTCGATCTTTGCTATCAGCGCCGCGCGCCGGTCTTCGTTCATACCCAGCAGCATGGCTCGCCCAATCGCGCTGGTGAACAGCGGCAGGCGCGCCCCGACCTGCATTGTCAACGATACATTCTCAAGACTGCGTTCCACCGCGATATAGACGGCATAGAACGCATGCCGTTCAGCGAGCGCGACGGTGATGAATGGGTTCGGTCCACGGCTCAGCGAGGTCATGGCTTCTTTGGCGCGGGCCGGCATCTGCATGCCCGCCAGCGTGGAAAAGCCCAGCCTCAGCACACCTGCCCCCAGGCGGTAGGTGCCGGTGCGTGCGTCGGCCACCAGGTAATCCAGCGCGCACAGCGTATGGGTCAAACGGCTCACGGTCGGTTTCGGCAACCCGGTGCGCTGCGCAAAGTCCTGGTTGGTCAACCCGTCGTCACCGCTCTGAAAACACTTGAGAATATCGAGTCCACGCGCAAGCGCGGTGATAAAGTTGCGATCCTTCTCCGGCTCAAGCCCGTCTGGAAAATCGCCCTCCATCATCGCGTCACCCTCGCTGCTCCAGCGCTTTGAGGCCGAGACCGGCGAAGACCGGTACATAGGCGCCCATTGTTTTTGCTTTCGTCGGGTTCGACGCGTTCCCATCCAGCGCGCGTTTCAGCACGCCCTGAATAATCCCGGTCATCCGGAAAAAGCAAAAGCCGACGTAGAACCCGAAATTTTCGATCTCATCTATTCCGCGCCGCGCGCAGTATCGCGCGACAAACTCCTCATCGCTGGGCAGGCCCTGTGCGGCACGGTCCACGCCCATCAGGCCGCGCCCCTCGCGCCCCGCGGGCAGCTGCCATTGCATGATAACAGCAGCCAGATCCGCGTAGGGATGGCCGATTGTGCTAAGCTCCCAGTCCAGCACCGCGAGGCACTCGGTTCCGGTCTTCGAAAACATCATGTTGTCGATCCGGTAATCCCCATGCACCAGCGTGCGCTGGCCGTCATCGGGGGGCTGGCGCGCCTCCATCTCGGCAATCAGCGCGTCCATCGCGGGCACGGTCTCAGTCTCGGACGCGCGGTACTGCTTGGTCCAGCGGCTGATCTGCCGTTCGTAGTAGTTGCCGGGCGGGCCATAGTCGCCAAGCCCCACCGCGTCGATATCGACATCATGCAGGGCCGCCAGCACGCGGTTCATCTCACCGATAACCTCGCCGCGCCCTGTATTGTCTAGCTCTTCGAGCGTCGGTTCGTTGAAGTTCCGCCCGTCGATATGATCCATGATGTAGAAGTCCGACCCGATCACGTCTGGGTCCTCACACAGCAAGTGCATCTTGGCGACGGGCACGTCGGTCTCTGCCAGCGCGCTTTGCACCCGAAATTCGCGATCCACCGCATGGGCAGATTTCAGCAGCTTGCCCGGTGGCTTGCGCCGCAGCACGTAGTTGCGCGTGGGGGTCTTCAGCAAAAAGGTCGGGTTGGACTGGCCGCGGCTGAACTTTTCCGCCTCGATGGGCCCGTCAAAGCCGGGCAAGTGCTTGGCCAGATACGCGGCAACTGCGTCCAGATCGAGGGTTTGCGTGTCGTTCATGGTGCCCTCAAGAGTAGCTGAGCAGGTCCGGCGCCGCATCAAGATGGGGCGCGGCGTTGAATTGATGCAGGAAAAACCGGGGGCCTGAAAAGACGAATGTTGTGACAGATGTGTTTTTCACCTGCAGGTTCAGTTCCATCATCATGCGCGTGGGCGCCTCCAGCGCGCGGCTGGCCAGCTGGCCAATCACCCCGCCCGAAGAGACGACCAGCACCCGTTTGGCTTTCGTATCGCAGGCAAAGGCCCGGGCGGCTTCGGTGCGGGCGGCAAAATCGTCCCACGTCTCCGCGACGCCCGCCAGCTCGCCGCGTTGCCACATCAGAACCGTGTCGCGCAGCGTGCGGAAATGGGTTTTTCGGTCGCCTTTAACGAGTTCGGGGATTTCCCCTTCATAACGCGCGGCCAGCAAATCAGCGAAGTCGTACTCGTTGAACCCGGAATGGCTATCCGCCCCGTCAAAGCCCATCGAAGCCAGCGTCTCTGCATGACGCTGCATCGTGCCGATGACAATGCGGTCGGGGGTCCAGCCCGTATCGGCCAGATGCGCGCCGACCGCCCGCGATTGTGCGTGACCAAGATCAGACAGCACATCGTAGTTCGCAGCGCCAAAAGACGCCTGCCCGTGCCGTATGACCATCAGCTCCGCCATCAGAACTCCGCAGCGATCCGCCTGCCCGCAGCGGCGTATTCGGCCGCCATCCGGTCCACGATACTGGCCGCTGGCCCGACAGATTTCACCGCGCCGATCCCCTGCCCCGAGCCCCAGATTGTTTTCCACGCCTTTGGCTTGGACGAGCCCTGGCTGAAGTTCATCGAAGACGCATCGGCGGTGGGCAAGTTGTCGGGGTCCATGCCCGCCGCCTCGACTGAGCCGCGCAGATAGTTGCCCCACACCCCGGTAAAGAGCGAGGAATAGACAATGTCCTCGGCCCCGCTGCTGACGATCATGTCCTTGTATTCAGGCTGCGCGTTTGCCTCCTCGGTGGCGATAAAGGCCGAGCCGGTGTAGCCAAAATCCGCGCCCATCGCGCGGGCCGCCAGCAAGGCCTGCCCGGTCGCAATCGCGCCTGACAAGGCAATCGGGCCGTCAAACCACTCCCGGATTTCCTGCACCAGCGCGAAGGGCGACTGCGCCCCCGCATGCCCGCCAGCGCCAGCCGCGACAGCCACCAGACCATCCGCGCCTTTGTCTATCGCCTTGCGGGCAAAGGTGTTGTTGATGATGTCGTGCAGCACGACGCCGCCGCATGAATGCGCGGCCTCGTTCACCTCGACCCGCGCGCCCAGCGAGGTGATCCAGATCGGCACCTCGTGCTTCACGCAAATCTCAAGGTCGCGCTCCAGCCGCCCGTTGGAGCGGTGCACGATCTGGTTCACCGCAAAAGGCGCCGCCGGATTGTCCGGGTTCGCCTGATTGTGCCGGTCGAGCTCCTCGCGGATCTGCGTCAACCACGCGTCCAGCAACGGCGGCTCGCCCTCACCTTCCCGCGCGTTCAGCGCCGGGAAAGAGCCAACAATTCCCGCCTTGCACTGGGCAATCACCAGTTCCGGCCCCGAAATGATAAACAGCGGCGAGCCGATCAGCGGAATCCGCAAGCCCTGCAACGCCTTGGGCAAATGACTGTCATTCCGCACCGTGCGTCTCCTTCACTTGGCAAAATAAACTTCGGGGGTGTGGGGGCAGAGCCCCCACGCGATTTTTCGAAAAATCGCCGCCCCTTTACAGAACCTCGAAGAGGCCCGCAGCCCCCATGCCGCCGCCCACGCACATCGTGCAGACCACGTATTTTGCCCCGCGGCGCTTGCCCTCGATCAGCGCGTGGCCAACCATGCGTGCGCCGGACATGCCGTAAGGATGCCCGATGGAGATCGCGCCGCCATTCACGTTCAAGATCTCGTCCGGGATGCCAAGATGGTCGCGGCTGGCCAGCACCTGAGAAGCAAATGCCTCGTTCAGCTCCCAAAGGCCGATGTCGTCCATCTTCAGACCGTTCGCTTCCAGCAGCTTTGGCACGGCGTAGATCGGGCCGATCCCCATCTCGTCGGGCTCGCAGCCCGCAGCCGTCACGCCAACATAGCGGCCCAGTGGCGTCAGGCCCTTCTTTTCCGCCACCGAGGCTTCCATCACAACCGCCGCAGACGCCCCATCTGACAGCTGGGAGGCGTTGCCGGCGGTGATGAACTGGCCCTCCTTCACATGCATGCCGTTCTTGAATACCGGCTGAAGCCCGGCAAGGCTTTCCGCCGAGGTGCCGGGCCGGTTGCCTTCGTCTTTCTCGAGCGTCACCTCATGCTCGGAGATTTCCTTGGTTTCCTTGTTCTGCACCATCATCACAGAGGTCAGTGGCACGATTTCATCATCAAACTTGCCTGCCTGCTGCGCCTGGTGCGTGCGCTCCTGGCTCTGGGCGGCATAGGCGTCTTGCGCCTCGCGCGAGACGTTGTAGCGCGCGGCGACGTTTTCCGCCGTCTCGAGCATCGTCATGTACATTTCCTGCTTGTGCTGCATCAGGTAGGGGTCGGCCTTCACGCGCATCTCTGGCGTTTGCACGAGGCTTATGCTTTCCACACCGCCCCCGACGACGATATCCATCCCATCGTGCAGAACCTGCTTGGCGGCGGTGGCGATGGCCATCATGCCGCTGGCGCATTGCCGGTCCAGCGACATGCCCGCAACGGTGACAGGCAGGCCGGCCCGAATGGCAGCCTGGCGGGCGATGTTGCCTGAGCCGTGGCCCTGTTGCAGCGCCGAGCCGATCACCGTGTCTTCGACCTCGCCGCCTTCAATGCCGGCGCGGCTGACCGCATTGGCGATGGCATGCGCGGTCAGCGCCTGCGGCGTGGTGCTGTTGAAGGCGCCCCGGTAAGCTTTGCCGATGGGGGTGCGGGCGGTAGAGACAATAACGGCGTCACGCATGGGTGTGGTCCTTTGGTTTGGGTTGGACTGGGGCTCTGCCCCAGACCCCGGAGTTTTTTGGCAGAATGAAGCTGGATCACCAGTCGAGGGTCAGGCCTTTTGCAGTGGCGGCGGATTTGGCGAATTTGCGGGTCTGTTCGAAGGCGTTTTGCAGCTCTTCCTGCTGCGCATTGCTTGCGATCCTGTCCCAAGCTGCGGCGACGTCTTCGGGGCTCGCGTCGCCCAGTTGAACGCCTTCGGTCTCGTAGATGCGCGTCAGGGCAAAGTGGCCGGCACCCGCGCCAAGGATCGCGCGGCTCGGCCCGTCTTCGGAGACAAGGTACAGCACGCCCGGGGTGATTGTTGCGGGATCTAGCAGCGCGGCGGCCTCTGGCGGCAGCAGCTCTTCTGTCATGCGGGTGGCAGCCGTGGGGGCAAGAGTGTTCACGCGGATATCGTCGCGCGCGCCCTCGAGGTGCAGGACATTCATCAGCCCGACCATCGCCGCCTTCGCCGCGCCGTAGTTGGACTGGCCAAAATTGCCGTAGATGCCGGACGCAGATGAGGTCAGCACGATCCGCCCATAGCCGGCCGCGCGCATGTGCGGCCAGACGGCGTGGCAGCAATTGGCGGTGCCGGTCAGGTGGACGTCGACGACCTTTTGAAAGTTCGCCATCTCCATCTTGGAGAATGTCTTGTCGCGCAGGATGCCCGCGTTGTTAATCAGGATGTCGATGCGGCCCCAGCGCGCCATGGTTTGAGCGACCATGTCCTGCACCTGTTCGGCATTGGACACGTCAGCGCCGTGGGCCATCGCCTCCCCGCCTGCCGCTTCGATTTCCGCAGCAACCGTGGCCGCCGCGGAGGTGTCGGTGCCCTGTCCGTCCGTCGATGCGCCAAGATCGTTGACCACGACCTTTGCGCCTCGGGCCGCCAGGCCCAGCGCGTGGCAACGCCCGAGGCCGACGCCCGCGCCGGTCACGATCGCAACGCGGTTCTGGAAGTCAATCATGCTCAGCCCTCCAGCGCCGCTCGGAAGAGGTTTGGACCGCTCATTACCTGAATGCCGCCCGACACCGGGATGATCGCGCCGGTGATAAAGCTGCCCCCCTTGCCGCAGAGGAACTGCATGCAGCCGGCGATGTCCTCGTCCCGGCCCACGCGGCCGAGCGGGACATCGTCGCCCACCTTTTCGCGCATGCCTTCATCGGCGGTGGCGAAGGCGGTCATACGGCTGACAAAGGGGCCTGGGGCCAGCGCATTGACCGTGACGTGGTGGCCTGCCAGCTCTTTGGCCATGATGCGCGTGATCTGATGGACGGCGGCCTTGGAGGCGGCATAGCTGTAGGCCCCGTCGCCCAGTGGCGCGTCGCCCATCACAGAACCCACGTTAACCACGCGGGCCGGGTCATCCGCTGTTCCGGAGGCGATCAGCATGGGCAACAGAGCCTGGGTGAGGTGGAAGAGCCCCGCGTTATTGACGCCCTGCACCTTGGCCCACGCCTCGAACGGGAACTGGCCCATCGGTGCGCCCCAGGTTACCCCGGCGTTATTCATAAGGATGTTGAGCGTGCCTGTGTGCTCTTTGAGCGTGGCGACCAGCGCCGCGACGCCCTCGGCGCTGCCCACATCGCCGCCAAAGCCGATGACCTTGCCCGGCGCGCCCATCGCATTCAGCTCTTCGGCAACGGCTGCGCAGGCGTCCGCCTTGCGCGAGGCGATATAGACTGTCGCGCCAGCCTGCATCAGACCCGTGGCGGCCATGCGGCCAATCCCAGTGGCGCCGCCAGTGACCAGTGCGACTTTTCCAGCTAATGAAAACAAATCGTTAGGCGTCATTCTTCAAGTCCTCAAAAGCCGCGCGCTTCGGCCACGCGCGCCGCGTGGTAGCCGTAATCGCCGAGCCATTCCGCGCCCACGCGAGCGCGTTTCATGTAAAAGCCCATATCAAAGGCGTCGGTCATGCCGATGCCGCCATGCATTTGAACGCCTTCCATCACGGCAAGCTTGGCAACCTGCGTGGCCTTGGCCTTGGCCAGCGAGACGGCGAGGCCCGCATTCGACGGGTCTTCGTCAAGCTTGCGGCCTGCATGGCGGATAGTGGACTGGCAAAGTTCCGTTTCAGACCAGAGATGTGCTGCCCGATGCTGAAGTGCCTGAAAGCGCCCGATTTCCACGCCGAACTGCTTGCGCTCTTTCAAATATGCGACCGTCATGCCGAAGGCGCCCGCGCTAAGGCCGAGCATTTCTGCGGCCAGCGCGGCCTGCCCGGCCTCCAAGGCGGGGCGCAGGACAGCCATCGCATCATCAACGGACCCTACCACATCTTCACCTGTCGCCTGCACGCCATCGAAATCGACCTGTGCGCTGTCGCGACTGTCGATCATGTTCTGCGCCGTGCGCGTGATCCCGGCCGCATCCGCGTCGAGGTCGAACAAGGTCAACCCGTCACCTGTGCGGGCCAGCACCAAAAGCCGATCTGCATGTGCACCATCAACAACAAACCGCTTCGTGCCACTCAGGACAAAGCCGTTGCCGTCCGCGCGCGCCGCGAGCGCCGTGGCTTCGGGGTCATGTTTGGAACTTTCATCCACAGCGAGGCCATAGATCACCTCGCCCGCGGCAATCTTGGCCAGCGCATCGTGGGCGCGATCAGTTGAGACCTGGCGCAGCGCCGTCGCAGCGATCACGGCGGTGGAGATGAAGGGCGATGTTGCAAGCGTCTTGCCCATTTCCTCTGCCAGCACGCCCGCCGCGGCGTGGCCCATATCAGACCCGCCCGCCTCTTCCGGGATCAAAACGCCGGTCCAGCCCATCTCGGCCATCTGGGCCCAGAGCTTTGAATCATGCGTCTGTCCGGCATCGCGAAGGCTGCGCAAATGAGAAACCGGCGCGGCATCGTCCAGAAACCCGCGCGCCGCATCGGCCAGCATGGTCTCGTCTTCGGTCAGCAGGAGGGTGCTCATGCGGGCAGCCCCAGAACGCGGCGCGATATGATCGATAGCATCACCTCAGACGTGCCGCCTTCGATGGAATTCGCCTTGGTGCGCAGCCAATCGGAGGGAAGCGATCCATGCGCGCCGTCCCATTCCAATGCGTCCGACCCGCCCGCAGACATCATCAATTCGTGCCGGCGCTTGTTCAGTTCGGTACCCGCATATTTCAGCATGGCCGAAGCGTCGCCAACCCCTTCGGCCTTGGCCTTGTCCTTGTAGCGCTCAAGCGTGAGGGCCATGGCAAGCGTATCAATCTCGCAGGCCATCGCCTCCGAGGTAATCACCGGGTCCATATCGTCGCCCAGAATTTCGCCCATGGATCTGCCGGAAAGCAGCCCGTCGCCGCCGCCCGAGATCATCTCGCGCTCATGCGTCAGCAGGTATTTGGCCACGTCCCAGCCGCGGTTTTCGGTGCCAACAATATTGGTGCGGGGCACGCGCACGCCGTCAAAGAACGTCTCGCAGAATGGCGACTTGCCCGAGATCAACTTGATGGGCCGCGTGCTGACGCCCTCCCATCGCATGTCAATCAGCAGGAAAGAGATGCCCAAATGCTTGGGCGCCTCACGATCCGTGCGCACGAGCGCAAAGATCATGTCCGCCTTGTCGGCATAAGACGTCCAAACCTTCTGGCCGGTGACGACAAAGTCGTCTCCATCGATCTCGCCGCGGGTCTGCACGCTCGCAAGGTCCGATCCGGCACCTGGCTCCGAATAGCCTTGGCACCAGCGGACCTCTCCGCGCGCGATGGGCGGCAGGTATTCAAGCTTTTGTTCATGGCTGCCAAAATGCAGGAGCGCAGGGCCGAGCATCCAAATGCCGAAAGACTGAAGGGGCAGACGCGCATTAAGCCTTTGCAGCTCTTCGGTCAGGATCTTATCCTTGGCGCGGGTCAGGCCGCCGCCACCGTATTCCGTAGGCCATGTTGGGACGGTCCAGCCCTTGGCCGCCATCCGCTCAAGCCAGATACGCTGTGCGTCGCTGGTGAATTCCCAATCGCGCCCACCCCAGCATATGTAGCCCTCGCCGGTCTTGCCGTCGCGCATCTCCTCGGGGCAATTCGCCTCCAGCCACGCGCGCGCATCGGCCCGGAACGCCTCCAGGTCTGTCTCGCTCATCGATGTCCTCCCTTGGCGTCCGGTCGTCCATCCGCCTGTTGACGCGACGTTGCACGCCGTCCGCTCTGCAAAATCAGATTTCGCAATTGCAATCGCAAGGTGGCACGGGGCACGATCCGGGCCAAGAGGAAAGACGCACCATTCGACGCTACGTCACGCGATGGGGCAAAGAAGAATTTCCAGGGAGGAAATGATGAAAGCCATGCTCAGCACCGCGCCCGGCGGGCCCGAAACGCTTGAATGGACCGAGCTGGACACGCCAACGCCCGGTAAGGGTGAGGTTTTGATCGGTGTGCGCGCAGCCGGCGTGAACTTTCCGGACACACTGATCATTCGTGACATGTACCAACTGAAGCCGTCGCGCCCCTTCTCTCCGGGCGGTGAGGTTGCCGGTGTGATCGAGGCGGTTGGCGAAGGCGTCAACCTGAATGTTGGGCAACCGGTGATTGCAATGACCGGCTTTGGCGGCTTTGCCACGCACCTTGTTGCCCCGGCCCGCGCGTGTCTGCCGATGCCTGAGGGCATGCCGTTCGAGGACGCCTCGGCGCTGGTGCTGACCTATGGCACCTCGCACCATGCGCTGAAGGACCGCGCGCACCTGAAAGAGGGTGAGACGCTGTTTATCCTAGGCGCCGCTGGCGGTGTCGGCGCGGCGGCAATAGAGCTGGGCAAGGCCGCTGGCGCGCGCGTTGTGGCCGCCGTCAGTTCCGAGGAAAAGGCTACCTTCTGCCGGGATCTGGGTGCGGACGAGACGCTGATCTACCCGCGGAGCCTTGAAGGACGGGACGCGCAAAAGGAGCTTTCGGCGCAGATCAAGAAGGTTGTCGGCCCCAAGGGCATCGACGTGGCCTATGATGCAGTTGGCGGTCCCTACGCCGAACCGGTGATCCGCGCGATGGCTTGGGCGGGCCGGTTTCTCGTGGTAGGCTTTCCCGCAGGAATTCCGTCGATCCCGCTCAACCTGACGCTGCTGAAATCCTGCCAGATTGTCGGGGTCTTCTGGGGCGCCTCGACGCAGGTCGATCCAAAGGGCCATGCGCAGAACATGGCCGAGCTCTTCGACATGTACGGCAAGGGCCTGATCAAGCCGCGGATCACCAAGACGTATGCGATGGAAGACGCGGCCGAGGCGCTTAGCCACGTGATGGATCGCAAAGTGCAGGGCAAGGTTGTTTTGACCACCTGATGTTACGAACTTTCCGGTGGTCAGAGCCTTATGTGCCAGAAGTCTGGCCTGGATCAAAAAGCGCAAAGAGCCGCCATCCTCGGGATACTCGAAGCCGAGCAAAGGACCTTACGGTGTCAGTAATCTCCGCCCATGCCCGGCAAATGCGATGTGTCGTTGAAGGCACGGACGGACCACGCATCATTATGGATAACGAGGCGAGAGATCGATCCGTTGGCGGCCCCTTGAAAGGCAAATGGCGGGCTGCTGGTCGCCATGGAAAGCGCCGCGGCAATGACACCGCCGTGTACCACGACCGCGACGCGCTGACCCTCATGAGCAGCGGCGATCCGGGTCAGGCCACGTCTAACGCGTGCGGTGAAGGCCGCCCGCGGCTCAGCATTCGGGATCACACCCCAGTCCTGTTTGGCCAGCATTTCGAGATAAACCGGATCGCGCTCGGCCGCCTTTTGCCGGTAGAGACCACCATCCCAGTCGCCCAGATGCACCTCGTGCAGGTCGGGGTCTTCGACCGGCACAAGACCGGTTGCAGCCGCAAGCGGCGCGGCCGTTTGATGCGTGCGCTTGAGCTTTGTGACATAGATGGCTTGCACACCTGCCCTGCCCAGGCGCGCGCCGACTGCTTCGGCCTGCGCCGGCCCATTGCCGAAAAGCGCCGGGTCGCCGTGCCCGTCTTTCATCGCAAAGCTCTCCCCCGCCCTTGCAGGCGCGCTTTCGCCGTGCCGCACGAGCAGCAGATCCGCAGCCATGGCGGGCGGCACGTAAACCAGTTGTCTGAACTCTGCCATCTGATCCCCTCTTTTGCCTCTGTCTACCAAGGAGCTATTCCATGACCAACCGCACTGTGCATGTCCGCGAACTACCAAAGGGCGCGCTTGAGGAGTCTCACTTCGAAATGCGGACGGGCGAGATGCCAATCCCCGCCGAGGGCGAGGTCCTGCTGCGTACCATTCTGATGTCAATCGACGCGGCCAATCGCAGCTGGATGCAAGGCGCGACCTACCGCGACGCGGTCAAGGCGGGCGACGCTATGGCGACCTATTCGATTTGTGAAGTCATGCAGAGCAATTCGCCCCGCCTCGCCGTCGGCGATATCGTGGCTGCCGAAAGCAGCTGGACCGAATATACCACGGCCAAGGCGCACAAGGTTCTGAAAATGCCGGCGGTGCCGCAGTTGACGTACCTGCTGAGCGTATTTGGTATCGCCGGCAAAACGGCCTTTCACGGGCTGATGCAAATCGGGCAGCCGATGGCGGGTGATACGGTCGTTGTCAGCGCTGCCGCAGGCTCCGTCGGGGGTTATGTCGGCCAGATCGCCAAAGCGCTCGGTTGCCGTGTTGTTGGCATCGCGGGCGGGGCGGAAAAATGTGCGTGGGTTGTGGACGAGCTGGGCTTTGATGCCTGCATCGACTACCGGCAGGGCAATATCTTCAAGGCGCTGCGGGCTGAAGTCCCCCACGGGATCGACATCTATTTCGACAATGTCGGTGGCGAGATCTTGGAAACCACTTTGGCCTTGATGAACGAAAGGGGCCGTGTGGTCTGCTGCGGTGCGATCTCTCAATACGACACAACGAACCCCACCGGCCCGCGCAACCTGCCCGGCGCCATTGTCGTCAAACGGCTGCGGATGGAAGGATTTATCGTCATGGATTACGCGCGTGACGACGCTAAGGCCGTTCGCGCGCTGTCGGCCTGGGTTGAGCAGGGCAAGATCAAAGTGACGGAAGATATCGTAGAAGGGCTCGAGAATGCGCCCAAAGCGCTGATCGGCCTTTTGGCAGGCGACAACAAGGGCAAGCGCATGGTGCGTGTCGGCCCGGACAAGGTGTGAACCATGCGCGCGATTGAAACAGAGAAAGACCGGCTTGAGGCCCTGATTGGCACAGAGGTCGGGGTCAGCAACTGGATCACCGTCGATCAGCACATGATCAACAGCTTTGCCAAAACCACCCATGACGATCAATGGATTCACGTGGATCCCGAGCGTGCGGCGCGCGAGACGCCTTTTGGTGGGGCCATCGCACACGGTTTCCTGACGCTCAGCCTTGCCAGCCGATTTGCATATGACTGTTTTGACGTGGCACCCGGGCAGGTCATGGGGATCAACTACGGCTTCAACAAATTGCGCTTTCTTAAGCCTGTTGTCGCAGGCAGCCGCCTGCGCGGGCGCTTTGTGCTTAAATCGGTGACACAACGCAACGAAACCGATTTGCTGCGCGAAAATGCAATGACGATAGAGATTGACGGTTCTGACACGCCCGCGCTGGTGGCAGACTGGCTTGGGCTTGCCGTCTTTGCCAAGGCGTAAACTGGACAGACTCGAAATCCGCGTCTAAGGCTTTCGAATGGTGGCAAAAACTGCAGCATCACTTCTTGTTCTGAACGGGCCAAACCTGAACCTTCTTGGCACGCGAGAACCCGGTGTCTACGGCACGGCAACGCTTGCCGATATTGAGGCTGCGTGCGTTGCGGCAGCTCAAAAGGAAGGATTTGCCGCGATGTGCGTGCAGTCGAACCACGAGGGCGCATTGGTGGACGAACTTCACGGTGCTCGCGGCAAGCATGCGGGCGTTGTTCTCAACGCCGGGGCTTACACGCACAGCTCCATTGCGCTGCGGGACGCCATTAGTGCCATCGACGTGCCGGTCATCGAACTGCATCTGAGCAACGTGCATGCGCGCGAGGCGTTTCGCCATGTCTCGATGATTGCGCCGGTCTGTGTGGGTGTGATCGCAGGTTTTGGCGCTGCGGGGTATCCGCTGGCCATTCAGGCCATGGCTGGGCACCTGGAGGGCGCCGCATGAGTGAGGCAAAAATCCGGTCCTACCTGCATTTTCTATCGAACTGCCAAAGTATTGAGGCGCTGTGGGATGCCCACACAGCCCAGATGGAGGAATATGGGTTTGACCGTCTGATTTATGGCTTTACGCGCTATCGCAGCGGTACATCCTTGGGTGACCCTGAGGATTTTATAATTCTGACCAATCACGATCGCGCCTATGTCGACGTGTTCATTGGTGAGCAGCACTATGCGCACGCCCCGATGGTCAATTGGGCGTTACAGAATGAAGGGGCCGGAAGCTGGCGCATGCTGGCACAAATGCTGGACACACAGACCCTTACACCGGCGGAGCGGCGGGTGTTTGAATTCAACCAGGCGATGGGGGTCACCGCCGGCTATACGATCAGCTTCAAGTCGGTATCGGCGCGATCCAAAGGTGCGATTGCGCTTACGGCGCGGCGCGATCTCTCGCAGGATGATATCGATGCGGTCTGGGACGAGCATGGTCGCGACATCCATTTGATGAATAATATCGCGCATTTGAAGATTCTCACCCTGCCCTACAACACCCCCGGCCGCAGCCTGACGCCGCGCCAGCGCGAGGCGTTGGAATGGGTCGGCGATGGCAAAACGATGCAAGATATCGCTGTGCTTATGGGGCTGACGCCGGCGACGGTCGAAAAGCACTTGCGCTTGGCGCGCGAAGCCCTTGCGGTTGAGACAACCGCCCAAGCTGTGCTGAAGGCTGCTTTTGCCAACCAAATGTTCATTCTCGAGGCGTAAGCCTTTGAAGTAACATGGATACTCTGCACTGCGCGCCGCTGAAAAGCGTGCTCAACAGTCTAGCTTTTACGAAAATTTCATAAAAATTGACTGCATGGTAAGGAATCCCTGACTTCCTTTACCTTTGGTTAAGGCGCATGCTGATCGTGTTCCGTGAGTGGTGGCTTTGGCCAGGGAGCAGCGGAGGTGAAACCCCTGAGATTTCAGGGCTCTAGCCTTCGGCCGGACTTTTCCGGATCCCGGTGGGGGGGTGTATTGATCCGCCCTCTCCCGGACCTTTTTGCGGGGGCCCGATGTCTCATCCCCGTGCCAAAACGGGCCCTTTTCGCAGATGGCGGGGTCGTCCTGGGGGCGGCCCCGTTCTGCGTTGCCAAGCAACAGAGTCCGGCAAATGTAACGTTTTGTACAACTTGGAGTGGCCCGAATGCACATTCTGTACAGAATCAGGCCGCTGGATTGAGCAAATTTTACGGGTAGCAAACGCCCGGCATGCAACGCGGAAATGTCCGCGCGAACCGCCCGTCAGAGAATTAAGTCCGACAAGACGAGCGACGAGACACCGTGGATATAGATCGAGAACTCCGCGATGCGATCACCGGTCAGGTCGACTTGCACCACCGAGTCTGTGCCTCCCGAAGCGCTCACTTGGCGCAGCTCGGCGCCTGTCCCCGAAAAACCGGCTGTGTTTACAAAAGACAGCCCAAGCCCGGCAAAGGACAACAGGTCGGTGCCCTGTTCGAAATCCAGCACCCGCCCCCGGTTTTCATCGATGGCAGTGAAGACAAAGACATCCGCACCATCGCCGCCGAAAAGACGGTCCCCACCGCCGCCGCCCGTGATGACATCGTCACCCTCCCCGCCGCGGATCAGGTTCGCGCCCGCGGTCCCGGTCAGTCTGTCGCCAAACGCGGAGCCGATGATATCTTCGACCCCTGTGACGGCAATTGCATTGCCCCCGGCGGTCGTGCCCGTACCAGCACCGAGGTCAACCGTCACACCGCCCGTGGCGCGTGTCAGGATGAGCCGATCGTGATCTGCACCGCCATTAACCGTGCCGCCACCAGCGCCAAGCACCAATCGATCGTCGCCCGCCCCGCCATTGAGGGTATCGGCGCCGCCACCGCCAACCAGCAGGTCTGCGCCGCCCTGCCCCTCCAGGAGATTTGCGGTGCCGGACCCGACGATGACGTTATCCAGCCCGTTGCCCGTCCCGTCGCCTGTGCCAAGAAGGACCAGCCTTTCCACGTGTTCGGGCAGGATATAGCTGCTGTTTGACAGGATGGAATCAAACCCCCGCCCGCTTTCTTCGACCACCACAAACCCGGTTGTGGCGCCCGCCATCCCGTCCACAAGGTATGTGTCATCGCCGGCGTCGCCCAGCAGCTGCACGGGGGCCGTGTCGGGAGCACCCCTGCCCTGAAATCCGGCCCCTGTGCCGCCGCGCATGTCGAACCTGTCATCTCCGAGAGAGAGGTCAATCACCGCCCCGGTCCAGCTTCCGTTGCTGCGGACAAGGTCATCGTCGCCCGAGCCGAGCACCGCTGCGCCCCAGTTGCCGGTGTTGGTCACGACCAACCGCCCGCCGAAGTCCAGATCCAGCGCGCCTTGGAATGTGCCGCTGTTGTCGATCCGCGTGAATAGCACTTGTTCAATGTCGGCAGCCGCGTCGAACGTGCCACTGTTTGTCAGGACAAAGCGGTCCATGTCTCGAACCACGAGTGACGGGCCGCCGTCTATGCTTTCCAGCAAGACGCCACCATCATTCACGAGCGCCAGTGTGTCCCCTATCCCGGTCGTCCGGCCGCTCAGGACGGCCTTTAGATCGGCGACATCTCGGTCGCTTATATCGAACCGTGCGATAACGTCTGCGTCCTCAGCGATGGTGATGGTGTTGCCGCCTCCCGTGACTTCGGCGCGCAGGAACGCATTGGTATCGAACCTTCCATCAAAGACGAGGTCGGCCCGCTCTACCGAGACGTTGAAGGCACCCGCGAACCCCGTTGCGTCGTTGTTGCTGGAGTTTTGCACGCCGAGGAAACCCGTGTCGGTCGTAAACGTCAGCGTTCCAGACTTGAAGGCACCGGTGAAGACGAATGTGTTGGTGGACGTCAAAACGTCCACCGTCAGGTCAACCCCGTCCCAGTCGGGGACCAGGACAACCTCTTCGTCGCCCGGCTGCATCTGGACCACGTTTGGGTCTGTCGTTGGATCGGCGATGAGGTTGAGCGTGGTCATGCGGGCGGCCTAGATTTGCTTGATTTACCAAACGCTAACGCAAGACCAGCCCGTACGCCAGAATTCGGCCCTGCGGGTTAGCCGAGGGCCGGGAAGTAGTCCTCGCACCCGCCTTCGCGGTACACATCCGCCGTGCAGCAGTGCAGGCCGCCGCCAAAGGCGTAGGCGTCGCGCAGGTCAACCTCCACGACCTCCATCCCCAGTTTGTCCATCTGTTCGGCCTGGTAGACTTCGGATTTTTCCACGCAGACCGTCTTGGGGTCGAGCACGAGCACGTTCATCGATAGCCAGACGGACGAATAGCACAGCGGCGGGGGCTGGTTGTGGGCAGGTTGAGCGGCGTCGACGATTTCCCAGTCGTTCGCCTCGAACATCTTGCGCTGCTCGTCTGGCAGGCGCCGCTGGGGGTTGTTCAGGATCAGGCCCGGGCGCAGGGGCGTAAAGGTTGCGTCGATGTGGATCGGGTACGGATCGCCGGGGAAGTTGACCGTGTGCACCCGGTGGTCGGGGAAGTGACGGCGCAGCCATTCGATACCCTTGAGGTTTGTCGTGAAGCCGTGCTGAACGACGAGGTCTTTGCCGAAGCGCAGAACATCGGCGGCATCAAAAAGCGGCTCTTCTTCTGTTGTGACAAAGAACTTTTGCGCTGCCCACTCAAGCCGCTTTGCCTCCCCGATCTTTTCGCTGAGATAATCGGGGTGATAGTCCGCATCCGTGAGGCGCGGTTTGGGCGCGGCCTCGTGCCGGAAGTTCGGGTCTTCGTCCCAATAGCGCTGCATCAAGGGGCGGTAATTGAGGTATTCGAACCAGCGGCAGCGGTAGGACATCGTCGCCTCCAGGATCTCCGAGCCCACGGTCAGCAGCACGTCGCGCGGTGGCATGCAGCCGAACTGGCTGTCCGTGTGAAAATCGGGCGTGGTGACGGGCTGGCTGTGGTCGATGCTGTCTGGGCGATCCACCGTGATGCCGCGGGCCTGCAATTGGGCTGCGAAATTGTCCAGCAACTCGTTCGCGCGGTCGATGGTTTCCTGAGGGCGGCGGCCCCACTGGCCACGCATGTCGCTGTCCTCGGGGACCTTGGCGTCCAGCGCGGGTTCGGCGGGCGGGATGTGGCAATCATCGGCGCGGCCGACGATGACATGTTTGAGAGGATCCCATTCGTTCCAGGAATTGACGACTGTTGGCATTGCTATCTCCCCTTGTGGTCCCGGGCCATTTGAGCCCGTTTGGAGTCAAATGTCCCGGCGTGCAGGAAGACTGTGGCGGCCCTTTTTTCGAGGGCCCGGCGACGCCATCGCCGAATGCCTTGCGGCGTCTTAGCGAGCCGCCGCGCGCGGATCAACTCCAGCGGATCAGCCCGATAATGGCGGAGGCGGCGTAAAAGCCCTGCAGCGCGAGAAAGGCCCAGCGGCGGTCGATCAGGCCCCACGCCGCGAAGAGCAGCGCCGAGATCAGGAGCAGGGAAAAGCCGAGAATTTCGTTGCCTGTGTTGGAGGCAATCAGAAGGGCGTAGGCCATCGCCGTCAGGCTGCCGGTCCATTCAAAAATGGTCACAAGGGCCGGTTTTGTCATGTGCGTCAGTCCAGAAGGCCCGCGCTGAACGCGTCGGCCGCAAGGAGTTTGAAGGCGGCGGGCGCGATGTCGCCAAAGACAAAGACGCTTTTTTCCGTGGCAGAGATCCCGATCTGGTGCACCGCGGCAAGCGCGCTCAGTTTTTTGAGGTCGGTTTCGTCATCGCTCAGCTCGCCCAGTTTGTAGGGCCGTTTATTCGGGTCTGTGTTTGGAACGATAAAGTGGTTGGTGAAGCTGCCGTCGCATTGGCCAACGCTGGCGACGACAAACACTTTGTCAGACGCGCGGGCGAGGCCGTATTCGCATTCGAATTTTTCGCCGGCCCGTGATCCGCTCAACTCTTCGGAAAAAAAGACGAACGTGCGTTCGGAAATGAGCTTCAGCCCCCCGCGGCTGATCAATTTGCCCTCTTTGTAGGTGGTAGCGTTCATCGTCCCGAAGCTGGTTTCGACAATCTCGACACGGCCATTGTCGCTGACCTTGCTGGATCGTCCTTCGGGCTCGGCATCGAACAATGCAGCCAGCACCGCCCATTCGGTCGGTCCGATGCTGTCGAAATCGTCTTTGGCAAAGATTTGCTTTTCCGATGTCACAACAAAGATGCAGCCCGAGAGCGCAAGGGCGGACAGAAGAAGGACGGCTCTGAACATCGTGGTACCTTGTGATGGCAGGGCAACGTGTATCGGCCCTTTCTCCAACGATGCGATGCACGGCGCGCCGGCGCAAGCCGGAAGCGCGCGTCTGCGCCGTTCTCAACCTGCCCGGCGCGTCTGGTCTTGCGAGGCTGTCGCGACCATGCGGGACCCGCGCGGCAAGCGGAAGGTAAAGGTGGTCTCCCCCCCGCCCGAATACACGTCGATATCGCCGCCATGCCCTTCTGCAATCTGCTTGGCGATGAATAACCCAAGACCAAGGCCATTGCGGCTGCTTCCGGGCTCTTCACGCTCAAAAGGTTCGAACAGGATTTTGCGCAGGTCGTCCGGGATCGTGCCACCACGATTTGTAACGGACACGGAAATGCTCGTGTCGCTTTCTTCGGTGTGCAGCTGGATCGGCCCGCCCGGCGCGCCATGAAAGACCGCGTTTGCCAAAAGGTTCGACACCAATTGCGCCACTCTGTCGGGATCGCAAGGAACCGGGCCTTCGTAGTCATAAACCTCCGTGATCTGTGCCTCGGGGTTCGCCATGCGTATTTCTTGCACGCAGCGTTCCAGGACCGTTCGGAACGGGACACAGGCTTGCACCTCGACCCCGATGTCCCCGCCCAGACGCGCGCGGGCAAAGTCGAGCACGTCATCAATCAGGCGCGACATGCGCTGTAGCGACTCCGCCGCATTGTCGAGCATGATTTTCGCACGGTCAGACAGCGGCTCCCGGTCCATCAGGAATTCCACCGCGCAGAACGCCCCCGCAAGCGGGTTGCGCAGGTCGTGGCCAAGGATCGAGATGAACTGCTCGCGCAGGCGCGCGTCCTCGTTATGGCGGCTCACTGCCTCATGGTCCACTTTGGCTTGCGTGATGTCGCGGGCGGAGCAAAAGAATAGATCTCCCTCGGGCACCGCATTCCAGGACAGCCAGCGATAGCTGCCGTCCTTGTGCCGGTACCGGTTTTCAAAACCGAGGATCGGGTCGCCCTTTTGCACATCGACAAAAGCCTTGGCCGTGATCGCGATATCCTCGGGATGGACAAATTCAAAGAAAAGCTTGCTTTCGACCTCTTCAGGGGAAAGGCCCAGCACCCGCTGCCAAGCGGGGTTGGTGCGCATGAAAATACCTGTGGAGTCCAGAACACCGAGCATGTCCGGCGTTACGCGCCACGTCAGGCTTTCTGTATCCAGTCTTTCTTTCATGGGTGTGTCGCCCGTGTCCAAATCTGACATCTTTGCGTCACATTTGCGCCTCAACCGTAAAGCGTGAGTTAACCAGCGCCTCTGGGGCGCTTCGTTTCTCGTTAGAGGATGAATAAAATCCGGATGAGCCTAGGCGCCCAGAAGCGTTTCGCGGCGCCGCACACGGGCGTCAGCGGCCTTGATCCGGAGCAGCAGCGCGCTGCACGCCGCGTCCCATGCCTCCAGTGTGGCGGCATCCGGTGCGTGCGGGATGTGGCCCGCACGGCCCGCGCGGCCTTCTGCTTTGGCGACCCCCTCGGCCAGTGCGGCATAGAGGCCGGGCATGAGAGAGATGTCCTTCAGGTCGCTCAACCCCTGCCGCATGCGTTCGTGATACGGCTCCTCGCTGTGCCACCTTGGGTCCTGCATCAGATCGGAAAAATCCTCGGGCGCCAGCAACTGCTCGAACCGGGCGCGTGCCGAATTCAGGACCGGGCGCAGGTCCACAACATGCCGCGCCGACATCGCCCAAGGTCGCGGCTCGTCCGGCATGGGGCACCAACGCGAGAAGATAAACTCAATTGAGGGATCGAGGGGGGACGGGCGAAAGGGGGCCCGGTTGCGCTGAACAAGGCCGATCAGGCTGGTCGGCGCTGTGCCGTTGGCGGTGCCGACCGCCGGGACCTTCAGACCGTAGAGTCCGGCGAATTTCGCCACGACATCCGGCTGGGGGCGCTGCACCCGCAGGCGCACATTCGGGATGGCGGCAAAAGCGGGCAGCTTTTCGTGGAAGTTGTAGCGGATGTTACCCTGATCCAGCCAGCGGCCGAGGTTTTGATGGCTCCACAGGCCCCACTGCCAATAGGCGCTGTTGATCCAGTCGGTGGGTGGGCGCACGTAGCAGACAATGTCGGTGGGCGGGTTGCCAAGATCGGCGAGGATGCGCGCGAAGTGGTCCGGCCAGGTACACCACCCCTCGTTCGACAGGATCGGCACGTAGCCTTTGTTCAACCCGCGACGGATGGCATCGGTTATTGCGTGGTGGACGGTTTCGGGGTCTTCGATCCGCATAAAGTTGGGAAAGCTGACATATTGGAACGGGCTGGCCAGCGCGCGGCGGCGCAGCAGAAACCCGCGCAAGGGGCGTAGGGCGCCGCGGTGCATACGGGCCGCAACATAGCGGTACGCGCCATGATCCGGCGCCGCGCTCAGCGCCGATTGCAGGGCCGAGCTGCCGCATTTCGGCCCGCCGATATGAAGGATTACCTGTGGATCGCTCATGAGGCGGTTGTGATTGGTTCTGGTGGCAGGGGCAAGCGGGGGCGGAAACTTACCAAGTTTCCGGTCCGTTTTCTTTGCAAGAAAACGGGCCCCCGGACGCAAAACGGGCGCCCGGATGGACGCCCGCTCGTGTCGTTTCTGCAGATCGGGCGTTAGCCCTGAACGGCCTTTGCGACCTCGGCTGCGAAGTCTTCCTTTTCGACCTCGATGCCTTCGCCAACTTCGAGCCGGGCAAAGCCGGTGATGGTTGCGCCGGCCTCTGCCGCTGCGGCGCTGACCGTGAGGTCCGGGTTGACCACGAAGGACTGGTTCAGAAGGGTCACTTCGGCCATGTACTTCTTCATCCGACCGACGATCATCTTCTCGATGACCTGCTCGGGCTTGCCGGACTCGCGTGCGATGTCCATCTGGACCTGCTTTTCCTTCTCGACAACCGCCGGGTCGAGGTCGTCCTCGGACAGAGCCGCCGGGTTGATCGCGGCGATGTGCATCGCGACCTGCTTGCCGAACTCTTCGGAGCCGCCGTCCATCGCGACCAGAACGCCGATCTTTCCCATGCCCGCAGCGGCAGCATTGTGCACGTAGGACACCACGGTGCCGCCGGTCAGCTTGGACATGCGGCGCACGGACATGTTTTCGCCGATGGTGGCGATCTTGTCGGTCACGACGTCCTCGACGGATTTTCCGCCCATGTCAGCGGACTTGAGCGCCTCAACATCGTCCACGCCAAGCGCGGCGGTGGCGATGCCCGACACCATCTCCTGGAATTCAGCGTTCTTGCCAACGAAATCGGTTTCCGAGTTCACTTCGACCGCAACACCGGCGCCGCCGTCAACGACGACCGCCACAAGGCCCTCGGCGGCGGTGCGGCCGGATTTCTTGGCGGCTTTGGCGAGGCCCTTGGTGCGGAGCCAGTCCACGGCCGCTTCCATATCGCCATTCGATTCGGTGAGCGCCTTCTTGGCGTCCATCATGCCTGCGCCTGTGCTGTCGCGCAGTTCCTTGACCAGTGCTGCGGTGATTGCCATCGCTTTGATCCTTCTTGAATTGGGATGGTACGACGGACCCCTGCCCGCCGTATGTGTCAGTGCCGTGACAGGTGCGTTAGCCTTCGGCCGTGGCTTCGGCTTCGGGCGCCTCGGCCAGCGCCTCTTCCTCTAGGCCTTCCTCGGCGGCGCCAAGGTCAACGCCGGCAGCGCCCAGCTGCGCGGTCATGCCGTCCAGCGCGGCGCGGGCGGCCAGATCGCAGTACAGCGAAATCGCACGTGCCGCGTCGTCGTTGCCGGGGATCACGTAATCCACGCCATCCGGCGAGCAGTTGGTGTCGACCACGGCCACGACCGGGATGCCCAGCTTGTTGGCCTCGGCCACGGCGAGCGCCTCTTTCTTGACGTCGATGACGAACAGCAGGTCAGGCCGCCCGCCCATCTCGCGGATGCCGCCGAGGGACGCCTGCAGTTTGCCCTGGTCCCGCTCCATTCCGAGGCGCTCTTTCTTGGTGAGGCCCTCAAAGCCCATCTCGGCCTGCTCGTCGATAGACTTGAGGCGGTTGATAGACTGGGACACGGTCTGCCAGTTGGTCAGTGTGCCGCCGAGCCAGCGGTGGTTCATGTAATACTGTGCGGCCTTTTCGGCGGCCTCGGCGATGGGCTGCTGCGCTTGACGCTTGGTGCCGACGAAAAGCACCGAGCCACCCTTGGCGACAGTCTCACGGATAACCTGCAGCGCCTGGTCCAGCATGGGGACGGTCTGCGTGAGGTCCATGATGTGGATGCCGTTGCGCGCGCCGTAGATGAAGGGCGACATGCGCGGGTTCCAGCGCTGCGTCTGGTGGCCGAAATGTACGCCTGCTTCGAGCAGCTGGCGCATGGAGAACTCGGGAAGAGCCATGTGTCTATCCTTTTTCCGGTTTTCGCCTCAGCGGGGAGAAGGGTGGTGCCACCCAACCGGCGGACGGTGCGGGATGTCTCCCCGAACGCGCCCAACCCCGCCTGCGGATTGAAGTGCGTGCGCTTTAGGGGGTTTGGCCGGGGATGGCAAGGGGCACGATCCTTCAAGGATCGTATAAGGGCCGTTCTTTAAAGAACGGCGGGGTCCCGATCCTTCAAGGATCGGTTGCGGCGCGGTGGCCTTCACGAACGGCGGTCTCTGCGGCTGCAGCCAAAGCCTTACGTGTTGTCCCGACCACATCGATTGGCGGGTGATACACGACGTGGACGCGCCCCTGCCGCGGCAGGGCCAGGGTGCCCAGCAGGTGCGGGCCAAAGGCCATGTCGCCCCACCAGCCATAGATGCGGCGATCCGCGCCTTGCGGCGCCTGAAAGGTGACCGACACCGGCTGCACGCGCATGTCGCCTGGCAGCTCCGGATCGATGAAGGCCTGAAACAGCGGCGCCTTGAAGGGCAGAACGCGCTGGCCGTCCGTGCTGGTGCCTTCGGGAAAGAACAGCGGGCGTTCGCCATTGCGCAATCGGGTATTAAGCGCCTCGGTCTGGGCGTGCGCGTGGCGCGGATCGCGGCTGATGAAGAGTGTGCCCGTTGCCTGCGCGAGCCAGCCGATGCCCGGCCAGCCTGCAACCTCAGCCTTGGAGACAAAGACGATCGGGCTGCCCGAATTGAGCACGAAGATGTCGAGCCAGCTGGTGTGGTTCGCGACCATCGCCCCCGGCCCGGACATGGGCGTGCCGCTGCGCACGACCTGCAGGCCCATCAGGCGCAGTGCGGCGCGGCAGGTCCAGACCGTGACCCAGGCTGACAGGCCGTGGTCGCGTCGGCCAAGTGCCTTTTCCGCAAGCCGCGCTGGGATCAGCGCCACGAGGCCAAGCAGGATCGCGGCAATGATCAGCGTGCCGCGCAAGGCGATGAGGAGCCAGCCCAACGGGCTGACCTGCAGTTGTGGCGGCGGCGCGTCGCTGTCCCAGGTCGGGCTCATGTCACGCGGGCGTAGATGTTGCGCTGGCGCGCGTTCAGGGCGGCGGTGTCCATCACAAGGCAGACATCGGTGGTGTTAAAGGCATGGTCCACAAACGCCCCCTCGCCCACCGTTCCGCCAAGGCGGAGGTAGGCTTTGATCAGGCTTGGGACCGCCCGCATCGCTGCACGCCGGTCAATCTGGTCTTCGGGCAGCAGGTCCATGCGCGTGCCGCTACGGGCCCGGACCCTTAGCGCAGCCGGGGAAAGGTGACGATGGTGAAGCAGGGACAAAGGCGCTGCCAGAGCCCCCGTGTCTGTGCCATGAAAAGATGCCGTGCCAAAAAGGATGTCGATCTTTCGCTCGGCCACATAATCGGCGAGCGCCGCCCATAGGTGCATCATGCCCGGACCGCCCCTATAGTCGGGGTGCAGGCAGGAGCGGCCCAGTTCAAGCAAGCGCCGACCAGAGCCGTGCAGCGGCGCAAGATCGTATTCATCCTCGGAATAGAACTGGCCCGCGCGCCTTGCCGCGTCCTGATCCAGCATCCGGTACACGCCGATCACTTCGCCCCGTGCGTCATCGTAAAGCAGCAGGTGATCGAAATAGGGGTCAAATCGGTCACGCTCGAGCCGGGCATCGTGATCGACCAGCGGTCCGTCCCCGCCAAGCTCGGCCACGAAGACGTCATAACGGAGGCGCTGTGCGGCCCGGTATTCCGCGTCGGTCTGGGCGAACGCGACGCGAAAGACCGGCGGGTTCTTGCGCGCGTTTACTGTTTGGTAACCTTCAGCCCTCATCAAACACCGGAAGCAGTCCTACAAAGCGGCTGTCGATCACGACTTTGCCCTCTTCCGGGAAGTTGACGGTGACGCGGCCCGCGATGTTACTCTGGACCTGCCCGATGCCCCAGTCAGGCTGGTCCGGATGCTGGACCCGCATACCAGGAGAAAGAATGGCGTTCAGATCTTCCATCACATGCAGCCCCGCGCGAGAGGTGTCCCTTGGGTAAGTCCCAGATTGACCTGGCTGCGCTGATCGGCAGCCGGATTTGCCACGACCTCATATCGCCCATCGGTGCGATCAACAATGGGCTCGAGCTTTTGGGCATGGCCGGGACCGCCGGCGGTGCCGAACTCGAG
>JBCBCP010000012.1:0-69919 GCA_038530575.1 Pseudomonadota bacterium
CGTCGCCATGATCGCAGAGCTGGAGGACCGCCACGGCAAGCCCATCGTGGCCTGCAACGCGGCCGTTTACTGGCAGGCCCTGCGCCAGATTGGCATCACCGACCCGGTGAAAGGCTACGGCCGCTTGCTGGAAGCCCAGACATGAAGACCCACGCGCAGGTTGTGATCATCGGGGGCGGCGCGGTTGGGGCGGCAATCCTCTATCATCTGGCAAAGGCGGGCCTCACCGATGCGGTTTTGCTGGAAAAGAACGAGCTGACCGCCGGATCCACCTGGCACGCCGCGGGCAACATCCCCACCTACGCGAATTCCTGGCTGGGCATGCGGGCGGGCAACTATGCCTGGTCGCTTTACAAGGATCTGGCGCTGGATGCCTCCGCGCCGATCACCTACCGGCATACCTCTGCCATCTGGCCGGCCCATTCGCCCGAGCGCATGCAGCTTTTCCAGCATCTGTGCGGGGTGTCGCGCGCGGCCGGGTTTGACCTTCAGATGCTGTCGCCCGCCGAGATCGAGGCGGCCCACCCCTACTGGCGTGCAGATGACACCGTCCTTGGCGGCATTCTTGACCCCTATGAAGGGGATATCGACCCGAGCCAGCTGACCCATGCGCTGGCGACCCACGCCCGCGCGATGGGCGCTACGGTCGAACGGTTTACTCCCGTGGAAGGGCTCTTGCAGCGTCCAGACGGAGCATGGGCGGTTGAAACACCCAAAGGCACGATCGTGGCGGGTACGGTGATTAATGCCGCTGGATCAAGCGGGGCGCGCATTGCGGCCATGGCGGGGCTTCACCTGCCCATCGCCACGCTTGAGCACCAATACATGGTCACCACGCCCTTGCCCGCGCTTGAAGAAGACACAGCGCTCTTCCCGCTTATTCGCGACCCCGAGCACTGCTTCTACCTGCGCCGCGAACGCAACGCGCTGTTGCTTGGCTCTTACGCGCATGAAGGTCGCGCGAAGTGGACCGAGGGCGTGCCGCAGGATTTTGACCACCAGCTTTTCCCGGACGACGTCGACGGCATGATGGCCGTGTTCGAAGCCGCGGCAGAGCACGTGCCACTGCTGGCCGAAGCGGGCGCCCAACGTTTCGTGAACGGCCCCATCCCCTATTCCCCGGACGCACAGCCGCTGGTCGGACGAGCGGCGGGGGTGCGCAACTTCTACCACGCGGGCGGCGTTCAGATCGGCATCACCCATTCCGCCGCCATCGGCAAGGCCATGGCAGAATGGCTCACCGAGGGGGAGACCGAATGGGACCTGTCCGCCTGGGACCCGCGCCGCTTTGGCGACTGGGCCACACAGGGCTACGCCGCCGCCCGCGCCGCTGAGCATTACGGGTTGCAATACGCAATCCCCTTCCCGCACCGGCTCATGACCGCGGGACGACCCGTAGGCCAAAGGCCGCTTTATGAAACCCTGACGGCAAAGGGTGCCGTTATGGGACAGATTGGCGGATGGGAACGGGCCTTTTGGTTCAAGCGCCCCGACGCAGATGACCCCAGCGCGCTCAGCTTTGGTCATGAACCCTGGCAAGACGCTGTAAAGCAGGAATGCGAAACGGTGCGCGATGCCGTTGGCGTGATGGACCACGGCGGCTTCACGAAATTCACCGTTGAGGGGCCAGGCGCCGCCAGCTTTCTGGACCGCGTGTTTTGCGGCACCCTACCCGCCATCGGCCGTGTCCGGCTGTCCTATATGCTGACGCCAAAAGGCCGGATCTGGTCAGAGGCGACCATTGCACGGCTTGCAGCAGACCGATTTCTGCTCTGCGGTCCGACGCTGGCCGTGGACCGCGACTTTGACTGGATCACGTCACAGGTCGGCGATGCCGATGTCACCGTCACCAAGGGGTTTGAGCATGACGGGGCGCTCTTGCTCATGGGCCCCAGATCGCGGGATGTCCTGCGAACCCTGACGGATGCAGACCTGAGCGCGCCTTGGATGTCCGTTCTGCAAGCCGAGATTGCGAACGTGCCCGTCACCGCCTTGCGCGTCAGCTATGTTGGCGAGCTTGGCTGGGAACTGCACGTCGCCGTTGACCATCTTGCACCGCTCTACAGCGCGATTTGCAAGGCTGGTGCCGCTTATGGGATTTGCGATTTTGGCTCTTACGCGCTGAACGCGATGCGGATCGAAAAAGGCTATCATGGCTGGGGCAGTGATTTTGGCACCGAATACACGCTGTTCGACGCGGGAGTGTCGCGTTTTGCGAACCTCAGCAAGGGCCCCTTCACCGGGCGCGCGGCGGTCGAGGCGCAAAGTGAAGCGCCGCCCGAATGGGAGTTCGTCGGGCTCGAAATCAACGATCCGGGGCCTGAACCCTTACCATCCGATCCAATTGAAAAAGACGGCGCTCTGATCGGGTATCTGACGTCTGTTTCGATGGGCTACCGCACAGGCAAACTTCTCGCGCTCGGCTATGTAAGCGCGGGTACCCTGCCACTCGGCGAAAGCTGCCATGTGCAAGCCTTTGGCGCCTTGCGCGCGGCCACCCGTCACGCACAGCACGCTTATGATCCGGAAAACGAACGGCTTAAGTCCTGATTTGAAGGGGCAGTCTGTGTATGGAAAAGCGGACGCCACCGCTGACCCACATAGCGTGTTGATCGAATTCAACTGAACGGAGCAGTGAGTCCACGGCATCAAGGACAAGGCCGAAACTGCTTATGCGCGGTCTGATCTTTTCAAGAAACGAAAGCGTTTGATGGAAGCTTGGGCACTTCAGATAGGCTGCCATTGAGGCTTTCGATAAACGCGTTCTGCTGCGGCGTGCCCGGATCGATGCCTAGATGGATGAACTGATGGAACGGCGCGGGCTATCGTCTCGCGATGAGGCTTACGCCTTACTGACGCGTCATGTGCCCCTGCGCCGTCCTGCGTCCACTGACGAAGTGGCTTCGGCCATTGCGTTTCTGTGTGCGCCCGAAGCCTCAGAAATTACCGGAGCCATGCTCAAAGTGGATGGCGGCACGTCGGTTGTTGGCGCGGGATCAGTCGGGTTTGGTTGAGCGGTTCAAACGTCTGGCAGCTGGTGGGTGTTCGGATCGATCTGTGCAATCGTGTCTTTCAGCGCGGCACAGATTTGTGAAACCTCGCTTGCATTAATCACCAAGGGTGGAGTGAGCAGGATCACGCTTCCCCTTAATCCCAAAAGAACGCCATGCTGGCGACGCATATAACGTGGAAGATCACCGAACAACCAAGGCGCGTCTTTGATCAGTGGCGCGCGTGTGTCTTTGTCTGACACAAGCTCAATGCCCATCATCAAGCCCCTGCCCCGGATGTTGCCGACAAGCGGATGGCCTTTAAGCGGCGCGAGTTCCTCCAGAAACTGCGCGCCCCGCGCCATACAGTTTTCAAGCAGGTTTTCGCGTTCGATGATGTCGATATGCGCCAGACCAACTGCCGCACCGACAGCGTGGCCGGCATAGGAATTCCCGGGCCCAAGCCCGTTGACTGTTTGCGCCACGTCTTCGCTCATCATCACGGCGGCCATCGGCACGTAGCCGCTACAGATGCCCTTGGCGAGGACGATCATATCCGGCGACAGGCCATATTCCTTTGACATGAACCACGCCCCCGCGCGCCCAAAGCCCGTCACAACTTCGTCGGCCACGAAGAGGATGCCGTGTTCCCTCAGCACAGCGGTCATCTCGGGCCAGTAGTTGTCCGGCAAAGGAATCATCCCGCCGGGGCCGATCATCACTTCTCCAAACATGGCAGCGATGTTTTCCGCTCCATGTTCCGCGATGACGGCGCGCAACTCATCAACGCAGTACTCGACCATGTCACGGCCATTATAAAGCTCTGTGTGATAGGGTCTGGGCGGTGTCAGAACGATGGACTCTTTGGACTTCGGCGGGACGCCCGGCTTGCCACCCGTCAGTTCGACCCCGGCCAAAGTTCCGCCATGGTAAGCATCCCGGTGGATCAGAATCTTGCGCCGCTCAGGTTGGCCCTTTTCCGCCTGATAGATCCGCGCGAGTTGTAAGGCGTGATCATCCGCCTCCCCACCACCCGTCTCAAATCGTACCTTGCTGATATTGTCCGGCGCGCGGGCCACCATGGCTTCTGCGAATTCGATCGACGGCGTGTTGGCGTAGTCAAAGCCGATGGAAAAGCAGGCAAGTTTCTCCATCTGATCCGCCGCAACCTTGGCCAATTCCTTGCGGCCATACCCGACCTTGTTCAGCCATGCACCGCCTTGCGCATCAAGATAGCTGTTCCCGTCGACATCCCAAAGTCGCACGCCCTCGCCATGCGACAAGACCAGAGTGTGCGCCCCGCCGCCACCGCCAGGGTGCTGAACGACCGCCGCATCACGCGCAATCCAGGTATCGGCGTTCATTGCCTATCCTTTCAGAAAGTCGAAAAGGTTTTGGAGATAATTTTCCAAGTCCCGTCGCGTTTCAGCAAATGCATGAAGTCGGTGAAGTTCATCTCGCCGAAGCCGTATTCGTGCACTGTCACGGCGGCCGCATTGCCCCGAATGTCAACCTCGCCCAGTTCATAGGTTGGGTTGCCGCCTTGTGATGCGATGGACGGGTTCGCACCGACATTTTCAATAAAGACTGCCGGCGTGCCTTCAATCAGGCGGTCGCCCAGATATCCGTTCATGACGGCATCATGGGCAAAGGCATCCTTCAGCTGCGCCACGTCGGCCTGCAGGTAGGCCTCGACATACTGCGTCACGACGCGTTTCACTTCGGCAATATCATCCGCTGACATCTGCAGGACCTTTCGTTTTGCCAACGATGGCATTTCTAACGGCCAACGCAATCAAGGCAACAATGGTGGTTAGGAAAACCAGCGAGATCGGGCGACTGACAAAGACCGTGAGGTCACCGCCTGCAGCGCCGATGCCTTGCCGGAAATAGCGTTCAATGATCGGACCGAGCACCAGACCTAAGATAATCGGAACCATGGGAATGTTCGCGCGTCGCAAGGCAAAGCCAAGCACACCGAACGCAATCGCGATAATTGTATCGGTCGGCCTGTAATTGGTGGAATAGGACCCGACGAGCGCGAGGCACAGGATTATGACGCCCAGCAAACGGTCCGGGATCGACGACAGTTTCGCGATCCAGCGCGTGCCAGCCAGAAGGAGAACGACAATGACCACGTTCATGGCCAAGAGCGTCATGTAGAGGCCTGCTACGAACTCTCTGTTTTCCTGAAACAGCGTTGGCCCGGGATCAATGCTGTGGATGATGAAAACCGTCAGCATCATTGCGGTAAAAGCCTTGCCGGCAATCCCCAGTGATAAAAGCGGCACAAGAGCCGACGGCGGTACGGCGTTGTTTGCGGTTCCAGAGGCAATGATGCCCTCGGGCGCGCCTTTACCAAACTTCTCCGGCGTTTTGGAACCATGGAGAACCCCACCCGGAAGATCAAAACCATCGCGACGCTCGCCGCCAAGCGATTGCGACAAGCTTCGTGCCTCGGAAGCCCGCAATGAAGGCAACGACCCCCGTAAAGACGAAAATAGACAGAGCGAATCCGGTGATCTTGAGCAGGAAAACCGTTGCGATCATGCAGGCGGGAACGATGGCAACGCGACCGTATTCATTCGTAATCTCTTGCCAATCCAGCACTTCGCGCTTGGCGACAAAAAAACCGGCAACACTCGCCAGAATTATTAGAACAAGAAAAATCGCCGGGCTCAGGCCCGGTTCTGCCCACCAGCCGACGTCCAAGTCGCCGCTGACTGTAGCTCCGTCGACGGTCTGGTTTCCATACAAAGCAAGCAGAATGGCTGCTGCAGCCGCCAGTCCACCCAAGAGCAATTTACCACCGTGCCGCTCTTCTTCGAAGGGTAGCTCGACCCGCCGTTTGTCTTCAGACATGCGTGTCAATTACCGAGCAAATCGGATATCCGATCGTAGAAGACGTCGGCATAGGCCGCGGCCTCATCCGCCGGTGTCCATTTCACCACCGACCCCGTCCGCGCTGCAAGCTCCTGTGCCTCTTCGCTTTCGACAACGTCCTTCGCGATACGAGAGATCAAATCGCGCGCTTCCTGAGGCGTATCCTTGCGCACAAAGATACCTGCCCAACCGGGCGTGGCAAAGCCAGGAACCTGCTCGTCCAGCGTTGGCACATCTTCATAGATCGGGATCCGCGCAGTTGTCAGAGCAGCCAGCCCTTTTGCCTCATCGCTGACCATGCAGGGTCGCATGGTGGCACCGCCAAGCAGGACGTCGACTTCACCATTGAAAAGCAACTGCCATTGAGCCTCATCATAACCAGCGATCGAGGCAAACTCGAACCCGAGGGTTTCTGCCAACTTGCGAACCTGCAGCGACGGCGGCGCGTTCAGACCGACAACGCCGAGGGTCACATCGTTTGATTTCGCGTGCTCAGCAAGTTCGGCCAGATTGTTAAAGGGGGCGTCCGCACGCGCAGCAAGCACCTGCCCATAGCCGATAATGCCTGCGAGCGGTTCGAGTTCCTTGCGGTCATTTTTTGCATTACCGCGCATGATGTGAACAGAGATGTTATTCGCAGTGAACACGCCAACCGTGTAACCATCCGCTGGCTGGCTAAACACGTGGGTTGCCCCGACCAGACCACCACCTCCGGCGATGTTCACAGTGCTTGCAGGAACACCAGTTTCGTCGCGGACGGCATCTGCGATCATTCGCGTCAGCGTGTCTTCGATATCACCGGGAGGCCACGGCACCACGAACTCTATCGGACGTCCCGGGTATTCCGCCAGTACAGGTGAAGCCGCTGTCATCATGGCAAGCGCGACTGTAAACCCGATCTTTTATACAGTTTATCATGTTGAACCTTTCTTTCCCTGTTGAAATTTTGATTATGACCGCGCCGCGTCCTTCGGCACTGTTGAATAGGCCGCCTCGTTACAGACTGGAAAATCCTCCGGGTAGACGCCTCCCCTTAGTTCGGTGAGCTTTAGCGCCGCCTTTTTGACATTGCGTTCAATCTTGGCGGTATGTTCTGGGGTTCCCCTCACAGCAGGGAGTGCGCTTGCAACAGATCCGCAAACCTTGCCACTAGGCCCAAAATAAGGCGCCGCGATGCCCATGACGTCCTCCTCGAACGACCCATCTGTATAGGCGATCCCGGTCGCACGGATGCGTTCGAGCTTTTCCGCAAGGTCCTGTGGATCGGTCACGGTATTGCTCGCATGCGACAGCAGCTCATTCTCTAGAGTGGCAGTCACGATGTGAGGCGATGCAAATGCCAGATAGGCCAGCCCCGAGGCCGTCGCATGAAACGGGAGCGAGATGCCCGGTTCAATGATGACCCGGTTTCGCTTCTGGCTTTCAACAACGCCGATGTTTGCAAGGCACTCGCCAGAAATCACAGAAGCAAGCGACGTTTCGTCAGTCGCGGCATTGAGATCGCGCAGCACGATCTTGACGGCTTCAGTCAAAGGAAAGCTCGCCTCGCGCAGCTGAGAAAAGCGCAAAAAGGCCGGACCGAGCTTATAAACGCGGGTCTCAGCGTCTTGTTCAACGAAGCCTTTTGCTTCGAGTGCGGACAGAAAGCGCAGCGTTGTGGCCTTGTTGTATCCCGACAGCGATGCAAACTCGCTTAACCCCATGGTTGGTCGACGTACGGTAAAGAAATCAAGCAAAGTCAGGGCTTTATGAACTGTGCTTGGGCCAATCGACACGAGATGGGCATCCTTCATCTTAGTGTATTTGCGCTATGTTTCGCGGCTTGCATCTTGACGTTACGAAAGCAACTATTCAGGATTTGAGCCATTGGTTCAATAGTTAAAATGCTGGGCGCGCAATTGGGAGGATCTCTACGCATGCTAGACCAGGAACGCATCAACCTTTTGCGCGCGAAACCTGTTGCGCCGCAGGCTCATTTTGTAGGCGGGACATGGACTCCGTCCTCAGACGGAGGAACGCGTGCTGTTTACAGCCCTGCTGATGGCGCAGAATTAACAACGATTGCAGAAGGCACCGCCATCGACGTGGATGCTGCGGTCACCAGTGCCAGAGCTTCCTTTGAGGATGGCCGCTGGTCTCGCATGGCGCCGGTTCAGCGCAAGCAGGTAATGCATCGCTTTGCCGATCTGGTACAGCAACACGCTTTGGAACTTGCCGTGTTGGGCGTGCGCGACAATGGCACCGAGATTGGCATGGCGATCAAGGCTGAGCCGGGCTCTGCAGCGCAAACGATCCGATTTTATGCTGAAGCGATTGACAAGGTGTCGGGGGAAATCACCCCGACGCCAGACGGCACGCTTGCCCTGGTGCACCGCGAACCCATTGGAGTCGTTGGCGTCATTGTTCCCTGGAACTTCCCCTTGATGATTGCCGCCTGGAAGATCGCTCCCGCACTCGCGGCTGGTAATTCGGTGGTGATGAAGCCCGCCGAAAGCGCGTCGCTATCGCTCTTGAAGCTTGCGTCGCTGGCGCAAGAAGCCGGTTTACCCGATGGCGTTCTGAACGTCGTGACAGGGGCAGGTTCTGTTGTCGGGGAGGCTATGGGGCTTCACATGGACATTGACGTACTGGCCTTTACCGGCTCAGGCGCGACGGGGCGCCGTTTGCTGGAATATTCAGCGCGCTCCAACATGAAACGCTGCTATCTCGAACTGGGCGGCAAATCCCCGAACGTTGTTTTTGCGGACGCGCCCAATCTGGAGATGGCGGCGCAAGTTGCTGCAAACGGTATTTTCCGTAATTCGGGACAGGTCTGCATCGCAGGATCGCGATTGATCGTAGAACAGTCGATCCACTCAGACTTTGTCAAACGCGTTGTCGAAATAGCCGAAGAATTGAAAATCGGCGATCCGCTCCTGACTACTACGGATGTGGGCGCCGTGCACAGCGAAACACAACTGGCGCAGAACCTCGACTTCGTCGCCAAGGCCGAGGCTGAGGGCGCAGAGCGTTTAACGGGCGGCCAGCGCATTCTGGAAGACACCGGCGGCACATACATGTCGCCCGCTGTGCTCGACAATGTCACACCCGAAGCATCGGTCTTCCGCAACGAAGTGTTCGGCCCGGTTCTGACTGTCACCCCGTTCACCACGATGGACGACGCCATCGCACTGGCGAACGCAACTGAGTTTGGACTGTCGGGCGCGGTATGGACGTCAAACGTATCGACCGCACATCGGGTCACGATGGGGATCAAATCGGGGATGCTGCACGTCAACACCTATGGCGGGTCGGACGTCACCATTCCGATGGGCGGGATGAAACAGTCTGGCAACGGCATCGATAAGTCACTCCACGCACTCGATAAATACGTCGATCTAAAATCGGTTTGGATGAACATCTGATGAGCGAAAATCCCGATCAGGTCACGCTTCTTGGCGTCAAAGGCGGCCCGGCCATTCGGCAAGGTGGTGCAATGCCGACCTCTTCCCTCCTGCAATTCGGGGGTCAGACGATCCTGATCGATTGCGGAATTGGGGTTGCGCGTTCGACCGTATACGCAGGCGTATCGCTGCTCGACATCGACGCGATTTTCATCACGCATCTTCATTCGGATCACGTGCTCGAACTTGGGCCACTTCTCTACACGGCGTGGACAACCGGGTTGAATCGGACCGTGCGCGTTTATGGCCCTGAGGGTATCGCGGGTTATTGGGACGGCTTTTTGCAGGCGATGGCATTCGACTATGCGATCCGGCTTGACGACGAAGGCCGTCCCCCACTGCGTGATCTTGTCGACGTGATCACCTACGGCCCCGGCCCTGTCGCAGATGTCGACGGTCTGTCAACGACCGCATTCCGTGTCGATCATCCCCCCGTGACGGATTGTTTCGCGCTGCGGTTCGAGGCTGGCGGCAAAAGTGTCGTCTTTTCGGCTGACACCTGTTACTTCCCGCCGCTTGCCGAATTTGCCAAAGGCGCAAACATACTGGTGCACGAGGCCATGCTGACCTCCGGCGTGGATAAGCTCGTCGCGCGGACGCCCGGCGCGGGCCGGCTTCGCGAACATCTTATGGCATCGCACACACCCGCTGATGACGCAGGCCGCATCGCATCATCTGCCATGGTCGGAAGACTCGTGCTCAACCACCTTGTGCCCGCGGACGATCCGGACTTCGCCGAGAGCGACTGGAAGGACGAGGTGGCAAAGACATGGAACGGGCCCATCACCATTGGACAAGACGGGCTGACCATACCAATCAGTTAGGCCCAATCGCCAGAAACAACGAACACACTTGCCCGGTAAAGGGGCCAACGGAGGACAACATGGCAAAGGCATTCGCCTCGCAAGGGGACATGACCGAAAAGACAATCACCTTTGATGAGATCGGCGACGGTCTTTGGGCCTTCACGGCTGAAGGCGACCCGAACTCTGGCGTGATCATCGGCGACGACAGCGTGATGATCGTGGAAGCACAAGCGACGCCGCGCCTTGCAAACAAAGTGATCGAAAAGGTGCGCGAGGTCACCGACAAGCCGATCAGCCACGTGGTGCTGACCCATTACCACGCGGTCCGGGTGCTGGGAGCCTCGGCCTTTGGCGCACCCCAGATCATCATGTCCGACACCGCCCGGTCCATGGTCATGGAACGTGGACAGGAAGATTGGGACAGCGAATTTCAGCGCTTCCCCCGTCTTTTTGAGGGTCACGAGAGCATTCCAGGCCTCACCTATCCGACGACGACCTTCAGCGATCAGATGACTGTCTATCTCGGCAATCGCCGCGTGGACATTAAGCAGATTGGCCGGGCTCATACCGCCGGTGACGCAGTGATTCATGTTCCGGATCAGAACGTGATGTTCACGGGTGACATCGTCGAGGATCACTCCGCCTGCTATTGCGGCGATGGTCACTTCGCGGATTGGGGCCAGACGCTCGATAACATCGCAGCCTATGACGTCGATGCGATTGCGCCCGGTCGCGGCGGTGCGCTTGTTGGCAAGGATGCGGTGGCCAGTGCCATCGAAAGCACCCGTGACTTTGTCGACAGCACCTACAAACCCGCTGCCCGCGTGGCGATGAAAGGCGGTAGCCTGAAGGACGCGTGGGACGCCGTGCGCGACGCCTGTGATCCAAAATTCAAGGACTATGCCATCTACGAGCACTGCCTGCCGTTCAACGTCGCCCGCGCCTACGACGAGGCGCGCGGCATCGCGCATCCGCGCATTTGGACCGCAGATCGTGACATGAAAATGTGGGAGGCCCTGCAGGGCTAAACCAAGGGAGGACCAAATGCTGGACGATCGCTACTCGCTCGCCTTCAAGCTCTATCCTTACGCACGCTCTGCCGATCAGGACGCCGATACGCCTGTGCGCACACCGGTCGTCGTGATGGGCGGCGGCCCTGTCGGGGTTGGGATCGCCATAGACCTTGGGCGTCAGGGCATTCCGGTTGTTGTCCTGGACGATCACGAGGGCATCGGCATGGGCTCCCGCGCGATTTGTTTTGCCAAGCGCACACTTGAGATCGCCGACCGCTACGGCTGCGGCGAACCGATGCTGGACAAGGGCGTGGTGTGGAACCTTGGCAAAGTGTTCCACGAAGATCGCAAAGTGTTCGAGTTCAATTTGCTGCCCGAAAAGGGACATAAGTTTCCCGCTTTCATCAACCTGCAGCAGCCTTATTTCGAAAAGTTCCAAGTGGAGCAGGTCCGAGCTTTGCAGGCCCAAGGCGCACCCATCGACATTCGCGGCAAGAACCGGGTCGAGAGCGTCGTGGTCAAGGACAACCATGTCGTGCTTGAGGTGATGACCCCTGAGGGCCCCTACACGATGGAGGCCGATTGGATGATCGGCTGCGATGGTGCCAATTCGGCGCTGCGCCGGATGATGGGGCTGGAATTCGAGGGCCGCGTCTTTGAAGACAGCTTCCTGATCGCCGACATCAAAATGATCAACGAGAGCTTCCCGACCGAACGCTGGTTCTGGTTTGAACCGCCGAATAGCTCCGGCTCCTCAATCTTGCTTCACAGGCAGCCCGACGATGTGTGGCGCGTGGATTTCCAGATTGGCTGGGATGTCGACCGCAAAGAAGAGATGAAAGAGGAGAACATCCGCAAGCGGCTGGACGCAATGCTGGGGGATGTCGAGTACGAGATCGTCTGGTCGTCGATCTACACGTTCCAGTGCAAACGGATGGAAACCTTCCGTCATGGGCCGGTCCTGTTCGCGGGCGACAGCGCGCATCAGGTGTCACCCTTTGGCGCGCGCGGCTGCAACTCGGGCATGCAGGATGTCGACAATCTGGGATGGAAACTGGGGCTTGTGATTGACGGCAAGGCGCCCGACGCCCTGCTTGATACCTACCACGAGGAACGCGCCCACGGGGCGGATGAAAACATTCTGAACTCGACCCGCGCGACAGACTTCATCACGCCCAAGTCCAAGATCAGCCATGTGTTTCGCAACGCCGTGCTGGATCTTGCCGAGAACCACGCCTTCGCGCGCCCGCTCGTGAACTCAGGGCGGCTCAGCTTGCCCTGTACTTATGATGGGTTGTCGCTTAACGGGCCTGATGCTTTGCCCGCTGGACCAAGCCGAACCCGCGTCGGAAGCCCCTGCCCCGACGCGCCTTTGAACGACGGTTTCCTGCTCTCGAAGCTTGGCAACGCGTTCCAGATCCTGACGATCGACACGGATGCGCCGGAGCAAATCGAGGACGGCGGGATCACTGCCAAACGTTTGGCGATCTCAGCATCAGACGACCCGACTGGCGCCTTGCGCGAACGCTACTTGGGCGACACCAAAGCGGCAGTCTATCTGATCCGACCAGACCAGCACGTCGCGGCCCGTTGGAACGCGTTTGATGAAGATGCTGTCCGTGCGGCGCTCCGCACAGCCACCGCAAAAGGAGCCGCATAATGTCGCTCAACACCGAGCCAAACATCCCGGACCCGGACAGCTTCTACGCCGAACTCATCGACGCGCATGATGGCCTGTCCGACGCAGATAGCACCGCGTTCAATGCGCGTCTTGTGCTGCTTCTGGCCAACCACATCGGCGACCGCACTGTCCTGACAGACGCGCTGGCCGCCGCCAAGCTGAACCGCTGACACTGCCAGGAGACTGCAATGAACACGCAAGACCGCCGCAAGATCACGCAGGAACTGAGCACGAATGGCACCACGCCGGGCTTTATGCCGGGGTTTGGCAACGACCATGAGACCGAGGCCCTGCCGGGGGCGCTGCCGCAGGGCATGAACAGCCCGCAGCGCTGCCCGTATGGCCTTTATGCCGAGCAGCTTTCGGGCACCGCCTTCACCAAGCACCCGCCCGAGCGGACCTGGTGCTATCGCATCCGGCCGTCGGTCAAGCACTCGACCCGGTATCGCCGGATCGACGTGCCCCACTGGGAAAGCGCGCCGAACGTGATCGACAACGTCACCAGCCTCGGCCAGTACCGCTGGAACCCGATTGAAGCGGGCGACGAGGCGCTGACCTGGGTGACCGGCATGCGCACAATCACCACGGCGGGGGACGTCAACACGCAAGTCGGCATGGCGAGCCATGTCTATCTGATCACCGAAAGCATGGTGGACGACTACTTCTTCTCCGCCGATAGCGAGATGCTGGTCGTCCCGCAGCAGGGCCGCATCCGGTTTTACACCGAGCTTGGCATCATCGACCTCGAGCCCAAGGAAATCGCGATCATCCCCCGCGGCCTTGTCTACCGCGTCGAATTGCTCGAGGGTCCGGCTCGCGGCTTTGTCTGCGAGAACTATGGTGAGAAGTTCGAACTGCCGGGCCGCGGCCCCATCGGGGCCAACTGCATGGCCAACCCGCGCGACTTCAAGGCCCCCGTGGCCGCGTTTGAACACCGCGACGTGCCCTCGACCGTCACGATCAAATGGTGCGGCCAGTTCCACATCACCGAGATTGGGCAGTCACCCTTGGACGTGGTCGCATGGCACGGCAACTACGCGCCCTACAAATACGACCTGCGCACCTATTGCCCCGTCGGCTCGATCCTGTTCGATCACCCCGATCCGTCCATCTTTACCGTGCTCACTGCGCCGTCGGGCTCGCCCGGCACCGCCAATATCGACTTCGTCCTGTTCCGCGAGCGCTGGATGGTGGCCGAGGATACGTTCCGGCCGCCGTGGTATCACAAGAACATTATGTCCGAGTTGATGGGCAACATCTACGGTCAGTACGACGCCAAGCCAGAGGGCTTTGTCCCCGGCGGGATCTCCTTGCACAACATGATGCTGCCGCACGGGCCGGACAAACAGGCGTTTGACGGCGCGTCCAGCGCGGATCTGAAGGCAGAGAAGCTGGACAACACCATGTCCTTCATGTTCGAAACCCGCTTCCCGCAGCACCTGACGGAGTATGCCGCGCAAGAGGCCCCGATGCAGGACAATTACATCGATGTCTGGTCTGACATGACGCTGCACTTTGATGGAACGCCCGAGGGAAAGTGGTGAAGCTCTACTCCTACTGGCGATCCACGACCTCTTACCGAGTGCGGATCGCCCTGAACCTCAAGGGCGTGTCCTACGATACTGTGTCCGTTGACCTTGTCGCGGGCGCACAACAGGATGCTGCCTACACTGCATTGAACCCCGTGGCCGGGGTGCCGACCCTGGTGCTGGAGGACGGCACGGTGCTGACCCAATCCATGGCGATCCTGGAATGGCTGGAGGTTGCGCATCCCGAACCGGCGCTCTTGCCCGAAGACCCGGTCGCCGCGGCGCATGCGCGGGCAGCGGCGATGGTCGTGGCCTGCGACATCCACCCCGTGAACAACCTCAAGGTGGGCGGCAAGTTGAAACAGATGGGGCACAGCCAGGATGATGTCGTGGCCTGGATGAACGATTGGATGACGCGGGGCTTTGGCTCTTTCCAAGCACTGATCAGAGACGACACCGAGTTTTGCTTTGGCGATACGCCGAGCCTTGCCGACACCTGCCTTGTCCCGCAGCTTTATAACGCCCATCGCTGGGGATGTGACTTGAGCGCCTTCCAACGCCTGACCGACATTGAAACGCGCTGTTTGGCCTTGCCTGCTTTCGACGCGGCGCGGCCCGAAACCCAACCTGACGCATCCCTGCCCCTCAAGTAGCAAAGTGGTAGGGGATAATAAGCAAGGACACAAAGAATGACCGATCTGATCCGCTCCTGGGTCGACAGCGCCAACACGCCCGACACCGACTTCCCAATCAACAACCTGCCCTATGGCGCGTTCTCAACCGGTGGCGGCGACCCCCGGTGTGGTGTCGCCATCGGCGACCAAATCCTTGATCTTACCACCCTTGAGGCGGCGGGCACGCTCGACTTTGGCGGCACGCTCGGCGCGGGAAGCTGGAACGCCTTCATGGCCTTGGGCAAGGCAGAGTGGTCCCGGCTACGCAGCGAACTGACGGACCTTCTGGCGGAAGGTGCCACATCGATGCCTGACCACCTTGTCCCCATGGTGGATGCCGCACTGCATATGCCCTTTGCGGTCAGCGAATACACCGACTTCTACGCTGGCAAGCATCACGCCATGAATGTGGGAACGATGTTCCGCGGGCCTGAAAACGCGCTGCCACCCAACTGGCTGTCGATTCCCATTGGCTACAACGGGCGGGCGTCTTCAGTTGTTGTCTCCGGCACGCCGGTCAAACGCCCACACGGCCAGCTCAAGGGTCCGAACGACGACCTGCCGCGCTTTGGCCCCTCGGCCCGCTTCGACATCGAGCTTGAGATGGGCGCGATCGTCGGCACCCCGTCGGACGGCCCGATCACAGTCGCCGAGGCCTATGACAACATCTTCGGCTACGTTCTGCTGAACGACTGGTCCGCGCGCGATATCCAGGCTTGGGAATACCAGCCGCTCGGCCCGTTCCAAGCCAAGGCGACGGCCACTTCGATCAGCCCGTGGATCGTGACCGCCGCAGCACTTGAACCTTTCCGCACCTCAACACCGGACCGCGAACGGGAGCTTTTGGACTACCTCACCGAACCCGGCCCGATGCTCTATGACATCGCGCTGGAGGTCGGCCTTGCCCCTGAAGGCAAGGCGGAGACCACCATCGCGCGGACGAACTACAACGAGATGTACTATTCCGCCCCCCAGCAACTGGCTCACCACACCACCAGCGGATGCCCGATGCGCGTCGGCGACCTTTTGGGCTCGGGCACCATCTCGGGGCCGGACAAGGAAAACCGTGGATCGCTTCTTGAGCTTAGCTGGGGCGGCAAAGAGCCCTTCACACTCGACACAGGCGAAAACCGCAGCTTCATCGAAGACGGCGACACCCTGACACTCAAGGGCGCGGCCCGCGGCAACGGCTACCGCGTCGGCTTTGGCACCTGCGCTGGACGCGTTGATCCCGCTTAAAACAGAAGGAAAAGATATGAACGAACAGCTCCAACGCACCGCCCAAACGACAAAACAACTCGCCGGGCGGATGTTCGAATACACCTATTCACGCGGCATGAAAGCCCGGCTTGAAATCGGCGAAGACACCGTTCACTGGACGATCCTTGACGGCCCGAACAAGGGTGAGGAAGGGACAAACGACTACCTCGCGCGCGAGATCGCCGCGGGCGTCTACTTCATCCAGTGGCACGAGCCGGCGATCAACGCGACCATCACTCTGGCGATCAACGAAATCGCCGGTTCGGTATCCAGCAGCGAAGCCTACGAGGGCGAACAGATGTTCGACACCGCTGTGATCCATACATCGTCGTGATTGATCATGCGTGATCCACAAACCGACAAGGCCAACGTCATCGCGTTCTACGAGATGATGTTCAACGACTGCAAACCGGCGGACGCCATCGCGCAATACGCCGGAGCGGGGTATATTCAGCACAACCCGCACGTCGCCGACGGCAAGCAAGCCTTCATCGACTATTTCGAGCGCATGGCGCGGGAGCATCCGGGCAAACGTGTCGAGATCAAACGCGCCTTTGTCGATGGCGATCACGTGATCCTGCATTGCCACCAGATGTGGCCGAACGGGCCGGATTATGCCGGGATCGATATCTTTCGTCTCGATGAAGATGGAAAAGTCGTCGAACATTGGGACGTCCTGCAAGAACTGCCCAGCCAAAGCGCCAATGACAACGGGATGTTCTGACGCTTCGAAGTTTTAAGCGCAAGTCTTGCGCATCACGTCTGACGGGGCTGCGTTTGACAGAAAGTAAGTTTCAGCAACACATCCGCAAACTGCATGCTGAAACACAAAGAAGAGGAAGCCAGTAATGCTTGATCTTGTCGCAAAGCGCCGCGAATTGCTCGGCCCCAATGTGTCGACCTTTTATGATGACCCCGTGCATATCGTGCGCGGGGAAGGCGTCTGGCTGTGGGACGCGGAGGGGCGCAAGTATCTCGACTGCTACAACAACGTGCCCCATGTCGGCCATTGCAACCCGCGCGTGGTGGAGGCGATCTGTGCGCAGGCCAAAACGCTCAACACACACACCCGCTACCTGCACGAAGGCATCATCAACTATGTGGAGCGCCTGACTGCCACCTTTGATGATCCGCTGAACACGGCCATTCTGACCTGCACCGGGTCCGAGGCGAACGACATCGCGTTGCGGATGGCAGAGGCTATGACCGGCAAGCGCGGTATCATTGCGACCGACGCCACCTATCATGGCAATACGACCCTGGTGTCGCATCTGTCGCGATCCAACGTGCCAGAGGTCGGCTATGGCATGGGCGACTATTTCCGCCATGTCGAAGCCCCAGACAGTTACCGCATTGACGACCCCGACGGGCAACGTTTTGCCGCCAAGGTACAAGAGGCTATCGAAGATCTCGAAACCAGCGGCATCGGCTTTGCCACGTTGATCGTCTGCCCATTGTTCCTGAACGAGGGTTTTCCAATGCAGGCCGAAGGCTGGCTGCAGCCTGCTGCGGAGGCAGTGCGCAAAGCAGGTGGCATTCTGATCTGTGATGAGGTCCAATCCGGCTTTGGCCGCTCGGGAAGCCACTTCTGGGCCTATCAAAAACAAGGCGTGATCCCCGACGTTGTCGTGATGGGAAAGCCCATGGGCAATGGCCATCCTGTTGCCGGGTTGGTCACGTCAGACGAGATCCTCAGCCGGTTCCGAAACAGTTTTCGCTATTTCAACACCTTCGGCGGCAACCCCGTATCCTGCGCCGCCGCCATGGCAGTGCTGGAAGAGATTGAGGTGCAACAGCTTCAGGCCAATGCTGCCAAGATCGGCGGACTGGCTTTTGAACGAATGACGGACCTGGCCCAAAAATACGATGTGATCGGAGACGTGCGTCAGGCCGGTATGGTGTTTGGATGCGAATATGTGCTGGACCGCACCACGAAAGAGCCCGCGGTTGCCTATGCCGACCGAATTATCAACGCGATGCGCCATGAGGGGATCATCCTGTCCAAGCTGGGGCGCCACAAAAACACCCTAAAAATCCGCCCGCCCATGCCTTTTGATGAAGACAACCTTGATCAGTTGATTACCACACTCGACAAGGTCATGGCCGCGACCCCGGTGACGGCATGAGTGATCCGACTGCAGAGGCGCTCGCCCTGTGGGGTCTTTCGGGGGCCAGCTGCACTTTCGTCGCGGGCCGAGAGAACCGCGTTTATAAGGTGGTTGCTGGCGCGCGTGCTTTCGCGCTGCGCTTCAAACGCCCCGGCTATCACAGCTTTGCCGAATTGATGTCCGAGCTTGATTGGCTCGCAGAAATGGAGCGGGCTGGGCTGAAGGTGCCGAAACCTATGCCCTCGAAAGGCGGCAAACTGCTCGAGGAGGTTGCCGGGCATTTTGTTGACATTGTCACCTGGGTCGACGGGGCGCCCATCGGTAAAACCCGCGAGCCGCTCGCGCTTGAGGACCCGATTGCGACGTTTTCTGCCATAGGTGCAGAGATGGCGCGGCTTCACGAAGCGTGTGACGCATGGGACAGACCGCCCGGGTTTGTGCGGTGCCGCTGGGATGCGGATGGCTTGGTCGGAGAAGCACCCCGCTGGGGCCGGTTCTGGGAAAACCCGACGCTGGACGCAGACACACGCAAGTTGCTGGAAGCCTTCCGCGCACAAGCCAGCCGCGATTTGGCGCGGCTGGACCTTGATACGGGCCTGATTCACGCGGATCTTGTCCGCGAGAACGTCCTGCTGGACGGGAACGTTTTGCGCCTGATCGACTTTGATGACGGGGGCTTCGGCTATCGCCTTTTCGACATTGCGACCGCGCTTTTGAAGAACCGGAACGAGCCAAACTACACCGCCCTCAAAACGGCACTCGTGGATGGATACCTCGCACACAGGCCCCTCGATATAGGCCCACTGGACCTGTTCCTGGCGCTGCGGGCTGTTACCTATGTCGGCTGGATCGTTCCACGGATGGAGGAACCGGGGGCCGAGCTGCGCAACACCCGCTTCATCAAGGACGCGCAGGACCTTTGCAGCGCTTATCTGGCGACGACAAGCATCGCTAAGGGAGACTAGGACGTGCCCAAAACCATTTTGGTCATAGGAACCTTTGATACGAAGAATGACGAGCTTGCCTACCTGATCGGCAAGATCAAAGACCAGGGTGGACAGGTGTTGACGATGGACGTCTCAGTCCTTGGCGACACGGACCAACCCATCGATATCACCAAACATGATGTGGCCGCAGCAACAGGCGAAACCATCGATAACTTGATCGCACTTGGTGAAGAAGGTGAGGCATTCGAGAAGATGAGCGCAGGGGCGGCCGCCACGACGCTCAAGGCCTATCAGGATGGTCGCTTCGACGGGATGATTGCGCTTGGCGGGACAATGGGCACCGATCTGGCGCTGGATTGTGCGCAAGCCCTTCCGATTGGGGTGCCAAAATACATCATTTCGACGGTTGCCGGATCGCCCCTGATTGAGGCCGACCGTATGGCGGCAGACGTGCAGTTCATTCTGTGGGCGGGCGGGCTTTATGGGCTGAACCCCTTGTGCAAGTCGTCGCTCAGCCAGGCGGCGGGTGCTGTTCTTGGCGCCGCGCGCGCAGTGGACCCGCCGCAATTCGACCGGCAGCTTATTGGTATGACGTCGCTTGGCTCATCCTGCCTGAAGTACATGAAACGCCTGCACCCCGAGTTGACCAAGCGCGGCTATGACGTCGCGGTATTTCATACCACTGGCATGGGCGGCATGGCGTTTGAACGGCTGGCAAGCGATGGGGCCTTCGCCTGTGTCATGGACTTCTCGTTGCAGGAATTGGTGAACGTGCTGCATGGCTCCCTCGTCAGCTCCGGTGATGACCGGTTGAGGGGCGCAGGCCGATCCGGTACGCCGCAGATGGTTGCACCGGGCGCGTCTGACATACTCGACCTCGCCGGTTGGCAAGACATCCCGCCACAATTCCATGACCGTTCTTTCCACCAGCACAACCGATTGATCAAAAACGTCGCTTTCAACGTCGAAGAGCGTGTTGAACTTGCCAAAGAAATCGTGGACCGCCTTGCGGGTGCCACGGGGCCGACCCACTATTTCTTGCCCAGACAAGGCGTTGAAGAATGGGATAGACCGGGCGAGCCGGTTCATGACCCCGAAGGTCTGGCGGCATTTGTGAAGGCCTCAGAGGCCGCCGCCGAAAACCGGATCGAAATGACCGCGCTCGACTGTCATATCAATGATGATGCGTTCTGTTCGGCCGTTCTCAGCCAACTTGACGCATGGATTGATGCGGGGGTCGTTCCCCGTTGAAAGACCGTGTGAGCCCCCGCGTTCGCGGGCAAACCAGTCGTATCGAGACTCTAAGGCGAGGCATCGCAAGCACAACAGCCCGGTCGCTTGCCTTTGCACGACGAAACGATAACGTCCTGCCATGAAAATTGAGGATTTCAGCAACCTTATCTTTAACCTGACGAACTCTGCAATCGGGCTGAACCCTGATGAACATCAGGCTGCGCAAATCGAAATACTGCAACAAGCCATTCCATTTGACGCGGCCTGGTGGGGATGGTCGAACTTCAGCAGTGGTCGCAACCATCTGATCAATACGGGACTTTTCAATTTGCCCCGCAGCTATGACAGCGCCATTCGCGCCGTTTTGCATGTGGACCCGTTGATTAAGACGGCGCGCAGCCGCGCCATCTATGGCAAGGCCATTGATGTGGAAAACGCCGATCTGCCAAGCGAGTTCCGCAAAGCGCTGGAGGCGTTTCAGATCCGGTCAATCTTGAATGGTCATTGCCGTTTGCAGGGTGAGACGGATTTCAACTTCTTCCTGTCGCTGTATAAGCGCGATGCGGGACCGTCTTTTTCCGATGCGGATAGTCGGACATATCGCATGGTGTTACGGCATATTGAGCAAAACCTGTCCCTGAGCTTTCGGGCAGAGGTGCGCAGCCTTGCCCCGGACGGAGGAGAGGCTGCCGTCATCAGCGAAGGGGGTGCCGTGGTCAGGGCAACCCGTGGATTCAAGGACAAATTCAACGCCGAGAATGTTGGTGGAAAAGCACATGCGATCTTGTCTGATCTGTCTTTTGGCAGCGGTCGCTGGGTGGGCAAACACATCGTGCTTGATGCATCGCGCTACAAGCCCGGCATGACCTTGGTCAGGATGTCAGCGAATACAGTTTTTGCACGCCTATCTCCGCAAGAGAGGGCAGTGGCCAGTGCATTGGCAAAGGGAAAGTCGATGCGCCAGATTGCCGAAGATCGCGGCGTGTCGCACAATACGGTCCGAAACCAGGTCGCTGCGATATACAAGAAAATCGGCGCATCGAACCGTGTGAGCTTTTTGACAAAAACGGGGTTGGGAAAGTCAGTTTAGTAGTGCAAATGCATCATATCGCGCAGCGGCACCCTGAGTCAGCTTAAACGGAAATTAACCGTTCCTGACAGGGAGACGCCTTCGATGAAACTGACCAAACCACTGTCCCGCCGCTCCGTTCTTGCTGGATCGGGCGCCTCGCTTGGCCTGCTGGCCGCACCAAATATCGTGAGGGCGCAGGCGCGCGAAATTCGCATTGGATACATCACCGCACTCACGGGGTCCCGTGCCGAATTTGGCGAAAGCGACCCATGGATGCTCGAACAGGTGAAAAAGATCACCGATGAGGGTCTCACAATCGACGGGAACACCTATTCGGTCGAGTTCATCGTCAAGGATATGCAGTCCAACCCGAACCGATCCGCGGCTGTTGGCAACGAGCTGATCCAGCGCGAGGGTGTCGATTTGCTGCTGGTACAAGACCTCGATGCGTCGGTCGCAACGGGCGAGATGTCCGATATTGCGGGCATCCCGTCGATCTCAACCATGGGCCCATGGCAGGCGTGGATGTTCGGGCGCGGCTCAAACCCGGAACAGGGCTTCCCTTATTCTTTCACGTTCTTCTGGGGCGTGGAGATGGCAATGCAAACCTTCACCAAGCTCTGGGATCAGATCGACACCAACAAGGTCGTTGGAGACTTCTATTTCGACAACCCGGCTGGGCAGGCATTTGCTGATCCGAACCTTGGCCTTCCCGCGGTGATGGATGCCGCTGGCTATAATCGGGTCGAAGGCGGCATGTATCTGTTCGACACGCAGGATTTCTCTGGCCAGGTGTCGAAGTTCACGCAAGGCAACGCACAAATCGTGACTGGCTTTGGCTTCCCGCCAAACTGGGCGACGTTCTGGGCACAAGCCGGTCAACAAGGCTTTACCCCAGAGGCTGCGACCTACGCGGCAGCCTTCCTGTTCCCGTCCGCGATTGAATCGCTTGGCGACCGTGGCAACGGCATGTCGACCGAGGTTTGGTGGACGCCGAACATGCCATGGAGATCGTCCCTGACCGGCCAGACCGCCTCTGAATTGGCCGCAGCTTGGACGGAAAGCTCCGGCAAGCAATGGGTGCAAACGCTTGGCTATTCCCATGCGCTCTTTGAAACCGGCATTGCGGCGCTGAAAAACTCCGGCGATCCGAAGAACCCCGATGCCGTGCGCGACGCAATTGCAGGGTTGAACCTGAACACGATGGTCGGGCCGGTCAACTGGGCCGACACGCCAATCAAGAATGTCGCGGTGACCGAGGTCGCAGGCGGACAATGGCGCAAAACGGACGGCGGTGTGCATACCTTCGACCTTGTCATCAACGACAACACCTTCGCACCGTCGGTCGACGTCCAAGACAAGCTTATCCCGCTGTCGCAGCTGGGTTAAGCGCGTGCTGGAGGTCACCGGTTTATCCAAGGCCTTCGGCGCCCTGACCGTGGTCGACGATGTGTCGGTCACGGTCCAGGGCGGAGAAGCGCTCGGCGTTATGGGGCCAAACGGGGCAGGCAAAAGCACCTTCTTCGATCTGCTGACCGGTGTTACGCCCGCCGACGCGGGACAGGTCGTGCTGGATGGGACCGATCTGACAGGCCTTTCCATCGAGGGCCGCGTCAAAGCGGGCATCGCACGCGCCTTTCAAATCCCCAAGCAATTCGCATCCCTCACCGTCGAAGAGCATCTTCACCTGGCCGCAACCGTTGGCGCAGGGGCAAGCGCGGCAGAGGCGAAGGACATCGCCGCCGGGCTCATCGAACGGACCGGCCTCGCGGCGTTGGCGGGGACTACGGGGAGCAAGCTGAGACTGCTCGATCGCAAACGGCTGGAATTCGCCAAAGCCCTCGCCACAAGACCCAAAGTGATCCTACTCGATGAAATCTCCGGGGGGCTGACAGAAAGCGAAGTCCAGGCGCTGATCGGGATTGTGCGAGATCTGAAAACGCCCGACCTCGCCATCATCTGGATCGAACACATCGCCCACGCGCTGTCAGAGACCTGCGACCGGATCATGATGCTCAACCTTGGCCAAAAAGTGATCGAGGACACGCCCGACGTGGTCACAAACGACCCACAAGTCCGCGCGCTTTATCTGGGAGACACCGAGGATGCTTGAAGCCCGCGAACTCTCTGCCTTCTACGGCGATTTTCAGGCACTTTTTGATGTGTCTTTCAGTGTGGCCCAAGGCGAGACGCTCGCGCTCATTGGTGCCAATGGCGCGGGCAAAACATCGCTTTTGCACTCGCTTTGCGGGCTTTGCACCGCGTCAGGTGTGGTGCGGGTGGGCGGCACCGATCTGACCGGGCTCACGCCCGCCCAACGCGCGGCCTTGGGTGTCGCGCTTTCCCCTGAGGGACGGCGCATGTTCGCCTCGCTCACGGTGCGCGAGAACCTCGAGATTGGTGCCAATACTGCTCGCCCTGGCCCGTGGTCCCTGTCTAGCGTGACCGATTTATTCCCAATTCTGGGGGAGTTTGCAGACCGCCCAGCACGGCTTTTGTCTGGCGGACAACAGCAGATGGTCGCCATCGGACGTGCGCTTATGGCCAATCCTGCTCTTTTGCTTTTGGACGAAGTGTCCTTGGGCCTTGCCCCAGTCGTCGCCCAAGAGGTTATGGCCGCGCTTGGCCAAATCCGGGGCGAGAGCGCCATGGTGACCATATTGGTCGAACAGGACATCCGCCGCGCCGTGGGTGCGTCAGATCGGTTCTTGTGCCTGCTCGAAGGCCGCGTTGCGCTGACCGGCCAAAGCGAAGGTGCCGATCTTGACGCCATTGGCCGGGCTTACTTCGGAGAGGAAAACGCCGCATGATCGCCGTTGATGTCATTATCTCTGGCCTGCTGCTCGGCGGGCTTTATGCGCTCTTTGGGCTGGGCCTGTCGCTCATCTTTGGCGTGATGAAGATTGCCAACATCGCTCATGGCGAGTTTGCCATCGGCGGTGCCTTCCTAGCTATTGCGACAGCGCTTTTCATGGGCGCGCCGATCTGGATTGCTGTCATGCTGGCGCTTGTCCTGTCCTTTGGTATCGGCTTTGCGCTGCAACTGACTTTGATCAATAGGGTGATGAGCGATGACCCGATGCCCGCCCTGCTGATGACCTTCGGCTTGTCCATCGTCATTCAGAACCTGCTGGTGGAGCTTTTCGGCGCTGATAACAGATCGCTTGATATCGGACCGCTCGCCACAGCTGGAGTTGACCTCGGCGGGGTGTCCGTGGGTGTTCTACCGCTTGCTATGTTTGCCCTTGCGATTGGCCTGTTTGCAACGCTGCACTGGGTGCTAAAACACACGAAGGCCGGGCGCAATGTACGCGCGACCTCGGACGATCCGGATATGGTCGGCATGATGGGGCTGGACCGCGCGCGCATCTTCGCGCTGGTCATGGGGATCTCTGCCGCATTGGCCGCATTGGCCGGGATCATGCTCGCCATGCGCGGCTCGATCACGCCATTTTCTGGCGCGGAGCGGTTGCTTATTGCCTTTGAAGTTATTGTGATCGGCGGGCTTGGGTCCATCTGGGGCAGCTTGTTGGGCGGCCTTGCTTTAGGCGTGGTGCATGTGATCGCGCTTCGGCTCGACCCCTCATCGGGGCCGCTTTACGGGCACCTCCTGCTTCTTGCGATCCTGCTTTTGCGGCCCGAGGGTCTGGCCGGACGGGTGGCACAACGATGAACCGAATAGCGCTTCTCGCCGCGACAGCCCTGCTGATCGCCCTGCCCTTCTTTGCGGACCGCGGCAATTTGTTTCTGGCGATGGAGATCCTTGTGATCATCGCCCTGTCTCAGGCGTGGAACCTCCCCGCGGGCTACGGAGGGTTGCTGTCGCTGGGCCATCACGGATTTATCGGGCTGGGCGGCTACGCACTTTATGCGCTGTCGCGTGACCTTGGTCTGCATGTTTTGATCGCAATCCCCTTGGCGGGGGTGATCACCGGACTTCTGGCCCTCGCAGTGACACCGATCCTGTTCCGATTGCGCGCAGTCTACTTCGCAGTCGGAATGTGGGTCGTGGCAGAAATCGTCCGCATCCTTGTCATGCGCACCGATTGGTTGGGTGGCGCATCCGGCATGCCGCTGGCGGGCGCCCGTGATATCCCGCGCGCCTGGATGCTGCCTACAGCGTACTGGCTGGCGTTGGCGACTGCGCTTGGCGCTACTCTTCTGGTCTGGGCGCTCATGCGATCAAATTTCGGGCTTCGGCTCAAGGCGCTGCGAGACGATGAAATCGCCGCCCGCTCTATAGGCGTGGCACCACACCGCGTGCGCTTGACTGTCTTTGTCCTGTCTGCGGGCCTGACCGGCATGGCCGGGGCAGTGTCCTACTTCTCGGCACTCTTCATCACGCCACTCGGCGCCTTCGATATCGGCTGGATCGTCACGATCGTTTTTGTCACCATCATCGGCGGTATGGGCCGCCTGTCGGGCCCGTTTTTGGGGGCTGCCCTCTATTTCATTCTGCGTGAGGGGCTGGCTGATTTTGGCAACTGGTACCTGATCGCATTGGGATCGGCCGCCGTGACCGTGATGCTCGTCCTGCCAGGCGGTCTCGCCAGTCTTGCCGACCGACTGTTTTCTATTTTCGCCAAGCCCAAGGAGCAAACATGACCACTGGTTTCTACTTTGACGAACGCTGCTTGTGGCACACAACTGGCGAGCACGCGCTGATCCTGCCCGTTGGTGGATATGTGCAGCCACCAGCGGGCGGTGGCCACGCCGAAAGCCCGGAAAGCAAACGCCGGTTCAAAAACCTGCTTGATGTGTCCGGCCTGACCGCGCAACTGGCAGTGGCGAGTGCCGAGCCCGTCACGCGCACGGATATGGAGCGCATCCATCCCGGCAGTTACATCGACCAGTTCAAGGAAATGTCCGATGCAGGCGGCGGCAATGCGGGCATCTACTCCCCCTTCGGTGCGGGCAGTTTCGAAATCGCCGCAGTGTCGGCCGGTCTGGCGAAACAGGCTGTTGATGATGTTCTGGCAGGCCAGATCAAAAACGCCTATTCCCTGTCGCGCCCGCCCGGGCACCATTGCCTGCCGGAGCAAAGCATGGGGTTTTGCCTCTTTGCCAACATTCCGATCGCAATTGAGGCAGCGCGTGCTGCGCATGGCATCGGCAAAGTCGCGATCCTTGATTGGGACGTACACCACGGGAATGGTACGCAAGCTATCTACTATGATCGCGCCGACACGTTGACGATCTCACTGCATCAGGAGGGCTGCTTCCCTCCCGGCCAAGGCGGAGCCGACGAGACTGGCACAGGCGACGGCGTTGGGCGCAACCTCAACATACCTCTGCTCGCCGGTGGCGGCCATCAGGCTTATCTTGACGCGATGGACGTGCTGGTCCTACCCGCCCTGCGCGCCTTCCAGCCCGAGCTTATCGTGATCGCATCCGGGCTAGACGCCAATGCCTTTGATCCGCTGGCACGGATGCAAGCGAACTCTGCAACGTTTCGCGAGATGACCCGCCGCGCGATGGCCGTTGCAGATGATCTCTGTGGTGGTCGCGTCGTTGCTGTTCATGAGGGCGGCTATGCCGAAGTTGTGGTGCCGTTTTGCGGGCTCGCTGTGCTGGAGGAGCTTTCGGGCCACCGCACCGAGGTCATTGATCCATTTGAGGAACTGACAATGGCGCAACAGCCTGCAAAAGACTTCGATCGCTTTCAGCTTGAGCGATTGAAGGCGCTGAAAAGCGAGCACACCCTGTTTGCAGCGCCATAGTCCTTGGTCATCTGTCCGGACCAAACAATGCGGTTGTGTTCGATGTCTTGCCTGCCTAGGCGTCACTGAATTCGGGCAGGTTTTGTGGCCGCGCGTGGCTCCATAGCTCGGAGCTTTCGAGCAATTTTGAGACACGCAGCAAATCGTCTTCCCGCCCGAATTTAGCACCGATCTGGACACCGATTGGCAAACCATTCGTCGCCTGGCCAAGCGGCAGTGAAATCGCCGGTGTCCCGCAAATATTGTGGCCAAAGGTAAACTCGAAAAGCGGGAACATTTTTTCTACCGCGTGATCGACCAGGGATTGACCCGGGCCTATCGGCGCCACTTCGTTCCAGGGCGTTGGCAGCTTTGCCGATGTCGGCGTGAGCCACAGATCATAGTCGCGAAGTGTCGTGCCCATCTCACGTCGCATCGTAAAGATCTGATGCCGGGCTGCGAGAAACCCATCGAGGCCAATGGTCTTTGAATACTCATAGGCGGCAAAGGCGGTTGGTCCCATTGTGCTGCTGTCAACCTTGCGACCGAGGCGCGCAGCGACCTGGTCCATCTGCGCGGCAAATCCAGCATGCCAGACCGTGACAAGCGCGATCATGGCTTCGGGGTCAGGCGTGGCGCCCGGCTTGGCGACAGGCACTATAACGTGCCCCTCGGCTTCCAGTGCAGAAGCCACACGCTCGACGGCCATCGCGATTTCGGCGGCATCCGGGCCGTCCTGTGGTTCCGGAAGTGTCATCGCAATTTTTAGGCGGCCCGGGTCGCGCGCGTTCATTGCAGCCCTGAACCCGCCTTCCGGCATGGAAAGTTCAAACGGATCGCCGGGAAAGTGCCGCGACAAGGCGTCGAGAAAAAATGCGGTGTCCCGAACGCTGCGCGTCACCACAAAGTTGTTGGCAAGCCCGAACCCCGCCTCTTCCCGGACCGGTCCGATGCTGCCGCGACCGCGGGACGGCTTTAACCCGACAATGCCACACCAAGCCGCCGGCAAACGGATGGACCCCGCAATGTCGGACGCATGGGCGACAGGGACCGATCCGGTCGCCACCGCGACTGCCGCGCCTCCGCTAGAGCCACCCGGCGAGCGCGAAGGGTCCCACGGGTTGCGTGTCTTGCCAAACAACTCGGACTGCGTGTGTCCTTCTAAAGAGAATTCGGGCGCGGTACTGACCCCAATCGGAACCGTACCTGCATCTATGAGCGACCGCCCAAAGTTACTAAGCGCTGGCGCGCGTTCCCCGTCAAAAAGCTTACACCCATTCCAGAATGGGAAGCTGGGGCAATGACTCCCGAGATCCTTGAAAAATGTCGGGATGCAATGTGATGCGGCAAGCTCGGAAGGCGCATCGTTGAGACTGGCGACAAAGTTGAGACCCGTGTCCCAATACTGTGCCCTCTGGCGCGCAGCAGACAGGATGTCTTCGGATTTGAGGTCTCGCTTTTGGACTAACAACGCAAGCTCGGTTGCATCAAGTTCGGCGTATTCATCCGGTGTCATTGACCAACTCCAACTTTATGGCCTTGGCGGCTGCCAACAGTGGAACGACCACAATTTGTACCCAGAGCAGGCGCAGATGGATCCCATCACGCACAACAAAAATTCACTCTATCAGTGTGGCACATGCGCTAATTTGTTTCAATATATGATTAACTGTTTCAAATAAAGCAACAAGTGAGATTGGCACAGCCTGCGGCATTGGTCAGGTCGCGAACCTATGCGCCCTGCAGGGCCTCGTCGATCCGCGAGAGATAGCCGATTGGATGTGTCCCACCCGTCTCGCCTGTCACTTGTACCGCGGTTTTCAAAACCGCTTTGATAATGCGCCCGCGCAATTCTGGCGTCATACGATGAGACGGGGTTGCGACTGCCATGGCACCGATAGGCAATCTCTCGTTGTCGAATATAGGCGCAGCAATGCCGTGGACGTTCTCAAAATAGGTTTGGTCTGCCTCACCGTATCCTTGCGCAAATGCCTGCTCGATTTGCTGCTCAACTGACTTGGGATCAGTTTGCGTGAATGTCGTTATCGCTTCCATCTTCTGGCCGAGTACGCGCTTGCGCAGGGCTTCACTGCAGTAAGCCAGAATGACAAGCCCGGACGCGGTCGCGTGCATGGGATTGATATCGCCGATCATCGGAGAGACACGGTTGCTCTGCGTGCTCTCAAAAGACGCAATGCTCACGACAGATAGACCCGAAATGATCTGCGCATGCGCCGTTTCGCCGGTTTCAACGCCCAATGGGCGCAAATGACCTTTGATAATCGACTCCATGGGAAAGGCGTGCTCACGTATGGTGGCAAGCCTCAACACTCCGGGGCCAAGCCGGTAAAGACGCGACTTTGCGTTCTTCTCGATCAGGCCTGAATCCATCATGGACGCAAACATCCTGTGGATGGCAGCCTTGTCGACACCAGACCTGCGCGCCAAGTCCGAAACGCCCAGCTCTGGTTCCTCTTTTGAGAAATAGTCCAGCAGCTTCAGTGCTTTTGCGATTGTCGAAGACATTAAGTTTGTCTCTCCCTGGCAACTAAACGGCAAAATACATGAACGTTGACCAAAGTACTAATGTTGTGTTAAAAGAAACTATGTTGTCATATGTGAAACGATATCGCTTGTAGCCTTGGAGGTCAACGCGCGCCGTGCCAACCCTAAAAGATTCCCCAAAGGTCATACAAAACCCCAATCCGGCGGTTCCGCTGGCAGCGCTCGTTCAATTCGACGCAGCCGAAGCGATCCGCCGGACGCAGATCCGTGTGACCGATGGAGACAAAACGCGCGACCTGTCATTTGACGACAGCTATGACCCAACTCAGGGCCTGCCGCTTTTGTGTATGTACGAAGGCCGCGCGCACGAGATCAGTGTCGAAATCGAACTGAGGGACGGCAGCCGGTCCGGGCCCTATCACCTGACATACGTCACGCCGATGCTGCCCCGGGATTCACTGGAATACCCCACAATTGAAATCAAGGAATGCGTCCCCGACGCACTCGAGCCGGGCTACACCTTCATGACCCTGTGGCGGCGCTGCCCCAAACGCCCCATGTGGATGACCAAGAAACAAGCTGATTTCTTTCGCAAATGGGGCATGATCATCTGCATTGATCCGGCCGGAAAAATCGTATGGTCCTACCAGACTGACAAGCAGCTTCAGGGCATCGTGCGCCTTCCCAACGGCAACATCTTTTATCACACCGAGTGGTTCCAATCGGTCGAAATTGACATGCTGGGCAACGAAGTGCGGAAATTCCACGCGACTGCACGGCTGGGAGAGGATGTCCCGGGCTCGGTCGGCATCAATGCTGCCAGCATCCACCACATGCCGCATCATATGTCGAACGGGAACTTTCTGTGCCTCACCGCGCATGCGCGCGAGATCGAGAACTACCCGGCCAGCGAGACCGATCCGAATGTCCGGGCAACCAAAAACGTAATCGGAGACGCTATTGTCGAGTTCACGCCCAACGGTGACATCGTCTGGGAGTGGAACGCTTTTGATCATCTCGATCCGTTCCGCATCGGCTACAACTTCACCAATTACTACTGGCACGTACGAGGGTTTCCCCATCACTATGATTGGACCCACGGAAACGGCGTTTGCCACGACCCGCATGACGATACGATCATGGTCAGCTTTCGCCACCAATGCGCCGTGCTCAAGATCGACCGCAAGACCAAAGAGATCATCTGGATCCTTGGCACACACGACAATTGGGGGCCGGAATATCAGTCCAAGCTGCTGACCCCGGTCGGCGACGATTTCGAGTGGCACTGGCATGGCCACAATCCGCGCGTGACAGGGCCGAACACCTTCGTGATGTATGACAACCACATCCTCCAGGCGATGCCCTTCAAAGAACGCAAGAACCCCGGCGCGTGTTTCGCGCGGGCGGTTGAGTACGAGGTTGATCGTGACGCGATGACGGTTCGGCAGGTCTGGACCTCCCGCGACACCGAGGAGACGCGGGTGCTATCCTGGGCCATGGGCGATGCGCATCGTCTTCCAAAGACGGACAACATGCTTGTGATCGACTCTGGCTGCACCGTCACCGACGACCCGATTGCCGAGTCTGGCGAAGTGCGTCAGGAAGACCTGATCTGGGACAACTTCAACCGCTCGGCGTTTATCGTGTCTGACTTCCCGCCATGGGTCAGGATGCGGGAATTGCGGCGCAGCGACACCGCCGATGTCCTGTGGGAAGCCCATATCAAACATCCGCACGAGATCATCGGGTGGGAGGTTTTCGGCGGCTTCCGGGCCGCCTCGCTCTATCCCGAAGGCGTCGAGAGCCTCGGCGCGGCGTAGGCGGGACAGGCACACAGGGTTTGGGACACAATCAGGGGTAACAGAATGAGTGACAAATCCGCGGCACAGCGGCTGGGCGAAGCCCTCGCATTTGTCTTCACCATGGTCATCTTGGTCTATGCGGCCTCTGGGCCAGTGTCCGAATTGGTCCGCTGGATCATCGAAACGACGACGCCCGGTTTCGAAGAACTGTCGCGGCGCGAGCAGCGCGTCCTGATCCGAGAGCATTGGCTTGGCGCGGCGTTCCGGTCGTTTGAACAAGGCGTTCTGCTGCCCACGGGCATGATCCTGGGTCTGCCGCTTCTGTTTGGGTTCATTGTGTCTTACCTGGGGCTGGCTCAGACACCCGCATGGCTCAAATGGTCGGGGGCTGTCCTGTCGGCATTCGTTCTTGTGTTTTGGATCATCGGCCTCTTTGCCACTGATGGCGGGGCGCTGCCATCGGCAAATACCATCGACTTCGTGCTCTTCCCGCTTTCAACCATCCTTGTGCTTTACCTCACTTGGCGCATGTTCGGCACGTTCATCGTGGGCTTTTGCCTTTTTTGGGTCATCTACTTTTTCGTGCGCGGCATGCTGCCTGACTGGACGGGCATTCTGGCCGGGTCGGAAGCGACCTTCTCGCAGAGCATGCGGTCCATGGTCTTGACCTTTTGGGCCCAAACGGGCGGCATCTTCGGCCAGCCTTTGCAGGTCGTATCGGGCAACGTGCTGGTCTTCATTGTCTTCGGCGCTGTCCTGATGGCCAGCGGCGCGGGCGAGCTTTTGATGAAGATCGCCAACAGGTTGACCGGTCGGTTCACCGGCGGTCCGGCGCATGCGGCTGTTGCCAGCTCTGCCATGTTTGGCACGCTCAGTGGTGCTGCGATTTCGAACGTCGTCTCAACAGGTGTGATGACCATTCCGGTAATCAAGCGCGCAGGCTTCAAGCCGACCTTCGCCGCCGCAGTTGAGGCCGCGGCATCTACCGGTGGTCAGATCGTTCCGCCTGTCATGGGCGTCGTGGCCTTCTTTGTGGCCGGACAGATCGGGCTCGATTATCGCTATATCGTCGTCGCCGCGATTGTGCCTGCGATCCTCTACTATCTCGGTACGTTCCTGACGGTTTATTTCGAAGCACGAAAGCAGGGCGTCGGTCCCCTGCCGGCCGAGCAGCGCCCGGGGCTTTCGTCCAGCGAATTGCTTCAGTGCCTTGTGTTCATTCTGCCCCTCGGCGTGTTGAGTTACTTTCTGTTCACGCAGCCATCCGTGCAAAAGGCGGGCTTTTACGGGTTTGTCGTCGCTCTTGTATGCTCTTTGGTGCTGTTCAAAGAGTTTCGCAGTTGGAAAAGGGTGCGCCAGGCGTTCGTTGACGCGGGAAAAATGTCGGCCTCAATCATTGTCATCGTCGCGGCCATCGGTTTGATCGTCGGCTTGATCCAGGTGTCAGGGTTCAGCGGGCGGTTGTCTTTGCTACTGGCGCAACTCGCCGCCGGACCATTGTTCTGGAACCTGATTGTCGTGGCCTTGGGCGCTATCGTTCTGGGCATGGGCCTGCCCCCTGGTGCGACGTATTTCATCATCGTCATTGCGCTGAGCTCCGGCATTGACGCGGTTGGGATTGCTCCGCTGACCCTGCACCTATTCGTCGTCTTCTTTGCGGTTCTGTCATCCGTGACACCGCCGGTGGCACTTGCCGCCTTTGCAGCCGCGCCCATTGCCGGCGCAGCCCCGGTCCCGACAGGATTTCAGGCAGCGCGATTGGCACTGGCGGGCTTCTTCATTCCTTTCGTGTTCGTCTACCACCCGGCAGTCCTCTACCAGCTTCAGAACCTGTTCGTATGGTTCGGAGGTGAGTTGCCCACATCAAAAGCCATGATCGACATCACAACGGTATCTTGGCTTGATTTGGGCTGGATTGTCTTCGCGTTTGCCTTGTCCATGTGGCTGCTCGCCTCCGCGTTGACCGGCTATGAGAAGAACAGACTTAATATCATAGAGCGCGTGCTGCGTGTCGCAGTTGGCCTCGTTGCCCTCGCTCCAAACATGACTTTGGCCATACCTGCGGCGATTGCGGGTATCGCCCTTGTCGTCGCCCATCGGTACCTGGGAGGTGCTCCCTCCCCTGTCGATATCAAACCTCAACCAAACTAAGATCATCAAAAGGGAGAAACACATGCGTAAAACAATCACGGCAGTCACAGCAGGCCTCTTGCTGGCAACGGCTGCTCATGCCGAAGATATCACGCTTAAAATGGCCACAATCGCGCCCAGCCTTGGCCAAGCCATCACGATGGCAACGCTGGCCAATGTCGTCAGCAATGAACTGGACGGCATCTCGATTGAAGTTTCTGGCGGAGGGGCCGCGACGGTCCATCAGATGGAAGTCGGGCGTGGCAACCTTGACTTCTCCATGACCGCGCCAGTGCTCTACAATCTTATGGCAGGCGGCAAAGCGATGTACAAAAACCAGGCCGACGCGCCTGAACTCGCGAAAAACGTCTCGCTTCTGATGTGGTTCCCGTATGGGTCCTACAACTTTGCCGTTCGTGCCGACAGTGACATTCAGTATCTTGATGATCTTGAGGGCGCATCTGTTTTCCTGGGTCCTCAAGGGGGCGGTGCCTACAACACCTCGCGGGGTTGGATCGAAGCGACGACAGGTCTTGTCGAAGGTCAGGACTACACCGCGATCAAGGCCAATTGGCAAACGGGATTTCAGGCCTTTCTTGACGGCAAGATTGACGTCTACGTGAACGGTTGTCTGGATCCGTGCGGTCAGTTCATCCAATTCACGGAAACTGAAGAAATTCGTTTTCTTGGGCCGGAAAGCGCAGAGGGCGAAGCCGTTGAAAAATTCTTGGGCAAATGGCGCCACAGAGCAGAAGTTGCACCGGGCCTTTATGAAGGGCAAAAGAATGAAACCGCTGTAGCATCGCTAGACGGTGCCGTCGGCATCGCAGTTCGCTCAGATCTTGATGAAGAAGTTGTCTACCAAGTCACCAAAGCCTTCTGGGACAATCTGGACAAGGTGACATCTGACGCCCCCTGGGCGAAGGCCCTGAATATCAATTACGCGTCGCAGCAGCGCGGGCAAATGCAACTGCATCCCGGTGCCGCGCGGTATTTTCGGGAAGTCGGTGCGATAGACTAACCACCCTTTGTCTGGCGGGGCTTGTTGCTCCGCCAGACCTTGCGGGGGCTCTTTCCAGCGCCCGCCTGCCCAAGGCCGAAAAGCGGCGAAATAATAATAAACGCGCCTGAAGTCACTGAATACTGTTGCCGATCTCAATCCACCGATGTGGTTCGACGGGTCAAGCATCCACTTGAACCGAAAGCTTTTAGACAAGGACCGAACCGAGCGCGTGTATCCAGTGCGTGGCATTTTTAATTCCGGTGCGCACTGTTGCGTTGCGACCGACTGGCCCGCAATGAGCGATGACCCAAATCCGTGGTTCGGGATACAAACACTGATCACTCGCGCCAATCCCTCAATCGCTGGATACGGCGCGTTGGGCCCGGGTCAGGTCTTGCCGCTTTACACGCGCGCGCCGGCCCAAGCGATGGGCTGGGGCGACCTCACCGGGACCCCGACCGTCGGCAAGAGCGCAGGTGTTCATCCCCAATCGGTTCCAAGTGTGGGAACGAATGTGGGAACGCAATGCCTTTGAGTGCGCGGAAAGTGGAAACGGCTGGCCCCGGACGGCATGGTGACGGGCGCGGTCTGTTTCTCTACGTCAAAGCCTCTGGCGCGCGGTCTTGGGTGCTGCGGTATCAGGTGATGGGCAAGCGGCACGATCTGGGGCTTGGGGCTTATCCTAAGGTGTCCCTGGCCATGCCGCGCGACCGGGCACTACAAGCACCTCGCATGATCCAAGGGGGCGAAGACCCGATTGCCAAGAAACGGCAGGCCCACCCAAGACCCTCAAGGATGCAGCGCTCGAACTGATCGAAAGTATACGCCCCGGCTGAAAGAACGCCAAGCACGCGGCGCAATGGGCCTCGACGCTTGAGGCTTACGTGTTCCCCAGCCTTGGTCGGATGCAGGTCGCCCGTATCGAGACGGCGGACGTGATGGGCGTTCTGAAACCGATCTGGACCGCCAAGCCGGAAACGGCCAACCGGGTGCGCCAGCGGATTGAGGCTGTGCTGGACTACGCCTCTGCGCTGGGTATTCGGACGGGCGACAACCCCGCGCGCTGGCGTGGGCATCTTGACCATCTGCTTCCCAAACCAACGAAGGTAAAGGCAGTCAAACATCACCCTGCCTTGCCCGAGCTGAACGCAAGCGGCAGGACAGACCTGCCCAGCGGTCGGGTTCAGGCGACCATCACGGCAAACGGAATGCCAGCTTAGCCGTATTTCTAGTGTTTGAGGCGCAAAAACGGCGGCAGTGGGCGCGGCGGCTGAAGCGAGCGGGAAAAGTGCTGGAGCGCCGCGGCCCCCGGACTGCCGATCTGGAGGCCTCCATTGATGCGTTGCGCGGCGCCTCGGACGGTGCAGAACCTGATGGGCCTACCGACGATGCCCGGCGCCGCGCGACCTGGACAGCACAGCGCCAGTCCCAGAAATGGCGCGCCGGGACTGACTGTGGGCGTCCGACGTGTGAGTTGTTGCCCGCGCTTTGTTGACGTGCTAACCGTGCTTGGCTGATGTATTTGAGAGTATCATGTCCGCGACGATCAGGGACATCCTGGCAGGCTTTCAGTCAGCCAACCTAGACGCGCTCAACGCAGCAGATTTCGCTTCAATCCAGTCTTTGAGCGGTCTGACCTTTGGTCAGGATGGGCTGTTTGCAAGCCCGATTGATGTTTCGGCGTTTCTCACAAATGTCGAGTTGGTCGATAACCTGCTCTTCGCGGTCAACGACGCATCCAGCGACATAGACGCCCTGGAAGCCTATTTGTTGCAGGCAAACCCCGGTTACTTTGCACTCTACACGCAGGAGTCGGACCGCCTGCAAGCGCAGGTCAATGCAGTCTGGGACGCGACCAATCCCAGCTTGTGGGACTTCATGACAGCCGAGTTTTCGGTTTTGACCACCGCGCTGACGGGTATTGCGACCACATTCTATTCGGCGATCGTGTCGGCCGCGGCGGCGGCGGGCACGCACCTTTTTGGTGCCGCGACGACGATCGGGACAATCCTGACCCCGGCGGCTTTGAATGATTACGCCAAGGTCGTGGGTGCGGGGACCGCTCTCGCCGTTGAGTTCGAGGACCTTTTGAGGAACGGGTTCGATTTTGTTGAAGTCCTTGAGGACTTAAACACGGCGATGCAATCGAATAATCCGCAAGATCTGGCGGATGCGATCGACGCGACGCTGGACAATATCGGCGGGTTTGTTTCGCAGGCTGATCGGCTGGCAGATTTGCTGTCGCCGGTGCAGAAGCTGGACCCTAAGATTTCGGCGGTCCTCAAGATCGCGTCCGCGTTGAATGACTTTGGCGAAGCGCTGAACAAGGCCAAGGTACTGCAGGAGGCGGCGGACGATCCGAACCTCACGGAAACGTCGCGCAACTTTATCGACGATGTCCTGTTCTACACCCGGGTGGAGTATCTGGAGCACGCAGCGGATGTTCTGGCGGCGATCAAGTCTGTCGCCGCGTTCCTGCCGGGCAGCACGGTAGTGGTGAGTTACCTCACCGACGCGGTTGGGGTGCTGAGCGATGTTGCCTCTGACTACAACGCGTCCCGCTGGGAGATTGACGCTGCGCGCTTTGACACGCTTTCGGGGCTGCTGAGTGTTCTGGCAGAGTATCAGGTTCTTCTTGGCGCGGCGCTGTACGAGGCCGACAGGCTGAACGGCGGCCTGTGGGGCACGGATCAGGACACGACCGGGCCGCTGGCGGATATCACTGCTGAATACCAGAACGTTCTCGCACAGGTGGCCGCGCAGGACAGTCAGGATAGCGTGACGGTTCAGAACCTTGCCGCAGTGTTGGGCAATGTCAGCGGCGGCATCGGCGCGCAGCGGGCCGTCGTGGACTATTCCGGCTATGCCGCTCGTCCCGGTGATGACTACACGCTCTATTTCACCCCAGACGCCGCGGGGTCGGATTACATCTGGGACGGCACAACAACCGATTTCTTCAGCCTGAGCAGCTTTGAACACTACACCGTAACGGGCACCGAGGGCCGGGATTTCATTCGGACCGAAGGCGGGCGTGACGTGATCCGCGCGGGTGCGGGTGACGATTATGTCTTTGCGGGAATTGGGGCCGACCATGTCTGGCTTGGGCGCGGCGATGACGCATTCGATACGCAGGACATGGACGATCAGGTCTTTGGCGGGGCCGGCTTTGACATCCTGTACGTCAGCTGGAGCACTTTCACCACAGGCGTGACCTTGCAAACCGGCGCGACGACAGGCCAGTGGCAGGGGTTCGAAAGCTTCTCGGGTACGCTGACGCAGGGCGACGACGTTGTCATCTTCGATGGCGGTTTTCTTGAGACGATCAGCGGCCGTGCCGGGTTTGACCAGATCACGGTAGATTATTCGGGTTTTGCCGCGCGCGGCGGGGATGAGATCACGCTGTATTTCACCCCCGATGCAGCCGGGGGCGATTACGTCTGGGACGGCACTGCACTCGACTATTTCGATATTTCGACGTTTGAGCGCTACTTCATAACGGCCACGGCCGGGCATGATTTCATCCGCACAGAAGGCGGCAATGACGTGATCCGCGCGGGGGGCGGAAATGATAGCGTGCGGGGCGGTGCGGGCCGCGATTTCGTCTGGCTGGATGCGGGCGACGACCTGTTCGAGACGTGGGACATGGACGACCGCGCCTTTGGCGGGGTGGGCTATGACACGCTGATCGTCGACTGGCGCGGCTTTACCACCGGTGTGACGCTGGGCATCGATATGACAACGGGCCAATGGCAGGGGTTCGAGCATTACAGCGGAACCCTGACGCTTGGCGACGATGTTCTGGTCTATGAAGGCGCCTATCTGGATACGATCAGCGGCCATTCCGGCTTTGACCAGATCAGCGTGGACTATTCGGATTATGCCGCGCGCGGTGGTGACCTGTTCACCCTGTACTTCACGCCCGATGCATCGGGGTCCGACTATATCTGGGATGGCACGGCGCTGGATTATTTCAATATTTCCAGCTTTGAACGCTACACGGTCACGGCAACGGCGGGGCACGATTATATCCGCACCGAGGGCGGCAATGACGTGATCCGCGCCGGCGCAGGGAACGACAATGTTCAGGGGGGGCTGGGTCGCGATTTCGTGTGGCTGGACGCCGGAGATGACCTGTTCGAGACGTCAGATATGGACGACCGCGCTTTTGGGGGCACAGGCTATGATACGCTGATCGTTAGTTGGCAAGGCTTTGACACCGGCGTGACAGTCAGGAACAACGCGGGTGGTGGCCAATGGCAGGGCTTTGAAAAGATCACCGGCACGCTGACGCAGGGCGATGATGTGGTTGTTCTGAGCCGGGGGCTAATCGGGTCACTGAGCGGCTACACCGGCGAGGATCGCATCACGCTTAACTATTCGGCGTACGCCGCGCGTGGCGGCGATGGTTATACGCTTGTTTTCACTCCCGATCAGCTTGGTTCTGACCATATCTGGACCGGCAGCGGCACCGAGACGTTCAACATCTCCAGCTTTGAGCGGTATATTCTGATTGCCACGGCAGGGCATGATTATGTGCGCACCGAAGGCGGGAACGATATCATCCGGCTGGGTGACGGCGATGACAACGCGAACGCGGGCGGAGGCAACGACGTCGTGCTGGGCGGAAATGGCCGCGACTCCTTAAACTTGGGCGGAGGGAACGACCGCTATATCGACACGGCCGAGGCCGGAATTGGCGGGCGCGATACCGTCAGCGGCGAAGACGGAAACGACTACATCAACACGGGCGGCGGCGACGACAGTCTGAACGGCGGCAGCGGAGACGACACGCTGCTTGGCGGCGATGGGAATGACACCGTTGAAGGTGGAAAGGGCACCGATCTGGCCAATCTGGGGAACGGCAACGACACCTACACTGACGCGCCGCAGGACGAGATGGACATCGTCAACGGCGGCAACGGTAACGACAGTATCAGCACCGGTGGTGGTGGGGACCGCATCACCGGCGGCAACGGGGCCGATACGATTGAAAGCGGCACTGGAAATGACGTGGTCCGCGGCGGGAATGGCGCTGACGATGTGGATCTGGGATCAGGCAACGACCGCTACACGGATACGGGCGAAGCCACTGCCGACGGGCAGGACACGATTAATGGCGGCGCAGGCAATGATTACATCCACGGCGGCGGCGGGGATGACCGGATCATTGCCGGCACCGGAAACGATACACTGGTTGGCGGCGGGGGCTTTGACGATTTTGTGTTTGCCGACAATTTCGGCGTCAACATCATCCGGGACTTCAACGCGAATAATGGCAACGAGAACATCGTTTTAACAGACGTGTCGGCGATTGTTGACTATGCTGATCTGCTTGCAAACCACATGCGCCAGGCCGGGGCGAACGTCCGCATCGAAGACGGCAACGGCAACATGATCACGCTCGTCGGTGAAAACCTCGCCGATCTGGACGAGTCGGATTTCGTGTTCTGACATCGCGCCTCGGGTATTGTGCGTGTCAGGCCAGCGTCGGCTCGCCCTACGAAGGCAGAGTGTCCGGCATGGATCGATGATGAGACAGCTAGGCCTTGGGGCGCGCTGGCCCCAAGGACGACAAGCAAACCACGTCAATCGACTGAAAGCACTGCCCCTGTTCTTTCCGCAGGAAGAACCGGTTTTGCCTCCAAGCCGCCGGCGGGGAGGTTGCTTAGTTCGAGCTGCCAGCCGCTTTGTTTCATTAACCCCGGAACCTTCGACAGACCCAGCCCCGAGCCCCGCCATAACGTCCACGGCACGGGAGGCCGAAACCGTCCTGATCCCGCGCCTGAAACGCTAACACCAGAATCGACATTAAGGTGGGGGACACATGCCCCCCTTTACTTCCGGTTCTGCACCCCAACCAAACCGAACAGTTTTGACGGTCAAAATTTGAGCGGGAGACGAGGCGAATGACCAAAAAAACCCAACGAGAAGAACGAACGGATCAAGCGCGATTATCTTCTCTATCGCAAGCACGCCAAGCAGTGTTCCGTCAAAACCCTGAATAGTGAAATCGCGGCGCTGGAACGCTTCGACGTTTGGAATGGGCGCAAGGACTTTACGAAGTTTCACGTTGATTGGGCCGTCGGATTTCGCGCACATTTGGACACGGCAAGAACCTTAACGGGCCAGCCGCTGGCCAAATCCACAAGCCATGCGATCATGGCGACGATGCGCGACTTTACACTCTGGTTGTCCCAGCAAGACGGCTATCGCCGCAGGATCAAGGCGGCGGATGCAAGCTATTTCCAGCTTTCCCGCAGGGATGAAGCCGAGGCTCGCGATGATGCCTGCCGATACCCCCCGCCAAATGCGCGATAGAGCCATCTTTGCTCTGCTGTGCCTGACGGGCATCCGCGTCGAAGCGCTCACGTCCCTTAAGTTCAAGCATGTTGATCTGGACGAAAAGTCTGTCACCCAAAACCCGCGCGAGGTGGCTACCAAGTTCGGCAAACGGATCGACACCTTTTTTGCCAAGGACTTCGCTGAAGCAGAGGCTCCGTTGCGTGACTGGATAACCCATCTCAATGAAGTAGCCCTCTATGGCCCCAGCGACCCTCTGTTTCCCGCAACGGCGCTGACGGTTCAGGCAAATTCCGGTTTCGCAGCAAATGGCTTCAAGCGTGCGCATTGGAAAACGACCGAGCCGGTGAGGAAGATCGTGAATGCGGCCTTTGGGGAGGCTGGCCTGCCACCCTTCGGCCCCCACGCGTTCCGGCACATGCTTGCTCGGCACGCTGCGAAAAACAGCACGAGCGTGGCGGAGTTCATCGCCACCGCGCAAAACCTAGGCCATAGCGATCCCCTCACAACGCTGCGCAGCTACGGACAAATCAGCCGAGACGAGCAACGACGTATTGTTACCGGGGAAAGCGAGTGACGGAATGGGCACTTCAACTGACGGCCAAACGTGGGAACAAGTGTGGGAACGCGCACTCCAACCTTTTATTTTATCATTTATAATCAATATGCAAAAGGACTGGGTGGCGGAGGCTGTGGGATTCGAACCCACGGGACGCTCTCACGCCCAACGGTTTTCAAGACCGCCGCATTCGACCACTCTGCCAAACCTCCGGTGCGCTGCCTCTAACCCGGACACGCGCGATTCGGCAATTCGACTTCGCGCGGCACACCTGATCTCGCCCCGTCTACATGTCGCATCTGTCCTGTCGCGCCTTCCGCGGTCTCACGGCCCGGTTGGAGGATCGCCGCCCACAGCAAACGCGGCGCTTGGCGTGCGACGCTTTGCGCGCTATGCTGCCAAAAAGCACCGGCCAAAGAGCCGGGCACGAGGCAATTCAGGCAATCGAGACGGCGAGGCAGGCATGGCGCGCATCACCACACTTACGATCATCGGCGCACTTGCGCTTGCGGGCTGCGACGAGAGCGGGCAGTTCTCTCTCGCGAGCCTGGCGAGTGGCGGCACTGCTGCGGATCCTGGCACCGTCAGCCGGGCGGCCACCCCGGGCGCGACGGTCGAACGCGACGTCGAGGCACCTGACGTTTTCTCCGCCACAGAAGCCGGGCTTTGGGACGGACGGCCGAGCCTAGGCGGCGTCTGGGTCGCGCACCCAGATGTCAAAGACCCCGAGCGGGTCATCATCCGCAACCAGACAAACGGCAAGTTTGTTGTGGGGGCGCTCTTTCGCCGGGAACGCGACATCCCTGGCCCGCGCTTGCAGGTGTCATCGGACGCTGCGGCAGAGCTCGGCATGCTGGCTGGCGCGCCGGTCGAGCTGGACGTGACCGCCCTGCGCAAAGAGGTCGTGACAGAAGAGCCCGAGGTGCCCCTCGTAGAGGCAGTGGCGGATCCCGCGCCGGTAAGCGAAACTCCGCTGGACCCTATTGCGGCGGCGAGTGCCGTGCTGGACGCACCCGAGCCGACGCCGGTTTCCGCCTCAGCAGCCGCGCCCACACCGCAGCCCGCCACCCCGGCAACGCGTGCAAGCACACTGGATAAACCGTTTGTTCAAATCGGTATTTTCAGCGTCGAGGCCAATGCAAACCGAACGGCGCAGCAGATGCGGAGCGCCGGGATCGTGCCCACGATCAAGACCTTCCAGAACGGCGGCAAAACCTTCCATCGCGTCATTGTCGGCCCGGCAACCAGCGCGGGTGAGCGCCGCGCGCTGCTTGACAAGATCAAGCAGGAAGGGTTCTCGGATGCGTATGCCGTAAGCAACTGACGGGCCAACATTCCGGGGAGACATCATGCGCCTTTTCGCTGCCATCCTGACGCTTTTCCTGACGACGCAAACCGCTGCCGCTTTTGATACGCGGGCCAAACAGGCTTTTGTGATAGACCAGACCACCGGCACTGTCCTTCTGGCCAAAAATGCAGACGTGCCGTTGCCGCCCGCGTCCATGTCGAAGTTGATGACGCTTTACATGGCGTTTGAGGCGTTGCGCGATGGCCGCCTGTCGATGGGCGAAGAGTTGCGCGTCAGCGCGGCGGCGCAGGCCTATGGCGGCTCCACCATGTTCCTGCAAGCCGGAGAGCGGGTGACTGTAGAGGACCTGATCCGCGGCATCATTGTCCTGTCGGGCAACGATGCCTGCGTGGTGCTGGCGGAGGCGCTGTCGCCCACCGGGAGCGAGGCAGGTTTCGCCCGCATGATGACTCAGCGTGCGCAGCAGATGGGCATGACCAATTCGACCTTCACCAACTCCAACGGCTGGCCGCAGGCGGGCCACCTGATGTCGATGCGCGATCTGGCCCTGCTGGCCAGCAAGCTGATCACGGATTTTCCGGAATTCTACCCGATGTTTGCCGAACGCGAATTCCTGTTCGATGCCAAGGAAAGCTCCAACAGGTTTAATCGCAATCCGTTGCTGGGCCTCGACATCGGGGCAGACGGCCTGAAAACCGGCCACACGCGCGAGGCAGGCTACGGGCTTGTCGGCAGCGCCCGGCAGGGCGACCGGCGGGTTATTTTCGTGATTTCTGGCCTCGATACCGCCGCTGCCCGCGCGCAGGAAAGCGAAGCGATCGTGAACTGGGCCTTCCGCCAGTTTGCCGAACGCGACGTGCTGGCCGCTGGCACGCGTGTGGCAAGTGCAGACGTCTGGATGGGCGAGACGCCGCGCGTCGGCCTTGTCCCCGCCGAGGACGTGCGCCTGCTGCTGCCAATCCTTGCCGGCGATACGTTGGAAGCTGAGGTCGTCTACACCGGACCCGTCCGCGCCCCGGTGGCTGCTGGTGATCCGCTGGCCGAACTGGTATTGCAGCCCGAAGGCCTGCCCGAGATGCGTGTGCCGCTAGTTGCCGAAACCGATGTGCCCGAAGGTGGTTTTGTTGCCCGCATCAGCACCGTGGCACGGGTCTTGCTCGAACGGCTCCAGGACGGTCCCGCCGAGGCGCCGGCCAGTTAAGTCACCATGTCGGGCCGTTTCATTTCGTTTGAAGGGATTGATGGGTCCGGCAAATCCACCCAGGCCCGGTTGCTCGCCGATACCCTGCGTGCCGAGGGCCACGACGTGGTGCTGACGCGCGAGCCGGGCGGCTCGCCCGGGGCTGAAGAAATCCGCGCGCTGGTGCTGCAAGGCGACCCTGACCGCTGGTCGGCCCGCACGGAAATCCTGCTGTTCACCGCCGCACGGCGCGATCACCTCGAACGCACGATCGAACCGGCGCTAGCCGCGGGCAAGATCGTGATCTGCGACCGCTTTGCAGACAGCACGCGCATGTATCAGGGCCTGAGCCGCGGCGATCTGCGCGGCCTTGTCGATCAACTGCATACCCTGATGATCGGGCGCGAGCCGGATGTGACCCTGCTGATCGACATGGACCCGGATACCGGGCTGGCCCGCGCCAAGGGGCGGCAAGGGACCGAGGAACGGTTCGAGGATTTCGGCGCGAGCCTGCAGGCGCAAATGCGCGCGGGTTTTCTTGCGCTGGCCAAAGAATTCCCGGACCGTTTTTCCGTCATTGATGGCGCGGCTATGCAGGATGTTGTTGCCCGGCGTGTGCGGGCCGCTCTACCCGATCTATAGGCATGAAAAGTCCATCTGGAGCGAGGTTCTGCCCTGCACTCCGGCATTTTTGGGGTCCGAAGAAGATAGGCTGGAACCACCGCGGCGCGGCAGGTAGGAAGGCGGTATGGCCGAGCTTCCCGCCCCAGATCAGGTTCAAGGTGCACCACATCCCCGCGATGCCGCGCAGCTTTTTGGCCAAGAGCCGGCCGAAACCGAATTTCTGGACGCGTATAATGGCGGGCGGCTGCACCACGCCTGGCTGATGACCGGCCCGCGCGGCATAGGCAAGGCCACACTGGCCTGGCGCATTGCGCGATTTCTGCTGGCTACGCCTGAGGATGATGGCGGCATGTTTGCCGCGCCGAGCCCTACCAGCCTTGATATCGCGCCGGATCATCCGGTCGCACGCCGCCTTGCCGCAGGCTCGGACCCCGGCGTTCGGGCGGTGACGCGCAGCCCTAACGACAAGGGCGACCGGATGCGCGACCAGATTGTCGTCGATGACATCCGCGCGCTGGCCTCGTTCTTTCAGCTGTCGGCCACCGATGGCGGGCGACGGGTGGTCATTGTGGATGCCGCGGACGAGATGAACGTGCAGGCGGCCAATGCGCTATTGAAGATGCTGGAAGAGCCGCCCGAGCGCACGGTGCTTTTGCTGATCGCACACCAGCCCGCACGCCTCTTGCCGACAATCCGCTCGCGCTGCCGAACGCTCCGGCTGTCGCCCCTCGGCGCGCAGGACATGGATGCGGCGCTGGGTCAAGCAGGCCTTGATGCCAGCCAGCATGGCCCCGCGCTGGCAGAGCTCGCGGCGGGGTCCGTTGGTGCAGCGCTACGGCTTGCGCAGGGCGGCGGGCTGGAGATTTACGCAGAGCTGATCGCCCTTCTGGGCACCCTGCCCCGGCTTGACCGCGCGCGCACCCTGGCGCTGGCCGAGGCGGCGGCCCAGCGCGGGGCCGATGACAAGCGGCGGTTGCTGTTCACCCTTCTGGACATCGCGCTGGCCCGGCTGGCCCGCGCCGGCGCAACGGGGCAGCCGCCCGAAATACAGGCCGCGCCGCATGAAAGCACCGTTATGGCCCGCCTCGCCCCGCACCAAGGTGCAGGCCGGATCTGGGCACAGGCGGCGCAGACGATCTCGGCCCGGGCGGCGCATGGGCTGGCTGTCAACCTTGACCCTGCCGCACTCGTTCTAGATACGTTCCGAGAGCTGACCGAAGCGGCTCGCACCGCATCCCCCGCGCAGGCCCCCGCATGACGCCGCAGATCACCGACAGCCATTGTCATCTGGACTTCCCCGACTTTGACGGCACCCTGCCCGACGTGCTCGCCGAGGCGGCGAACATGGGCGTGCACCGCATGGTGACCATCTGCACCAAGCTGCGGCTTGAGCCGCAGGTGCGCGCCATCGCAGAGGCGCATGGCCCGGTGTTTTACGCCGCCGGCACCCACCCGATGAGCGCGGCGGACGAGCCGCTGGCGACGGTCGACGCCCTGGTGCAGATGGCCCGTCACCCCAAGATGGTCGGCATCGGCGAGACGGGGCTCGATTACCACTACACCGAGGGTAGCAAGGCCGTGCAGCAGGAAAGCCTGCGCGTGCATATCGAGGCCGCGCGCCAAACCGGCCTGCCGCTGATCATCCATGCGCGCGACGCGGATGACGACATGGCCCGCATCCTGAGCGAAGAACACCGCGCGGGCGCCTATGGTTGCGTCATGCACTGCTTTTCCTCGTCCCGCGCACTGGCGGAGGCCGCGCTTGATCTGGGCTTTTACCTGTCCATGTCAGGCATCGCGGCCTTCCCCAAAAGCCAGGAGTTGCGCGATATTTTTGCCGCTGCCCCGGTGGACCGCATCCTCGTGGAAACCGACGCACCCTACCTCGCGCCCCCGCCCCACCGCGGCAAGCGCAACCAGCCGGCCTATGTCGCGCACACCGCGCAGAAAGGCGCGGAGGTGTTCGGCATGGATTATGCCGCCTTCGCCGCGCAGACGGAGGCCAATTTCGACAGGCTTTTTACCAAGGCCGCAGCGTGGGATCAGGCCGCATGATGCGCTTCACGATCCTGGGCTGCGGGTCTTCGGGCGGTGTGCCGCGCCTTGGCGGGCACTGGGGCGCCTGCGATCCGGCCAATCCGAAAAACCACCGCCGCCGCTGCTCCATGCTGGTCGAACGGGTCGGCTCTGAAGGCACGACAACCGTCCTGATCGACACCTCCCCTGACTTGCGCAGCCAGCTTCTGGATGCCGAGGTCGGGCGGCTCGACGCGGTGGTCTACACCCACAGCCACGCTGATCATGTGCATGGCATCGACGATCTGCGCATGATCGTCTTCAACATGCGCGCCCGCCTGCCGGTCTGGGCCGATGGCGCCACGACCGAGGCGCTGATGTCGCGCTTTGCCTATGCTTTCCTGCAACCACCCGGCTCACCTTACCCGCCGATCCTCGATATTAACGAGATCGACGGCGATGTTACGATCGATGGCCCGGGTGGCCTTATCACGCTAACGCCGTTCGACGTGAACCACGGCTCCATCGACAGCCTCGGCTTCCGCATTGGCGGCCTTGCCTACCTGCCCGATGTTGCCAGCATCCCCGACGCCTCGTGGACGGCACTCGAAAACCTCGACGTCTGGATCGTCGACGCCCTGCGCCGCGACCCGCACCCGACGCATAGCCATCTGGCCCAGACGCTGGACTGGATCGACCGGGTGCAGCCCAAGCGCGCCGTGCTGACCAACATGCATATCGATCTGGACTACGAGACCGTCGCAGCAGAGACGCCGGAGCACATCACCCCGGCCTACGATGGCATGACGATCGAGCTTCCGGCGTGATCCACCGTCACTTGGCAAAATAAACTCCCCCCGGAGGGCGTTTAAACCGCTAGACTTCCCCGAATGCAGGCCCTTCTTGACGTTATCCTCCCGGTCTTTCTGGTCATCGCCACGGGCTATGTGCTGACATGGCGCGGCTATTTCCCGATCAGCGGCATCGACGGGGTGATGAAGTTCACCCAAGGCTTCGCCATCCCCTGCCTGCTCTTTCAGGCCATCGCCAATATTGACCTCGGCGCGACCTTTCACCCCGGCCTTCTAACCAGCTTTTACGTGGGCGCCGGCACCTGTTTTGCACTTGGCATCCTAGGCGCGCGTCTTTTTGGGCGCGATTGGGAAGACGCGGTGGTGATCGGCTTTGCCTGCCTTTTCTCCAACTCGGTGCTGCTCGGCCTCGCGATCACTGAACGCGCTTACGGTGCCGATGCGATGGCGGGCAATTTTGCCATCGTCGCGCTACACTCGCCCTTCTGTTACGGGCTTGGAATCACGGTGATGGAAATCGTGCGCAACCGCGGCCAGAGCCCGGCCAAAATGGCCCGCGCCGTATTGGCGGCGATGTTCCGAAACGCGTTGGTTATCGGGATTTTGCTTGGCTTCGCCGTGAACCTGAGCGGCTTTGATCTTCCCCGCGTAATCGATGATGCGCTGGATCTAATCGTGCGCGCGGCCCTGCCAGCCGCGCTTTTCGCGCTTGGGGGCGTGCTTTATCAGTATCGACCAGAGGGAGACAAAACCCTCATTGCAATGATCTGCGTGATTGCGCTCGTGATCCATCCCACGATCACCTGGTCGCTCGGCACCGCGCTGGATGTCCCGCAAGACCTCTTTCGGTCTGCGGTGTTGACGGCCGCCATGGCACCGGGCTTCAACGCCTACATCTTCGCTGATCTTTACGGACGCGCGCGGCGCGTCGCGGCCTCCTCGGTGTTGGTGGCGACCGCCGCGTCGGTGCTGACGGCGTGGGGGTGGCTTATCGCGCTTGGCTAGACGGGAACCTATTGCGATCTAAAGCGTTTTCCCTCCGACGAAGTAACACTTGGAGGCTTCTTTATGTCCGCCCATACCACCAACATCCAAAAACAGACCCGTCGCCACTGGGGCGCGATCGCAGGCATTGCGCTGTGCATTGGTTTTGTTGCCGCGCTTGCGCTTTATATGTTTGTCGCTGACCCGGATGGCGCCATCGTCGATCAAGCCAGCCCGGTTGCCTCGACAGACGGTTAAATTTTCCGCCCTTTTAGCAAAGTAAAAGCCTCGAACCAATCAGGTTCGAGGCTTTTTCATTTCAGCGTGTTGCGATCAATAGCTAGCTGTCATTTCGGTCACGCGCTTTGCCTGACCGCGTTGAAACAAGGATCACAGCGGCGACCAGCAGCAATGCCGCCAGTCCGACGATAAGAAAATCAATACTCATTGCGCACCTCCTTCTGGGACACAACAAGCAGGAGGCGCAGATGTTCCATGGCGCGCCTTAATAGTCGACCCCAGCCATCTGGTCTTTCGTGCTGATTGCAAACGTACTGGTTACGCTGTGGCGCGCCGCGTCGCGTTCGATCTGGACCGGACCACCAAGTTGCATCGAAAACGCGCGGATCAGCAAGGTGCCAAGACCCCCCGTATCGGTGTCGTCTGCCAGGTCATTCACCGGCAAAACCGGGCGTGGCCCCAGGGAATTCGCACAGCCAAAAGTGACCTGTGGCGCATCGTTCGCATCCGCGTCATGTGACTTCAACCAAACATCAATCCATGCCGGCCCGCCTTCCGGCTTGCCGACATATTTGACCGCGTTCGACGCCGCCTCACTTGCCAGAAGCGACAGCGCGACAAGCTGATCGGGCACCAGATCAATCGCGTCGAATTGCATCCGAACCTCCACCTGCGTCGCAGTGCCGTCGCGCAGCGTATCTGTGAGCGGTTCAAGCACCTTGCGCAGCATATCGCCCGCGTCGGCGCGCGCGAGGTTCTCGCTGACATAAAGCTGACGGTGCACCTGCGCGAGGTCTAGGACCCGTCTTTGCAACTGTTCGATCACGCGCCGAGTCTCGGAATTTCTGGCGGAGCGCACCTTCATGTTCATGATCGAAGAGATCATCTGCAGGTTATTCTTAACGCGGTGATGCACCTCCTTGAGCAGGATGTTCTTTTCCCGCAGCGCATTTTCCATTTCCGCCTCATCCTGCACGATGGTCTGGGCGAGTCGCTTGAATTCGGCGTCCAGCTCGGCCAGTTCGGCGGCGATAGCCATGCCTTCAGTCCTCTTTCCCAGGTGGCGATCACGGGCAAAGCGGCGCATCCTTTTGCCTAGTTGCAGCACATGGCGCAGCACAAGGCGGTGGATCGCAAATGACACAACCGCAAGGCTGGCCAGCCACATGATGACCGGCGTAAACAATGCCGGCAGCCTGAGACTGATGCCTCCAATCCCCGTCGCACCTTGTGGCCAGCTCGCCATCGCATAGACAACGTCAGGAACAACCGGGATTACAGCAAAAGCCCGTTCCTGGCCGGTCCCGGACATCGCCTTAAAGGCTTTTGCACCGCGCCCGACATGCGATTGCAGCGAGAGTCCAACCGGCACGGCGGGTGCATCAATCCGTGGCCCCAGCTCCACCGTCAGCAAGTCGCCAGCGGCGTTGAAGAGGATCAGACTGTCCGGCTTCTGCGCCCCTGAGGCGGACATGTCCGGCATTGTGACAAATCCCGGCGCTGGCAGGGACAGCGACAGGAAACCGCGTAAAGTGCCCTCGTTGACGACAGGTTGGACAAAATTCAGAACGGCTTCAGTGCTGACATCCGGCGTTGCCAGCAATGTGACACTGGCGCGGGGGTCCGCCAATTGCCGCACAAAGTCGTCATGTTGAGAATAGTCGATGCTGTTCGGCGCTGTTGAACACACCATGAGTCCATTGAGCGGAATAAAGCCCGCAAAGCTGAACTCAGGGTGATCATGCAGGAAGTTGCGCATAAAGACGCGGCACTCGTCCGGCGTATCCCCCAGCCGATAGGCCATCACCCCAATGGCTTGAGCCGCGCCCTGAGCGCGCAGCAGCGCTTCCTTTTCACCAGACACGGCTGTCTGCGTCAGTGCCAACAATTGCAGCTGCGAACGGTTCTCGACCTCACGAGAAAGCGTCGAGGTCTGTAACACCCCCATCATGCCCAAAGGGACAAGCGCGAGGGTCAAAAAGACCAGCACTTGCACCCAAAGACGCACGCGCCATCGCGGCGCCTTACCAGTGTCGGCCTGCCCAGCCACAGTGCCCCCGCGCTACATTGCCGCCGAGCGGTTTCCAGACACAACGGCCATCGTCGCGTTGTCCGTCAGCTCCATCGCGTCGTCCGCGTCCAACTCCAACAACTCTGTCAGGCGGGCGCGGCCACGGTTCGCGCGGCTTTTGATAGTGCCGACAGCAACGCCGCACATCTCGGCCGCTTCCTCGTATGAAAACCCGTTGGCGCCCACCAAGATCAAGGCCTCGCGCTGCTCGTCCGGTAGCTTTTCAAAGGCCTCCCGGAAATCTTTCATTTGCAGCCGCCCGTCATGGGCCGGCTTCTCGGATAACGTCTCGGTAAAGACGCCGTCCACATCACCAATCTCACGGTTCGCCTTGCGACGGTTGGAATAATACGTGTTGCGCAGAATGGTGAAGAGCCAAGCGCGCATGTTTGTTCCCACATTGAACTTTTCAATATTGGTCCATGCTTTGACAATCGTGTCCTGCACCATGTCATCAGCAAGCGCCCCGTTCCGCGTAAGGCTGAGCGCAAAGGCACGCAGCGCCGGAAGATGGTCGACAAGTTCGTCACGAGGATCCGGCGCGCTCATTTATCGCTCTCCTGGCCGCCGCTGGCTTCTGGCGCATCGCCTGCCCGCAGCTTGGCCAGCAGGTCCGTAAACCGATCTGGCAGCGTATCCTCAACCTGATCGGCATATACGCGTTTGAGATTTTCATCGATCTGCCGCTGCAGGTCGTCAGATGATTTCTTGTCGTTCATAATGCCCGCTATAGGTCCGTTTTCCATATGTCATTCGACAAATTATATGGAACCAAACAGGCGGCCACTCGTTTGGTTCCATAAAAAATGAACACGCGAGGAAAAAACAAAATGACGGATACCGCGAGTATCGATGCCCAGACCGACGCCATCGCGGCAGAGCTGCCATATCTGCGTCGCTATGCACGGGCGATCACCGGCTCGCAGGCCAGCGGTGACGCTTATGCGGTTGCAACGCTGGAGACGATTTTGGAGGATCGCAGCCTGATTGCCAGCGATTTGAGCCCGCGAGTTGCGCTGTTTGGTGTTTTGCACGGGATTTGGCGTAGTTCCGATGTGGACAGCACCGCGCCCGACACCATGGACGGCCCCGAAGGCAAGGCCCGCGAGCACCTGTCAAAGCTGACACCGAACACGCGCGAGGCGCTGCTGCTGCACACGATCGAGGGCTTTTCAGAGCATGACATCGGGTTGATCATGCAGATCTCAGGCGATGAGGCAGCCGAACTTGTTCGCATCGCCCGCGAAGAAATGGCGGCCCTTGTTGCGGGCTCTGTCCTGATCATCGAAGACGAGCCGATTATCGCCATGGATCTTGAAGCGATGGTCGCCGACATGGGTCACCGCATCACTGGCAATGCGCGCACCCACGCCGAAGCGGTCAGCATCGCCCGTGCCGACCCGCCTGCGCTGATCCTGGCCGATATTCAGCTTGCAGATAACTCCTCGGGAATTGAGGCCGTAAACGAAATCCTGACTGGGATGAAAGAGGTCCCCGTGATCTTTATCACCGCGTTCCCGGAGCGGCTCTTGACGGGCGAAAAACACGAGCCCGCTTTTATGATCCCCAAACCTTATACAGAAGAACAGGTCCGCTCTGCGGTCAGTCAGGCCCTGTTCTTCTCCTCGACCGAGACGCTCAAGGCCTAAGGGCTCCGAAGCCTGGCGAGGGCATTTTCCACGTCGAAATTGGTAAACGGGTCGGGCAGCACCGCACTAAACGCGGTGCCGCCGGGGTGGTCTTGATCCACGCCAAACAAGACCACGCGAACATCCTTGCGCGTCAGCACAGGTTCCAGCTCAGCGGCATGCCGCGCAACGCTGCTTGCGCTCAGCATCAAAACCATGCTGCCAATCGCGCGCTCCAGCGCCCGCGGCACGTTGCTGGCGTGCCGTACAAGGCGCGCACGCGCACCAGCGGCACGTGCGGCGTCCCGCAGGTCTTCTCCGATCAGCAGATCAGGTTCGAAAGCAATAACGTCCAAGGGCGCGCTCCCATGTATTCGCGCCCGTTGTATGGAACCGCCCCGGCCCCTCCCGCATTTAACTGTGACATAGCATAAACAATTAACGGAGCCGTGCATGACCACCCGCTGCCTCAACTGCCCGCTCAAGGGAAAAGACATCTTTGCGCACAAGACAGAAGAGGATTTTCGCCAGACCGAGCAGTTCAAAAAAGGCGAACTGACGGTCGAAGAAGGCACCACTTTGCTTATGGAAGGCACCAATGCGCCACAGCTTTATACGGCGATTGGCGGCATGGGGCTGCGTTACAAGACGCTTCCAAACGGGCGGCGCCAAGTTATCAATTTTGTCTTTCCCGGAGATTTCATTGGCTTGCAAGCGGCGGTCATGTCCGAAATGCAGCACACTGTCGTTGCGTCAACTGACATGCGTCTGTGCGTATTTGACCGGTCCGAATTTATGCGCTTTATCCGCAACCATCCCGAACGCGGATTTGACATTACGTGGCTCGCCGCTGTCGAAGAACACTTCCTCGGTGATGCGCTTGTGACCGTTGGACAGCGCACAGCGTTGGAGCGCGTGGCATGGGGGCTTTTGCGCCTGCACGAACGCGGAGAGGCCTTGGGCCTGACACAGGGTGGCGTGATGCCGTTGCCCTTCCGGCAACAGGATTTTGCGGACGCAGTCGGCCTTAGCCTCGTGCACACCAACAAGACCCTGGGCAAACTACGCGAACGCCAAATCGCGACGTGGCGCGACGGTGGGCTGACGGTGGCCAATCCACAGGCCCTGGCCGACATCGCGGAAATTGAACGCGGCAACGTGCCTAAGCGTCCTTACGTTTGAGGCGAAAAAGCATCGTCGCCTGCAACCGGTCCGCGAAGTGCGGCGTTGAGCGCACCGCCAAGCAGGACCAGCAAGGCAGACAGGAACAACCACATCAACAAGGCGATTACCGCCCCGATGGACCCATACACCTCGTTATATTGTGCAAACTGAGCCAGGTAGATGGAAAAGCCGGCCGACGCAGCCGTCCAACCCACAGTCGCTGCAACAGCGCCCGCCGACAAAAGCGGGCGGTCTCGACCGGTCACGTTAGGCCCGATCCGTAGGATAAGGCAAAATCCGGCCAGCAAGACGCCAATCACCAGCGCCCAGCGCAGCAGATTAAGCATTGCGACCGTAGCTGGCCCTCCGAGGATAGTCTCAGGCACAAAGGCGATGACAAGCGGCGCGACGACAATCCCCGCAAGCGCGACAAGCGCAACGCCGATCAGCGCCATCGTCAGCGCCAGTGCGCGCACCGTATGGCCTATCCCACGCCGGTTAGGCACGCCATAAATCGCATTCAGACCCCGCATCAGCGCTGCAACACTGGCGCGCGCGGTCCAGATCGCGACGGCCAAGGAAAATGCACTCGCCCAGCCCAGCGTCTGACCATCCGCCTGCGTCAGAGCCAGCACGCGACTTTGGATCAGGGAATAGACCTCATCCGGAACAAGCGCGCGGAACCGCTCCATCTCTTGCGCGACAAATGCAGGGTCTGACACCAACCCCCACAGCGCGATGATCGCGGACAGCGCGGGAAAAACGGACAGGATTCCGTAAAATGCGCAGCCCGCCGCAACAAGAAACAGGTTCTTTTCGTCGAGCGCCGTCCATATGACGCCCGCGGCGCGGCCCCAGCGGCGCATATGGCGCGTGCCGTTCATTGAAGGGTTCGGAGATAGCCGTTTGACATAGGCGCAACGTACATGCGCGGCGGTCTTGTGCAAGCGCTGCAAGGGCTCAGCAGGCCGCCTTCGGGGGGGTGAGGGAACAGGGAGGCGGCCTGCTGAGCGCGCGACACATTGCGTGGCGCTCATGGTTAACAGCCTGAAGCGGATGTGGTTCCCAAAATCTCTGGGAAATTTTCAACATCCGCACAGACTGCAGTTTCAATCGCTCAACTCGTCCTTTACCTGGCCCCACGCCATAAGCGCAAAGACAACCGTTCCGCCCACAATATTGCCCAGCAGAACCGGCACGAAGAAGGTTGAAAAACCCGTCCAAAGGCCCAGATCGCCGAGCCACACGAGGTACGCCATTTCCACTGATCCGGCGACGACATGGGTAAAGTCGCCCGCGGCGATGAGCCACGTAAACGCAAAGATGATCGCAAAGGCGTTGGAGGGCGATGCGGGCATCATCCAGACAATCGCGGCGACAAGAATGCCGGCCGGGATGGCGCGGGCAAATCCTTCGACGGGTCCAAACCCGGTCGCGTGTTCAGACAAAGATACCAGCGCCGGGGTGAGGTCGGATGGAAAAGCTGGTGTAAACGCCATCAAGGCGGCAATCGCAAAGGCCCCGACAACATTCGCCGCCAGCACGACTGCCCACAGACGGGCAACAGCACCCAGAGCAAACCATGATGGACGCGCCATCAAGGGCAGCACGGTGGTAATCGTGTTTTCGGTAAAAAGCTGCATCCGGCCAAGGATCACCAGCAAGAAGCCAAAGGTATAACCAATGTTTTCGATTAGATAGGAGGATGGCGCGGACGGCAGATATGTCCGAAAAACGGCCTCCGCGATGACCGAAAAGGCAATGACAATGCCCGCCGCGATCCCCGACCAGACCAGCGAACGCAGCGGGCGTTCAAGCTCTTCGGCACCATCCCGTCGGATCACCTCATAGACCAGCTTGGCCGGTAACTTTCCTGCCCGATGCACGTCGCGGCGCTCGTGCGGGTCGATCTTCTGCGGTGCGGTTTGCTCTGCGATGTCCTTCACGGCCAGCCCCTTTTTGTTCGTGGTCCTGTACGCAACGCAGAACTGGACATGGCGGTTCCTCTGTCCGGGGCGCCGCTTCGGCCTATGTCTCGCGATGTGCGCCACGCTGATCAGAGGGAGAAGGTCTGTGAACATCCACAACCCCGACACGGCGCAGGGGCTTGAGACCTGCGCGCCAGACCCATGTATGGCTGCGCGTGCGGCCTCCACGCACGGCGCTGTTCTGTTGAAGGGCGGGCTGTCCGGGCCTTCCGCGCTCATCGATTTTCTATCGGTTCTCGGGCCACTGATGTTCACGAATGGCGAAACGCCGGTACCCGATCATCCCGACCTGAACATTGTCACGAACCAAGGGCGGAAAACGCCGCCGCGCAGTGTCTTTCACTCCGACACTACATACGTCGCGCGCCCGCCCTCCTATTCCGCGCTGATCGCGATGGAGGTTCCGGCGCAGGGCGGTGCGACACTGTTCACAGATCAATACGCCGCGTGGGAGGCATTGCCGCTCGACCTGCGCGGCGTTTTGGTGGGGGCATCGGTGCTACACGTCCCGACAGACGTGCCCGAGACGGACGCCGTCTGGCACCCGCTGGTGCGCCGCAACCCGGTGACAGGCCGCGCGGCTCTTTTTCTGACTGCGCTGGCGCGCTGCCGCAAATTGGTGCTTGCGGACGGGACCGATCGCACAGATCTGGTTGGCGGGCTTTATACCCACTCCCAGACGTTCGATGTCCCGCGCAGGCACCGCTGGTCACCGGGCGATGTTGTGATTTGGGACAATCGCTGCACCCTGCACGCCGCCGACCATTCCTCGGTGGTAGGCACCCGTACGCTCTACCGCGGCATGGTACAGGGCGAGATGCCTGAACGAGCCTAAAGCGTCTGGATCACGTCAAAGCCCTCGAAAACGGGCGGGCCTTGGTAAAGTTCAGCGTGCGCGCCAACATCCTTGTGCGCCGCGCGAAAGGCCTCTGAGCGGGTCCACGCCCGAAACGCAGCCTCCGACGCCCAGGTTGAGGAGGAGATATAGAGCCGTGTGCCATCTGCCGCCGTTGTCCCTTTGAGCATGTGAAATGCCTCAAAGCCCTCAAGGTCATCCAACTGGCTATTGCGCTCAAGCCAAAGCGCCTCGAAAGCCTGCTCTTGGCCTGCTGCCACGGCAAATCGGTTCATCGCAACGTACATGGGGGCGCCTCCGGTCTCGAATGCGCCCCCAGTATCAGCCTTGATCGCGGATCAGAAGTGCAGCGATGCACTCTGGCCCGGACGCGCCATAGGCGGCGCAAACTTGGTCAGGTCAATGCCCTTCACGGCGGCCTTGTACTCGCTCAGCGTGGGCGTGCGGCCCAGGATTGCCGACAGCACAACGACAGGGGTGGAGCCCAGAAGCGACTCGCCCGGCTTGTCCGCGCTGTCCTCGACCACCCGGCCCTTGAAGAGTCGTGTGGAGGTCGCCAGCACCGTGTCGCCCTTGGCCGCCTTTTCCTGGTTGCCCATGCACAGGTTACAGCCAGGCCGTTCGAGGTAGAGGATGTTTTCGTACTCCGTCCGGGCCTTCTGCTTGGGCGCGGTGTCGTCAAACTCGAAGCCCGCGTATTTCGACAGGATCTCCCAGTCGCCTTCCTCTTTCAGCTCATCGATGATGTTGTAGGTCGGCGCGGCCACGACCAGCGGGGCCTTGAATTCGACCTTGCCGGCCTCGGCCTCGAGGTTGCGGAGCATCTGCGCCACGATCTTCACATCGCCCTTGTGCACCATGCACGAGCCGACAAAGCCCAGATCGACCTTCTTTTCAGCCGCATAGTAGCTGATGGGCCGGATGGTGTCGTGGGTGTAGCGCTTTGACACATCGGGGTTGGTCACGTCCGGGTCCGCGATCATCGGCTCCTGGATCGCATCGAGGTCGACAACCACTTCGGCGGCGTATTTGGCATTGGCATCCGGGCGCAGCGCGGGCTTTGTCCCCGACCGGATCTGCGCGATGCGTGCCTCGGCAATGTCGATGAGGCCCTGCAGCATGCCCGCCTCGTTCTCCATGCCTTTGTCGATCATGATCTTGATCCGGCTGGCCGCGATCTCGAGGCTGCCAATCAGCGTCTCGTCGTCCGAGATGCAGATCGATGCCTTCGCCTTCATCTCCGCCGTCCAGTCCGTGAAGGTAAAGGCCTGATCGGCCATGAGCGTCCCGATATGCACCTCGATCACCCGGCCCTGGAACACGTTGTCCCCGTGCTGGGCCAGCATCTGCGCCTGCGTGGCGTGCACCACGTCGCGGAAATCCATGTGGTCGGCCATCTCGCCGGTGAAGGTCACTTTGACCGAATCCGGGATCGGCATCGTGGCCTCCCCCGTGGCCAGCGCCAGCGCGACCGTGCCGCTGTCCGCGCCAAAGGCAATGCCCTTGGACATGCGCGTATGGCTGTCGCCGCCGATGATGATCGACCAGTCATCGACCGTGATGTCGTTGAGCACCTTGTGGATCACGTCCGTCATGGAATGGTACACGCCTTTGGGGTCGCGCGCGGTGACCAGGCCAAAATCGGACATGAACTGCATCAGCTTCGGCGTGTTCGCCGCCGCTTTCGCGTCCCAGACTGACGCCGTGTGACAGCCCGACTGGTAGGCGCCATCCACTGCAGGGGACAGGACGGTCGCCGCCATCGCCTCAAGCTCTTGCGCGGTCATCGGGCCGGTGGTGTCCTGGCTGCCGACGATGTTCACCTTCACCCGCACGTCGCTGCCTGCGTGCAGTACTTTGCCCGGCTCAACGCCGCGCGCGTTGGTGTTAAAGATCTTCTCGACCGCCGTCAGGCCCTGATCCGGAACGCTGATCTCTCGGCTGGGGGCAAAGGCGCTGACCAGCGGCACGCCCAGCGCTTCACAGGCAAATGTCTGCAGCTTCTTGCCGAAGACGATCGCATAGGAGCCGCCCGCCCGCATGAATTCCATCTTCTGCGGGGTAAAGGAGCCTTCCATGTCGACCAGCTCCTCGCCGGAAGCGCTGTAAAGCTTCTTGGCCTTGGTGTTGATCTTCAGCACGGTGCCGGTTTCCACCGAATAGCGCTGCTCAAGCACCTCGTTGCCTGCGTTGTCGATGATCGGCTTGCCGTCCTCGCCCAGCTTTTTCACCCAGTTTTTCAGGTCGACCCCGATACCGCCCGTCACACCAACGGTGGTCAGAAAGATCGGCGAGATACCGTTGGTCCCCGCCACCACGGGCGCGATATTCACGAACGGCACATAGGGGGAGGCCTGCTTGCCCGTCCACAGGGCCACGTTGTTCACGCCCGACATGCGGGACGAGCCAACGCCCATCGTGCCCTTCTCCGCGATCAGCATGACGCGCGCGTTCGGGTGCTTGAGTTTCAGCGCCTCGATCTCGGCCTGCGCCTCTTCGGAGATCAGGCATTTGCCGTGCAACTCGCGGTCAGCGCGGCTGTGCGCCTGGTTGCCTGGGCTCAGCAGGTCGGTGGAAATGTCTCCCTCTGCGGCGATGTAGGTGACAACCTCGATCTCTTCATCGACCTCGGGCAGCTTGGTGAAGAACTCTGCCTTCGCGTAGCTTTCCACGACGTCCCGGGCCACAGCGTTGCCCGAGTCCATCGCGGCCTTCAGCCGGTCCGTGTCGGCCTCGTAGAGGAACACCTGCGTCTTCAACACCTCGCCCGCCTGCGCAGCAATCGCGGCATCCTCGCCCAGCGCCAGGTCGAGCAGAACGGCAACCGACGGTCCGCCTTTCATGTGCGACAGCAGCTCGAACGCGAAATCGGGCGTGATTTCGGGCACGGAGGCATCGCCCAGGATGATCTTCTTCAGGAATTGCGCCTTCACCCCGGCGGCCGAGGTCGTCCCGGGCAGCGTGTTGTAGATAAAGAAATTCAGCGCGCCGTCCCGGTGCGGGCTGGACGCATCCTCGATCAGCGCGATGATCTCGGCTGTGAGGTCGCCCGCGTCGATTGGCTTGGGGCTCAGGCCCTCGCCTTTGCGCGTTTCGATTTCTTCAAGATAGGCTTGATAAAGGCTCATGGCTGGCTCCGGAAAAGTGGCATGGCGCGCGGCAAGGAGCGCTGAGTCGGCCCCGTTGATCGCAATTGTATGCCGTCGTATACAGAGCGCAGGGAGCGTGCAAGCCCGCCCGCTATGACATGTTGACACATGCAAGGCGCGCGCCGCCACATTTGCCGCGGGTACCGCCGCGCTCTAGCCTCTGGAGTAGCAACCCCCGGAGCTTCCGAATGAAACCCACGTACCCCAGCCGCCGTTCGCCTGTCTATGCGGCCAATATGGTCGCCACCTCCCAGCCGCTTGCGGCCCAGGCTGGACTTTCTATGCTCGCCCGCGGCGGCAACGCGGTCGACGCGGCGCTCGCCACCGCTATAGCCCTGACGGTGGTAGAGCCCACGGGCAACGGGATCGGCTCCGACGCCTTTGCCATCATCTGGGACGGCACCCAGCTTCACGGGCTCAACGCCTCTGGCGCGTCTCCCGCGGGCTGGACGCCCGACCGCTTCGCGCCGTACGACGAAATGCCGTGGCGCGGCTGGGATACCGTCACTGTGCCCGGCGCGGTCTCTGCCTGGGCCGCTTGCTCGGAACGCTTTGGCGCTTTGCCTTTTGCCGACCTCTTCGCGCCTGCAATCCGCTATGCCAGTGCGGGCTTCGCCGTCGCCCCCATCATCGCCCACCTCTGGGGCCGAGCAGGGATGGAGTTGTCGGTGCAACCCGGTTTTGCAGACACGTTCCTGCCCAGCGGCGCAGCCCCGGGGGCTGGCGCATTGTTCCAAAGCCCTGGCCACGCCCGCACCCTGCAAGCCATTGCGGAAACCCACGGCAAAGCCTTCTACGAGGGCGAGATTGCCGAGGAGATCGCCGCTTTCGCCGCCCAGCACGGCGCGGCTCTAAGCCTCGATGACCTCGCCAGTCATCGTCCCGAGTGGTGCGGCACGATCTCGAAAGGGTGGGACGGGCTGGACCTGCATGAAATCCCGCCCAACGGTCAGGGCATCGCCGCTCTCATGGCCCTTGGCATCCTCGCCCAAACCCCGGTGCGCGACATGGGCCCCGATGATCCCCGCGCCCTGCACCTGCAAATAGAGGCGACAAAACTCGCCCTGCGCGACGCCGAAACATACGTGACCGATCCCGCCAACATGGCGCCCGTCACGGCAGAACACCTCCTGGATGACGCTTACCTCAAATCCCGCGCAGCCCTGATCGACGAAGATCGCGCCACCGACTTCGGTGCAGGCGCGCCCACCGCAGGCGGCACCGTCTACCTGACAGCGGCAGATGCCAGCGGCATGATGGTCTCCTTCATTCAGTCTAACTACGCGGGCTTCGGCTCGGGCGTGGTCGTCCCCGGCACCGGCGTCGCATTGCAGAACCGCGGCGCGGCGTTTTCGCTTGATCCTGCGCATGTGAACGCCGTCGGCCCGCGCAAACGCCCTTTTCACACCATCATCCCCGGCTTCGCGATGCGCGGCGGCGCACCGCTCATGAGTTTTGGCGTCATGGGCGGGCCGATGCAGGCGCAAGGCCACCTGCAAATGCTTCTGCGTACGCAGCTTTGGGGGCAAGACCCGCAAACCGCCTGCGACGCGCCGCGCTGGCGAGTGACAAACGGGCTTGGTGTTGCGGTCGAGGCGTCGGTACCCGCCGACACTGTCTCTTGGCTGGCGGACCGCGGGCATCAGATCACCCGAGAGGCGCCGGACAACGCGTTCGGATTTGGCGGCGCGCAGATTATCGAGCGACTGGACAACGGGCTTTATGTCGGCGGGTCGGACCCGCGCAAGGACGGGTGCGTGGTGGGTTTTTAAGGAGGAGGGGTACTAACCCAATCCCGCTCCGCGGATCAAAACGCTGAATTCGATCCCCCGGGTCTAATTCTCTGCCACGCAAACCGGATTTTGATTGGGTTTGACCTTCGCTAACAAACCGCTGGATGCTCTCATCGCCCCATTGGAGCGACTGCCGCATAAAAAAATAGTACGAAAGCGTCGGCATCTTCCTCCGGAAGAGCCAGTGGTGCGGCCGAGAAGACTCGAACTTCCACGGGTGTTACCCCACAGCGACCTCAACGCTGCGCGTCTACCAATTCCGCCACGGCCGCACGCTAAGGTGCAGGCGCTATAGACCGCGGCAAGAGGGATGTGAAGCCGGAAAATGCGTCACCTGATGGGATCGCGTAAAACGTGCTACGCTCGGCCCACCCTGATGCGAAAAGGCCAAAGCCAATGACCGCTCCCTTCCACCTCGAGGACGCCCGCGTCCAAATGACCCTCGCGGCGCTCGCCTATACCGAAGACTATGACCCCAAGACAAAGACGATCCCGCCCCTGTCCAAGGTCGGTCCCGGCATCGACGCTGCGCTTGCATCCGGGCGCTACGCGACTGGAACCGCGTGGACGCGTGTTTGGGGGCCAGTTGAGGACCCCGCGACAGACAATCTGGTCTATGTTGCACGCAGTAGCAGCGGTGACTATGCCGTTTGCCTGCGCGGCACGACCACGCAATGGCTCAGCCGGATCGAGGATATCCCCTTTGGCCAGACCCCTTTTCCTACTGCCAACACCGATGGCGCGACTTGTTCGGATGGCTTTGTCACAGCCCTGTCTGCCATGCTTGCGCAAAGCGATCAGGGCCTGCAACTGATGGACGTTCTCGCCTCAGCCACCGGCACCGTCTTAGTGACTGGGCACAGCCAGGGCGCAGCGCTTGTGCCAATGGTCATGGCAGCGCTCAAGCTCGGCTGGACCGGTCATCCACCGCTCTCGGCAACGCTGCGCGGATTCGCCTTTGCCCCGCCCACCTCCGGCAACCCAGCCTTTGCCGCTTGGGTGGATCGAAGCCTCGACTGTTGGTTCGTGATAAACCCGCTCGACGTGGTCCCGCTTGGCTATGCCGCCTGCGGCGACGTTCTGACCAAAGGCATCCCCGGCCCGCTCAACGGCGGCGTCAAGGAAGACGCTGAAATCATCGGCGGCGTGGGCATTGCCGTGGGCCTTGCGGACCGATCCGGCCCGTGGGCGCAGCCCGGCCAGCAGGCCGTCTTAGCCGCCATGCCGCTGCACAGCCTCGACTTCTTTGACCAGATCACAGGCCAGCATAATCACAACAGTTATCTCTATATCCTTGGCGCGCCGCAGATCGCCGGCCCGGGACAAAGCCCGCTAGCCCCCGCGCCCGTGCCCGTACCATGCGTGACAAACGTGCCGCTGGCCTGAGCCTTGCAAATGACGCGCGCGGGGCCGATGTTGCCGCCATGACAGACGCCCAAGTGATCCAGATCGATATCATATCCGACGTGATGTGCCCGTGGTGCATCATCGGGTATCGCCAGCTTGAACAGGCGCTGGGCCAGACCGGGTTCGGCGCACGCATCCGCTGGCACCCGTTCGAGCTGAACCCCGACATGCCCGCCGAAGGTGAACCCATCGGCGCACATATCCAGCGGAAATACGGCAGCACGCCGGAGCAGTCCGCGCAGGCCCGTGACCAGATGAAAGCCCTTGGCGCCAGCCTTGGCATCACCTTCAATACGGGCGCAGACAGCCGCATCGTCAACTCTTTCGCCGCGCACCAACTGCTCGACTTCGCGCTGGCGCTCGGCAAACAGCACCCGCTGAAACTCGCGCTGTTTGAGGCGCATTTCACCGATCTGAAGAACGTCTCGGACCCCGCCACGCTTGCGGACATCGCCGCAAGCGTCGGAATTGACCGCGGCGACGCCGAACAGGTGCTCGCAACCGGCGCACTGGCGGGCAGCGTGCGCGAAAAAGAAGCCTTCTGGACCTCCCGCGGCATCTCGGGCGTGCCGTCAATGGTGTTTGGCGGCAAATACCTCGTTACAGGTGCGCAGGGCGTGGAGAACTATGCCCAGATCCTGACCAAGACGGCATCAGAAGCGGCATGAACGCGCCCGACTGGATCGTCTCGAAGGACCTCACGCCCTACCGGCAGGCAGAGGCAGAGATGGAAGCGCGCGCGACCGCCATCGCGAACGGCACCGCGTCCGAGGCGATCTGGCTGCTGGAACACCCTCCGCTGTACACCGCCGGTACCTCCGCCAACCCCGCCGACCTGACCGACCCGCACAGGTTCGAGGTGCACCAGACCCGCCGCGGCGGGCAGTACACCTATCACGGGCCCGGGCAGCGCGTAGCCTATGTGATGCTCGACCTGAACAAGCGGGGCCGCGACGTGCGCGCCTTTGTCAAAAGCCTCGAACACTGGGTGATCGACACGCTGGACAGCTTTGCCGTCCGGGGAGAAATCCGCGAGGGCCGCGTCGGCGTCTGGGTGCAGCGCCCCGAAAAGCCCCCTCAGGCCGATGGGACGCCAGCCGAGGACAAGATCGCCGCCATCGGGATCCGTTTGCGCAAATGGGTCAGCTTTCACGGCATTTCTATCAACGTGGAGCCGGACCTTGACCACTTCACTGGCATCGTGCCCTGCGGCATCGCAGATCACGGCGTAACCAGCCTTGTCGACCTTGGCCTGCCGGTCACAATGGCCGACCTCGACGTAGCTCTGAAGGCCAGCTTTGCGCGTACGATGGCCTAAGCCCCTGCTTAACTTAGCAAAATAGACCTAATCCGCGCCGCACACCACACGCAAACGCCGCGGCCCTCGGCCCGTACCCCCGCCAAGGGTCGGATTTTTCTTCGAAGAAAAATCACCCCAGCCCGGCGGCCAGCGCACGGGCCTCGAAACCTTTCACGATGGGGCGCGCGGGGCGCGACGCGCATTGCAACAGCTCTGGAAACAGCGCAGCGATTTCTGACGCGACCGGAATCGCTTCGCCCGCCAGTACGGCATCAGCATCTTCGGGGCTCAGGTGATAGCTCTCCGTTGGTGCGCCTTCGGCATAGATGATCTCGTGCCGGTCCAGCAGGATGTGGAAATACTCCACCCGCGGGCACTGGACACGGTAGACCAGATCGCCGCGCTCGAGCCCCGACGCGCTGACAAGCACTTCGGGCGCGCCGCACAGCATTTCGGCCTGCCAGCCGCTGACCAGCATCCGGTGCGCAGGCGACACGACAAGATCGCGGTCATTGCCCAGAACCCCCGCGGCGATACAGACCGGCGCGAATTCTCCCGTCCCGTCGACCGCCCGGCGCAACAGCGCGCGGATCGGCCGGTCGATGCCCGACGCGGTGCGCAGGCGCATGCCACGCTCCAAGGCTTCGACGGGCACCGGGCCATCGGCAGTCTCGATCAGCGTCCCGGCGGTGAAACAGGCGACATTGGTGGTGTCGAAGGTCAGGTCCGACCCGTCGGCACCCGTCATCGCGATGCTGCCACCCAGCGCCGCGTTGTCCGAATAGTCGCCGACACTCTGGTTCAGAACCCCATCATCGCCAAGGTCGGCGCGCAGCTCGTGAATATGCGTGTAATAGGCTGCAAGGTCGATGAAATCGTTGTTCGTCTGGTCCCCGTCATCGATCGGCCCGCTTTGCCCGGCGCCGAAATCGGTGATCGTGTCGGCACCGCTGCCAGCGGCGTAGACAAAGGTGTCATCGCCCGCGCCGCCCGTCAGAACGTCGTCGCCGGCCCCGCCATCCAACGTGTCGTTTGCCGGCCCGGCGCCGGCGCCGCCGATGGTTGCGTCCGGATCATCCGTGGACAGCACCGAAAAATTGTCGATGCCAAAGCTTTCATTAGCCAGCGATGAATTCAGCGTGGACCCGAACCCAACCGTGACCTGGTCCGGCGGGTTCTCGACGACGATGCGCACGCCATAGCGGGTGTCTTCGTTGTCCGGCCCCGTGCTGAAGCCCAGCTGCCCGGTCTCGTCCGGGGTCCATGTGACGGTATAGACGGCCCCGTCCGCGCCCGTGGCGCTGGCCGTTCCACCCACTGCGGGCGCAAGGCTGTCATGGGTAAACCGGACCTCTTCGCCGTTCAGTGTGATGACGAAATCCTCGCCGTTCCAGCTGTCGATCAGCAGAGCGTCGAATTCGATGACGCCGTAGTCACGGCCGTCCTCAAGGTCAAAGGTCTGTTCGGTTGCAACGACCCCGTCCGCGCCCTCGAACCGGCCGAGGATGTCGCCGAGGCCTGCGTCCGTCTCTGTCCCGTTGTCCGACCAACCCGCGCTGGAGCCTGCGGAGAAGTCGCTTTGGTAGATGACCGTGTCCGGGTCCTGACCATCGCCGTCCAGCACATCGTTGTCCGCCCCGCCCGACAAGGCGTCGGAGCCTGCGCCGCCGATCAGCGTGTCGGTCCCGTCCTGGCCGAACAACAGATCGTCGCCCCCGCCGCCGCTCAGCGTGTCACTGCCGATGCCGCCATAAAGCTCGTCCGTGCCCGCGCCGCCCGACATCTCGTCCGCGCCGCCATCGCCGACCAGCGTGTCGTCGCCCGTGCCGCCGATCAGCGTGTCGTCTCCCTCATCACCGTCGACCATGTCGTTGCCGGTGCCGCCGTCGATGCTGTCATTGTCGTTCTGGCCGAACAGGCTGTCGTCGCCGCCATCGCCGATGATCGTGTCGTTACCGTCGCCGCCATAGATGGTATCGTCGCCCTCGACCCCGGCGGGCGTGCCGGTCACGCTGTAATCGGGTGCAACGGCCGGCCCGATCATGTCCGTTGTCAGCAGGTTTTCCGCCACCCCCCCTGTGTCCGGCCCGCTGATTGTCCCGCTGAGCGAATCCTGCCCTGCGTTTTCCCAATAGCGAATCTGGATCGTGTAAGTCTCATTCGGGTCCAGCTGCACCTCGCCCCAGCGCGTCGTCGTCGCCTGGTGGAAGTCGTTGTTCAGGTAATCGAGCGTGCCGCCCGTCTGGTTGGTAAAGCTCAGCGCGTTGCCCTGGCTGTCAAAGATCTGGATGGTCGAGCCATCGTCCGAACTGGTCGTCAGCCGATAGGTCCCGCCCGCGGTGGTGTTCAAGGTGCTGGTATAGATAACCCCGAAATCCTCGGGGTTGCCGGTCGTGCCCCGCAACGTGTTTGTCAGGCCGCTTTCGTTGAAATCACTGACATATCCGGACCCGATGCGCGTTCCGCTCTCGATATCAAAGGCCTGCCCTGCGGCGCTGGAAAAGTCGTAGTCGTAGACTTCGTAATGCCACGCGCCATCGACGGCGCCATCACCGCGCAGCACATCATCACCGCCGCCGCCATCGATCTGGTCATTGCCCAAAGCGCCCGTCAGCGTGTCCTGATCGGTGGTGCCCGTGATGACCTGATCACCTTCGGTGCCGGGATTCGTATTATCGTTGCTTGCCATGCGTACCTGCCTTCACTCCGCGCAGACACTCGGATCGCGCAAAGCCTCTTTGAGGGGCAAATCCGGCCGCAGCGCGGGCGTGTTAGGGTTAATGAAGGGTGAATCGTGGGCCATTTCGCGGCATTGCCTGCATCGCGGAAACAATCAGCGCGTCGCGGTGCGACTGTTCACGCGTCAGACGGCGCAGGGCACAGCATGCGACAGGGTGTCCGGACCCGCCCTGCGTCAGGAAAACCCATTGCTGGGGCGTCTCGAAGCCCATACACAGGCGATCAAGCGACGTATTCGGCTTTGCTAATGCGTCCAGAGCGCAATCAGGAGGCAACGCATGGCAGACGCAGCCATCCACGGGCACGAGCACGAAGACGACCGGGGGTTTTTCACCCGGTGGTTCATGTCCACCAACCACAAGGATATCGGTATCCTTTACCTGATCGTTTCGGCCCTTGTCGGGTTCGTCTCGGTCGCCTTCACCGTTTACATGCGGATGGAGCTGATGGACCCCGGCGTCCAGTACATGTGCGCCGAGGGCGCGCGTCTGCTGCCTGCCGCGACGTCCGAATGTACCCCCAACGGACACCTGTGGAACGTGCTGATCACCGGCCACGGCATCCTGATGATGTTCTTTGTGGTGATCCCCGCCCTTTTCGGCGGTTTTGGCAACTATTTCATGCCCTTGCAGATCGGCGCGCCGGACATGGCGTTCCCCCGGATGAACAACCTGTCCTTCTGGATGTATGTCGCAGGCTCCACGCTGGCGGTCTGCTCGGTGCTGGCACCGGGCGGCAATGGCCAGCTTGGCTCGGGCGTGGGCTGGGTGCTTTACCCGCCGCTCTCGACGCTGGAGCAGGGCATCTCGATGGATCTGGCGATCTTTGCCGTGCACGTCTCGGGCGCGTCGTCCATCCTCGGCGCGATCAACATGATCACCACCTTCCTGAACATGCGTGCCCCGGGCATGACGTTGTTCAAGGTGCCGCTCTTTGCCTGGTCGATCTTCATCACCTCGTGGCTGATCCTTCTGTCCCTGCCGGTTCTGGCGGGCGCGATCACCATGCTGCTGATGGACCGCAACTTTGGCTTCACCTTCTTCGACCCCGCAGGCGGTGGTGACCCGATCCTTTACCAGCACATCCTGTGGTTCTTTGGCCATCCGGAGGTGTACATCATCATCCTGCCCGGCTTTGGCATCATCAGCCACGTGATCGCCACGTTCAGCCGCAAGCCCATCTTTGGCTACCTGCCTATGATCTGGGCGCTGATCGCCATCGGCTTCCTCGGCTTTGTCGTGTGGGCGCACCACATGTACACAGTCGGCATGTCGCTGAACCAGCAGGCCTACTTCATGCTGGCCACGATGGTCATCGCGGTGCCGACAGGCGTGAAGGTCTTTAGCTGGATCGCAACGATGTGGGGCGGCTCGGTTGAGTTCAAGACACCGATGCTCTGGGCCTTCGGCTTCCTGTTCCTCTTCACCGTGGGCGGCGTAACCGGCGTCGTGCTGAGCCAGGCAGCCGTGGACCGCGCCTATCACGATACCTACTACGTCGTGGCGCACTTCCACTATGTGATGAGCCTTGGCGCCGTCTTTGCTATCTTCGCGGGCATCTACTTCTACCTGCCGAAGATGACGGGTCGCATGTATCCCGAATGGGCGGGCAAGCTGCACTTCTGGACGATGTTCATCGGTGCCAACCTGACCTTCTTCCCCCAGCACTTCCTGGGCCGTCAGGGCATGCCCCGCCGCTACATCGACTATCCGGAGGCCTATGCCCTCTGGAACGCTGTCTCCTCCTGGGGTGCGTTCCTGAGCTTTGCATCGTTCCTCTTCTTCTTCGGCGTGATCTTCTACACGCTCTTCCGCGGGGCCCGGGTGACCGAGGCGAACCCCTGGAACGAGTACGCCGACACGCTGGAGTGGACCCTGCCCTCCCCGCCGCCCGAGCACACGTTCGAGCAGCTGCCGAAGCGCGAGGACTGGGACAAGATGCCGGCACACTAAGCTGGCCCATTCAGAACCAAAAAAGGCCCCGGGTTGCCCCCGGGGCCTTTTTCATGTCTGGCAGAACCATGCTTCCTGAAACCACGCTCGCCGCTTTCCTGACGCTCCTGCCCCTCGCTTGGGGCACATGGCGCGGCTGGACGGTGCATGCCCTTCTGATCACCGCAGGGCTTGGCCTTGCTGCTGCGGGTGCTGCGGCGGCATTCCTGCTCGCGCGCACCCTGCGCCTGACGCGCTATCACGACCGGGCCTATCACGACACGTACTACGTCGTGGCGCACGGGCATTGGTTGCTCAGCCTCGCACTGGCCTTTGCCGCCCTCGCCGCGCTGCACTGGGCGGCACACCGATTTGCAACACCTCTTGCCCCGCGCCTGACCCGCATTGCCGTATGGGCCTTCACACTCGGCCTGCTAGCACCGCAGATCCTGCGCGTTATCGTGATTGCACCACCCCGACGCTACGTCGACTACGAGCCGTGGGTGCAAATCCTCCTTGCACTGAACACGGCCGGGTCGCTGGTCTGCACTCTGGCCCTGCTTGTGCTGCTGCCACTGCCCCTCTACGCCCTGCTCTTTCGCCGCGCCCGGTAAAAAAGTACCCAGAGCCCGTACTTTTCGCCGCATCCCCGCCTTCCCCGTTGCCTTCCAGCCCTCCAGCAACAAGTATCAACTCATGCCGTACCGCTGGACCACAGACCCCCAGGACAGGACGCAGGTGATGCGCCTGTGGCCGCACAACGCCCTGCCTGCCAGCGGCATGGCCGCCTTCGTGCTCAGCACCTTCACCCTGATCCTGATCCCGACCTTCACGCTGCTCGGCTCGCCCGTGCTGTGGGGAATCCTGCCCTTTGCCCTCGCGGCCGTGTGGGGCATGTATTTCGCCCTGCAAAGCAACTGGAAGCAAAGGCAAATCACCGAAGAGCTGACGCTGGACGGCGACGCCGCCACGCTGACGCGCACAGCGCCCAATGGCGCGCGCCAGACCTGGGATTGCAACCGCTACTGGACGCGTGTGACCAAATATGACGACGAAGGCCCCGTGCCGCATTACGTCACGCTGTCCGGTTC
>JBCBCP010000013.1:0-65710 GCA_038530575.1 Pseudomonadota bacterium
TCGACTTGGTCGAAGATATTTTTGACTGAACCGCGCGTCGTGGCGCGAGATTTTACGTTTCATTCACACTTGCGAGACATGCTCTTCAAAGCACTGGCTGCCGTGCCTACCTACCCCCTATAGGCCGCAGGTCGGGAACAATCCTGCGCGCCGTTACTGTCCCTCGTTCCAACACTCGCGCCCCGGGTCCTTTGACTTCGGGGCGCTTTTTTGTCCAATGCGTTTATGGACTATTCAGACAGCCTCTTGCGCGAGGTTTTGCAGCGCACGCGCGTGATCGCCGTGGTTGGCGTGTCGACCAACCCGGTGCGCCCTTCGAATTTCGTGGCCCGTTATCTGGGTTTGCGCGGATATAAAGTGATTGGGGTCAATCCGGTTGCCGCGGGGCAGGACCTTTACGGCCAGCCCGTGCGCGCGTCGCTTGACGAGGTGCCCGAGGCCGATCTGGTCGATATCTTTCGCCGCCCCGAAGCCGTTCCGGAAATCGTGTATAAGGCGCTGGACGTCTGTACAAACTTGCAGACGATCTGGATGCAAATCGGGGTCATGCACGCGGACGCGGCGACACATGCCGAGGCGCAAGGCAAGACGGTCATTCAAAACCGCTGCCCCAAGATCGAGCACCAGCGCCTTTTCGGCGAGTTGCGCAAAGGCGGGTTTGCAACTGGTATTATCAGCTCAAAGCTTTGAACGCCGAAAAAGCTCCGACTTTTCGGCGGGGACAGATTATTTCCAATAATCTGACGAGAAGGGGGACGTTTTGCTGCGCAAAACGGGGGCCCATTCAGGCCGACCTGAGCCGGAGCCATACCGGGGTTCAGCTGCGGGCGGCTTTTTCGTCGATCCCGGAGGTGCCCTGCCGCCTGTTCAGTTCGGCCAACACCGCGTCCAGCGTCACGTCCCGCGCGGCCAGCATGACCAGCAGGTGATAAAGCACGTCAGCCGCCTCTGCGGTCAACGCATCGCGGTCGCCCTTTACGGCCTCGATGATGGCCTCCACCGCCTCTTCGCCGAACTTCTCCGCGCATTTCTCCGGGCCCTTGGCCAGCAGCTTCGCGGTCCAAGAGCTGCCCGGGTCCGCGCCCTTGCGGGCCTCAATTGTGGCGAAAAGATCCGCGAGCGTCATACCAGCCTCACTGGAACGCCTGCGGCTGCCATATGGGCTTTTGCTTGGGCGATTGTGAACGTGCCGAAGTGGAAGATCGATGCGGCGAGCACCGCACTGGCGCCGCCCTCGGTCACGCCTTCGACGAGGTGGTCGAGCGTGCCGACGCCTCCGCTCGCGATCACGGGCACCTGGACCGCGTCCGCGATGGCGCGGGTCAGCGCAATGTTGAAGCCTGCCTTGGTGCCATCGCGGTCCATCGACGTCAGCAGGATTTCCCCGGCGCCTTTTGCGGCTGCAGTGCGCGCGAATTGCACAGCGTCGATGCCTGTCGGCTTGCGGCCCCCGTGGGTAAAGATTTCCCACTTTCCGGGGGCGACAGTTTTGGCGTCAATCGCGCAGACGATGCACTGGCTGCCGAAGCGGTCGGCGCTACGGCTCAGCACTTCAGGGTCTGCCACGGCGGCGGAGTTGAAAGAGACCTTGTCAGCCCCTGCCAGCAGCAGATCCCGCACGTCTTCGGGCGTGCGTACGCCGCCGCCCACGGTCAGGGGGATAAAGCACTCCTCGGCCGTGCGGCGCACCACGTCGAACATCGTGCCGCGGTTTTCGTGCGTCGCGTGGATATCAAGAAAGCACAGCTCGTCCGCGCCGGCGGCATCATAGGCGCGGGCGGCATCCACCGGATCTCCAGCGTCCACCAGATCGACAAAGTTCACGCCCTTGACCACGCGCCCATCGGCAACGTCGAGGCAGGGGATGATCCGCGTCTTGAGCATGGTGCACCGTGTAAGTGCACACGCGCGGCTCAGCAAGGGGGCTGGCCACAGTGCCCGATCCCGTGCCACCCTGCACGGGTACCGGAGGCACGCCATGACATCGATTACGCTCGGAAAAGCGAAAATCCAGCCACGCCATATCTTGCGATCGGGCGAGTTCCAACGGCACGCGGTCGTCGATCTGCCTGCGCCCAAGCTGTTTCCCTTCGGCCATGAGGGGGAGCAGTACACGGGCGAGGGGCGCGGCGAAAACTACCAGATGTATCACGCCATCGACGAGGCCTTTCGCAAAAGCAATTACAACTGGGATTGCGCCAAGCAGGACGGAAGGCCCAAGCCGTTCGGCGTGAAGGGCGAGATCGAACCCCGGCTGCTGTTTTTTGCGCCGCTGAACGAGCCAAGCGTGCTGTCAGGCAAGACCAAGGCCGATGCAGTGGCCGAATGGCGCGAAGCGCAGGCCGACATGGTGACCGAGGCACTGACCCGGACTGGGTTCAAAAGCATCGCGGAACTTGATGCCGCCATGACCAAGATCTTCGGCAAGGCCAAGGTGGATATCGACCTGGCCGCACTGGTGGCCAAAAACGAACCGATGAAAAGCTACCGGATCGAGGTCGTCATCGAATACGAAGCCTTCACCTTGATGGCTCATGGTGTGGCGCGGTTCATCCTGCTTCTGCCCGGGCGCTATACCGTGGACGGCTCGCAAACGGGAATATGCGTTCTCGACCGCGAAACGGACACGATCGCCAAGATTGACACCACGGAAACGCCCTTCGGCTTCTACGATGTCGGCCTGATCGGCTCTGGCAGCAAGGCGGCCGGCGACCTGCGCAAGGCGTGGCGAGCAAGATTGGCCAAGCGCAATGCCAGCATCCTCAAGCGGACCCGGGAAAAGCAGGCCGACCTCAAAGAGGCGATCAAGAAAGTCGGCGGCTAGGTGCGGAGCAGCGCCAGTGCCTCGGCGAGGTCGATCGCCCCGTCATAAAGCGCGCGGCCCGAAATCGCCCCGGCGATGGAGCCTTGCGCCTTGAGCGCGGTCAGGTCCGCCAGCGATGAAACGCCGCCCGAAGCAATAACGGGAATGGTTACGGCGTCGGCAAGTGCGGCGGTCGCCTCGACGTTCGGGCCTTGCATCGCGCCGTCGCGGTTGATGTCGGTGTAGATGATGGCCGCGACGCCCGCATCCTCGAAGCTGCGGGCGAGGTCGGTGGCAATAACATCCGTCTCTTCCGCCCAGCCCTTTGTTGCGACCCTCCCGCCGCGGGCGTCGATCCCGACAGCCACCTTGCCGGGAAAGGCGCGGGCAGCATCCCGCACGAGGCCCGGATCTTCGACGGCAACCGTGCCGAGGATCACGCGGGCGAGGCCCTTGTCTAGCCAGCCCTCGATTGTGGCCATGTCGCGGATACCGCCGCCAAGCTGGGCCGGGACCGGACAGGCTTTAAGGATCGCCTCGACAGGGGCCGCGTTCACGGGTGTGCCGGCAAATGCCCCGTTCAGATCGACAAGGTGCAGCCAGTCGCACCCGGCCTCTACAAAGGCGCTGGCCTGCGCGGCCGGGTCGTCGTTGAACACCGTGGCGCTGTCCATCTCTCCGTGCACGAGGCGCACGGCAGCGCCGTCCTTCAGGTCAATGGCGGGGTAAAGGATCATGGACGGCTCCGTTGGCTTTTCCGCCCTGTGCCATGCTGCGCGCGCGGGTGCAACGCGACCCTAGGTCAGGCTTGCCAGGTAGGGCCGGGATGTCTCATCGTGGCGGTGGAGAAGTTGGGAGGACAGTATGAAACATCTCATGATTGGCGTTGCTTTTGCGCTTGGTCTGGCTGGCGCGGCCATGGCCGATCCGGTGGCGGGCACATGGAAGACCGAAACGGGCGAGACAGGCGGGTATCTGCACGTAACCATCGCCCCCTGCGGCGCGCAGATCTGCGGGACGATCGCCAAGGTGGTGGGAAACGACAACACGTCCATCGTCGGCGAACGCATCATCTGGGACATGGATGCAAAAGGCTCGGGTAAGTATTCCGGCGGACGCATCTGGGCACCGGACGTGGACAAGACCTACCGCTCGAAGATGGCGCTGAGCGGCAATGCGTTGAAAGTGTCCGGCTGCGTTGGCCCAATCTGCCGGTCTCAAAACTGGACCCGGCTCAAGTAGCCCGCGCTGGGTCTGTGGTGGCACGGTGCGGTCGTAGGAGCGGCCGCGCGCCAGTGCCATGTGTGGCCTGTGCTGGGTCCGCCGCCTATGTCTCAGGCGCGTTCCAGATTTTTGGAAAAATCTGACGACGAGGGGGGCGTTTTGCTGGCGCAAAACGCGGCGTTGACGGCCGGCGGTGCGCGCTTCGGGTCTTTCCGAGCCTTAGAATTTAAGGCGACCGGCGTATGGATCAGGGCGACCAACGCAGGAAATTGGCGATCAGCCGAAGGCCCACGGTCTGACTTTTTTCCGGGTGGAACTGCGTGCCGATCATGTTGCCGGTGCCCACGATGGCGGTGACGTCACCGCCATAGCCCACATGAGCCAGCCGCTGGCCTGCATCGTCCATTTGCATCTGGTAGGAATGCACGAAATAGGTGTGATCTCCGGTGGTAAGGCCATCCAGCACCGGGTGTTCTTCGGTGATGACCAGATCATTCCACCCCATATGCGGGATCTTAAGCGCGTCCTCGTCTGGTACGATGTGCACGACTTCGCCGTCGATCCAGCCAAGGCCAGGTGTGTCCACATATTCCCGCCCAAGCCGCGCCATCAGCTGCATGCCAACGCAGATGCCCAGGAACGGGGTGCCGCGCCGCTCAACGCTCTCGCGGAGGGCTTCTAATGTGCCGGACCCGCGCAGGGCCGCCATGCAGGCGGGAAAGGCGCCGTCGCCGGGCAGGACCAATCGATCGGCGCGTGCAACCACGTCGGCATCTGCCGTCACGACCACCTCGCCGCCGGTCTCGCGCGCCATGCGCTCGAACGCCTTGGCGGCGGAATGGAGGTTGCCGCTTTCGTAATCAATTAGGACGGTCCGGCCGCTCACAGCATGCCCTTTGTCGAAGGGATGGCATCAGCCTTGCGCGGATCAACCTTAAGCGCGTCACGCAACGCACGCGCGACCGATTTGAACGCCGCCTCGGCAATGTGGTGGCTGTTCAGCCCGTGCAGCATGTCCACATGCAACGTGATGCCGCCATGCGTGCTGAAGGCCTGAAAGAACTCACGTACCAGTTCGGTATCAAAACTGCCGATCTTGGGCGTTGGCAAATCGACGTTCCACACAAGGAAAGGCCGGCCCGATAGGTCCAGCGCCGCACGCACCAGCGCGTCGTCCATCGGCAGCAGGCACGCGCCGTAGCGGGTGAGGCCACGCTTGTCACCCATCGCAGCCGTGAGGGCCTGTCCCAACGCGATGCCAACGTCTTCGACGGTGTGATGATCGTCGATGTGCAGATCGCCGCTGCAGCGCACTTTCATGTCGATCAGCGCGTGCCGGGCGAGCTGGTCCAGCATGTGGTCAAAAAACCCAACGCCGGTCTGATTATCGTAAGTGCCCGTGCCGTCGAGGTTTATCTCGACGCTGATATCGGTTTCCGCGGTGGTGCGGGTGATGGTGGCGGTGCGCATCCGGCGCCTCCCTTGGCGTTTGGGTGGCCTTATAGGGGCCGCGCCACGCCGCGCCAAGCCATTGCGGCCTGCGCGCCCATGTGCAAAGCATTCGGCATGACCACCTGCGTTTTTGTCCAGATCCGCTGTCGCCCCGGGACCACATACAAGGTCGCCGAGGAAATCGCCCTGCGCGAGCTGCACTCCGAGCTTTACTCGACCTCGGGCGAGTATGAGCTGCTGATGAAGCTCTACATACCCGAGGGGCAGGATGTTGGCCGGTTCATTAATGACAACCTGCACGACATTGATGGGATCGAACGGTCGCTGACCACGATGACGTTCAAGGCGTTTTAGCGAATTTCCGCTCAGTCACGTTTCAGTCAGTAACAGAGCGTGATCGTGAGTTTCGCAAATGATCAGGCGCGCAACAAAAGGTCCGATCCGGAACAATTCCGTTTGATTATTAAGAATTTCGGGGCGCAAACTTAACCATTTGTGAATTTTCCGTTGCGAATACCTGCTGAACACACAGTCGCGACGGCGCGTGAGGAATTGTTAGTTCGCCTGTCGTATCCAACAAAAGCGATTGCGCGGCGCCTTTTTCCAAGCGAAAACGCCAACAAATGAATAGGCGGTGCAACACACTGTCACAAAGCGGACACAAGAGATGTGCAACTCTCGCCCGGTATATCGGGAAGGCCAGATGCTGGCACTCGCAGGATCGTTTGTTGATGACGTGGAGCCGGGTGTAAGGCTCGGACTGAATCAAGACGACGCTGTTACGTTTGCCAAGCAGACGTTCGGTAAAGAGCAGGGGCTGATTGAAGAGTTGGTGAGCGGCCTTGTCCAAGACAACACGCTCGGTATTGAACTTGCGCAGGATCTGAACGCCGACGACGCCCGGCTTACATTCTCTCGCGGCGTGATCATCGACTTGCGCAACATCGGCTTTGCCTCCGCCGGCTATCACCACCGTATCCGCATGTGCATGACCGTCTGTCAGGGCGGGCAGCATAGCAAGATCTGGTTCCGTGCGGTTTGCCGAAAGTACGTCAAGGATGGCGAATGGGCTGATCCGGTCCACATGGATGACGAGGCGTTACGCAAGTACTTCGCCGAGGCCGAAAGGATAGGGCAGGTGGCGTTGGACAAGTTTGCGCAGATTTATCAGCGCGAGCTGGCAGCATTCATGGAAACGGATGCAACGCGCAAGATCTCAAACCTGTCGCTGTCGCCCGAGTTCAGCTTTGTCTTTCGCACCTTCGACAGTGATAACGAAGGCCTTTTGCATCTGCATGATGCCTTGGGCGCGGGCAAGTCCATGACCCAATGGCTTGAAAAGAACACATTGCCACCGGGAGACTTGGTAACTGAGCTGACGTTGCCGCAGATTGACCGGCGAAATCGCCGCCTTGAAGCGCTGCGCGCGCCCGGGGCGAAATTCGCAGTGCTCGACTATGTCACCCGTGACGGTGAGCCGGGTATCTTTCTCCGCGATGAAAGCCTTCAGCAGAGCGAAAACCGTGTTGCGTTTAACGGCGTGGTCTTTGACGAGGACGCCGCCGAACCTAATGTGCCGGCTTCAGCGTCGCCTGCCTTTAGCGTTGCCGCGGAAATGCTGGCCGGGGTCACCCGCCGGTATGATGCCTCCAAAAACACTCCAGCTTGATCAACTACCACTATTGCGCGTAACGTCGTCGGACTGACGATGGGGGGCGGTAAAGCGGGTGGACAGCTATTTCAAACAGTGGCGGGATATCCCACGGCAAGAATACTCTAATGAGCGCGGAATCAGCACAGAAGGCGATTTCTTTAGCTTTCAACTGGCGAATGGAAAGTTCGAGGAAACGTTTCTTTTCGATTCGATTGCCTGGAGTTCGTTCGCCAATCGCATCGTTCCTTATCGGCGCCTCCCGTACAGCTCAGACGGTGCGGACGGAATTTCGGAGCAGGCGCATTTCATGAAGCTTGGCCTGATGGAAGGCGAGCTGGATTTGGATATGCCGGACTCAAACCCCGAGTTACAGGTCGACATAACACATGGCGCTGTTCGGCCTGTTTGCTCCGCCGAACAGTTCGAGGCTTGGAGCGGACGCTTTTTGGCACAAGTCGATTGCCTGCTAGACCAAGGCGCGGATGTTATCATGGCCGGTGAATTCGCGTGCCCAACGACGCGCGACACGGCCTTGTTTAATCAGTTTACCGACGCGCTTAGGACGCGGATCTATGATGCGCAGCGCCCGGTTTTTATGGTTGCCGGCAGCCGACACACGCCCGCAACACGAAAGCTGGCCAAGAAGGGTTTCCCGTTCAACGAAAACGTGGGCCTTGTTTTTGGCGGCGATGGCAAAGCCGCGCCGGGCCGAAAGGCGTTCAAGAAACAACCAATTAGCCACAGGAAACGGTCCGCTGCCATCCGCATTCGTGAACGGATCATGTCTCCGATTGATGACGTGATGAGCGTCTACAAAACGCCCTTCGGCAATATTGGCGTTCTGATCTGTTCGGACGCATTCGATACACGCATCCTGTTTTCCTACCTTCGCGAAAACGTGCCTCTGCAGATGAGCGATCGTGTGAGCTTGATCTTGGTTCCCGCGTACAACACGTCCGATTTGTTCTTCGACAGCTGCCGGTACCTAAGCTACCTCGCCAACACAACGGTTGCCGTCGTCAATTCGCGGGATGACGATTTTCCGGAAAAATCGGTGCGTACCTACGTATGTGGGATCGAAACGAAGGACTTGGAAAAGACGTATCGCAGCCTCTTTGCAAATGATGTCGACCCAACACAGGTCAAAGTGCTGCGCTCAGCCGTAAAAACCGCAGGAACGCATGCAACAGTTGGCGAAACGTCTGGGCGCTGCCATCTTGTTCAAGTCGACCTGCTGGCGCTGGCAATGTTCTGCAAGAGCATGATCCCCAAATGCGGCCGACTGGTTCAAGCAGCAGCACGAATGCAAGAAGGGGTCGAGCGCGCGGTCTAACCGTGTTCGTTGACGTCAACCCTTTCTGGCGTTTCGCGTGATGATCCGATGGCAAGCATGTGCAAGCGATCAAGTAATCGCTTGGGTCGCTTGGGTCGCTTGGGTCGCTTGGGTCGCTTGCAAGGAGCGGCGCAAGTCACGTCGCCCGGCTATCTCTATCTGGCGCAGAACTTCTGATGAATGGCCCACACCAGGCCTTTGACACAAAGCCTCCATATCCAGGCGTGTTCCCCAGTCTGAACGTCACGGCATGTGCGCACCTGTGTTAATGCTTTTCAGTGTCTCGCGAATTTCTGTCTGTAGTCCTTTGGCGTCAACGGTGTCTTGGATTTGAAAAGACGAGAGAATGAACTCACATCGGCATATCCGACGCGATGGACCACTTCTGAGAGAGGCGTTTTGCTGGTCCCGAGCAAGCGTTTTGCAGCCTCAATGCGGCGGTTTTGCAAGTAGGTGAGTGGCGTCTGGCCCAGTTCGGCGCGGAATTTGCGGATCAACGTCCGCTGACTGACATTGACCTTCCGTGCGAGATCCAGCTGATCGATCGCTTCGCTCATGTGGATGTACATCCAGTATCGCGCTTTGGCCGCGCGCGGGTCGCTGCTGAGTTCTGGTGGCATCAGGTCTTGGTAGGGTTGTTGGCTCTGTGTTCCGCCATCAATCAGCATCGTTCTTGAGCACGCGGCGGCGATCTGTGGTCCTGCGAAGCGGCTCACGAGGTTCATCGCCCTGTTCAGGTTTGCCGTCATAGCCCCCGTCGTCATCAGACGCGGGTACTCGGCGATCAGGGCGGCCGTGTCGAGGCGCACCTTGGGATAGCGGCGACGGAATACGTTTTCGAGCCACCATGCCGTGGTCGCGGTTTTCCCTGCCAGCAACCCTGTTTCGGCGAGCAGCAGTGTGCCATTGCAATTTGCAGCGACCAAGGCACCCTTGGACCACCTGTGGGTAAGCCAGAGCTGCGTGCCCGCGACTTATGCGGCGAGGCCCTCAAAGGCGGAGACACCTTCGTAGTGGATCGCTGGGACATAGATCAAATCGATCGGGCCGATATCGCTCAGTGCCAAGTCCGGAGACAGGCGTATGCCGCAGCTTGTTCTGACGGGTTCACCATCTTGCGAGACCGTCTCGCAGACAAAACACGGTGCGTCGCTATCGACTTGGCTGCGAATGTGATCGTTTGCGATCTGGAAGGCGTCCAGAATACCGCCGATGCTGTAGGGATATACGCCCGGTACCAGAACAATTGCGACGTAAAAGTCTTGTCATGTTCGGTGATCGATTGCCAAAAGTCACCACAAAGATGTCACTTTCGTCACGAGCAGCAAATGTGCCGTTTTCTTACCGTCGAGGCAATCCACGCAATCAGAAAGCCCTCGGGCGCATGCTGCCCCCTTCTTTGAAAGATCGCCTCTCTCTTCCCGTGATCGCCTGTTTTAAAGCCGGCGTCGCCGCGGGCTTTCCGGCGCTTAATCAGCGTTCGTCAGTGGGCTTCGAAGAATGGGTGGTCGCGATCAAGTTGGCACTCACCGGCGCAGATACGCCGTTCGGAGGGAACCTCGTGGTGCACCCATCCAACCCGCGTCTTGAAGCGGACCTTGCCATCTGCGTGAAGCACAAGGTGCCGCTGGTCATGTCGACCCTCGGGGCTGATCCGCGACTGACCAGCGCGGTGCATCGCTATGGCGGGCTCGTGTTCCACGACGTCGTGAACGCGAAACACGCAAAGAAAGCTGTCGAAGCAGGGGTTGATGGTCTGACCGCAGTTGCCGGAGGGGCGGGCGGGCATGCGGGCAACCTGAACCCGTTCGCGCTGGTGAATGAAATCCGCCAGTTTTTTGACGGCACGCTTATTCTGGGCGGAGCGCTCTCCACTGGCGGTGATGTCGCGGCAGCGCAGATGATGGGCGCGGACTTGGCTTAAATGGGAACGCGTTTCCTGCGCACGAAGGAATGCATGGTCTCGGTGGGTATAAACAGATGCTCCTCGACAGTGTTGCCACGGACATCGTCTACACCCCTGTGGTCTAGGGCGTGCCTGCAAGCTTAATGAAGGCGAGTCTTGCCGAAGCCGGGATTGATCCGAAAATAGCGGAAACGCCTAAAATGGACCTCGGGCTTGACGATGCGCGTTAGCCCGGGTTGCGACATCTGCAAGTGTGCAGCGGCGGCCACGAAGCTCCTATTGTCAGCGACAGCAAGCACAGCCGCTAACTGCTTTGTTCCGAGATCAGGAATGCTCTGCTTCATCACTTGAGCGCTAACCCAAAGTTTGCACAGCTGTGTTGGGTGTGTGCGGGTGTTTTCCGCGGCACGTCACTCGACATCAAGTGCCGATTTAGTTCCGCTCCTGCGACTGCTTCGTCGTCTGGCCTCAAAGGCGGCGATCATCTGCTTTGTGCGCATGTTGCAATGCATGGGTCGCGAAATTGGTAATGTCCCGCAACGCTGTCCGATACAAGCGGATGGGCCGCCCTTAGCCGCTCGTGCCGTAATGCTTTTACATCGAGAGGTCCAATTGGAGCGGGCGAGGCGATTCGAAAGCCCGACCCTTACCTTGGCAACCGTTTCATTCGGCGTCGCCAGAGGTCATATAGCGCAACCTTTTCAATCGTTTATTGATTGTCTGCACATGGGGGAGCGGACACTTCTTGTCCCGAGAGGTGCCGCTGGGATCCCGCTTTGGTGACTCCCCCGTGGCTCCCTCTCGCTCTTTTTGCCAATCACAGGGGAGCCGGAGATGCCCGCCACGAAAAAGCGCTTTACCGACCAGATGCTCGAAAAGATCAAGCCGCCCAAGACCGGGCGCATGGAGCTTGCCGACGATGTCTGCCCCGGCCTTGTCTTGCGCATCACGCCTGCTGGGACAAAGACCTTCGGCGCGATCTACCGCGTTGTGGGCGAGGGTGGCCTGACGGAGAGCGGCGCGCCGCGCAAGGGCCGCCAGCACCGCGTCACCCTTGGGCGCTATCCCGTGCTGACCGTGAAAGAGGCCCGCGAGAAGGCCCGAGAGGTGCTGTCGCGCGCCTACGAGGGGGTAGACCCCCGCGACGTCCAGCGCCGCGCTCTCGCGGACCGAGAGGAGGGGCGGTTCAGCGCTGTGGTCGCCCGCTATGTCGAGCAGAGCCGAGACGGGGCGGTATCTATCTCTAGCTGGAAGAATATCGACCGGGTGATGCGTCTGCACGTCCTGCCGCGCTTCGCGGAACATCACATCGGCGACCTGCGCCGCGCGGAAATCCACGAGATGTTGGACGAGCTGGTGGCCGGTGGCCGCACTGGCACTGCGCGCGAGGTCAAAAAGCAGCTGTCGCGCTTCTACAACTGGGCGGTGGACCGCGAGATGACCGATGTGAATCCGTCTTTGCCATGAAGCGCCCAGACCTTGCGCCCACGACCGAGGCGGGCCGGGCGCTTGAGGACGATGAACTGCGCGCGATCTGGCGCGCCGCCGAAGAGATGCGCTACCCCTTTGGCTCGCTCTACCAGCTGCTGATGCTGACCGGCCAGCGCCGCTCAGAGTGGGCCTGCGCAAGGCGGTCCGAGATCAACATGGACGAGCGGGTGCTCGAGGTTCCGAGCACCCGCTACAAGGGCCGCCGCGACCACATCGTGCCGCTCTCCGCGCCGGTCTGTGCGCTTCTCGACAGCTTCCCGCTTTGGGCCGAGGACGACTTCTACCTGCTGTCTTCGCAGGCGGGCCACCGTGCGGTCGCGGGCTTCTCTCAGGGCAAGGCCAGGCTTGACGCCTTCGCCGAGCGCCACCTGCGCAAGATCACCGGACGCCCCAATGAGAAGATGAGCTACTTCCGCATCCACGACTTGCGCGTAACCTGCGAGACCAGGTTGGCCAACCTCGGTTTTTACCAAGAAATCCGCGACGCGGTGTTGGGCCACGCCCAGCCCCTGCTACAAAAGACGTATAACAAGCATGGATACCTAAACGAAAAGCGCGAGGCCTTGGACGCCTACGCGGCGCATGTGTTGGAGGTTGTGAGATGAGAAACGGTGAATACGAGAAGCAGATAGACCAGATTGCCCGCGACTATGGGCTCGTAAGGTCCGATTTCGAAAGGACAATGGACGAAGCCGTGGAGCTTTCAGGGCCTGGACGGCTTTGTTGGACTGGCGCGATGGGGAAATGGCCCCGTTGGCGTCCAAAGTTCTGCCAATGCATTCAAAGCTCAAGTCATTATCCGACGAATGGGAGAAGTTAAGTGGTGCTGAGCGGCGCTTGATCGGTAACTTTGCAGCGTTTGATCAACCAGATCCCATTGGTCCGGCACTTATGGAGGCGGTCGGTTACCTGGATGATTTCTTAGCATTTTACAGGAAACCTCAGGGTAACAGCGGACGCACCCGCTCAAGATCTCAAGCTTGGCTGCAGCCGCTTGAAGAGTTTGCTTACATTCTTGTGGCGTTTTGGAATGCATCACAGGTTCAGCCATTTTTGCCGAAGCTAGATTCGATGGAAGACTTGGTCGATGAGGGGGAGGTTCCATGGGAGCCAATCGGAAAAAGCATGCAATTCTTTGATGATTGTTGCATCGCCTTAGAAGTCATTACCGGGGTCGAATACGAATTAAAATCTCGGTTTACAGCAGCAAATAGGGCCGCTACGGCATTGAGGACGCGAGGAAAAACTAAAGACAAGCAGAAATGAGAATTCAGTTTTGAGCAGCTCTTTCTAGTTTCGGACATCCTCACCTCCGTGAGTTCGCACGGAGACCCAAAATGCCGAAACAACTTATCGCTATGAAAGAGGTCTTTGACCGCGTTCCGCTGTCAAAGACCGAGATCTATCGCCGCATAGCGGATGGCCGGTTTCCTGAGCCAGTTCGCATCGGTGATCGGCGGATCGCCTTTGTCGAGGCCGAAATCTCCGCGTGGATTTCCGATCAAATCGAAAAATCACGGAATACGGAGAACTAGTATGAACACCGAAAACCTTACGCCCAACACCGATGAAGCCATTGAGTTCTTAAAGGCGTTTCACCCGCAGGGGCCGTGGTGCCTAACCGCGATTTCACCAAACCAGCAGGGCATTCAGACGCGCACCTTTATGCCCGCCCGAAGAAGTCGAATGCGCAAAGTGGATCAGCGCCCGAAACGGAGAGCAAAACCTCTACTTTTCAATCAACGCGGTTGCCCAAAACACGACGAGGAAGGCCGCGAAAGAGGATATAGTCGAGGTCCATTATCTTCACGTCGATATTGATGCACGCGTTGGCGAGCCTGTTGATGAAGAGCGCGAGCGTATAGCCAGACTTCTCTCTTCGGGTCTTCCAACTGAGTTGCCTTCACCGACCTGCGTTGTTGACAGCGGCGGCGGCTATTGGGGGTTCTGGCGGCTGGAGGAGCCATTGCGGGTTAAGGAACACCTCACATTGATTGAGCAGGCTGAAGCGCGCAATCAGATGCTGGCTAACATATTGGGAGGCGACGCCGCTCAAGATATCTCACGAATTGCGCGCCTCCCCGGCACCTTGAACATCCCGAATGCTGTCAAACTCAAGAAGGGCCGCCGCATCTCGCCTGCGCGCCTAATCAGCGTCGATACGACCAGGGTCTATCCAATGGCAGCCTTTGGGTCAGTTGCTGCGGTGGGGCCTAAACCTCCTGTGTCAGGTGCATACGAGATCACTCCGCGCGCGCTCGACAATCTCGACCAGCTCGATCAATGGGGCGTTGAAGATCGTATAAAGATTATCATCGTCCAGGGTCGCCACCCTGACGAAGCCGCGAAGTCGCCAGATGACTCACGCTCGGCGTGGCTCTTTGATGCCGTCTGCGGGCTTGTACGGAACGAGGTGCCCGAAGAGGTTATTCTCGGCATCATCCTGGACCCAGATTATAGCGTATCGGGTAGTGTCATCGACAAAGGCGGCAACGCTCAAAAATACGCTAGGCGGCAGATTGACCGGGCCAAAGATATGGTGGTCGCGCCTGAACTGCTCGAGATGAATGAGAAACACGTCGCGATTGGCAATTTTGGCGGGAAATTCCGTATTGCGGACCTTTCAAACCAACCGATTAGTTTTCAGACAAAGGACGACTTCTCAAATCGGTATTCCAACCGCTTTGTGGCAATGGGGCCTGACAATAATTTTGTGCCGCTAGCTAAATGGTGGCTGAGCCATCCACGTCGCAACACAGTCGAGACCGTGGTTTTTGCGCCCAACCAGAATTGGCCGGGCACGCTTAACCTGTGGCGCGGTTTCGGTGTTCAACCTGTGCGGGGCGATTGCGAGCTTTTTTGGGAGCACGTCAAAGACAATGTCTGCGCTGGGGACGAGGCCGCTTTTGTATACTTGCGAAACTGGTTGGCCCGGGCGGTGCAGAAACCGCAAGAGCCGGGCCAGGTGGCTGTTGTACTTCAAGGTGGAAAGGGCACCGGAAAAAGCATGTTTGCGCGCATCTTCGGAAAGCTGTTCGGCCCACATTTCCTACCCGTCAGCGACGCGCGGCATTTGGTTGGACAGTTCAATGCACCGTTGCGCCAATGCGTTTTGCTTTTTGCCGACGAGGCTTTCTTCGCAGCTGACAAGAAGAACGAAGGCACCCTGAAGGCGCTGATTACCGAGCCATCCATTGTGATTGAACCGAAGGGCGTAGACGCAACGCTTGAACCCAACCGGCTGCATATCATCATGGCATCTAACAACGACTGGGTTGTTCCGGCGTCATCAGACGAACGTCGATATCTTGTGCTGAAGGTTGCTTCCGATAGGCAAAAAGACACGGCGTTCTTCGGTGCGTTGATCAATCAGATGGAGAATGGCGGCTACGGCGCACTATTGCACGAGCTTATGTCGGTTGACCTGGCAGGGTATGACGTGCGCGATGTACCAATAACGGCAGCTCTGAAAGAGCAGCAGGAACATTCGATGGGTCCCGTCGATCAATGGCTGAGGCAGCTGTTTGATGAGGGTGTACTTCCAGGATCAATGCCGCCTGATAATGCGGCAGCGCCGACCGCTGCGGCGGAACGTGATATTGTTGGCCTCCTTCCGCATGCGCGTCTGTCTGTACCCGACCTGTCACGTGCGTCTGGCAAGACAATCGCAAAGCCCCTTCGCGACATCGGCGCTGTGCCTGTTACGCTCGGTGCGCGCAAAGGCTGGCGGTTTCCGCCGCTGAGTGAGTGCAGAGCCGCCTTTGAGGCTAAATTCGGGCCACAGGATTGGTCGGACCCCGAAGAGAGGGATTGGCGCCCATCGTCCAACTCTAACGGTCATGCTCACTTCTAGATATTACGCCCAGCGGATACGCGGATAGCGCCTAAGGAGGCGGTTGGTTTTCTAGCCGCCTCTTATCTATTTGGTTTCCTTTTTATTCCGATTTTTCCGCTCAACCGAAAAGAAAAAAAGACTTCAACGGTATAGAGGCAGCGGGTTGTCTATCGGCAAGAGCTGCAATCCGCTGTCTTGCTCCCCCTAGGCTCCCCGACGGTAGAAGTGCCCGACGAGAAACCAAGATCTTTCAACGGTTTGCTCAAAAACAGCACAACCTTTGTTGGAGAGTGCTCCGCCTAGCGCCCCGTTTTGCTTCCGCTTCCGCCCCTTGCAACCCTCCCCCCTCTTGGGTCACCCTGGCGGCGGTTTCACCGAAAGGTTGCGCGTATGAACATCTCTTCCATCCTCGACTATATAGCCAACGGGCATATGGCCCTGCCTGAATTTCAGCGCGGCTACGTCTGGGGACGGGAGCAGGTGCGCGGGCTGTTTCAGTCGCTCTATCGCGGCCACCCGATTGGCTCGCTTCTCGTCTGGGCCACGGACGCATCTACAGCGGCGCATCGGGGTTAGGGCACGCTCGCGCCGGGTGTGGTCAAGCTGCTCCTCGACGGGCAGCAGCGCATTACGTCACTCTATGGTGTGATCCGGGGCAAGTCACCTCGTTTCTTTGATGGCAACGAAAAGGCGTTCACCGATCTGCGCTTCAACCTTGAGACGGAAGAATTCGAGTTCTGGCAGCCGATCAAGATGCGCGACGATCCGCTCTGGATCGACGTAACCGAGCTGATGCAGCGGGGCAACGCGGCGCTGGGCGGCTACATCGCCGAGCTAAGCCAGAACCCCGATCACGCAGCAAAGGCGGGCGACTATGCCGGGCGGCTCAGCAAGCTCTTGGCCATCGCGGAAAAGCAGTTTCACATCGAAGAGGTGACCGGCGCAGACAAGACGCTCGACGTGGTGGTCGACATCTTTAACCGGGTGAACAGCGGCGGGACCAAGCTGAGCAAGGGCGACCTGGCACTGGCCAAGATCTGTGCCGATTGGCCCGAGGCCCGCGACACGATGAAGGGAAGCATCGCCCGGTGGCGCGGCGAAGGTTATGACTTCACGCTCGATTGGCTCTTGCGGTCGGTCAACACGGTGTTGACGGGTGAGGCCAAGTTTCTCTACCTGCATGACAAGGGCGCAGAGGACATCGCGGGCGCGCTCAAGAGCGCTGTGCGCCACATCGACACCTGCCTCAACATGATCGGCGGGCGGCTCGGGCTGGACCATGAGCGGGTGCTGTTTGCGCGCTTCGCCATCCCGGTGATGGTCCGCTACCTTGATACCCATGGCGGGCGGCTCGACGAGAAGACGCGCGACAAGCTGCTGTTCTGGTATGTGCAGTCGGGCATGTGGGGGCGCTATTCTGCCTCCACTGAAAGCACCATCGACAAGGACCTGGGCATCCTCGACCAGAGCGGCGGTGACCTCGACAAGCTGATTGCGGAACTACGGCTGGGTCAGGGCGGGCTGAGGGTCGAGCCGGGCCACTTCCACAGCTGGAGCGTTGGCGCGCGCTTCTATCCCGTCCTCTACATGCTGACCCGCATGGCTGAGGCGCGGGATTGGGGGACGGGGCTGCCGCTCAAGTCAAGCCTGCTGGGACGGATGAACAAGCTGGAGGTGCATCACATCTTCCCCCGCGCGCGGCTCTACGAGGCGGATTATAGCAGGGCCGAAGTCAACGCACTGGCAAACTTCTGCTTCCTGACCAAGGACACCAACCTTGCGATCAGCGACCGCCGCCCCGAGGCGTATTTCCCCGAGATTGAGGCCGCCCATCCCGGCGCTCTGGCCTCGCAGTGGATACCGGATGACCCGACGCTGTGGCGCGTCGAGGCCTTCCGCGACTTCCTAGAGGCCCGCAAGGTGCTGCTGGCCCAGGCGGCCAATACCTGCCTCGCATCCCTCCTACACGGTGAGACCGCGCTCCTGAGCGAGGGCCGCGCCGCGCGTCTGGTGGATCGCCCGCTCTTGGGTGGGATCGCCAGCGAGGAGGAGGCGCGCGCCCTAGACGAGATCAACGCCTGGGTCCTGTCGCAGGGCCTCGCTGCGGGTGAGATGCAATACGACTTTGTCGACCCCTAAACGGGCGCGCAACGCGCCATCCTCGACCTCGCCTGGCCCCAGGGCGTCCAATCCGAGCTGTCCGAGCCGGTTTGCGTGCTGCTGGATGAGGCGGCTGAGCTGATCTCACTTGCCAGCGCGGCGGGGTTCCGCTGTTTCACCGGCGTGGCTGAATTCCACGCCTACGCCAAGCGACTGACTGCGCCGGACGTCGAGGCTGAATAGCCCCCCGCCCCCCCCCCAAAAAAAAAGAGGCCCCTCCCAGGTGCCCGGCGGGGCCGCGTCGCAATCCTAGAGCCGACGAGAGCAGTCCGCCCTTGTATTTTCTGGACCACCTCGTCGCGCGCGGGTGCGGGCAAGAACGGCCCAAAGCTGCCGTTCATCGCCAAAAGGGACCCTGCCTTGCAGCGCCCCCGAACCCGACCTTCGCGAATAATTCTGTAGTGAGTAACTCCACATAGCCAAAAGACAAAATAGACAAGCCACCTATCTGGACAGACAAAAGTGGATGGTGAGACTACTCGATTTGAATTGTCCGCCTGTGCTAGGCAAAATCCAATGACAAGGATCCTGCCTCGCGTGCGAAGGCTTCAACCGCGGCCCAGTCGGCAGAGCGAACGCTTTGCGCTGGAGCGACCCAGCTGCCGCCTGCGCAGATGACATTGGGCAGGCTCAGGTAGGATCGGGCGTTTTCAGGGCTGATCCCGCCGGTGGGGCAAAATGCGATCTGCGGCAGCGGTGCGCCGATGGCCTTGAGCGCGGGCGCGCCGCCGGAGGCTTCGGCCGGGAAGAACTTCTGCATGTCATAGCCGCGCGCCAGCAGGCGCATCGCTTCGCTGGCGGTGGCGGCACCGGGCAGCAGGGGCAGGCCCTCCGCCTCGCAGGCCGCCAGTAGCGCATCCGTCGCGCCGGGCGAGACGCCGAATGTGGCCCCGGCTGCCTTGGCCGCGCGCACATCTTCGGGCGTGATCAGCGTGCCTGCACCGACATGGCCACCTGGCACTTCGGCCATTGCAGCGATGGCATCGAGTGCGGCGGGTGTGCGAAGAGTTACCTCAAGCGCGGGCAGGCCACCTGCAACCAGCGCCTCCGCCAGCGGGCGGGCGTGGGCGATGTCTGCGATCACCAGCACGGGCACAATCGGGGCCAGCGCGCAGATCTCGCGGGTGCGGCGGCTGGCATCTTGGGGAGAGAGGGTCATGTGCACGACCTCGCAAAGATGGACGCGCCGGCGCTGGCGGGGCCGACGGTGCTGCGGAACATGGTGAAGAGGTCCCGGCCGGTGCCGACCGCATTGCCGGTCAGGTCAGCGGTCTCGGCGGGCCGGTCCATGAGGTCCGGCACCAGAACATCGAGCGTGCCGGCCACGGCGTCGACGCGCACCGTATCGCCGTCTCGGATGCAGGCTATCGGGCCGCCATCGACGGCCTCCGGGCTGACATGGATCGCCGCGGGCACCTTGCCGGACGCGCCAGACATGCGCCCGTCGGTCACCAACGCCACTTTCTGCCCGCGCCCCTGGCAGATCGACAGCAGCGGCGTCAGGCTGTGCAGTTCGGGCATGCCGTTGGCCTTGGGGCCCTGGAAGCGGACCACAACAACGACATCCTCGGTCAACTCGCCCGCCTTGAAGGCGGCCTTCACCGCCTCTTGGGTATGAAAGACGCGGGCCGGGGCCTCGACGATGTGATGTTCGGGTGCCACGGCAGAGACCTTCATGACGGCGGTGCCAAGCGCGCCATCGAGGCGCTTGAGGCCACCGGTTGGCTGGAACGGATCGTGCGCGGGGCGCAGGATTTTTTCATTCAGGCTCTCTCCAGCGCCTGCGCGCCAACTGAGCGTTCCGTCCACGTAAACCGGCTCCTGTGTGTAGTGCTCCAGCCCTTTGCCCGCGACGGTGCGGGTGTCCGGGTGCAGCAGGCCCGCCTTCAAAAGCTGTCCGATCATGTAGCCGAGCCCCCCTGCGGCGTGGAAATGGTTCACGTCCGCGAGGCCATTGGGATAGACGCGCGCCATCAGCGGGACCACCTCGCTGAGGTCCGAGAAATCCTGCCAGTCGAGCACGATACCCCCCGCCCGCGCCATCGCGACCAGGTGGATCAGAAGGTTGGTCGACCCACCCGTCGCGTGCAGACCGACGATGCCATTCACGAAAGCGCGTGCGTCCAGGATGTCGCAGACGGGCGTATAGTCGTTCCCGAGGGCGGAGAGGGCCAGCGCCCGTTTCGCGCCCTCGGCGGTCAGGGCGTCGCGCAGGCCGGTGTTCGGGGTCACGAAGCTGGCGCCGGGCAGGTGCAGGCCCATGAACTCCATCAGCATCTGGTTGGTATTGGCGGTGCCGTAGAAGGTGCAAGTGCCCGGGCCGTGATAGGCGGCCATTTCGGCGGCCATCAGGTCGTCGCGCCCGCATTCCCCGGCGGCGAATTTCTGGCGCACCTTTGCCTTTTCGTCATTGGCAAGCCCACTGGTCATCGGCCCCGCGGGCAGAAAGACAATGGGCAGGTGGCCGAAGCTTTGCGCCGCGATGACAAGGCCCGGGACGATCTTGTCGCAGACGCCCAGAAAGACCGCCGCGTCGAAGGTGTTGTGGCTCATGGCCACCGCCGCGGCCAGCGCGATCACGTCGCGGGAGAAAAGCGACAGCTCCATCCCCGCCTCGCCCTGGGTGACACCATCACACATGGCGGGCACGCCGCCCGCAACCTGCGCGGTGCCGCCTGCTGCGCGCGCGGCGGCGCGGATAAGGTCCGGGAACCGCTCGAACGGCTGATGCGCAGAGAGCATGTCGTTGTACGCGGTGACAATCCCGAGATTACCCGCGCTGCCCGCCGCCAGCGCGCCCTTGTCCTCGCCCGACGCCGCGTAGGCATGGGCCTGCCCGCTGCAGGACAGATGCCCCCGGGCAGGGCCTTTCGACCGCGCTTCCGACATGGCCTTCAGGTAGGCGCCGCGCGGCCCCGCACTGCGTTCGATGATCCGATCGGTCACGCGGCGGACGGTGTCGTTAAGTGAGGTCATCTTCAAACTCCTGTCATGCGGTACGGTCAGGCGGCGATCTCGCGCCAGCGCCGCCCTTCCTTGTGTAGCAACATCAGCGCGTCTTCGGGCCCCGAACTGCCCGCATCGTAGGGCGCGGGAACATCACGCTGCGCCTGCCAGCGAGCGACGATGGGATCGACCCAGGCCCATGCGGCCTCCACCTCGTCGCCGCGCATGAACAGGGTCTGATCGCCCCGGATCACGTCCATGATCAGCCGCTCGTAAGCGTCCTGCGTGTCGGCCCCGGCCCCAAGCGCGTCGGCAAAGGTCATATCGAGCGAAACTTCAGCCAGGCGGAACCCGCCCAGACCAGGCTCCTTGATCGTGTTGCGCAGGGTGATGCCTTCGTCCGGCTGCAGGCGGATGATCATGGCGTTGCCGCGCTGGTTTGCCATGTCCGGAAAGATCATGTGCGGCGGACCCCGAAACACCACTGCGATCTCGGACGTGCGGCTGCGCAGGCGCTTGCCCGTGCGCAGGTAGAACGGCGTGCCGGCCCAGCGCCAGTTACCAATGTTCACCTTCATCGCGATGAAGCTCTCGGTTGCGCTGTCCGGGTTTCCAGCGTCTTCGCGATAGCTTCCGCTGCCGCTATGCCCCCGGTACTGGCCGCGCACAATGTCGTCTTGCGCGACAGGCTCCAGCGCCTCGATCACCTTGACCTTTTCGTCCCGCACGGCGTTTGGTGTGAAGCGCGAGGGTGGCTCCATCGCGGTCAGGCACAGCAGTTGCATCAGATGGTTCTGCACCATGTCTCGCATTGCGCCGGAGCCGTCATAATAGGCCCCCCGCCCCTCGACGCCGAGGCTTTCGGCAACGGTGATCTGCACGTGGTCGATATGGCGCGCGTTCCACAGCGGCTCCCACAGCGCATTGGCAAAGCGCAGGGCCATGAGGTTCTGCACCGTTTCCTTGCCGAGGTAATGGTCGATCCGGTAGATTTGCCCTTCCTCGAAACTGGCGCGCAGATCGGCGTTCAGCGCTTGAGCGGTGGCAAGGTCGTGGCCGAAAGGCTTTTCGACAACGATGCGGCTTTCGGCAGTGGCGAGGCCCTCTGCCTTGAGCTTCGCGGCAATCGGGCCGAAGAGCATCGGGGCGACGGACAGATAGAAGGCGCGTACGGTGTCCGCGCGCAGGTGGCGTCCCAGCGCAGCCCACCCGGCATCGCCGGTCGCATCGACCTGTTCGTAGTGCAGCGTGGCAAGGAAGTCCGTCAGGTCCGCCTGCGACCGCGCTGCTTCGGGCGCGAATTCGAGCAGGCTTGCGCGCACCATCTCTGCGAACGCCTCTGGCGTCACGTCTGCGCGCGCGGCCCCGATGATCCGGGCCTCCCGCGGCATCTGTCCCACGGCAAATCGGTGGAACAGGCCGGGGATGATCTTGCGCCGCGCCAGATCACCCGTTGCACCGAAAAGCACGAGGTCGAATGGCCGGGTTGGGATGACGCGCGAAACCATCGCTCAGCCCGCCAGTAAGTGCAGGCTGTCGCCCTGCAGCAGCGCGCCGATATGGCGGCTGGTGTCGATCATCCGGTTCGAAAAGCCCCATTCATTGTCATACCAGCTGACCACCCGGATGAGGCCTCCTTCGGTCACCGACGTCTGTGCAGCGGCAAAGCAGGACGAATGAGGGTCGTGATTGAAATCGACCGATACCAGCGGGTCTTCCTCGTAAGACAAGATGCCCGCCAGATCGCCCTGGGCCGCGTCCTGGACGGCTGCGTTGACCGCCTCGCGCGTTGCGCGCCGTTCGGGCACGAAGGACAGGTCGACCAGCGACACGTTGGGCGTCGGCACGCGCACCGCAGACCCTTCGAGCCGCCCGGCCAGATGGGGCAGCACGAGCGAGATAGCCCGCGCCGCGCCCGTGGAGGTCGGAACCATGCTGATAGACGCCGCCCGCGCGCGGTAGAGGTCCTTGTGCGGGGCATCGTGGCTGGGCTGATCGCCGGTGAACGAATGCACCGTCGTCATGTAACCCGTGCGGATGCCGAATGCGTCATCCAGCACCTTCGCCAGCGGGGCAAGGCAGTTGGTGGTGCACGACGCGTTCGAGACGATCACGTCCTCCGCCGTCAAATCCATGTGGTTCACGCCGAAGACGACCGTGCGATCCGCGTCCTTGCCGGGAGCCGAAATCAACACGCGGCGCGACCCGTTTTGCAGGTGCTGCGCGGCCTTTTCGCGGTCGGTGAAAAGGCCTGTGCATTCGAGCGCGACGTCGACATCCCGCCACGGCAGGTCCGCCGGGTTCCGTTCCGCCGTCATCCGGATGGTGTGGCGCCCGACCTTGAGCGTGCTCCCCTCCAGTTGAACCGGCGCGGCGAGGCGCCCGTGCACACTGTCATATTTCAGCAGGTGGGCCAGCGTTTCGGGCGAAGTCAAATCGTTGATGGCGATGACTTGCAGGTCGCGCACGTCGTTTTCCACGAGGGCGCGCAGCACACCGCGCCCGATGCGTCCGAACCCGTTGATTGCGATCTTGGTTGTCATGACCTGTCTCCTGTGCTTGATGCGATGAGATGTTTGGTTAGCGCTAACATTTTGGTGTGACGATTTGAATACAGCCTCGTCTTCAGGCCTTTAGTTCAGTTTAGTTCAGTTCAGATCGGAAGGGCGGATTTGCGCCGGCGCGTGACACCGTGACTGCCGCGACCTTTGCCGCGAGGGTCAAGGCCATTTCAAGGTCGGCGGGGCCGATGGCCGCCAACCCTGCCTTGGTCAGGTGGCCGCCTGCCTGAAGGCTGGCCAGCAGCCCGGCGTTGAACGTGTCACCTGCGCCGACGGTATCGACGACTTTTGTGGTGTTGGCTTGGACATGCACGGGGGGATGCGTCTTGGTAAAGCCAGTGGCGCCGTCCGCGCCCCGCGTGACAATGACCAGATCGAGACCCAACGCCAGCAACGCAACGGCCTTGCTCTCTAGCGATTGGTCCGTGCCAATGATCCAAGCCAAATCCTCATCCGAAACTTTCACGATGTCGGCGGCGGCCAGCATTGTGTTCAGGCGCGCGCGGTAGCGGGCCTCGTCCGCGATGAACCCGGCCCGGATGTTGGGGTCGATCATCACGACGCGGCCCGTGCCTTGGGTTGCCAGCAGATGCGCATAGCCGTCCGCACAGGGCTCACAAGCCAGGCTAATGCCGCCGAAAAACAGGGTGCGCACCGCATCCGGCAGCGCTGGCATGTCACCTGCGGTCATCATCCGCCCGGCCGAGTTTTCATCAAAGAAACTGTAGCTTGCCGCGCCATCCGTCAGTTTGACAAAGGCCAGCGTGCTGGGCCTGTCCGAGACGACGGCCAAACCGGCCTCCACATGGCTGGCCGATAGGGCCGCGCGCAGCTGATCGCCAAACATGTCCGTCGATAGCCCGGTCAGGAGGCCGACAGACGCGTCCAGACGGCCCAGCGCAACGGCGGTGTTGAAGACCGCGCCGCCGGGATGCGGCACAAAGCCTGCGCCGCCCGGGGGCGGGATCATGTCGATCAGAGCCTCACCGCAGCACAAGATCATGTCAGGCTGCCTTGGTCTTTGCAAAGGCGCGCAGGGCCGCACGGACATCTCCGGATGTCAAAGCCGCCATCTGGTCTGCGAAGGCTGCGGCAAAGGTTGCATTCTGTCCAAGCGCGCCGAACACGTCCGTCAGTTCAAGGAAGGCCGTCGGGCGCGAGGCTGCCTCCTTTGCGGCGCGGGCAAGCAGGTCCGCTCTGGGGTCATTCAGCGCCTTGGCGGTGGCGCAATAACGGCACCACAGCGCAACCTCAAGCGCGAGACCGTCCACCGAGCGGCCCTGCGCCAAGGCGTCCCGGACGCTGCCCAGAATGAATTTCGGCTGACGGTTCGACCCGTCCTGGCACAGCCGCGGGATGGTATCGCGCACCTCTGGGTTGGCAAACCGTTCGAGGCAGGACGCGAGATAGCCGTGATAATCAACGCCGGGGATGGGCTGCAGGACCGGGATGACGTCCGTCTCGATCAGATGGCGGACCCAGCGTAACACATCCGCATCGGCGACGGCTTCGTGCACGATGTCGTAGCCGAGCAGGGCCGAAGGGTAGGCAAGCGCGGCATGTCCGGCGTTCAGGATGCGCAGCTTCATCGTCTCGTAGGCGTCGATGTCGTCGACGAATTCAACGCCGACCTTTTCGAGCGCAGGGCGACCAAGCGGGAAATCGTCCTCCATGACCCATTGCGCAAAGGGCTCGCACAGGACGGGCGCGGCGTCGTCGATACGATAGGTTTCCGTTATCAAGGCCCGCGCCGCGTCATTCGTGGCGGGTGTGATCCGGTCCACCATCGAGTTGGGGAATGCGACTTCGGCTTTGATCCACGCCGCGAGGTCCGATGAGACCAGCGCGGCCAGCCCAACCAGCGCCTGGCGCGTGACATGCCCGTTGCCTGGAATGTTGTCGCAAGACAGGATTGCGGGCGGTGGATGGCATGCGGCGCGGCGCGCTCGAAGCCCCGCCAGTAGGATGCCGAACACCGTGCGCGGCGTGTCCGGATTAGCCGCATCGTGCCGGATGTCCGGATGCGCAACGTTGAAGGCGCCCGCCGCATCCATGAAGTACCCGCCCTCGGTGATGGTCAGCGACACGATGCGGATCGCCGGATCGGTGATACGGGCGATCACGGCGGCGGGGACCACTTCGCAGAAGTCCACCATCGCGCCCGTCACCCGCGCCGCGCGGTGGTCCTGCCCCATCTCGACCACGGTGCTCAGCCAGTCCTGCGCCTGCAGGACCGCACGCCGGTCCGCGTCAAACGGCATAATGCCCGCACCGACGATGGCCCAGTCATGGCCTTCGCCCTGCTCGAACAGCCGGTCGAGATAGACCGCCTGATGCGCGCGGTGGAAGTTGCCCATGCCGATATGCAGGATGCCAGGCGACAGTTCCGAACGGGCGTAGGACGGCACCGAGACAGCCTCGTCCAGCTTGGCCAAATTCGCAAGCGAGAGCATCGTGGTCATGGCAGCCTGCCTCCGGTCCAAAGCCATCAGTCGATCCGCAGCCCCTGCGCATCAAAGCGGTGAAGCTCGTCGAAGCGCGGGTTCAAATGGATGGGATCGCCATGCTTCAGCATCACTTCGCCGGGCGCACGCACGGTCAGAGTGTCGGCGAGGCCGGTCTCGTGGATGTGGAAGAACGTGTCCGAACCCAGATGCTCGGCCACGCCGACGGTTCCGGTCCAAACGCCGCCCTCGGGAACAACGTCAATGTGCTCGGGCCGGATGCCGATGGTCTGCGCGCCGTGCTCTTGCGCCTCACGCCCTTCGATGAAGTTCATCTTGGGCGACCCGATGAAGCCCGCCACAAAGACATTGCGCGGCTTGCGGTAAAGCTCGATCGGAGAGCCGACCTGCTCAATCCGGCCTGCCTGAAGGACAACGATCTTGTCGGCCATCGTCATCGCCTCGACCTGATCGTGCGTGACGTAGATCATCGTCTTTTTCATGCGGGCCTGCATCTCGGTAATCTCGATCCGCATACCGACGCGCAGGGCGGCATCGAGGTTCGAGAGCGGCTCGTCAAAGAGAAACGCGGACGGATCGCGCACGATGGCCCGCCCGATGGCGACGCGCTGGCGCTGGCCGCCCGACAGCTGGCCCGGCTTGCGGTCAAGGTAATCGGTAAGGTTCAGGCTTTCAGCGGCGGCCATGATGCGCTTTTCCTGCTCGGCCTCGCTGATCCCGGCCATGCGCATTGGGAAGGCGATGTTCTTGCGCACCGTCATGTGCGGATAGAGCGCGTAGGTCTGGAACACCATCGCAAGGCCGCGCTTGGACGGCGGCACGTTTGTCACATCGGCACCGTCCAGCATCACCTTGCCGGAGGTCGTATCCTCCAGCCCCGCAATGATGCGCAGCAGGGTGGACTTGCCACAGCCCGACGGGCCAACGAAGACCGCAAACTCGCCATCCTCGATGGTCAGGTCCAGCGGCGGGATAACCTCGACATCGCCGAAACGTTTGGTCACGTTTTCCAGAACGATTTGTCCCATGAGTAAGCTCCTTACTTTACCGCGCCGAAGGTCAGGCCCTGCACCAGCTGTTTCTGGCAGAACCAGCCCAGCACCACGATCGGGCCTACGGCAGCGGCGGACACCGCGGACAGGCGGCCAAAGAACAGCCCCTCCGGTGCGCGGTTGCCTTCGATGAGTTTTGACAGCGTTGCAGCGTCCGTGGTGGTCAGGCGAACCGTCCAGTACGCCTCGTTCCAGCAGAAGATGAAGCACAGCAGCGCCGTCGAAGCGATGCCGCCCCACGCGAGCGGGATCAGCACTTCGCGCACTTCGCCCCAGGTGGTCACACCGTCCATCTGCGCGGCTTCGATGATCTCTTTGGGGATCTCCTTGAAGTAGGTGAAGAGCATCCAGATCACGATCGGCAGGTTGATCAGCATCAGCACCACGATCAGAAGGAAATGCGTGTCGAAAAGGCCAAGGCTCTTGGTCAGGAACGTCATCGGGTAAAGGACCGCGGCCGCGGGCAGCATCTTGGTCGACAGCATCCACATCAGGATGTCTTTGGTACCGCGCGACGGGTTGAACGCCATCGCGTAGGCGCAGGGGATGCCGACGACCAGCGCAAAGACGGTGGCAAAGACCGAGGTAATGACCGAATTGGTCGCAAAGCGCCAATAGTCGTAGTTTTCCGTCATGTTCAGGTAGTTTTCCAGCGTCGGCGTGAAGAACAGCAGGAACTCCGGCTTCACCGCGTCCGCGTCGGTCTTGAAGCTGGTCAGGACCAGCCAGAAGATCGGGAAGAAGAACAGCAAGCCAACGATCCAGGCAAAGGTGGCGCGGCTGATGCGGCCTATGCGGGTGCTATGTGCAACGATAGCCATTGGTCACTCCATCAAGGTCTTGCCGACCATCCGTAGCAGGAAGATCGCAACGATATTGGCAAGTATCACGGCGAAGATGCCGGTGGCGCTGGCCGCGCCGATGTTGTTGTTGGCAAACTCGCCGATCAGATAGGGCAGGTTCTTGTTGCCATTGCCGCGGCTGACGATCTCGATCTCGGCGTAAAGGCTAAGGTGAAAGATCGCCTGGATCATCACGACGATGGCGATAGGCCGGCCCAGATGCGGCAGGGTAAGGAACCGGAACTGCGACCAGACACCCGCCCCGTCGAGGATCGCCGCCTCTTTCTGTTGCTGGTCCTCTGATTGCAGGGAGGTCATGAAGATCAGAACCGCAAAAGGCGTCCACTGCCATGTCACCATGATGATGACTGCCCAGGCGGAGGTCTGGGTTGCGCGGAAGGAAATCGGCGTCAGATCCGGCCAGAGCGAAAAGAACGGGCCGACCATGGGCGCGGTTTGCAAGCTGTCGATCAGGTTGTTGATGCCGCCGATGGCAAGCCCCTGAAGCCCCAGCACCGGATCGAGGATCATGTTGATCCACAGCACCGCATTCACCGCGGGCATCACGAAGAAGGGCGAGATCAGCAGGACCCGGACGATCCCCCGTCCCGGAAAGGCCTTGTTGATCAGCACGGCGATCAGCACGCCCAAGATCACAGTCAGGAACAGGATCGACCCGACGATCAGCAGGCTGTTCTGGATCGCAAGCAGGAAGTCTTTGTTGTTCAGGACAAATTCGTAGTTCCCGAAGCCGCGCCAGTTGCTGAGGCTCGGCGTTGTCCACTCGGGCCGGCGCAGGCTGTTCAGCACGTAGCGAATGAACGAGAAGTAGAGCGTCATGCTCAGCGGCACGAGCATCCAGATCAGCAGCAGGATGACGGCTGGTGTCTGAAGCAGGCGCGGAAGGCGGCGGTTGGACATGGCTCTATCCTCTGGGCAAAACGGGTCTGTCCGTTATGCCGGGAACGGGGGCGTCTGGGAATGAAGGGTTGGGTTGGGTCCGGCCTTGCACAGCCGGACCCGGGGGGAGGGGCTTAGTAGTAGCCCGCTTCCTGCATGATCGCATCGGCAGCCGCTTGCGCGTCGGCCAGTGCCTCTTCGACGGTCTTGGCACCGGAGAGGGCCGCGGCCATCTCTTGTGCAACCGCGCTGCCGACTTCCGGGAATTCCGGGATCGCGGCGAATTGGACGCCCACGTAAGGCTTCAGCTCGGTCGCTTCTGGCGCGGCGCTTTCAATCGCAGCAAGCTCAGCCGAGGCGAAGTTTGCAGCGGCCTGGAACTCAGCCGAAGCGTAGGTGGAGGCACGCGTGCCCGTCGGGACAGAGCCCCAGCCAAAATCCGGGTGGTCGGCCACAGCCTGAATGTAGGCCTTGGACGTTGCCCACTCGATGAATGCCTTGGCCTCTTCGGACTTGTCGGTGCCGGTCGGAACCGCCATCGCCCAGGCCCAGAGCCAGTTCGCGCCCACCGGGTTGCCCGCGTTCGGCGACTGGGCATAGGCCACGCCGTCGACCTCGAGGAAGCTCGCCGCGATGGTCGCGTCGATCCACATGCCGCACTTGCCTTCGTTGTAAAGCGCTAGGATCTCGTTGAACGAGTTCCCTTCAGAGCCCGGAGGGCCGTAGGTGCCCAGCAGGTCGACGTAGAAGGTGATCGCGTCGTTCCAGGCCTGGCTGTCCAGCTGCGGGCGGAACTCGGCGTCGAACCATGCGCCACCAAAGGAGTTCACGACTGTCGTGATGAACGCCATGTTGTCGCCCCAGCCCGGCTTGCCGCGCAGGCAGACGCCGTAGACATTGTCCGGATCGTGGATCGCAGCCGCGGCCGCGCGGATGTTCTCCCAGCTGTCATTGTCTTTGATCGTGACGCCCGCGGCATCGGTCAGGTCCTTGCGATACATAACCATCGAGGATTCACCGTAGAACGGCGCCGCGTAGAGCGTGCCGTCATGGCTCAGGCCATTACGGATCGCGGGCAGCATGTCATCGATGTCGTAATCCGCACCGAATTCCAGCGGCTGGATCCAGCCGGCCTGACCCCAGATGGGCGCCTCCTGCATACCAATGTTGATGATGTCGTACTGGCCGCCACCTGTCGCGGTGTCGGACGTGACCTGCTCGCGCAGAACGCCTTCTTCCAGCGCAACCCAGTTGAGCGCGACGCCGGTTTCCTCGGTGTAAGCCTCGGCGACCTTTTGCATGTTGATCATGTGACCGTTGTTCACGATCGCGATTGTCAGCTCGGTGGCGTGGCCATCAGCCTGCGCCGTCAAAGCACCAACCATCGTCAAAGCAGTTGCGCCAAGAAGCGCATTTCTGAAAGACATCCTATTCCTCCCTACTGGATGATGCGCGCAGGCTAGAAGCATTGATATCGCGACGTCAAATATAATTTGTCGCGCGTAAAAATTTCTTCTTTAATAAATATTCTTCAGAGGGTTACGCGGAACCACGCATGATCAAATGGCCCTCAAACAGCGCAACTTCGCGGTCAGAGCGCCGATTTCCGCCCTCGATGATGTCCAGAATCGCTTCGACGCTGCGCGTCGCAATCGCGGTGTAATCCTGGCTGATCGTCGTCAGAGACGGACAGGTGTAGCGCGCGAACGGATGGTCGTCGTGGCCAGCGATGCGCAGGTCGGCCCCGTCCCCGATGCCCACCCGCACTCCGCTTTCGTAAGCGGCGGACAACAGACCGATGGCCAATCGGTCGTTGGAGCACAAGATCGTTTGAGCAGGGACCTCGCCTCCTTTGAACATCCGCGTGCCCTCGCGGAATCCGATCGCCTCGAAGTCCCACCCCGTCCCGTCTACCTGGATCATCTGTGGCGCATGGCCCAGCCGCTCCATCGCGGACACAAAGGCCCGCCGGCGCCGGATTGCGTTCGGATTGACCGGGTCGCGCATTTCAAAGAATGCAGGCGGCGTGCCGCTGCGGCACAGGTAATCAACGATCAGCCTCACGCTTTGCTCATTGTCAGAACCGTAAAACGCCTCGCCGACGCCATCGAGATTGGCGTCAAACAAGACCGTCGGCACATCAGCGCAGATCGCAGCCACATCGCCGGCCCGCGATGCGCGCCCAAGCGGCGCAAGCAAAAGACCGGCCGGCTTGATGTCGCGCAGGCTATCGAGATTGGCGATTTCCTGATCCGGGCCCGCGTGAGAGCTTAGCAGGACGGGATTGTATCCAGCATCGAGGATCAACCCTTCGATCATCCGTGCAATGCCTGCAAAGAACGGGTCGGTCAGATTAGGCACAACCAACCCCATCGTTTTCGTCCGATCCCGGTTCTGGTTGATCGCGTAAATGTTGGGCCGGTAGTCATGTTGCTCCAGCGCCGCCTCGATTTTGTGCCGCGTCGACGGTCTGACCGATGTCGGGTCGTTGAAGAACTTGGAGACCGTCGGCCGCGAGATGCCGCAGACTGCCGCGAACTCCTCCATGTTTCTGATCTTCGTGGCTGCCATCGAAACATACCGCATAGTTGAAGTGTTAGCTTAGCATGGATGACAATACTTAACGCGCGAAAAGTATAAAGCGAAAGTCGTAAATTCTAAGTTTGACATGCAACAAACCGAGATCGCCATGACCGGGTACAAAACGGTCAATGGCCGCGCGATGCGAAGTAAAAAACGTACCCAGAGACAAAGCTTGCCGTTGCGATACCAACAAGCTCACAAGCAATTCGCAGTTGCTCATATTTTTCGTTGACTTGTCTTCAGTGAAGGTCCGCTTTTGCTAATTGGTGTGGCGGGTGAGCTTCCGCAGCGAAAGTCCGGAATCCGCCCAATATGCAATGTGCACGGCTCTGACGTCAGGCACTCCCCGCCGCGCTCCCCCGGCCTCAAACGACAAAGGACCGCCCGTGGGCGGTCCTATCGTAAGTTCCTCATCAGGTGAGGTTAGTTGGAGCGGGCGAGGCGATTCGAACGCCCGACCCTTACCTTGGCAAGGTAATGCTCTACCCCTGAGCTACGCCCGCATCCTTTTGGTGTGCGGTGTCTACAAATGCCTGAGGCGGGCTGCAAGTGGAAAAAAACAGGCCCTGCACATTTTTCGCATCTCGCGCGACGGAAGAATGCGTGTCCGCCGTACCAATCGGACACGAACCAAGGAGGGCGCTCTAATGGCATTTCGCCAGATCCACCACTCACGCCGCCTCGGCCTGCTCAGCGTGGTGATCGCGCTGGGCGGGTGGGCGCAGCTTTGTGTGCCGCTGGTCTAGGCAAGGCGGCTTTCCACGAGCGGGCAAATGCTTAAGCTGTTTGCATGCGCCGCCTGATCCACGTCACCGCCATCGTTACGGTTATTTCCGCTGTGATGGGCGGTTTGATCGGCGCGCTTCAGGCGCAGACATCGCTGGGCTGGAGCGTTCTGACCGGCATGGTCACTGGCGCCAGCATCGCCGCAGGGTGCACCGGCGTTGAAATCGGGCTGTTGTCGAACACGCAGTTGCGGCTGGTCAGGCGGCTGCCCCCACTGGTTTTGGCCCTTTTGCGGGGCGTGCTTTACAGCGCGGTCATTCTCGGGGGCATGATGCTGGCCCAAAGCCTGGTCGGGGCCCCCATGCCCTGGCAGCAGGACGGGTTCGGCGCGCAATTCGCGCTGTCTTGCGCCATAGCCGCGGTGTTCTCGACCGGGATCGAGGTAGTGCGGTTTCTGGGGCGGGAGGCCAGTTGGGCGCTTGTGTCCGTGCGGTACACGCAGCCGCGGCTGGAGGAGCGCGTGGTGATGTTTGCCGATGTGTCAGGCTCGACCGCCCTTGGCGAGCAGCTCGGCGCGCTGGGCTTTCACCGGTTTTTGAGCGAGGTGGCGCTGGATCTGGCGAGGCCGATCAATGACGCGGGTGGGCAGGTGCACCGCTATGTCGGGGATGCGGTGATCGTGACGTGGCCGCGCGCGGCGGGGGCGCGGGCCTGTCTGGACTGCGCGCGGGCTATGCATGGGGCGCTTGATCAGGCCGCGCCGCGCTACCAGCGCCGTCACGGTGCAGTGCCCCGCATCCGCATCGCGCTGCATGTTGGCGAGGTTGCGGCTGGCGAGATGGGTGACTGGAAAAAGGAAATCACTTTGTTGGGCGATGTCATGAACACGACCGCCCGGATTGAGGCAGCGGCGAAAAACGCAGGCGCCGCCACAGTTCTGTCGGATGAACTGGTCCAGTTGATGGGCTCGGCGCAGCGCGCGGGTCTCGTGCCGCTGCCGGACACGCCGCTTGATGGTAAGGCCGCCCCGCTTGCGCTGTGGCGCGATGGCGGGGCCGCAGCCTGATTTACTCCAGTTCGACCAGCAGGTCCTTGGCGTCGATCTGGCCGCCGGCGTTCACGTGTACAGCCTTCACCAGAGCGTCACGTTCGGCGTGGATGCCGGTCTCCATCTTCATGGCTTCAATGGTTAGCAGCAGATCGCCCGCCTTGACCTCTGCACCCGCCTGCACGGCGATGGAGGCGACCACCCCCGGCATTGGCGCGCCGATGTGGTCGGCGTTGCCCGCTTCGGCCTTGGGCCGCGCAACGGTTTCGGCCATGACCTTGCGGTCTGGTACGCGGATCACGCGCGGTTGGCCGTTCAGTTCAAAGAACACCCGTGCCTCACCGTCCTCGCCCGTCTCTCCGACGGCTTGCAAGCGCACTTCAAGGATCTTGCCCGGATCGATCTCGACACTGATCTCATCGCCGGGCTCCATGCCATAGAAAAAGACAGGCGTCGGCAAAGTCCGTACGGGGCCGTAGGTGCGGTGGCGGCCCATATAGTCGAGGAACACCTTGGGATACATGAGATAGCCCGACAGGTCCTCGTCATCGACGCGCTTGCCTTCGAGCTGCTCTGACAGGTCCGCGCGCACGGCCTCCAGATCGACCGGCTCCAGCGAGGCGCCGGGGCGCTCGGTCAGCGGCGCCTCGCCCTTCAGCACCTTGTTCTGTATGCCGGTCGGGAACCCGCCCGGGGGCTGGCCCAGATTACCCTTCATCATGTCCACGACGCTGTCGGGGAAGGCCACGTCGGTGCCGGGGTCTTCGACGTCGGCGCGGGTCAGGCCCTGGCTGACCATCATCAGCGCCATGTCGCCCACCACCTTGGAGGATGGGGTCACCTTCACGATGTCGCCGAACATCTGGTTCACGTCGGCATAGGTCTGAGCGACCTCGGGCCAGCGTTCTTCCAGCCCGAGGGATGCGGCCTGCGCCTTAAGGTTGGTGAACTGCCCGCCGGGCATCTCGTGCAGGTAAACCTCGGAGGAGGGCGCCTGCATCCCCGTCTCGAACGCGCGGTATTGCGTGCGCACGGCTTCCCAGTAGTCCGAAATGCCACGCACAGCGTTCATGTCGATACCGGTGTCGCGCGGGGTGCCTTTCAGCGCCTCCACCACCGAGCCGAAGGTGGCCTGAGAAGTGTTGCCCGACAGCGCGTCCATCGCCACGTCCGCGGCGTCCACGCCCGCCTCTGCCGCGGCCAGGATCGTGGCGCTGGCAATGCCCGCCGTGTCATGGGTGTGGAAGTGGATTGGCAGGCCGACCTCCTGCTTGAGCGCGGTGATCAGTGTGCGTGCGGCGGCAGGTTTCAAAAGGCCCGCCATGTCCTTTAGGCCCAGCACATGCGCGCCCGCGTCGGCGAGCTGTTTGCCCATCGAGACGTAGTAGTCCAAGTCATATTTGTTGCGGGCCGGATCGTTCAGATCGCCGGTGTAGCAGATTGTCCCTTCGCAGACTTTGCCAGACTCGACGACTGCGTCCATCGCAACGCGCATGTTCTCGACCCAATTGAGCGAGTCAAAGACGCGGAAGACATCCACGCCCGAGCTCGCTGCGACGCGCACGAATTCCTGCACCACGTTGTCGGGATAGTTGGTATAGCCCACCCCGTTGGAGGCGCGCAGCAGCATCTGCGTCATCAGGTTCGGCATTGCGGCGCGCAGATCACGCAGACGCTGCCACGGGCATTCCTGCAAGAAGCGGTAGGCGACGTCAAAGGTCGCGCCGCCCCAGCATTCGACGCTGAAAAGCTGCGGCAGCTGCGCGGCATAGCTGGGCGCCACGTTGATCATGTCAATCGAGCGCATGCGCGTGGCCAGCAGGGACTGGTGCCCGTCGCGCATGGTTGTGTCGGTCAAGAGCAGCTGCGGCTGGGCCTTCATCCAGTCAGCGACGGCCTGCGGGCCCTTCTGCTCCAACAGGTTGCGCGTGCCATAGGCCGGGTTCTCCACCGTGCGGACAGGCGGGACGGGCACACGCGCATTCGCGGGCGGGCGCGGCTTGTCCTTCGTCTCGGGGTGCCCGTTCACAGTGACATCCGCGATATAGGTTAGCACCTTGGTGCCCCGGTCGCGCCGCTTGCCGAATTGGAAGAGGTCCGGCGTCTCGTCGATGAACTTGGTGGTATATTCGTCGCTCAGGAACGTCGGGTGCTTCAGCAGGTTCTCGACAAAGGCAATGTTGGTGCTGACGCCCCGAATGCGGAACTCGCGCAGGGCGCGGTCCATGCGGGCAATCGCCTTTTCGGGGGTCGGCGCCCAAGCGGTCACCTTGGTCAGCAGGCTGTCGTAGTAGCGGGTGATCACCCCGCCCGAATAGGCCGTGCCGCCGTCAAGGCGGATGCCCATACCCGTTGCCTCGCGGTAAGCGGTTATGCGGCCATAGTCGGGGATGAAGTTGTTTTGCGGGTCTTCGGTGGTTACTCGCGTTTGCAGAGCGTGCCCGTTCAGCGTCACGTCATCCTGGCTGGCTTTGCCGGTCGCCTCGGCAATGGTCTTGCCTTCTGCAATGAGGATCTGCGCCTGCACGATGTCGATGCCGGTCACTTCCTCCGTCACCGTATGCTCGACCTGCACGCGCGGGTTCACTTCGATGAAATAGAAGTTGCCCGATTCCATATCCATCAGGAACTCGACCGTGCCCGCGCATTCGTAATTCACGTGCTTGCAGATCTTGTAGCCCAGCTCACAAATCTCGGTCCGCTGCGCGTCCGTCAGGTACGGGGCCGGGGCGCGCTCAACCACCTTCTGGTTGCGGCGCTGGACGGAGCAGTCACGCTCGTAAAGGTGATACATCCCGCCATGCTTGTCGCCGAGGATCTGCACCTCGACATGCCGGGCGCGGGTGATCATCTTTTCCAGATAGCCTTCGCCATTGCCAAAGGCCGCTTCGGCCTCGCGCCGGCCTTCGAGCACCTTCTCTTCAACCTCGTCTTCGGACGCGATGGGCCGCATACCGCGTCCGCCACCACCCCACGAGGCCTTCAGCATCAGCGGATAGCCGATCTCTGCAGCCTCGGCCTTGATGGCGGTCATGTCGTCGCCCAGCACTTCGGTCGCCGGGATAACCGGCACACCAGCTTCGATCGCCACCCTGCGCGCCGACGCTTTGTCGCCAAGAGCGCGCATCGTCTCTGCCTTGGGGCCGATAAAGGTGATACCGGCGGCGGTGCACGCCTCCACGAGTTCGGGGTTCTCCGACAAAAGGCCATAGCCCGGGTGCACCGCGTCCGCGCCCGACATGCGGGCGACGCGGATGATCTCGTCAATGCTCAGGTAGGCAGCGACCGGCCCCATGCCTTCACCAATCCGGTAGGCTTCGTCCGCCTTGAAGCGATGCAGGCCCAATTTGTCCTCTTCGGCAAAGACGGCGACGGTCTTTTTGCCCATCTCATTTGCCGCCCGCATGATGCGGATCGCAATCTCGCCCCGGTTGGCGACAAGGATTTTCTTGAATTCGGGCATGGGTCCCCCCTTGGACGTGCTGGGCGCGGTCTATGACGTTTCTGTAAACCGGTAAACACGTAGTTCTGGGTAGCGCGGCGATGTTTGCGCCAACACCGTGCGCTGCGCCCTGCGTGGCACGGGGCAGGCGGCGCGTGCAGTGTCTGTTCTGCTTTCGTCACATGCGGTATGTACCGCCAAGTTCGGAGGCCAATGCGCTATCCGGCGACGCTTTGGCCTGACTTATGCCGCATGGGACGACGTTAGCCTTCTTTTGGCAAGAACATGCGGGTCCAAGTGTAAAGCCCGTCGACCCAAGCCTCCAAACTATCGGGGTCGGACTTGAAGGTCGTGAAACGATTGAAATAGGTTGCCCAGCCCATTGCATAGGCGCGGCAGTCCTTGCAGTCGATATTGGGGCTGCAACACTTTCCTGCGCTGCGCGTGGCGTCCGAGGTGAAATGCTCAAACCCGCCCGTCAACCGGTTACCGCAATCGATGGCGACGCCCGCCTCGTCGAAGGCATAGATCATGTCCATAGGCTGCGAGATCCAATCGTTGTAATGCAGCGAATAGACGACCGTTTCCGGAAACAGCGCCAGTGCCTCGGCGATGCGCGCGCGGGCCAGCGCCAGGCTGGCTTGGGTGTGGCGGGGGTCATTTTCCGCGGTGCCCACACGAAAATAAGGGTCACCGGGGTCTGCGGATCGGGCGATCTGCCGGTTGTACTCTTCCGTGGCTGAATAAAAGCTGTACGTGATATCGACACCGTGGTCGCTGCACAGGCGCGCAGCATCCACGATCTGGTCAATATTCAGGGCCGAAACGGTGAAGGTGAACAGCGCTCTCGGATCGCCGGCATAGTTGCGCAACGCCTTGCGATTGACATCAGCACCGCGCAAGGCTGCGTTGGTTTCACCCAAGCCCCACATCGACACGTGGATGCGATACGAGATGTCGGTTGGGATGCGTTTGGTTCCATTGGTGAAAATCACGCCCTGCGGAATATGCGCCGCGGCACGCTCGATATGCTCTGGCACCATACTGGGCTCCGCACCCGCCAGATAAGCAAAGTTGATCCCACGCGCCGCTTCGGCGCGAAACAAGTCGTCCCACGCGCTTATTTCCGCTTCCGTGGAAATGCGCTGGTCCGCAGGTTTCGAGAAATACAGGCACCCTTCACACTGCAAGTTGCAGCGGTTTGAAATATCGTAGTTGCTGCCTTTCAGACGCGTCAGGCGTTTGCGCAAAGCCAGCAATCGGCGCGCAGGTGAAAGCGGCATATCTTTCATGTCTGAAGAGTATCCTCTTTCTGGTCAAAGAGTGCGCCTTGCAGGAAGGACAGCATCTTTCCGTCGCGTGCGAGGTAATTTGCGATGTCGTGCTGGGCCAAATCTGGATCAGCTTTGATCGTCAGGTTCGGCAAATCGTTCAGAAGCGCCGCGTGCTGTTCATCGACGCTGTTGGCGCCCGCGTAGGTGACTGTGGTTTGCTGTGGAGGTGCCTGCCGAAGACGAAGGATCGGATTGCGAAACTCCAAGGGAACCTCGCGCACGAGTTTATCAAAAGTGGCAGGGCGGCGTGTATCGCCAATCCTGGCCTGGAACGCAGGATCGGCACATGTGCCGGGTCCAAGCAGGACAAGCCGCTCAGGTGAAAAGTCTGCCGCGAAGTTCATAGCGGCAAGCGCCCCGCCTGAACTCCCTATGATTGCCAATCTGTGGTCTGGGAACAGGTCGCGCAACAAGGTGCCAAGCTTGGTCGACGTCTCAGCATAGCTTGGCGCAAAGCCAGGCAGGCCCTTGGTGCCATAAAACCCGCTTCGGTCCACGGTATAGACGGCAGTGCAGCCCAAAGCGGCTGCATAGCGATCAAAAAAGCCTATGGCCCGGTAGGAATGCAGGCAGATCAGCAAAACGGTCTTGCCGGGTCGGATTGGACTTATCTGTACTGGTTTGTTGGCCATCCCTTTGATCGCTTGGGCCTCATGATCTGCGTCCGGGATGTCGGTTGGCATCCAGCCGCCAAGCGCTGAAAGGGGCAGGGTCGGGTTCTTGAAGTCAAAGAATACCGCAAGATTTCGGGTCAGATGGTCGATCTGTTCCGCGCCGGGCCAGCGCCGTTTTGCTTTTTCTATGAGGTATTCAACGTCTTGCGGGGGCGTGTCGAAGATTATGCAAAACAGTTCAATCGCGACGAGGCTATCGGGGTGCCGATCCCGTTCAAATACAATCGTTTCAATATCTGCCAGCGTGATGGTGTCGCGCGCGAGTTGAATTTCCGCCTCATAGAAGTCGCGCAGCGCGTTCGGGTCCGTTTGGTCCCTTTCAAGCCGCGCGCGCGCGAAAAGGCGGACACTATCCCAATCCAAATGCGTCTTTGCGCTGAGCGGCAAAATATCACCCACACTGCCTTCGGGAAAGGCGTCACGTGCGCAAAGGATCCGGCCGAGGGCAACCGCCTCTTTGCGCTTGCCATTGGCCATCGCCAAACGGATCTTGACTTGCACCCAGGCTGGCATCGACAGGCCAAGCCGATCCCCTTGGTCGATCGTTTCTTTTGCGTCGCCAAATGCGCGCAAATACAGCTGAGCACGGGCTTGCCACAGAAGCAGTTGGGGATGTTCGGGATGCTGCACACGCAGCGGTTTGATCCGTGCGAGGATGCTTGCGAAGTCCCTCGCTTTGGCCAACGACCGAATGGTAACCAAGTGCTCTGAAATCGAACGTTCACCGGTATTCTGCGCTGCTGTGTTCATGGCAATTGCTCCTACCACTCTTGGAATGGGTGTCCCGGGCTGTGCGACCGACCGGTTCAGCGGCTCACGACTGTCAGTCCTTGGCGCGCGTTTTGAAATGGCCGGTTTAACCCGGCGACGAAGCGAATAGTCTGATTTACTTGGCAGACTGGACACTCCGTAAATCAGAGCGCCCCATTTGCAATGCAGGAAGGCGCTGAACAGCGCAAGGCTATTTGCATGGCGGTAAACGCCAGACACCAAGGCGGTTGAGCCAATGTTGCCGTACCAGCGCGGTGCGTCGGTGGTCCGGACAGCACTCCGGCGAGGTCTCATAGCGGCGCCAACGCCGTCCTACGTCACCGTGACCGCCTTTGGCAGGCTCGCAAGGTCCCGCGCGCCAAGCTGGCCCATATTGGCCTTTATGTCTTCGCTCAGGATGTGGATCAGGTGCGCCGGCCCGGCTTCCGGCCCCAGGGCGGCGACGGCAATATGCCAGCCGCGGCCCAGCATCACATGATCAGCGCCGAGCGCGAAGGCGCGCAGGATATCGAGGCCGCTTTCAAACCCGCTGTCCACGATCAGGGGCAGGGCGGTCGCCTTGCGCATCGCCGGCAACAGCTCGATCGACGCAGGCGCCGCGTCGAACTGGCGGCCTGCGTGGTTCGACACCCAGATTGCGTCCACGCCCTCGGCCTCCAGCTTGCGCGCATCGGCGGCGCGCAACACGCCCTTCACGACGAACGGGCCGCGCCAGGCATCGCGCAGCCATCGCACATAGTCCCAATCGGGCGCGGCGCGCAGCAGGTAGCCGACATGCGCGGTTGGCGGCAGGCCCGCGCGGTCTTCAGTGATGTAGGCATCAAGCGTGCGCATCCGGGGCCGGCCCGCGCGCAAGGTGGCGAGCGACCACGCCGGCCGTAGCGCGCATTGAGCCGCCAACCGGGGCGTAAGCACTGGCGGCGAGGTCAGACCCGAGCGGGTCTGCCGCTCGCGCCGGGACGGGTAGGGCAGGTCAACCGTCAGCACCAGCGTGCCAAAGCCTGCATGTTTGGCGCGGCGCAAGATGTCCGACCGAATGTCAGGATCGCGCGGCGGGTAGAGCTGAAACCACGCGTGCGGGCCAAGATGCGGGGCGACATCTTCGGGGCTGGCGGCGGCCACAGTCGACAGGCAGTAGGGCAAACCCGCCTTGGCGGCGGCCTTGGCCAATGCGGCCTCCGCCCCCGGCCAGATCAGCCCGGACATGCCCACGGGCGCCACGCCGAAGGGCAGTGCCAGCGTCTCCGAAAAAAGACGGGTCGCCAGCTGCGGCGTTGTTTCCCCGTGCAGGATCGAGGGCAGGAACCCGATCCGGTCGAGCGCCGCGCGGTTGCGGTTCAGTGTCGTTTCCGCCCCAGTTGCGCTGTCCAGATATTCCCACACGAATTTCGGAATGCGCCGCCGCGCAACGGCGCGCAGATCGGCGAGCGAAGGGTATCTGGCATCAAGGCTCATCACGGCACCATCGGGCGGCGCCGGGGCCTTGTCCAGATGCTGCTCTGCACGGCTCAAATCTTCAGAGATTTTTAAGCACCTCGGGGCCACTCTCCGACTCGTGCCGCAAGAGGGGAAATATGACATGCAGCTGCTGGTAATCGACCGGGACAGAGCCCGCCAGGAACGCGCCGTAATCGCGGGGCTCGAGGCGGGGTACTTTGCAACCGGTACGGCATCCCTGCGCGTCGCCGAAGAGGTGCTAACCCGGACGCCGGTTCACCTGCTACTTGCCGACGTCGCCACGCTCGAGGACGCGCTGGGCGATACGCTTGGCCTCGCCGAAGAGCGCAACGCCGGGGTTCGTTGCGTTCTCTACAGCGACCACGTTGCGCTCGATCATGCAGAGCTTTCAGGCGCGTTCCCCGGGCTGGTCGGGGTTTTGGGCGCTGGTCTTGATCCGCTGGTTGCGTTGGGCCTTGGTGCGCCGCGCGCTGCGCCCGTTCGGGTTCAGGCCACGCTGGACGCTGCGCCGTCGGTTCCCGTGTGGCGCCGACATGCGCGCACAACGGTCGGCCTGGCCGCATAAGCGAACACAGCGCGAACATCTTTTGTTCGCGCCCGCACCGCGCTAGGTTGCGCGGTATGAGCAGCTTTGACGATTCAGACGCCTTCGAAGGCGCGGCCTCCCTCTCCGCCCGGGCAATGGCCGCGCGGCCCACGCCCTATCTTGACGGGCTGAACGATGCGCAGCGCGCCGCGGTCGAACAATTGGACGGCCCGGTGCTGATGCTAGCAGGCGCAGGCACGGGCAAAACGCGGGCGCTGACCGCCCGCATCGTGCATCTTTTGTCGTCGGGCCGTGCGCGCCCGAACGAAATCCTTGCCGTGACCTTCACCAACAAGGCCGCGCGCGAGATGAAAAACCGCGTGGCAAGCATGCTCGGCCAGCCTGTCGAGGGCATGCCGTGGCTGGGGACCTTTCATGCGATCTGCGTCAAACTCTTGCGCCGTCATGCGGAATTGGCAGGTCTGAAGTCCAACTTCACCATCCTCGACACCGACGACCAGCTTCGGCTCCTGAAACAGCTGATCTCGGTCGCCAACATAGATGACAAACGCTGGCCGGCGCGGATGCTATCGTCGATCATTGATGACTGGAAAAACCGCGCGTTGACGCCTGACAAGGTGCCCGCCGCGGACGCCGGGGTCTACAATCACAAGGGTGTTGAGCTTTACGCCCAATACCAGCAGCGCCTCAAGGAGCTGAACGCCTGCGATTTCGGCGACCTGCTCTTGCACATGGCCACGATCTTTCAGACCCACGAAGACGTGCTGGCCCAATATCAGCGCTGGTTCGCCTATATCCTTGTGGACGAATACCAGGACACCAACGTTGCGCAGTACCTGTGGCTGCGGTTGCTGGCAGGGGGGCACAAGAACATCTGCTGCGTGGGCGACGACGACCAGTCGATCTATGGCTGGCGCGGGGCCGAAGTGGGTAACATCCTGCGGTTCGAAAAGGACTTTCCGGGTGCTTATGTCGTGCGGCTGGAGCAGAATTACCGTTCGACACCGCATATCCTCGCCGCTGCCTCGGGCGTGATACGGGGCAATGAAAGCCGTCTGGGCAAGGAGCTTTGGACAGCCTCGGAAGGTGGTGAGAAGGTCCGCCTGATCGGCCATTGGGACGGCGAGGAAGAGGCCCGCTGGATCGGCGAAGAGATTGAGGCCGCGCAAAGCGGCACGCGCGGCGTGCGCCCCATGAACCTTGAAGAGATGGCAATCCTCGTGCGTGCCTCACACCAGATGCGCGCCTTTGAAGACCGGTTTCTGACCATCGGCTTGCCCTACCGCGTCATCGGCGGGCCGCGCTTTTACGAGCGGATGGAGATCCGCGATGCCATGGCCTATTTCCGCGTCGTGGTCAGCCCGGATGACGACCTCGCGTTCGAGCGGATCGTGAACACTCCCAAACGCGGGCTGGGCGACAAGGCGCAGCAGACGATCCAGCGCATGGCGCGCAATAACGGTGTGTCCCTGGTGGAAGGCGCGCGGCTCGCCGTCGACGCCGGAGAGATCAAGGGCAAAGGCGGCACCGAGCTGCGCAAACTGACCGAGGATCTGCGCCGCTGGTCCCGCATGGTCGGCAGCCCCGACATGCCCCACACGGAGCTCGCCGAAATCATCCTCGACGAATCCGGCTACACCGCCCACTGGCAAAACGACAAGACTCCAGAGGCGCCGGGTCGGCTCGAAAACCTGAAGGAACTGGTCAAGGCGCTGGAAGGCTTCGAAAACCTGGAAGGGTTCCTCGAGCACGTCTCCCTGGTGATGGACAACGCATCAGAGGATGCCGAAAGCAAGGTGTCGATCATGACACTGCACGCGGCGAAGGGGCTCGAATTCCCGATGGTCTTTCTGCCGGGCTGGGAAGATGGCTTGTTCCCCTCCCAGCGGAGCATGGACGAAAGCGGGATCAAGGGGCTCGAAGAAGAACGCCGCCTTGCCTATGTCGGCATCACCCGGGCCGAGGAAATCTGCACGATTTCCTTTGCTGCGAACCGGCGGGTCTTTGGCCAGTGGCAATCTTCGCTCCCCTCGCGCTTTATCGACGAGTTGCCGGACGCCCATGTCGACGTGCTGACCCCGCCAGGCCTTTACGGTGGCGGGTACGGCGCGGCGGCGCCGGTCGCCTCGGGGCTGGAACAGCGCGTGCAAGAGGCCAACGTCTACAACTCGCCGGGCTGGAAGCGTCTGCAGGCGCGCTCGGGTGCCCGCCCGGTGAGCCAGCCGCGCGAAAGCCGCAACACGGTGATCGACATGAACGCGGTCAGCAGCTTTACCGTGGGCGAGCGGGTATTTCACCAGAAATTCGGCTACGGTGCCGTGATGGCGATTGAGGGCGACAAGCTCGATATCGAATTCGAAAAGGCCGGTAACAAGAAGGTTGTGGCAAAGTTTGTCACCGGCGCCGACGACATCCCCTTCTGACCCCCCCCCAAATAAAAAAGCGGCGACACCAGGGAGGAGGAGGTGCCGCCGCTAAAACACAGACGCCCTAGGGAGGAGGACGGACGCCTGATCCGGTTATGTCGTTTGCCTATTTCGGCACCGACGCCAACGCCGCCTCGCGTGCGATGCGCGGGATTTCGGCGCGGGTCAGGCCGAGGTCGGCCAGATCACGGTTTTTCAGCCCTGCGAGTTCCGCATAGGTCGCGCGATAAACGCGGCGACGGGCATGGCGCGCACGGGCAGCGTCCGCAAGGCGGGCGACTGCGGCCAGTACGCGCTCTGTCAGGCCTTCTGTTTTGGCCAGATCGGGTGCGTAAGCCATTTACTTGCCTCATACATTTACTGCTGCTGATGAAGATAGGGGAATGCTGCAGTTGCACAATAGCTGCCGCTGCAATGCTGCCATGCAGCATTTGCATGTTTGACGTGGCGTGAAATTGGGCAATCCCGCGTGTTCCTGCGGCTTTGTTGCATCTTGCCCTTGCGCCTGCCCCCAGCGCTGCCACTTAAACTGGCAACACGGGGAGAAACGCATCATGCCGCCAATACGCGACGATATTCTGGCGCAGCTGGCCAAGCTGGAATTGCCGGATGGCGGCACGCTGGTGAGTCGTGACATGGTCCGCGCGCTGCGTGTGGAAGGCGGCAAGGCAAGCTTTGTCATAGAGGCACCCGATACCGAAGCCGCACAGCGCATGGGCCCCTTGCGCGATGCGGCGCAGCGCGCCGTTGAGGCGCTTGGCCTGCAGGCTCAGGTCGCGCTGACGGCCCCCACGACCGACAAAAAGCCACCCAGCCTGAAGGTCGGCCAGCACCCGCAGCCGCAACAGGGTAAGCTTAAGCCGTCCGGTGTGGCGCGGATTGTGGCCATTGGGTCGGGCAAGGGCGGAGTGGGTAAATCCACGGTGTCGTCCAACCTTGCTGTGGCGCTCGCGCGGCAAGGGCGGCGTGTGGGGCTGCTGGATGCGGATATCTACGGGCCGTCGCAACCCCGCATGATGGGAGTGACTCAGCGGCCTGGCAGCCCTGATGGCAAGACAATCATCCCCCTGAAAGCGCACGGGGTGACGATGATGTCGATTGGCTTGATGATGGAGGAGGGCAAAGCGGTCGTCTGGCGCGGGCCGATGCTCATGGGTGCGCTGCAGCAGATGATCAGTCAGGTTGAGTGGGGCGAGCTGGACGTTCTGCTGGTCGATCTGCCGCCGGGAACGGGCGACGTGCAGCTGACCCTTGCGCAGAAATCGGAGCTTTCGGGCGCGATCATCGTCTCTACCCCGCAGGACGTTGCGCTGATCGATGCGCGCAAGGCCATCGACATGTTTGCGACGCTGAAGACCCCGATCTTTGGCCTGATCGAAAACATGTCCTTCTTCACGTGCCCCGATTGCGGGAGCACCCACGAAATTTTCGGAAATGGCGGCGTGGCGCGCGAGGCTGAGCAGATGGGTGTGCCGCTGCTGGGTGCGTTGCCGATTGATTTGGACACGCGGCTTGCCGGTGACAGTGGGACGCCTGTTGCAGCGGGTGATGGCCCGATGGCAGACGCCTACGCTCAGCTCGCCAGCGGCTTGATCGCTGGAGGCATCGCATGACGCTACCCTGCCTTGCGACCTATGGTTCGCTCATGCCGGGCAAAGGAACCGCGCGCGCGCTGGAAGAGCTGGGCGGAACATGGTCGCGCGGTATTGTCCACGGGCACCTGTCGGGGCACGGGCGGACGCTGTCCGTCACGCTGGACGTCAGCGGCCCGCCGGTGCCGGTGTATCTTTTCAGTTCGGCCGATCTGCCCCGCGCGTGGGCTGCGCTGGATGCCATGGAGGGGCCGGACTTCATCCGTCGCGACGTTCAGGTCGAAACGGAAGCCGGTCCGATATCTGCGTTTATCTACGTGGCGGCAGGCTGATCCCATTCTGAATGGGAAACCATGGGATAGATTGCCAAATCGATTCGAAATCCGAGCGGGATTCGGCTGAAATCTTGCTTGAGCGCGGCTCTGCCCTTGAAACAAAATAAGAACATCGTTATCCACAAGTGATGTGTGCAATTTTTTTGGGATTGTATGGGCAAATTTGGTCTGCCAGGTTGTGTGTCTATATATGGTGTTTTGCTGCGCAATAGTGGCAAAATGTACCAATATTTCTAAAAATTGTTGAGTGAAATACACTCTTCACCGCTTGCCGAAGCCACATTTGCTGCGGATTTCCCGAAAAAAACCGTAGACGCCCATGATTTCCCATGTCATCCATAGCTCATCGGAAGAAAACGAGCCGGGGCGACAAAGACCCCAAGCACAAAAATAAAACCGAGGCAGGTTTCTACAGGCACCTCGCTTTCACCGACCAAGAGATCCGGCGCGCGGGCGAGCAGACATCCCCCCAGGTGGCGCGCGCAGCTGGACATCCCGCCAAGGCGGGACAGGCGGATCGATCAGTGGCAGCAGATCGATCCGCCTTTTCATTTCAGACGGGGGTTCGCGGGGGCGCGAGGAAAAGGGACCACGCCGCAGATGGCACGCAGGTTCAGAGGCGAAAGCGACCACAAGGTCGACACGAAGGGACGGGTGAGCATTCCGGCCCCTTATCGCCGTGTGATCGAGGCGTGTGACCCGGACTGGACCGAAGGCTTGCCGCCCCGGCTTATCATCGTTTACGGCGGTGCCACGCGCGACTACCTCGAAGGCTTCACCATTGAGGCCATGGACGAGGTGGATGAAAAGATCGCTCAATTCCCGCGCGGCTCAGCCAAGCGCAAGGCGATGGAGCGTCTTTACTCTGCGCAAAGCATCGAGGCCGAGGTGGACAATACCGGCCGCATCGTCTTGCCCGCCAAGTTGCGCGAGAAGATCGGGCTCGATGGCATGGCCCGTTTTGTTTCCTCCGGCGACACGTTCGAGATCTGGAACCCCGAGACCTACGACGCGACCGTCGCGGCGCTGGATGAGGAAGGGTTCGATCCTGACCTCGACCCCTCGGTCTACCTTGACTGAGATGAGCGGGGGAGAGCCGCATATCCCGGTTCTCATCGGTGCGATCCTTGAGGCGTGCGCGCCGATCGGTGGCCGGTGGCTGGATGGCACTTTCGGCGCTGGCGGTTACACACGGGCGCTTCTCGATGCGGGCGCAGACCATATCACTGCCGTTGACCGCGACCCGCTGGCCTTTGAACTCGCGGCGCCTTGGCTGGGTGACTATACGGGCCGGATTACGCCGCAGCGCGGTGTGTTTTCCAAGATGGACGCCTATGCACAGTGCCTTGATGGCGTGGTGCTGGATCTTGGCGTCTCGTCAATGCAGCTTGATCGGGCTGAGCGTGGTTTTTCCTTTATGCGCGACGGGCCGCTGGATATGCGGATGGGGCAAGAGGGGCCGTCGGCAGCCGATCTTGTCAACGATCTGCCTGAGGCGGAGTTGGCTGAAATCATCTGGCTTTACGGAGAGGAGCGGGCAAGCCGCCGTATCGCGCGCGCCATCGTCGCGGCACGGCCTCTGACCCGCACGCTTGAGCTTGCCGAGCTGGTGGAGCGCAACTTGCCGCGCGTCAAGCCGGGGCAAAGCCACGCGGCCACGCGGACCTTTCAAGCGCTACGTATCGCGGTGAACGATGAATATGGTGAGCTGTATCAGGGCCTTATGGCGGCCGAGCGGGCGCTTGCGCCGGGCGGCGCGCTGGCGGTTGTGACCTTTCATTCGGTTGAGGATCGCATGGTCAAGCGCTTCCTTACCGCGCGGTCAGGCGGCGGCGGAAATGCCAATCGTTATGCGCCAGAGGCGCAGGCGGCCCCCGCACAGTTCCGACTTACCCCTCGTAAAGCCATTGCGCCGGACGCTGCAGAGATCGCCGCGAACCCGCGCGCCCGCTCCGCCCGGTTGCGCGTGGCCCGCCGCACTGACGCGCCCGCGGGCACGATCCCGGCCCGCGCCATTGCCATGCCCGAACGCAAGGAGGCCCGCCGCTGATGCGTACCATATTGTTCGTCCTGACCGTGCTGGGCGTCATCTCGCTCGCGTTCTGGGCCTACCGCGAAAACTACGCGACGCAAGCAGCGCTTGAGCAGATCGAACAGCTGCACCGCGACATCCGGCAAGCCCACGCGCGGCTTGCGGTGCTGAAGGCTGAATGGGCCTACCTGAACCGCCCTGACCGGTTGCGCGATCTGGCAGAGCTGAACTTTGACCGCCTCGGCCTGTTGCCGCTGGCGCCCGAACAATTCGGCCTGATTGATCAGGTCGCATATCCCGCGCCCAAGGTGCCGATGATCGACATCAGCCGGGGTGTCGACGTGTCGTCACAGGAGGCGGGGCAATGAGCCTGCGCATCCCTTTGCGCCCGCTCGCGCGCATCCTCAGCGCGCGCGACAGCGGCGAGGATCCCAGCGCGATCGAGGCAGAAAACCGCGCCCGCCGGCATGAGGAAATGCAGGCCCGCGCACGGGGCCGCGCCGAAAGCCGGCTCTTGGTCCTCAGCCTGTTTTTCTTTGCGGCCTTTGCGGTAATCGGTGTGCGCATGGGCATGCTGGCCGCATCCGAGCCGATGGAGCCGCGCGCGGTTGCGCTTGGCGCCCAGATTTCCGCCGCCCGCGCGGACATCGTAGACCGCCACGGCCGATTGCTGGCCACAAATTTCGACACCCACGCGCTTTATGCCCAGCCGCCGCAGATGATCGACCCCGAGCGCGCGGCAACCGAGCTGGCAAAAGTCTTTCCCGATCTTGACGCGGCCAAGCTGAAGAAAGACTTCACCGGCACCCGCAAGTTCCTGTGGATTAAGCGAAAAATCAGCCCCGAGCAGATGCAGGCCGTGCACGAGATTGGCGAGCCGGGCCTGCTGTTCGGCCCGCGCGAGATGCGCCTATATCCCAACGGCGCGCTGGCGGCCCACGTGCTGGGCGGCGCCTCCTTTGGCGAGGAGGGCGTGAGCGCGGCCGAGGTCATTGGCGTGGCTGGCGTGGAAAAGCACTTTGACGCCCGCCTGCGCGATCCGGCCCGCACGGCGCAGCCGCTGCAGCTGAGCCTAGATCTGACCGTGCAGGCCGCCGCCGAACGCGTGCTGATGGGCGGCATGAAGTTGATGAACGCCAAAGGCGCGACATCGGTGCTCATGGACGTGCAAACGGGCGAGGTGATCTCGGTCGTGTCGCTGCCGCATTTTGACCCCAACAAGCGCCCCCGCCCGCTGACGGAGGGGGATGCCTCGGACAGCCCGCTGTTCAACCGCTCGGTGCAGGGGGTGTACGAGCTTGGCTCGGTCTTCAAGATTTTCACGGCGGCGCAGGCGGTGGACCTCGGCCTCGTGAACCCAAACACGATGATCAACACCGCGGGGCCGATGAAGATCGGCGGCCATCGCATCGGCGAGTTTCGCAACAAGAATTACGGCACGATCAGTGTCTCGGACATTATCGTGAAGTCCTCGAACCGGGGCACCGGGCGGCTCGCGCTGCAGATCGGGGCCAAGCGGCAGCAGGATTTTCTGCGCGATCTTGGCTTTTTCGAGCCGACCCCGTTCGAGATTGTCGAGGCGCGGGGTGGGCGGCCCTTGTTGCCGGAGCGCTGGACGGACCTGTCGGCAGTCACGATTTCCTATGGCCACGGCCTCAGCTCCTCGCCGATGCATCTGGCCGCCGGATATGCGGCGATTGCAAATGGCGGCACGCGGGTGACGCCTACAATCCTCAAGCGTGAAAATGCCCCCAAAGGCCCGCGCGTCATGAGCCCGGAGGCCGCAAAGGCGGCGCGCAAGATGCTGCGCGCGGTCGTGGCGACCGGCACGGCCTCGTTCGGGGAGGTGCCGGGCTATGCGGTGGGCGGCAAGACCGGCACGGCCGACAAGCCCAACGCTGCGGGGCGCTATTACGAGGACAAGGTTATTGCCACCTTCGCCTCGATCTTCCCGTCGCATGATCCCAAATACGTTCTGGTCGTCACGCTGGACGAGCCGGTGGAGACTTCGGGTGACAAGCCCCGCCGCACCGCCGGATGGACGGCGGTGCCGGTCGCCGCCGAGATGATCCGCCGCGTTGCGCCCTTGCTTGGCGTGCGGCCAGAGATTGAACCGGCCCCCATCGCTGGTATAACGCACACCAGCAGCAACTAGACAGGCGGGCCGCCCCGATGACCGCGCAGGCAAAAACCCTCTCTGATTTGGGCCTTACTGCGCGGGGCGGCGCCAATCCGGTGATCACGGGTCTGGCCGTAGACAGCCGCGATGTGGCCCCCGGAGTGCTGTTTGCCGCGCTGCCCGGCAGCCGGGTGCACGGGGCCGAGTTCATCGAATTTGCCGTCCGTCAGGGGGCCGCGGCTGTCCTGACCGATGCCGAGGGCGCAGACATTGCCGCGGACCACCTCGAGGGCCTCGCCGTTGTGATCGCCGATCCCGCGCGCGAGGCGCTGGCCCGCGCCGCCGCGCTGTTCTTTGGCGCGCAGCCGCGCACGATGGTGGCGGTGACCGGCACGAATGGCAAAACCTCGGTCAGCACCTTTGTGCGCATGATCTGGCAGGAGCTGGGCCTTGCTGCCGTCAACCTTGGCACCACGGGTGTCGAAGGGGCCTGGCACGCGCCGCTTGCCCACACCACGCCGGAGCCGATCACGCTGCACCGCACGCTGGCGGCTGCGGCGGCCGAAGACATCACCCACGCGGCGATGGAGGCCTCCAGCCACGGGCTTGACCAGCACCGGCTGGATGGAGTGGTGCTGCGCGCTGCGGGGTTCACGAATTTCACGCAAGACCACCTTGATTACCACGGCACGCTGGAAGCGTATTTCGACGCCAAGGCGCAGCTTTTCACCCGCGTGCTGCCCGAAGACGGTGTTGCCGTGATCAATATCGACGACCCCAAAGGCCCCGAACTGGTGCGCCGCGCGCGGGACCGGGGGGTGCAGGTGATGACCGTGGGCCGGGCCGAGGGCGCCGACCTGCGCCTTGCCGGCCAGCGGATGGATGCCACGGGGCAGGAGGTGCGCTTCGATCATGCAGGCCGGGCGTGGATGGCGCGGCTGGACCTGATCGGGGACTTTCAGGCCGATAATATCGCGGTTGCGGCGGGGCTGGTGATTGCCTGCGGCGCGGCGCCCGGGGACGTCATGGCGGCCCTTCCTGCGCTTCGGACGGTTCGGGGGCGTATGGAGCTTGCCGCGACCCGTGACAATGGCGCCGCGGTTTTCGTGGACTATGCCCACACCCCCGATGCGGTGGAAACCGCCCTGCGCGCCATGCGCCCGCATGTGATGGGCCGGCTGGTGGCGGTGATCGGTGCGGGCGGCGACCGGGACCGCACCAAGCGGCCCCTGATGGGGCAGGCGGCGGCAGAGCATGCCGATATCGTTTTCGTCACCGACGACAACCCCCGCACCGAAGACCCCGCAGCAATCCGCGCGGCGGTGATGCAGGGCTGCCCGGAGGCTACGGAGGTCGCAGACCGGGCCGAGGCGATCTTGCGCGCGGTTGATAGCCTGCAGCCCGGCGACGCGCTGCTGATCGCGGGCAAAGGGCACGAAAGCGGACAGATCGTCGGCACGGACATCCTGCCCTTCGATGATGCCGAACAGGCCAGCATTGCGGTGGCCGCATTGGAAGGACGGCTGACGTGACGCTTTGGACGTCTGAGGACGCCGCCGCGGCGACGGGTGGCCGCACGCCCGTTGATTGGCAAGCCACGGGCGTCAGCATTGACACCCGCACGCTGCAGCCGGGGGATCTTTTCGTTGCGCTGAAAGATGTGCGCGATGGCCATGATTTTGTCGCCCAAGCACTGGAAAAAGGCGCCGCCGCGGCCCTCGTGAGCCGCATACCTGAAGGCGTCGCCGAAGATGCGCCGCTGCTGATCGTGGATGACGTTCTAACGGGCCTCGAAGCACTCGGAGCCGCCGCCCGCGCCCGGACGAACGCCCGCGTCGTTGCTGTGACCGGCAGTGTCGGCAAAACCTCGACCAAGGAAATGCTGCGCGCGATGCTGGGCGCGCAGGGCGAAACGCATGCCTCTGTTGCCAGTTACAACAATCATTGGGGCGTGCCGCTGACCCTGGCGCGGATGCCGGCCAGTACCGAATATGCGGTGATCGAGATTGGTATGAACGCCCCGGGTGAGATTGCCCCCCTGTCGCGTATGGCGCGGCCCCACGTGGCCATGATCACAACGGTCGCTGCGGTGCACCTCGAAGCCTTTGACGATGTCGCCGGCATCGCCGTTGAAAAGGCGTCGATCATCGAGGGGCTGGAATATGGCGGTGCGGCGATCCTGAACAACGATATCGACACCGCTGCGATCTTGCAGGCCAAGGCCCATGACGCGCGGCGCAAAGATGTCGGCTTTGGCTGGCACGGGTTCGACTACAAGCTCGAAGACGTCAGCGTGCAGGGCGATGTCACGGTCGTGCGCGCAAGCCATGACGGGACGCCAATCGTCTTCAAATTGAACACGCCGGGCCAGCATTTCGCGATGAACGGTCTGGGGGCGCTTGCCGCTTGCGTCGAACTTGGCGCAGACCTCGCCCTGTCCGCCTCCGCTTTGGGCCGCTGGGTTCCGGCGGATGGGCGCGGCGTGCGCGAGACGATATGGCTCGATCCGGTAGACGAACGGCTAACACTCACCCTGATCGACGATAGCTACAACGCCAACCCAACCTCCATGGCCGCCGCACTTGCCGTGCTGGCATCGGCGGAGGTCACGGACAACACCGGCCGCGTGCAAAAGGGGCGCCGCATCGCCTTTCTGGGCGACATGAAAGAGCTTGGCCCGAATGAGGCGGATATGCACAAAATGTTATCTGCGGACATTTCCAATGTACAAAACGTTACATTTCACGCGGTCGGGCCGCTGATGCGCCACCTCTACGACGCCGTGCCCGAAAGCGCGCGGGGCCGCTGGACGGAAACCGCCGAAGAGATGGTCGCCCTTCTTCCGCGGCTTCTGGACAGCGGCGATGTGGTGCTGGCCAAGGGGTCATTGTCGATGAAACTGGGCCTGATCGTTGACGCAATCCGGAAAATGGGCCATCCGGGACCAGAGGCGGGCAGCTAAGACCCGCCACAAGATATCGAGTTGGGACGCGATTTATGCTCTATTGGTTGACGGCACTGTCCGACGGCGGGGATTTTTTCAACCTTTTCCGCTACATCACCTTCCGTGCGGGCGGGGCGTTCCTCACGGCACTTGTGTTTGGTTTTCTATTTGGTCGCCCCCTGATCGCGGTCCTTCGCAAACGACAGGGCAAGGGGCAGCCCATCCGTGATGACGGCCCCGAAGGCCACTTCGCCAAGGCTGGCACGCCCACCATGGGCGGCCTTCTGATCGTCGGTGCGCTATTAACCTCAACGCTCTTGTGGGCGCGGCTCGACAACGGGTTCATCTGGATCGTGCTTTTTGTGACTATGTCGTTTGCGGCGATTGGCTTTGCAGACGATTACGCCAAAGTGTCCAAGCAAAGCTCTGCCGGTGTGCCGGGTAAGGTACGGTTATTGCTTGGTTTTCTGATCGCGGCCATTGCAGCCTATGGCGCGATGCTGCTGCACCCCGCAGAGCTTCAGAACCAGCTGGCCTTTCCGGTTTTCAAGGAGCTTCTGGTAAATCTGGGCTATCTTTTTGTCCCCTTTGCGATCATCGTGATCGTCGGCGCGGCCAATGCGGTGAACCTGACTGACGGGCTTGATGGCTTGGCGATTATGCCAGTGATGATCGCAGCCATGACGCTTGGCATTATTGCCTACGCCGTGGGCCGCGTTGATTTCACCCAATACCTTGATGTCCACTATGTTCCCGGCACTGGCGAAATCCTGATCTTCTGCGCGGGCCTTTTCGGCGGTGGTCTCGGGTTCCTGTGGTACAACGCTCCTCCCGCGGCGGTCTTTATGGGCGACACCGGCAGCCTTGCGCTTGGCGGCGCGCTCGGTGCTATTGCAGTGGCGACAAAGCACGAACTGGTCCTCGCCATTGTCGGCGGGGTTTTCGTGGTCGAGGCGCTGTCTGTCATCATTCAGGTGCTGTATTTCAAGCGCACCGGCAAACGGGTCTTTCTGATGGCGCCGATCCATCACCATTACGAGAAGAAGGGCTGGGCCGAGCCGCAGATCGTGATCCGCTTCTGGATCATCTCGCTGATCCTCGCGATGATCGGGCTGGCCACGCTCAAGGTGCGCTAGCGTGGCCGTCCGGGACCGCGCAGCGATGATCGCAGGCATGAACCCCGCGCGCATGCCCGGCACATGGCACTTTTGCACGCTGCGTGATCCTGCGCCGGACCTGATCGCCGCATCCCTCGCCACCCTGCAAGAGCCTGAGGGCGTGTCGCTCATCCTGCCGCAGGACGCCGCAGCGCGGCAGGGTCTGCCCACCGACATGCCGATGGCCCATATCGTGCTACAGGTGCACTCGGCGCTTGATGGCGTCGGCCTGACCGCTGCCGTGTCCACAGCACTGGCCGCAAGCGGCATCCCGTGCAACATCGTCGCGGGCTTTCACCACGACCACCTTTTTGTCCCTGTTGCGCAGGCGGATAAGGCGCTGGCGCTGCTCAGGGCGAGGGCGGCGCAGTGATCCCTGTGCAGGGCCTGAAGGGTGCACGCGTCGCCATCTTGGGGCTGGGACGGTCCGGTCTTTCGGCAGCCCGGGCGCTCAAGGCGGGCGGCGCTGAACCGCTGTGCTGGGACGATACCGAGGCGGCGCGGACACGGGCCGCGGACGAGGGGTTCGCCCCGCATGATCTGCACCGGGTGGACTGGTCGGGGATCGACCGTCTCGTCGTCTCGCCCGGCATCGCGCACTTGTATCCCGCCCCAAACCCCGTTGTAGCAGCCGCGCAGGCGGCAGGTGTTGCCATCGACAATGACATTGGCCTGTTTTTCCAATCCTTCGCATCGGAGGCATGGGCGCGGTTCGATACAGCGCCGCGTGTTGTTGCTGTTACCGGCTCCAACGGGAAATCGACAACCTCTGCGCTGATCCATCACATTCTTGAAGCGGCCGGGCGGTCCAGTCAGCTTGCAGGCAATATCGGTCGCGGCGTGCTTGATATTGACCCGCCGGGCGATGGCGACGTAGTGGTGCTCGAATTGAGCTCTTATCAGACAGAGCTCGCGCGCAGCCTGACACCCGATATCGCGGTCTTCACCAACCTCACGCCGGACCATCTGGACCGGCACGGCGGCATGGGCGGGTATTTCGCGGCCAAGCGGCGGCTTTTTTCCGAAGGTGGCCCCGACCGCGCGATCATCGGCGTCGACGAGGCCGAGGGGCGGTTTCTGGCGGGGCAACTGGCCGAGAGCGCGGCGGATGACCGCGTCATTCGCGTATCGGTCAGTGCAAAGCCTGCGGGCCCGGGATGGCAGGTTGCGGCGCGCAAAGGATTCCTGAGCGAATGGCGTAAGGGCAAGCAGGTCGCCAACATCGACTTGCGCGACATTCCCGGTTTGCCGGGCGCGCATAATCACCAGAACGCCTGCGCGGCCTTTGCCGCCTGCCGGGCGCTGGGCCTTGCCCCACGTGTGATTGAGGCTGGGCTGCGCAGCTATCCCGGCTTGCCGCACCGCAGCCAGTTGATCGCTGAGGTGGGCGGCGTCCGTTATGTGAACGACAGCAAAGCGACCAATGTCGACAGCGCGGTCAAAGCGCTGGAGGCCTTTGGCGCGATCCGCTGGATTTGTGGCGGGCTGCAGAAAGAAGGCGGACTTGATGCCCTGAACGCGGCCGCCGGGTCGGTGCGGAAGGCCTATGTGATCGGGCGGGAGGCGTCTGGCTTTGCGCTACAGCTCACCATGCCGTCGCAGGTGTGCGGGGATATGGAGACGGCGGTGGCAGCGGCGATGGCCGATGCGGCGCCAGGTGATGTCGTCTTGCTGGCCCCTGCGGCGGCCAGTTTTGACCAATACGACAATTTCGAACAGCGCGGTGAGGCCTTCATCTCCGCGGTGCGCGCGCGGCTTTGATCGAAGGCGGCGCAGATTATTTGAATAATCTGGGCTGAAGGGGGCCCGTTTTGCGAGGCAAAACGGGCGGCGAGGCCGAGTATGGTGTTGGGGTGCCGAACACCGCTTTGCGTCGACGTTATACAGGCTGCAACGCCCGGGCGCAGGCCATGGCAGAGGACCACGCCCATTGAAAATTGTACCCGCCCAGCCATCCGGTCACGTCCACCGCCTCGCCGATGGCGTAAAGGCCACGCACCGCTTTGGCCTCCATGGTCTTCGATGACAGGTGATCTGTGTCGATCCCGCCCAGCGTAACCTCCGCCGTGCGGTAGCCTTCGGTGCCGGCGGGCGTGACCTGCCAGTCGCGCAAGCGGGCCTCAAGCGCGGCAAGGCGGGCGTCCGACTGGTCGGCGAGCGTTCCGGTCATAGTCTTGTCCGCAAGGTGATCAACCAGCCGCGCGGGCAGGTGGGCGGAGAGCTCTGTGGTCAGCTGCCGGCGCCCTTGGGTCTGCCGCTGCGCCTTGAGCGCGGGGATGATGGCCGCGCCGGGATCAAGGTCAATCGTGACCGCGGTGCCCTCGTGCCAATAGGACGAGGCCTGCAGCACCGCTGGCCCTGACAGGCCGCGATGGGTGAAAAGAATTGCTTCTTCGAATTGGCCTGTGCCTGCGGTGACGCGCGCTGGGGCGCTCACGCCTGACAGGGGTTTGAACCGACCATCGGGGAACGTAAATGGCACGAGGGCGGGGCGGGTGTCGGTCACCGCGAGTCCGAACTCCCGCGCGAGATCGTAGGCAAGGCCAGTGGCGCCCATTTTCGGGATCGATTTGCCGCCGGTTGCCAGAACAAGCTGTTTGCAGAAAGTTTGCAAAGTCTGACCATCGCTTTGCAAAGTCACCTTGTACCCGTCTTGATCGCGCGTGACGGCGCCGACAGAGGTCTTCAGGCGCAGCTCGGCGCCGTTCTCGTCCATCATCCGGCGCAGCATCGCGACCACCTGCGTGGACGGGCCATCGCAGAACAGCTGGCCAAGGGTCTTTTCATGCCAGGCGATCCCTGCGCGATCGATCAGGTCGATGAAATCCCATTGTGTGTATCGAGCCAGCGCCGATTTCGCGAAATGCGGGTTTTGCGACAGGAACGCCTCTGGCCCCGCGTAAAGGTTGGTGAAATTGCAGCGCCCACCGCCGGAGATGCGGATCTTTTCCCCCGGCGCCTTCGCGTGATCGACGACCAGAACCCGGCCCGGCGCGTAGGCGGCGCACATCATGCCGGCTGCTCCGGCGCCAAGGATGATCGTGTCGTAGTGCATGCAGGCGGCTTGCCGCAGCGCCGCGACGGGGTCAACCACACGCGGTACCTTTCCCCGTGCGCGTGCCCTGTTATGCTCGGGCCAGACCAATTTGAGGACCCGACCATGCAGACCTTGGACGCCGCCGCCGCATTCCCGACAACCGATATCCCGCAACTTGGCGGCGGCACGCTGCACCTTGGTGTGCCGGGCAGCGGCAAGACCTGGCAGATGGTTGTGATCTACCGCGGCCTGCATTGCCCGATTTGCAAACGCTTCCTCGGGACTCTGCAAACGATGCTCGAAGAGTATCACGCTGCCGATGTGGATGTCGTCGTGGCCTCTGGTGATCCCGAAGACAAGGCGCGGGCGTTCGCGGAAGAGGTCGGCCTGACGATGCCGGTCGGATATGGGCTGTCCGTGGCGCAGATGCGCGGTCTGGGTCTTTATATCTCTGACCCGCGCAGCCCGAAGGAAACCGACCGTCCTTTTCCCGAGCCGGGCCTTTTCGTGATCAACGACGCGGGTGCCCTACAGATCACTGACATCTCCAACGCGCCTTTTGCGCGGCCCGACCTGGGCGGAATTCTGCGCGGCATCACGTTTATCCGCGAAAACGCCTATCCGATCCGCGGCACCCACGGCCTTTAAAACACTGGTCATAAAGCGCAGCGCAGGATATACTATTGCGCACGACCCGGGAAAACCCGGGCGCGCGAATACCTTGGGCATTGACCCAAAGGGCCCCACAGGCAAACGGGGGCGATGAGGCAGAACATGAGCAGGACCCCATGACGGAAATGGTCTATGGCGCGGTGACCCCGCGCGCTGGCGAGCCAATCTTGCCCAAGTGGTGGCGCACGATCGACAAGTGGTCGATGACTTGTGTCCTGTTGCTATTTGCAGTCGGCCTGCTTCTGGGTCTTGCTGCTTCGCCGCCACTGGCCGAGAAAAACGGGTTTGAGCCATTTCATTATGTGTCGCGGCAGGCATTTTTCGGCTGCGTTGCGCTGTTTATGATGATGCTGACCTCGATGATGTCGCCGACGCTGGTGCGGCGTCTGGCAAGCCTTGGCTTCATCGTCTGTTTTGTCGCGATTGCGCTTTTGCCTTGGTTCGGAACGGATTTCGGCAAGGGCGCCACGCGGTGGTATTCGCTTGGGTTTGCCGCAGTTCAGCCTTCGGAATTTCTCAAACCCGGCTTTGTTGTTGTCGCGGCGTGGCTGCTGGCCGCAAGCCAGCAACTGGGCGGCCCGCCCGGCAAGGCGTGGTCCTTTGCGTTGTGCGTGTCGCTGGTACTGATGCTGGCCTTGCAGCCCGATTTCGGACAGGCGAGCCTTGTCCTGTTTGGCTGGGGCGTGATGTATTTCGTGGCGGGCGCGCCCATGCTCCTGCTGATCGGCATGGCGGCGTTGGTTGTTGCTGCGGGGGCCGTGGCCTACGCCAATTCCCAGCACTTTGCACGGCGGATTGACGGCTTTCTCAGTTCGGAAGTCGATCCGACAACGCAGCTCGGCTATGCCACAAACGCCATTCAGGAAGGCGGGCTTTTCGGCGTTGGCGTGGGCGGGGGCGAGGTGAAGTGGTCGCTGCCTGATGCGCATACGGATTTCATTATCGCTGTTGCAGCCGAGGAATACGGTCTGATCCTCGTTCTGGTGATCATCGCGCTCTATTCGCTGATCGTCGTGCGCTCGCTCTTGCGCCTCATGCGCGAGCGGGACCCGTTCATCCGTTTGGCGGGTACGGGGTTGGCGTGCATGTTTGGCGTGCAGGCAATGATCAACATGGGGGTTGCGGTGCGGCTGCTTCCGGCAAAGGGGATGACCTTGCCCTTTGTCTCCTATGGTGGCAGTTCGGTGATCGCGTCCGGCATTGCGGTCGGGATGCTGCTTGCCTTTACCCGCACGCGGGCGCAGGGCGAGATTTCGGATGTTTTGGGACGCGGTGCGCGCAGGTAGATGACCCAGCCCCTCATGATCATCGCAGCAGGCGGCACGGGCGGGCACATGTTTCCCGCGCAGGCTTTGGCCGAGGCGATGCTCGCGCGCGGCTGGCGGGTCAAGCTGTCGACGGACGCGCGCGGGGCGCGGTACACGGGCGGCTTCCCGCATACGGTTCAGATTGAACAGGTCAGTTCGGCCACATTCGCGCGCGGTGGTCTGCTGGCGCGCGCCATGGTGCCGCTGCGGATCGCGGGCGGTGTTCTGAGCGCGATGTTTGCGCTGCGGCGTGACCGGCCTGATGTTGTGGTTGGCTTTGGCGGCTATCCGACCATTCCGGCCATGGCTGCGGCGACGCTGCTGCGCCTGCCGCGCATGATCCACGAACAGAACGGCGTACTGGGCCGGGTGAACCAGATCTTTGCCAGACGGGTCGATGCCATTGCCTGCGGCACCTGGCCGACCGCGCTGCCCGACGGGGTGGAGGGGCTGCCCGTTGGCAATCCGGTCCGCCGCACGGTGTTGGAGCGGGCGGGCGCCGGGTACATCCCGCCCGGGGATTACCCGATGAAGCTGGTGGTCATCGGCGGAAGCCAGGGCGCGCGGATCCTGTCGCAGGTGGTGCCCGAGGCGGTTGCACAGCTGCCGGAGGCGATCCTGTCCAACTTGCAGATCGTGCAGCAGTCCCGCGAAGAGGATCAGGACGCCGTGCGCGCCGCCTATGTGGCCATCGGCGTGCGGGCCGAGGTCGCGCCATTCATTCACGACGTCCCCCGCCACTTTGCCGAGGCGCAGCTGGTGATTTCCCGTTCGGGCGCGTCTTCGGTTGCTGATATCGCGGCGATTGGGCGGCCAGCGATCCTTGTCCCCTATGCGGCGGCGGCCTCTGATCACCAAACCGCCAATGCGCGCGGTCTTGTGGATGCGGGCGGCGCGATCTTGATGCCAGAAAGCCAGTTCACAGCGGACGCTTTGGCGCAGAATATCGACATGGTCCTGTCGCAGCCCGCGGGCGCGGCGCAAATGGCGGCGGCGGCGCATTCGGTCGCGCGGCTGGACGCAACAGAACAACTTGTGGCGCATGCCCTGCGCCTTGCCGGAAAGGATGTCTCACAATGAGCCCAGCCACCAAACTGCCCGGCGATGTCGGCCCCATTCACTTCGTCGGGATCGGCGGCATTGGCATGTCGGGCATTGCCGAAGTTCTGCTGAACCACGGCTATGTCGTGCAGGGCTCTGATCTGAAGGCCTCCAAGATCACCGACCGCCTGAAAAGTCTTGGCGCGCATATTTTCGAAGGGCAGGTGGCCGAGAATGTCGCGGCGGCGGAAGTCGTCGTGATCTCCTCTGCGATCAAGCCGGGCAATCCCGAACTTGACGCGGCCCGCGCCCGCGGCCTGCCGATTGTGCGCCGGGCTGAGATGCTGGCCGAGCTGATGCGCCTGCGCTCGAACATCGCGGTCGCCGGCACGCACGGCAAGACGACGACCACAACGATGGTTGCGGCGCTGCTGGACGAGGGCAAGTTTGACCCGACGGTGGTGAATGGCGGCATCATCCACGCCTACGGCTCGAACGCCCGCAAGGGCGACGGCGAATGGATGGTGGTCGAGGCGGACGAAAGCGACGGCACCTTCAACCGCCTGCCAGCGACCATTGCCATCGTGACCAATATCGACCCCGAGCATATGGAGCATTGGGGCACCGAAGCGGCGCTGCACCAGGGGTTTTACGAGTTCGTCTCCAACATTCCGTTCTACGGTCTTGCGGTCTGCTGCACCGACGATCCGGACGTGCAGGCGTTGGTGGGCAAGATTACCGATCGGCGCGTGACAACATACGGCTTCAACGCGCAAGCGGATGTGCGCGCGACGGGCCTGCACTACAAGGCCGGCGTCGCGCATTTCGACGTCGCCTTGCAGTCCGAAGATAAGGTCATTGAGGGGTGCAGCCTGCCGATGCCGGGTGATCATAACGTGTCAAATGCGCTGTCGGCGGTCGCCGTGGCGCGCCATCTTGGCATGTCGATGGACGAAATCCGCACCGCGCTAGCAAAATTCGGAGGCGTTAACCGCCGCTTCACGAAAGTGGGCGAAGTGGACGGCGTGACGATCATCGATGATTATGGCCACCACCCAACCGAGATTGCCGCCGTGCTGAAGGCGGCGCGTCAGGCCACAGAGGGGCGCGTTATTGCCGTGCATCAGCCGCATCGCTACACCCGCCTGAGCCATCACTTCGAGGATTTCTGCTCGTGTTTCAACGATGCCGATGTCGTGGGGATCGCGGAGGTTTTTGCCGCCGGCGAAGACCCGATCGAGGGTGCCAGCCGTGATGATCTGGTTGCGGGCCTGATCCGCCACGGCCACCGCCACGCGCGCGCCGTTGTTGACGAGAACGATCTTGAACGCCTCGTGCGCGAACAGGCGCGGCCAGGTGATATGGTTGTTTGTCTTGGAGCCGGCACGATCAGTGCTTGGGCCGGAGGTTTGCCTGCGCGCCTCTTGAAGGGCGCGGCATGAGCGGGGCGCGGAAAACGACGCGTTTTCCGGCCCACCTTGCGTCGCGGGCAGCGCGCCGATGACCCTTCTATGGCTTTGCATTGCGTGGGTAATGGCATCAACCGTGGTGGCTATGTTGCCGATGCGCCATCAATATGTGCCCGGTGTTCTGCTTCTGATTGCTGCGCCGGTTCTGATCCTTTGGATTGGCCTGTCTGTAGCGTGGTGGGCGAGCGTTCTGTCGCTTGCGGCTTTTGTATCGATGTTCCGCAATCCGCTGCGTTACCTGCTGGCCAAAGCCCGCGGCCATAATCCGCAACTGCCGCCGGAGATGCGCAAATGAGCCATCCGTCATGAGCCTTGGCCTGATCCTCGCTTGCGTCTGGTTCGTCGCGGCCAATGTGGGCGCGATGCTGCCCAGCCGCGATTACCATTGGCGCTTTGCATATGTCTTGATCGCGCTTGGCGTGCCGGTGCTGGGCCTTGTGACTTATGCGCATGGCCCGTGGATCGGCCTTCTGGTGCTGGCCGCCGGGATGAGCGTTTTGCGCTGGCCGGTGATCTATCTCGCCCGTTGGCTGCGGGCAAAGGCGCGGCTGTGATGTTCGGTGCTGCGAGTCTTGTCTTTGCCCTCGGAATGGTCGCGGGGCTGATGCTGCTTCGCCGCGGCTGGGTGCTGACCTTTCTGGGCCTTTTGCTGGGGTGTCTCTTTATCATCGCCACGATGCTTCTTGGAATTTTTCCCAGCGCGCTTTTCGGAAGCAACATGGCGCTTGCGGGCGCCGTCATCCTGACGCCCTGGCCGCTGGGCGCGGGGCTGATGTGCGGTGCGCTGACCGCGTGGCTGCTGCGCCGGGCAAACGGGGCTTGACGCGGGTGGGGCAGGGGGCCATCCCGCAATCATGACTAACCTGCCACCCGTGCGCGGCACGCTAACCCCGAACAAGGATCTGTCCAGCCTGACGTGGCTGCGCGTGGGCGGGCCGGCCGATTGGCTGTTTCAACCGGCCGATGTGGACGATCTGGCCGATTTCCTGGCCGCGCTGGATCCGTCTGTTGCCGTCTTTCCGATCGGTGTGGGCAGCAACCTGATCGTGCGGGACGGGGGCCTGCGCGCCGTCGTGATCCGGCTGGGGCGCGGGTTCAACGGCATCGAGATCGACGGACAGACCGTGACGGCGGGCGCGGCGGCGCTGGACGCGCATGTGGCGCGGCGCGCGGCGGACGCGGGCATTGATCTGACATTCCTGCGCACGATCCCCGGCACGATCGGGGGCGCGGTGCGCATGAATGCCGGGTGTTATGGTAGCTATACGCGCGATGTCTTTCGTTGCGCTGAGGCTGTGCTGCGTGATGGCCGCCGCGTGACGCTTGGGGCGGAGGATCTGGCCTTTGCCTATCGGCAAAGCACGTTGCCGGAGAGCGCCGTGATCACGTCTGTGACGCTGGAAGGGCCATACGGCGATCCGGATACGCTGAATGCACGCATGGTGGACCAATTGGCCAAGCGTGACGCCACGCAGCCGACCAAGGACCGCAGCGCGGGTAGTACCTTTCGCAACCCGGCCGGGTTTTCGTCAACGGGACGTGCAGATGACACGCATGATCTGAAGGCCTGGAAGCTGATCGATGATGCGGGCTTGCGCGGCGCAAGGCGCGGCGGGGCGCAGATGAGTGAGAAACATTCAAACTTTCTGATCAACACCGGCACGGCCACCGCAGCGGATCTGGAAGAACTGGGCGAAGAGGTGCGGAAAAAGGTTTACGATTCCAGCGGTCTCACGCTAGAATGGGAAATCATGCGCATAGGTGATCCGGCCTAGGCCCCACCGCGCGCACAGGCAGACAAATTGAACCAGAGGCGCGCCAAAAGCGCCCGGGATACAGAGGCAAGACAGTGGGTAGCCCCGAGCAGGCATATCCCAAAGTCGCGGTGTTACTTGGTGGCCCATCGGCCGAGCGCGAGGTGTCGCTTGCCACGGGCCGTCCCTGCGCAGCCGCGCTGCGGGACGAAGGGTTTGAAGTGGTTGAGGTCGATGCGGGCCCTGACCTCGCGGCCGTTTTGCAGGCTGAAAAACCAGATGCGGTTCTGAACTGCTTGCACGGGCGTTGGGGCGAGGATGGCTGTGTACAGGGCATTCTTGAGTGGCTCGGCATCCCATATTCGCATTCAGGCGTGCTCGCCTCTGCGCTTGCGATGGACAAGCAGCGCTGCAAAGAAGTGTACCGCGCCCACGGTCTGCCCGTCGTAGAGAGCGTCATCGCGCCCAAGGCCGACGTCATGGCCGGGCACGTGATGGCGCCGCCCTACGTGGTTAAGCCGAACAATGAGGGCTCTTCGGTCGGCGTCTACCTCGTGCAGGAAGAGGCCAACGGCCCGCCGGCTCTGTCCGCCGACATGCCCGCGGATGTGATGGTCGAGGCGTTTGCTCCGGGCCGCGAATTGACCGCATCGGTGATGGGCGACCGGGCGCTCACGGTGACCGACATCCTGACCGATGGCTGGTACGATTATGACGCCAAGTACAAGCCGGGCGGCTCGCGCCACGTTGTGCCGGCGGATCTGCCTAAGGACATTTTTGACGCTTGCATGGACTACGCGCAGCGCGCGCATGACGCGCTGGGGTGCCGCGGGGTGAGCCGCACCGACTTTCGTTGGGATGAGGGAAAAGGCTTGGACGGTCTGGTTCTGCTGGAAACAAATACCCAGCCCGGCATGACCCCGACCTCGCTGACGCCGGAGCAGGCTGAGAAGGTTGGCATTTCCTTTGGTGCGCTGTGCCGCTGGATGGTGGAGGACGCCTCGTGCAATCGGTAACCGGCTCCTCCGGACTGCACCCTGATCCCGGCGTCGCGCGCCCCGTGGCAGGGCTGCGGCCGGTCAGCCCGCCGCCCGCGCCCGAACGTAAGGACCCCGCGCCGACCCGCTGGGCCTGGCGGTTTGAGCGGTTGATGCTGACTCCGGCCTTTCGCATTGGCCTGCGCGCCGGCATTCCGTTCGCGCTGTCCCTTGCGGTGGGGATGTGGTGGCTGGCGGACCCGGAACGTCAGCGCGCGATCACCGACACCCTTGCCGAGACCCGGGCCGCGATCGAGACGCGCCCCGAATTCATGGTGCAGATGATGGCGATCGACGGCGCCCCGGCGCCGGTGGCGCGCGCCATCCGCGACGTGTTGCCGCTTGATTTCCCCACCTCATCGTTTGACCTCGACCTTGCTGCGCTTCGGGCCACGATCCTTGAGCTGCCGCCGGTTCGCGATGCCACCGTACGGGTGCGTCCGGGCGGCATTCTGCAGGTCGACATCACACCGCGTGTGCCGGTTGCGATCTGGCGTACCGCTGAAGGTCTATCGCTGATTGACGAGACCGGCGCATTTGTCGCCCAGATCCCCCGCCGCGGCCTGCGTGCGGATTTGCCGATTCTGGCAGGCAAGGGGGCGGAGAGCGCGGTCACCGAAGGGCTCACCCTGGCAGCGGCGGCGGCGCCGCTTGGCGCGCGGCTGAAGGGTCTGGTCCGCATGGGCGAGCGGCGCTGGGACGTTGTGCTGGACCGGGACCAGCGCATCCTTCTGCCGGAAGTGGGAGCCGTACAGGCGCTTGAGCGTGTCATTGCGCTCGAGGCAGCGGACGATGTGCTGAGCCGGGATGTGGCGCGGGTCGACATGCGGCTGGATGCCCGGCCTACGGTACGGATGAACGCGGCAGCTACCGAAGAGTGGCGCCGCATCAAGCAATTGGAGCGGGGCAGGCCATGACGGACCTTTATGACAGTCAACGGGCCATGCGGCACATGCGCAAGCTGGCGATGCAGCGTGGTGTTGTGGCGATCCTTGATGTGGGCAGCTCGAAGATCGCCTGTCTGGTCCTGCGTTTTGACGGCACCTCGAAACTGGGCGAGGAGGGCGAGATCGGCAGCCTGGCCGGACAGTCCGGATTTAGGGTGATCGGCGCGGCCACGACCCGCTCGCGCGGCGTGCGTTTTGGCGAGATCGCCGCGATGGGGGAGACCGAGCGCGCGATCCGCACGGCGCTGCAAGCTGCGCAGAAGATGGCTGGCATTCGCGTCGACCACGTCATCGCCTGTTTTTCCGGGGCGGAACCACGAAGCTATGGGCTGGACGGGCAGCTGGAGTTGGACGGGCAGGTCGTCACCGAAGACGATGTCGCCCGTGTGCTGGCCCGCTGCGATGTGCCGGATTATGGTGCGGAACGGGAAGTGCTGCATGCGCAGCCGGTGAACTTTGCGCTCGACAATCGTTCGGGGCTGAGCGATCCGCGCGGCCAGCTGGGCAACGCGCTGAGCGTGGACATGCATATGCTGACGGTTGATGCGGCTTCGGTTCAGCACCTCGCCCATTGCGTGAAGCGCTGCGATCTGGAACTGGCTGGCGTTGCGTCCTCGGCTTATACAGCGGGTAT
>JBCBCP010000014.1:0-64249 GCA_038530575.1 Pseudomonadota bacterium
GGGACGAGATGACCCGCATCATGTGGGATTTCATCAAGAAGAAGCTGATCGAGCCCTATCTCGACATTGATCTCATCTACTACGACCTCGGGATCGAAAGCCGCGACGCGACCGATGACCAGATCACCGTGGATGCGGCGGAAAAGACCAAAGAGGTTGGCGTTGCCGTCAAATGCGCGACCATCACGCCGGACGAGGCCCGGGTCGAAGAATTCGGGCTCAAAAAGATGTGGCGCAGCCCAAATGGCACGATCCGGAACATCCTGGGCGGTGTGATTTTCCGCCAGCCGATCATCTGCCGCAACGTGCCGCGACTTGTCCCCGGCTGGACCCGGCCGATCGTGGTCGGCCGCCACGCCTTTGGCGACCAGTACAAGGCGACGGACATGAAGTTCCCCGGCGCCGGCACGCTCACGATGAAGTTCGTGGGCGAGGACGGCACCGAGATCGAGCATGAGGTCTACAAGGCCGGCAGCGCGGGCGTTTTCATGTCGATGTACAACATCGACGCCTCCATCTACGACTTTGCGCGGGCCTCATTCAATTACGGCCTGAACTTGGGCTGGCCGGTCTACCTGTCGACCAAGAACACGATCCTCAAGCAATATGACGGCCGGTTCCTCGAGATTTTTGCAGAGGTTTACGAGGCCGAGTTTCGCGAGCAGTTCGAGGCCAAGAAGATCTGGTACGAACACCGCCTGATCGACGACATGGTGGCCTGCGCAATCAAGTGGAACGGCGGCTTTGTCTGGGCCTGCAAGAACTACGATGGCGACGTGCAGTCCGATGTGGTCGCGCAAGGCTTCGGCTCGCTTGGCATGATGGCCTCGCAGCTGATGACCCCGGATGGCAAGATCGTGGAAAGCGAAGCCGCGCACGGCACCGTCACCCGCCACTATCGCCAGCACCAGGCGGGCGAAGCGACGTCGACCAACTCGATCGCATCGATCTACGCCTGGACCGGCGGGCTCAAGCACCGCGCCAAGCTGGACAAGAACGCGGCGCTGACCCGCTTTGCCGAGACGCTGGAGCGTGTGGTGGTCGAAACGGTCGAGGCCGGGCACATGACCAAGGACCTCGCCCTTTTGGTTGGCCCCGATCAGGGCTGGCTGACGACCATGGGTTTCCTTGAAAAGGTCGATGAAAATCTGAACGCAGCCCTCTCCGGCTAAACTGTTCCGCGTTTGACTGCCCAGAAATCGATCCTTCAAGGATCGATTGAGCGCATTTCTTGCAAGAAATGCCGCGGCGCAGCATTGAGCGCTGGAAAGGGCAGTCATGCTGCCCTAAATCAGATCTATGGCACTCCATGATCCAGACCTCGACCATTCGCTCCTTGACGACGCACAAGGGCTTGGTCTCGGCGTGTTTCTCTGTGGGCTTGGAATGCATGTGCTGACGCATGTCGGCCTGATCACGGGTCAAACTGCAGGCGTGGCCGTGATCATCGCCTATCTGACGGGCTGGTCCTTCGGCGCTGTCTTCTTCTTGATCAACCTGCCCTTCTACGCGCTGGCCTATCGCCGCCTCGGGTTGGGGTTCACAGTCAAATCCCTGCTCTCCGTCACCGCACTGTCGGCTGTCACCGAAGCCCTGCCGCTTGGCCTCACCTTCGACAGCATTCACCCCGCCCTCGGCGCAGTAATCTTCGGCGCGACCGTCGGCATCGGCCTTCTGGCCATGTTTCGTCACAACGGTTCGTTAGGCGGGCTAGGTGTTGTGGCGTTGATGGTCCAGGACGGCACCGGCTTTCGCGCGGGCTACGTCCAGCTCATCGTCGATGCGATCATCTTTGCGGTCGCGGCCATGCTGTTCCCGCTCTCGGTCGTGCTCTATTCCCTGCTGGGCGCGATCGTCCTAAACCTTGTCATCGCCATCAACCACCGCCGCGACCGCTACGTGGCGACCTGAAGGCTGGACGCGCGCCCCCGCCGCTGTCAGCGTAGCTCCACCCAACCTGCGGAGCCGCCCCATGCCCTACCTGTACCTCGCCATTGCCGTCGCCGCTGAGGTGATCGGGACAACGGCGTTACAAGCCTCGCAGCAGTTTACCCGGCTGGGTCCGTCCGTCCTCGTCGTGATCGCCTATGGGCTGGCGTTCTACTTCCTCGGGATTGCACTCAAGTTCTTTCCGGTGGGCATTCTGTACGCCATCTGGTCCGGCCTCGGCATCGTGCTGATTGCACTCATTGGCTTTGCCGTCTTCGGCCAGCGTCTCGATCCCCCCGCGCTGATCGGCCTCGGCCTCATCATCGCGGGCATCTGCGTGATTCAGATCTTCTCCAGCACGTCGACACACTAACGCTTTCATTCTGCAACGCAGCGCTATATGGCCCCGGCAACAGTTCGAGGAGAGGCCCGCCATGGACCTGCGCAACATCGCCATCATCGCCCACGTCGACCACGGCAAAACCACGTTGGTGGACGAGCTGCTCAAGCAATCGGGCACCTTCCGCGAGGGGCAGGCCACAACCGAGCGCGCGATGGACAGCAACGATCTGGAGCGCGAGCGGGGCATCACCATTCTCGCCAAAGCCACATCGGTGGAATGGAACGGCACACGCATCAATATCGTCGACACGCCCGGCCACGCCGATTTCGGCGGCGAGGTTGAGCGGATCCTGAGTATGGTCGACGGCGTTGTCCTGCTGGTCGATGCGGCCGAAGGCCCGATGCCGCAGACCAAGTTCGTGACCTCCAAGGCCCTCGCTTTGGGCCTGCGCCCTATCGTGGTGCTGAACAAGGTCGACAAGCCCGACGCAGAGCCCGACCGCGCGCTGGACGAAGTGTTTGATCTTTTTGCCAATCTCGATGCGGACGATGATCAGCTCGATTTCCCGGCCATGTACGCCTCGGGCCGGTCGGGCTGGGCGGATATGGAGCTGGACGGGCCGCGCAAGGACCTGTCGGCGCTGTTCAACCTGATCGTGGATCACGTGCCAGCGCCCAAACAGCTGGAGGCCAAGGACGAGCCGTTCCGCATGCTGGCCACAACGCTTGGCGCGGACCCTTTCCTCGGCCGTATTCTCACGGGCCGAGTGGAGTCGGGCACGCTCAAGGCGGGCGAGACGATCAAGGCGCTGTCGCGTGACGGCACGCAGATTGAATCGTTCCGCGCCACCAAGATTCTCGCCTTTCGCGGGCTTGCACAGACCCCCATCGACGTGGCCGAAGCAGGCGACATCGTGTCCATTGCCGGCATGTCGAAGGCGACCGTGGCCGACAGCCTCGTCTCGACCGCGGTGACAGAGGCCCTGCCCGCCCAGCCGATCGACCCGCCCACAATCACCGTGACCTTTGGCATCAATGACAGCCCGCTCGCGGGCCGCGATGGCAAAAAGGTCCAGTCCCGCGTGATCCGCGACCGGCTCTACAAAGAGGCCGAAAGCAACGTCGCCATTAAGATCGCCGACACGCCGGGCGGTGAGGCGTTTGAGGTGTCAGGCCGCGGAGAACTCCAGATGGGCGTTCTGATCGAAAACATGCGCCGCGAGGGGTTCGAGCTGAGCATTTCCCGCCCGCAGGTCATTATGCGCGAAGAGGACGGCCAGCGCGTGGAACCGATCGAGGAAGCGACCATCGACGTCGATGACGAGTATTCCGGCGCGGTGATCGAAAAGCTGACCGGCACCCGCAAGGGCGAGCTGGTCGAGATGCGCCCCGCCGGCGCGGGCAAGACGCGCATCATCGCGCATGTCCCTTCGCGCGGGCTGATCGGCTATCACGGCGAGTTTCTAACCGACACGCGCGGCACCGGCGTGCTAAACCGTGTCTTCCACGGCTGGGCGCCGCACAAGGGGCCCATTCCGGGCCGGCGCGCGGGCGTTCTGATCTCGATGGAGAACGGACAGTCGGTCGCCTATGCCCTCTGGAACCTCGAAGAGCGCGGGCGCATGTTCATCGGCGCGCAGGCGGATGTTTACACCGGCATGATCATCGGCGAGCACAGCCGCGACAACGATCTGGAAGTGAACCCGCTGAAGGGCAAGAAGCTGACCAATGTGCGTGCCTCCGGCTCAGATGAAGCAGTGCGCTTGACCACGCCAATCACAATGAACCTCGAAGAGGCCATCGCCTATATTGACGATGACGAACTGGTCGAGGTCACGCCTAATGCGATCCGGCTGCGCAAACGCTACCTCGACCCGCACGAGCGCAAACGGATGGCGAAGGCGAGCTAGTCGTTTTCGGCGCTAGGGGGGCTTTGCCGCAGAACCCCGGCAATACAGCGTAGCTGTGTGTGAGGTGGCACGGACCCGAGTGGGGCTCCGCCCCCACACAACCGGCATTTATTGGCCAGAAGAAGGTTTAGGCCAGTGCAAACCGACGCGCCTATTCAGTGATTTCAACCACCATTAGCTCTCGCTCAGACGCCCCGCGCGCATGGTTGAGCGCGGCCTGGTAGTCGTCCGAGTTATAGCACGCCACCGCCGCCTCCACGGACGGAAAGCGCGCGACAACGTTGCGGGGGCGCTCAGTGCCTTCAAGCTGCACATAACGGCCGCCTCGGGCGATAAAGGTACCGCCATGTTTGGCAATCGCGGGACCGGCCAGTTCGGCGTATTTGCCATAGGCGTCGGCATCGGTCACGGTCACATGCGCGATCCAAAGTGCGGGCATGTCTTATCCTCCGATGACAGCTTTTGCGGCGGCGATGGCCGCATCTGCATTTGCGGCATCCTTGGCCCCGCCCTGTGCCAGATCGGGCCGGCCACCGCCGCCCTTTCCGCCCAGTTCGACCACCGCAGCCTTGACCAGATCCACCGCACTGAGCGCGCCGGTCTTATCCTGCGTCACACCAGCGGCCACAGCAACCTTGCCGGCGTCTTCGGCAATCAGCAGCACAGCGCCAGAGCCAAGCCGCTCCTTGTGCGCGTCGATCAGCGGCGGCAGGTCTTTGCCGCCCACACCCGACAGGACCTGCGCAATGAACTTCGTACCGCCAACGTCTTCGGCCGCCGGTCCACCCGCATCGCCACCGCCCATCGCCAAATCACGCTTGAGCTGCGCGACCTCATTGGCCAGCGCCTTGCGTTCATCAAGCAGCGCCTTGATCCGCCCCGGCACATCCCCCGCCTGCGCCTTGAGCTCGACCGCCGCCTGAGCCAGCAACTGATCCTGCCTGCGCAGATAGTCCATCGCAGCCTGCCCCGTCAGCGCCTCGATCCGCCGCACGCCCGCGCTCGACGCGGCATCGCCAAGCGTCACGAAGGCGCCTATATCGCCCGTGCGTGCAACATGCGTGCCGCCGCACAGCTCGATCGAATAGGTCTGCTTGTCCGTGCCCTTGCCCGTATCTGCGTGCCCCATGCTGACCACGCGCACTTCGTCGCCGTATTTCTCACCAAAAAGCGCCTGCGCACCGATGGCCCGCGCATCGTCAGGCGTCATGATCCGCGTCTCGACCGTGCCGTTTTGCCGGATGAACGCGTTCACCTCCGCCTCAACGCGGGACAGTTCTTCAAGGCTGAGCGCCTTGCCGTGCGAGAAATCAAAGCGCAGCCGGTCGGGCGCATTGAGCGAGCCGCGCTGCGCCACATGTTCGCCAAGCGCGCCGCGCAGCGCCTCGTGCAGCAGATGGGTTGCCGAATGGTTCGCCCGGATCGCGGTGCGCCGCGCATGGTCTACTTCAAGAACAGCTGCTTGCCCCTTGGAAACGCTTCCTTCTTCGACTTCGGCAACGTGGATGAAAACGCCCGCCGCCTTCCGCGTATCCGTCACGCGCGCGCGGCCTGTCTCCGTGCGGATCACGCCCGTATCTCCGACCTGACCACCGCTTTCCGCATAGAACGGCGACTGGTTCAGCGCGATCTGCACCGAGCCCGAAGCCTCCGCCACCTCAGCGCCATCTACCACCAGCGCCGCGATTTGTCCTTCGGCAATTTCGGTGTCATAGCCCAGAAAATCAGTTGCACCTGCGGCTTCAGCAACATCAAACCACACAGCCCCATCTGCCGCATCGCCCGAACCGGACCACGCCGCCCGTGCGCGTGCTTTTTGTTCGGCCATTGCGGCGTCGAACCCTTCGGTATCAACATCGCGGCCCTTCTCGCGCAGCGCATCCTGCGTCAGATCAAGCGGAAAGCCATAGGTGTCATAAAGCTTGAAGGCGGCCGCCCCGGGCAGTGCCGCGCCCTCCTCAAGCCCCGCGACTTCATCGTCCAGCAGCTTCAGGCCCCGATCAAGCGTCGCCTTGAACCGTGTCTCTTCCGCCTCCAGCGTTTCGGTGATCAGCGCCTGCGCCTGACCCAATTCGGGGTACGCGGCCCCCATCTGGCGCACCAGAGCCGGCACAAGGCGGTGCATGACCGGATCTTTCGCGCCCAACAAATGCGCGTGACGCATGGCCCGGCGCATGATCCGGCGCAGAACATAGCCGCGCCCATCATTCGACGGCATCACCCCATCCGCAATAAGGAAAGATGTCGACCGCAGGTGGTCCGCAATCACCCGGTGGTGCGTGTTGCCGGGGCCATCGGGATCGGACGAGGTCGCATCCGCCGACGCCTCGATCAGGCTGCGCATCAGGTCGGTATCGTAATTGTCGTGCTTGCCCTGCAAGAGCGCACCGATCCGCTCCAGCCCCATCCCTGTGTCGATCGACTGCATGTCGAGCGGGCGCATTGACCCATCCTCGAACTGTTCATTCTGCATGAAGACCACGTTCCAGATCTCGATGAACCGGTCGCCGTCTTCCTCCGCACTGCCTGGCGGGCCGCCCCAGATATGATCGCCGTGGTCAAAGAAAATCTCGGTACACGGCCCGCACGGCCCGGTCGGGCCCATCTGCCAGAAATTATCCGAGGTCGCGATGCGGATAATCCGGTCTTCGGGCACGCCGACCTTCTTCCAGATTTCGAACGCCTCGTCATCGGTATGGTAGATCGTCGTATAGAGGCGATCCGCCGGAATATCGAAATCCTTGGTGATCAGTTCCCAGGCAAAAGGAATGGCCTCTTCCTTGAAGTAGTCGCCAAAGCTGAAGTTCCCCAGCATTTCAAAGAAGGTATGATGCCGCGCCGTGTAGCCGACGTTGTCGAGGTCGTTGTGCTTGCCCCCGGCTCGCACACATTTTTGCGCAGTCGTAGCGCGGGAATAGTCGCGGGTCTCAAGGCCCGTGAACAGGTTCTTGAACTGCACCATGCCCGAGTTCACGAACATCAGGGTCGGATCGTTGCGCGGCACAAGCGGGCTGGAGGCCACAACCTCATGCCCCTGCTTTGCAAAGTAATCAAGGAAGGTTGAGCGGATGTCGTTCAGCGTCGGCATGGGTCAGTTCCATTTGGGTCAGGCGTGACATAGCTGGGCGGCCACAGCGCTTCAACGAGAAAGGGCCGCACCGTCGCGCGACCCTTCTTCAGCTGGTGTGTTCTCAGGCGCCTGCAGGGCGGCTTTGCACTGTGGCATGACCGCGCGAGGCGGCGCGTCACGCCTCAAGAATGTCGTCGTCCTCGGTGCGCTCTTCGGGCGGCATGTCGAAATCAAGCCCGTGCGCTGCGCGGATCTTGTCCTCGATGGCAAGCGCGATGCGGCTGTTTTCACGCAGGAACTGTTTGGCGTTTTCCCGGCCCTGGCCGATCCGCTCGTCCCCGTAGGAGAACCACGCGCCCGACTTGTCCACAACGCCAGCCTTCACGCCAAGGTCCAACAGCTCGCCCATCTTGGAGATGCCCTCGCCGTACATGATGTCGAACTCGACCTGCTTGAACGGGGGCGCCACCTTGTTCTTGACCACTTTGACGCGCGTGGCGTTGCCGACAACCTCATCACGATCTTTGAGCGATCCGATGCGGCGAATGTCGAGGCGCACGGAGGAGTAGAATTTCAGCGCATTGCCCCCCGTTGTCGTCTCAGGCGAGCCGAACATGACGCCGATCTTCATCCGGATCTGGTTGATGAAGATCACCATGCAGTTCGAGCGGCTGATTGATCCGGTCAGTTTCCGCATTGCCTGGCTCATCAGGCGGGCCTGGAGGCCGGGCGCGTTGTCGCCCATGTCGCCTTCGAGTTCCTTTTGCGGGGTCAGGGCCGCCACCGAGTCGACGATGATCATGTTCACCGCGCCAGAGCGCACCAGTGTATCGGTGATCTCAAGCGCCTGCTCACCTGTGTCGGGCTGGGAGATCAGCAGCTCATCAAGGTCAACGCCCAGCTTCTTGGCATATTGCGGATCAAGCGCGTGCTCGGCATCCACGAAAGCACAGACCCCGCCCTGTTTCTGCTGTTCGGCCACGCAATGCAGGGTCAGCGTTGTTTTCCCCGAGCTTTCCGGCCCGTAAATCTCAACGATACGGCCCATCGGCAGACCGCCAATGCCAAGCGCAATATCAAGGCCGAGGCTACCCGTCGAACTGGCGGTAATATCCTGCACGGCGTTCTCGTCGCCCAGCTTCATGATGGAGCCTTTACCGAACTGCCGTTCGATCTGGGCTAGCGCACTGTCGAGCGCTTTTTGCTTGTCCGCTGTTTTCTTGCTGTCCATGCTCAGAAGATCTGCCGTTGCCATTGGTGTTTTGTCCTTTGTGTCATACCCCAGTGAGGGCGGCAATCACTGCCTTGGTCTACGCCGATGTTCACCTGATGTTCCTTCTGGGACCAAAAAGAGAACATTTCAATAAAAATTTTCCGTATTCACCTTCGCCCGCTGTAGGTTAAGGAGACGTTACCGGGACCGAGAAAATTGGAGCGCGCGGAAAATGTTGATCTTTTTCAAAGAACGGCTTGCGTTTCTGTCTGTGCCCAAGACGGGCACAACAGCCTATGAATCCGCGCTACGGCCTCATGCGGACATGGTGATCTCCGAACCTCCCCTGCTGAAACACGCGCCGGTCTACCGATACAATCGCTTTGTGCGGCCAATGTTTCTGAAGGTCTGCGATGTGGAGCTGGAACTGATGGCGGTCATGCGCGAGCCGGTGTCGTGGCTCGGCTCGTGGTGGCGCTACCGTCAGCGCAGCTTCATGGACGGCAAACCCAACTCCACCAAAGGGGTCAGCTTTGACGATTTTGTTCTGGCCTATATGAAGGGTAAGCGCCCGCCGTTTGCCGAGGTGGGAAGCCAGTTCAAGTTCCTTGAAGCGCAGCCGAACGGCACGGCCATCACGCATCTTTTTCGCTATGAAGATCAGCCGCGGCTGAAGGGGTTTCTGGAAGACCGGATTGGGGTCACGTTCGAGACGGCGCGTGAAAACGTCTCTCCCGCGGGCGAAGCGGTGTTGTCAGCGGATGTGGAGGCACGGTTCAGACGCAAATTCGCAGAGGAGTTTGCGCTCTACGACTCGATCCCGGGCTAAAGTCGCCATCCCGGCTTTAATGCAGCTGTTGGTGCACCGTGTCGGTCAATTCGTTCAGCGAAAACGGCTTGGGCAGGAAAACAGCGTTGGGAATGCTTGAATGCGCCTCGGTCAGCTTGTCTTCGGCGTAACCTGACACAAACACCACCCGCACATCGGGGCGCTCTTCCAACGCCTCGCGCACCCAGGTTGGCCCATCTTTGCCAGGCATAACGACGTCCGTCACAAACAAATCCACGCTCAACTCCGCGTCCTCGAGCGTGCGCAGTGCCGTCTCTGCCGAATCTGCTTCAAGGACGGTGTAGCCCCGCAAACGCAGCGCACGGCTGGCAAAGGCGCGCACCGGGGCTTCGTCTTCGACAAGCAAAATAACGCCGTCACCATGTTTGGGCGCCGCTTCACGTACACTTACCGATGCGTCTCGCGCCTGTTGCTGCGTCTGCTCGAGAACCGGGAACAGAAGCGTGAAAGTGGTGCCCTGCCCAAGGACGCTGTCGACAAAAATGAAACCGCCGGTCTGTTTGACAATCCCATAGGCCGTCGACAGGCCAAGGCCCGTCCCCTCGCCTGTGCGCTTGGTGGTATAGAACGGCTCAAAGACCTTCTGCAGCTTGTCCGCCGGGATGCCGCACCCCTGATCTCCGACGCGCACAGACACATATTCTCCTGCGGGAACGGTCACGCGATCCCGCTCCATGGGCTGGTCGAGCTTAATCGACTCAGTATCGATCTTGATTTCGCCCCCCTCCGGCATCGCGTCGCGCGCGTTCACGACCAAGTTCATCAGCACCTGTTCAAGCTGACGTTTGTCGGCCCGGATCGATTGCAGCACAGGGTCATGGCTGAGCGAAAGACTCACTTTCTCACCAACCAGACGGTTCAGCAGATGCGTCAGATCAGACAGCGTATCACGCATATCGAGCCGCTCGGGCCGCAGCGTTTGCTTGCGCGAAAAGGCCAAGAGTTGCCCCACAAGCGCCGCCGCTCTGTTTGCATTCTGATTTATCTGCACGAGATCGGCATAGTCCGTGTCGCCCTGATCGTGGCGCAAAAGCAAGAGGTCGCAATGCCCGGAAATCGCGGTGAGCAGGTTGTTAAAGTCATGCGCGACGCCGCCAGCGAGCTGGCCGATTGCCTGCATTTTCTGGCTTTGCACAAACTGCGCCTCTAGCGTCTTCAGCTCGGTCGCGTCCGTCAAGACCGCGATGATCGACGCACCATCCTGATCGACGACGCGGTTCAGCGTAACTTGAACAAACACTTCCTTGTCTGTGCGCCTCAGACGCAAGAATTCAGTGTTTTGAACCGCCCGATCGTTCAACGTTTCGGTCAGCCAGTCGGAAATCGGGCGACCCAATCCCTCCATTAGCGACGCAATGTCGACCTCGGCGCGCAACCCCGCCCCGAGAAGGCCCGTCGCCGAACGATTGTGCGCGATGACAAGGCCATCAGCGCCCAGGCGCAAAAGCGGGACAGGCACGTCCTCAAAAGACTGCCAACCGCCTTGGTTGCCTTGTCCAGGGGGACTCGGCACCAGATACAGCGCGCGGCGGCCTGCGCTGGCATGCGCCTCAATGACTTGGACAGGGATCACGCCTTCCTGTGTGGACATCTGGGCAACAGAGCCCGGGTCAGGCTCGCCGTCCACGAAAAGGCGGTCGATGCTCTTTGCCCGCGCGCCAACTAGACCGCGCGCCGCGTCGTTCATGAACAAGATCGCGCCGGAGCGACCAAGGGTGATCATGGGCAGCCCACGACCCTCGCCATCTTTTGACGCGCCACGTTCGGGCAAAGACTCAAGGCGCCACAGAAAGCCTTCGCCGCCGACGCGATGCACCGCCATGCGCACGTGATCGCGGCGGGTTACGACATCCTCGCGGGCCGCACCGGTCAGTTCCGCCTTACTGCGCAGCCGCAAGATGACCGCCCCCGGATTTGCAAAGGTTGTTTTAAGGGCTTGCACCAGCGTCGTGCCAACCTCTGCGCCAAGTGCGGCACTGGCGGCTTCATTCAATGTGGTGATTTCACCCTCTGCATCGGTCACGAGGCTTGGCGCAGCGTCAAAGGCGATAAAATCAGCGACCGCTTCACGTGCCACGCGTTGCGCCGCTTTCGAACGCATTAATAACATCCAAACCACACCGGACAGAACAACAAGGGAAACACCGGCCGTCAGCACACCAAGTCGCGCCAAACCGTTCAAAGGACCGGCAAATGCGAAAATAAGCGCGACCGCGCCCGACATGCCCAACCAGACAAAGCTGCTCCGGGAGCGGGATAGCAACCGGAGGATAGGTCCATGGCTCAAAGCGGTTTCCGCCAATGTTCCTCCTCGCGCGGCTTGATTCGATACCGCCTATGTCGCGCAAAAAGAGTTAACCCGGGCTTAACCGTAACTCGCTGTGTCGGATATGTCGCCGACAGATCGCGCTATAGTTGTGTAGCAGAGGTGGGCTTCGCGCTCAAGTGCGCCACGAAGAACCCGTCGCCCAACGCATCAATAGGCCATCTTTTCTGGCGTAGAACTGTCCAGCCGGAATGGCGCGCGAGGAATGCGTCTACGCGGGCTTCGTTTTCAGCCGCAAGAACAGAACAGGTCGCGAAAACCAACACGCCGCCATCTGCAACATAAGGAAGGGCCGCATCCAGAACAGTGTCCTGCAGCAAGGTCAGGTCCGCCAACCGGTCTGGGGTGAGGCTCCATTTGCCCTGAGGCGCGCGCCGCCATGCGCCGGAGCCGGAACAGGGCGCATCGCACAGCACCAGGTCAAAACGCCCCCGGGGCTGAACGCTGATATCGATCTTTTGCCCGGTACGCGCCGCGCGCGCAGGCAGATCAGCCATGCGTTTGGGGTCAGCATCGTGCGCTGTCACGCGCCACCCGCGGTCCGACAGTGCCAGCGCTTTGCCCCCGCCACCTGCGCAATAATCAAGCGCGGCTCCACGCCCCGCGATGTCCTCGACGATGGCCTGACTGGAGGCGTCCTGAAGCTCAATGCGCCCCTCGGTCCAGACCCGAGACTGCCTGAGCTGCCGCGCCCCCTCGATGATCGTCAGCGCCTGTGCTGCCCGCGGGTTCAGATCGGCCCTGATGCCTTCGCCTGCCAGCGCAGTTTGCACGGCCGCAACGTCTCCGCGGGCGCGGACCGTAATCGGTGCGCGGGACATGGCAAACATTGCCGCATTGTGCGCGCCGCTGCCAAGGCTGGCCTGCCAGTCCGGCACCAACCAGTCCGGCAGGTTCCACGCCTCTCCAACTCCGTCCGGGGCGCGGCCAGCATTGCGCTCGGCAGCACTGAGCGGCGCGGGCGCGTGACCTGCTCCAGAAAAGAAATCCTCAAGCAGCGCGCCTTCAGCCCGTAGCCGCCCGATCATACGGGCACGGCCCGTCTCCCCGCCGCCCAAAGCCGCGTCGCTGCGCCAGTTGCGCAAGACGTCAAATACGTGATCGCGGATCGCCGCGCGGTCCTTGGACCCTGCAAAACGGCTTGCACGCGCCCAGCGGGTCAACGCCTGCTCGGGCGCAGCGCCCGCACCAATCTGGTCGAGCACCGTGATAGCGGCTGCAATGCGGGCCCCTGGCGTCACTTAATCCACCGCGCGAAAAGACGCTCGTACAAAACTTACATCACACGGTAATTCGGCGACTCGCGGGTGATCTGAACGTCATGGACATGGCTTTCCTTCAGCCCTGCACCCGTGATTTTCACGAACCTGCATTTTGTGCGCATATCCTCGACCGTCGCGTTGCCGGTATAGCCCATCGCCGCACGCAAACCGCCGACAAGCTGGTGAATGACCGTCCCTGCAGAGCCCTTGTACGGCACCTGGCCTTCAATCCCTTCGGGCACAAGCTTGTCGCTTGCGGCATCCTTCTGGAAGTATCGGTCAGCCGAGCCGCGCGCCATCGCTCCAATGGATCCCATGCCGCGGTAAGCCTTGAACGAGCGGCCCTGGTAAAGGATCACCTCGCCGGGGGACTCGTCCGTGCCCGCGATCATGGACCCAACCATGGCGCAAGACGCGCCCGCCGCGATGGCCTTTGCGAAATCACCCGAAAACTTGATACCGCCATCTGCAATCACGGGCACGTCACCAGCCGCCGCTGCACAGTCCATGATCGCCGTCAACTGCGGCACGCCCACTCCCGCCACCATGCGGGTGGTACAGATGGAACCCGGCCCGATCCCGACCTTGATCGCGTCCGCTCCCGCATCGATCAATGCGCGCGTCGCTTCGGCTGTGGCGACGTTGCCAGCTATGACCTGCACCTCGTTCGACAGACGCTTGACCCGCTCGACCGCTTGCAGAACGCCCGCCGAATGACCATGCGCCGTATCGACCACGATGATGTCGCACTCCGCATCCACCAGCGCTTCTGAGCGTTCAAAGCCCGCCTCACCCACGCCTGTAGCCGCCGCCACGCGCAGCCGGCCCAGATCGTCCTTGCAGGCGGTGGGATTCAGCACCGATTTTTCTGTGTCCTTTAGCGTGAGCAGACCCGTCAGTTTGCCAGCCTTGTCCGTGACCAACAGCTTTTCGATCCGCCGCGCGCGCATCAGGCTAATCGCCTCTGCGCGGTCAGCCGGCTCGTGCAGCACAGCCAGATCGTCCGCGGTCATCATCGCATGTACCGGCGTGTCATCAAGCTGGGCAAAGCGCATGTCCCGGTTCGTTACAATGCCAAGCACCCGGCCCGCATCGTCCACAACCGGAAACCCGCTGAACCCGTACCGATCCGTCAAGGCCTTGGCGTCCGCCAGGGTCTGATCGGGGCGCAGTGTGATCGGGTTGTAGACGATCCCGGATTCAAAGCGCTTGACGCGCCGCACCTCTTGCGCCTGCGCCTCGATATCGAGGTTTTTGTGGATCACGCCCATCCCGCCGGCCTGTGCCATGGTGATCGCCATCCGCCCCTCGGTCACGGTGTCCATGGCCGAGCTGAGCAGCGGGATGTTGAGCGCGATCCGGCGCGTGACCTGCGTCCGCGTGTCTGCCGAGGATGGCAACACTTCTGACGCGCCGGGCACCAGCAAAACATCATCAAATGTGAGGGCCTCACGAATCTCCATGGTGCTCTCCTTTGGAGGGGATCGGTTGGCACGTCCCTTTCGCACGCAGCGCCCAAGATGGAAAGGGCCAAAGCATGTGCGCCCAGTGATCCCCCACAAAACGAGCAACCCGCGTCAGGTGGAAAATCCAAGTCGATTTCCCCAATGACGGCGGGCCCAGCGGATCGTATACCTGCACGAAGTAACTTGGTTCGTAACGAGTGTTCCGCATGTCTACAGGTCTGAGCTTTACCTATTCCCTCTCGGAAGATGCCGCGCTGATCTTTGGCCTGATGGGCCAAGACCTGGTCGTGGACGCCGACAGGACCCTCGCGGCGGGTACCCTCACCGGGCTTTCCATGCGCATTGACTACGCTGAGGACCTCGAAGCGGCGGGCGCCAGCGATTTCGATCTTTATCAATCGATCCTTGATCCAGCCGATCCGGCCAACATGGTCAGCAGCCCCATAGACATTGACATGCTTTACCTTGCCACGGTTTTCGCCGTCGGCCGGGCGACACAGACGCTTGGCGGGGCCGAAGATCGCGGGGTTTTTCTGCTCGATCAGGTGGGCACAGACCCGCTACGCATGACCGCGCTCAACGATCACGTGACCCTTGGCGGGGCCGGTCGCAGCGTTTCAACCCTGAGCGGCAACGATTTTCTTGAGATCGAAGACGATGCTGGGGCGATGTTGGCCCGGCTGGGCCTCGGCAATGATACGGCACAGGGCGGCGGTGGCAACGACACGTTGATCGGCAATGACGGCGATGATGAGCTGCGCGGCGGGGGTGGGAACGACACGCTGCTTGGCGGCGAAGGGGATGACCGGCTCAGCGGAGAGGCTGGTCAGAATTTCCTGCGCGGCGGGGCCGGCGACGACGTCCTGCTGGGCGGCGGCGAAGATGACCGGCTGCGCGGTGACGCAGGGCGCGATGTACTGGTTGGCAATGGCGGGCGCGACGTGATGCACGGCGGCGCAGACACAGACGCCTTTGTGTTCATCTTTGGCGGCACGGAACAGCAGGAGAACTGGGCTGGCATTATCCTCGACTTCTCGCAAGGCAACGACAAGCTCTGGATGAGCCCGCACGGCAATGCAACCTACACGTCACAGGATGCCTACGACCTTTTCACCGCCAGCGCGGTCCAACACGGGGCGCATGTAGTAATGCGCGATGGCGATTGGCGCCTTGTGATCCGAAATACGGATCTGAACGACTTCGGGCTGGGCGACTTTGTCGATGGCGCGGCCAATGTCGGCTTTTCTCAATGGGCGGACCAACTGGCCTGATCTCCTCTTGTTGCGGCCTGCGCCCCGCGTCACAGTGGGGTGGTGACCCGCACGCTGATCATTTTGGCCCTGATGGCCTGTCCCGCTTTTGCGGACACCCCCGAAGGCTACTTCGCCTCCGGCTGGCCCATTGCACTGGCCGAAGCCGCCTGTGCGGGCGATGAAGGATGCCTGACCCTGCTCGCCAACTGCGGGCCCGGAGCGGACTGCCCCGATACCGCCGCGCTGTGCGCCCGGTCAGACAGAAGCGCCACCACCGCGCCCAAAACACCGTGCACCCTGCACACCGCGCCGGACGGCCAGATCACGGTCCAGACGCCCGGCCTGCCCCTTCTGACAATTTCGGAAGATCCCGAACGGTTTGCGGGACAGAAAGCTGGCATTGACGGCTATCTCGGCGGGACCGAGGCGTGCTGGTATGTGAACTATGAACCCGTCTTTTGCGCCCGCGTCCTGCGCAGCGCCGATGACCTTGCACCCTGGGCACCTCAATGACCAACACCTATGATAAAGGCCGCCTCGATCTGCCCTTCGTGGGTATCTCAACCTTCGGCAAACGCCCCTATCAACCCGACTGGACCAAGCTGGAGGCAGATGTCGCCATCATTGGCGCGCCTTTTGATGCGGGCACCCAGTGGCGTTCGGGCGCGCGGTTTGGCCCGCGCGCGGTGCGGGAGGCTTCCACACTCTTCAGCTTTGGTCACGCCGGTGCCTATGACCACGAGGACGACGCAACGTACCTGCCCGGCACGGTGCGGATCGTCGACATGGGCGATGCCGACATCATTCACACCGACACAGAGGGCTCTCACGCCAATATCGAGGCTGCCGTGCGTGCCGCCTGCGCCGCCAGTGCGCTTCCCGTGACGATTGGCGGCGATCACTCGGTCAACATCCCCTGCATTCGCGCCATGGACAGCGTCGGCAGCTTTCACATCTTGCAAGTCGACGCCCATCTCGACTTTGTCGATGAACGGCACGGGGTCCGACACGGACACGGCAACCCGATGCGCCGCGCCGCGGAACAGCCCTACGTGACGGGGCTGACGCAGGTGGGTATTCGCAACGTGTCTTCTACGGCGCGAGAAGGCTATGTCGACGCCCGCGCGATGGGCTCCGACATCCTCAGCGTTCGGCAAGCCCGCAATCTCGGCCCGCACAATACCGCGGCGCGCCTACCTATGGGGGCAAAGGTCTACATCACGATCGACATCGACGCATTCTGCCCCTCAATCGCGCCGGGCACCGGCACGCCTTCCCATGGCGGGTTTCTTTATTACGAAGTGCTGGAGCTGTTGCAGCAAGTCGCCCGCAGACATGAAATCGTGGGCATCGACCTTGTGGAAGTTGCACCCGATTATGACCCGACAGGCTCCACCGCGATTCTCGCTGCGCAAGTTCTACTGAACCTGCTGGGCTTCATCTTTCACGCTCGGGGGCACTGAGGCATCACAGCCGCCACCCTGCCCCGGCGCATAGTCATTATGACTATTTTTCAGGGTGCGTATCGCGTTAGCCCGAAGCACGCGCCCCGCGCCGCGTAATGCACCGTAATTACCATAAAAATTCCGCCTAAACCGAGCCAGACTGCCTTGGAAAATGACGCAGCCGAACACACACATGCCGCAAGCCCGCTTTCGCAGCCCGTAAAGGTTATTATGCTCTGGTGCAAACATCATCTCGAGGCAGTTGCATGAGCCCCAAGGACATCCAGGATCCTCTCGTCGTCTTTACCCCCTCAGGCAAACGCGGGCGCTTTCCCGCAGGCACCCCTATCCTGACCGCGGCGCGTCAACTTGGCGTTGATCTGGACAGCGTGTGCGGCGGGCGCGGGATCTGTTCCAAATGCCAGATCACGCCCAGCTACGGTGAATTTCCCAAACACGGCGTGACCGTCGCGGACGGCGCGCTGAGCGCCTGGAACAAGGTCGAGGAGCGCTACAAGTCTAAACGCGGTCTGATCGATGGGCGCCGCCTTGGCTGTCAGGCCACAGTCGTGGGTGACGTGGTCATCGACGTGCCGCCCGAAAGCCAGGTGCACAAACAGGTTGTCCGCAAGGAGGCTGCCGCACGGGACATCCGCCTCGATCCGGTCGTCAAGCTGTACTACGTCGAGGTGCAGGAACCCGACATGCACGATCCCTCGGGCGATCTAGAGCGTCTGCGCGCGGCGCTTTATGGCCAGTGGCAGCTTGAAAACGTGCATGCGGACCTGCACATCCTGCACGTTCTGCAGCCCGTGTTGCGCAAGGGCGATTGGAAGATCACTGTCGCCGTGCACCTCGGCGACGAGGAAAACGCCCCGCGCATCATGCACGTCTGGCCGGGGTACTACGACGACACTGTCTACGGCCTCGCGGTCGATCTCGGCTCAACGACGATTGCCGCGCATCTGTGCGACCTGACAACCGGCGCGGTTGTGGCCTCGTCTGGCATCATGAACCCGCAAATCCGCTTTGGTGAGGACCTGATGAGCCGCGTGAGCTATGCGATGATGAACGATCGCGGCGCAAACGAGATGACCGAAGCCGTGCGTGAGGGCATGAACGCCCTCTTCACGCAAATCGCCATCGAGGCGGGCATCGACAAGGACCTGATCGTAGACGCGGTGTTTGTCTGCAACCCGGTCATGCACCACCTGCTGCTGGGCATCGATCCGTTTGAGCTTGGGCAGGCGCCATTCGCGCTCGCCACCTCTGAAGCGCTGCGGCTGCGGGGGCGCGATCTTGATCTGAATATCCACCCCTCGGCCCGTGTCTATCTGCTGCCCTGTATCGCCGGCCATGTGGGTGCGGATGCGGCGGCCGTCGCGCTGTCCGAAGCGCCCGATCAGTCCGAAGACCTCGTGCTGGTTGTCGATGTCGGAACAAATGCGGAAATCCTGCTCGGGAACACCGAAAAGGTGCTGGCCTGCTCCTCCCCCACCGGGCCGGCCTTTGAAGGGGCGCAGATCACCTCGGGCCAACGCGCCGCCCCTGGCGCCATCGAACGCGTCGAAATTGATCCGGCCACCAAAGAGCCGCGCTTCCGCGTCATCGGATCGGACCTCTGGTCGGACGAGGACGGCTTCGCAGCATCCCTGCCCCCTGGCGGGATCACCGGCATCTGCGGCTCCGGCATCATCGAAGTGATCGCGGAAATGCGCCTCGCTGGGATCGTCGACGCCTCTGGCCTCATCGGATCGGCCGAACAGACGGGCACCCAGCGCTGCGTCGCCGACGGACGCACGCAAGCCTACATGCTGCACGATGGCACCGAGACCGGCGGCCCGTCCATCCTGATCACCAACCCCGACATCCGGGCGATCCAGATGGCCAAGGCCGCGCTTTATTCTGGCGCGCGCCTCTTGATGGACAAGTTCGGCGTCGAAAAGGTCGACCGCGTGGTGCTTGCCGGAGCCTTCGGCGCACATATCTCGGCCAAGCATGCGATGGTGCTCGGCATGATCCCTGACGCTCCGCTGGACAAGGTCACATCAGCCGGCAACGCAGCGGGCACGGGCGCCCGCATCGCCCTGCTCAACCGCGGCGAGCGGATCAAGATCGAAGAGACCGTGGGCCATATCCACAAGGTCGAAACCGCCATCGAGCCGCGCTTCCAGGAGCATTTCGTGAACGCCTCGGCCATGCCAAACAGCGCCGATCCCTTCCCAATCCTCAACTCCGTTGTCGATTTGCCCGAGGTCAGCTTCAACACAGGCAGCGGCAATGAAGCAGGCGGCGGACGGCGCCGGAGGCGCAGAACATGATCCGGGCGGCCCATGTTCGACCCGCTTTCGTGTTCGCGACCCCGGTAACCGGCCGGGCGACCGGCGAACGCGGCTGCCGTAGCCAACCCCAAAAGCACTCGGTGGCATGGCTATGACAGCAAACGCAGATCAAGCAGAATACTGGGCGGGTGCATCTAGCTGGGTCGATCACCAACAGGCCATGGATGTGGTTTTAGCGCCTGTACTGGAAGGTGTCATCGCACGCGCGGGCCTCGCGCCCGGGATGTCGGTGATTGATATCGGCTGCGGCACCGGTGCCAGCACGCTGGCTGCCGCGGAAAGCGTTGGGCTTGGCGGCAGCGTGACAGGGCTCGACATCTCGCCCACCCTGCTAGACTTGGCGCGCCCGCGCACTGCGTCTCACCCGCAGATCCAACTGATTGAAGGGGACGCACAGGCACACCCTTTCCCCAAGGAAAGCGCCGATGCCCTCATCTCGCGGTTCGGGGTTATGTTCTTTGCCGACACAACCGCCGCCTTTGCCAACATGGCCCGCGCCCTGAAGCCCGGTGCGGCGATGACGGTGGCCGCCTGGGGCCCGGCGCCACAGAACCCGTGGTTCATGCTGCCTGCAAAAGTGGCCCGAGCGCGGCTGGGCGATCCGCCAAAAGTCGACCGCACCCTGCCCGGCCCCTTTGCCTTTGAAGATGAGACCCGCACGCGCACCCTGCTGGAGGCTGCTGGGCTCGAAGTTGACATCGACACAGCTGACATCGCGCTAGATGGCGGCACCGATCCGCACACCGCGGCCGAGCTTTGCACGCGCATCGGCCCAGCGGCCAGCATCCTCAAAACTTTTGAAGGCACCGAAGCCGACAGGCGCGCGATCCGGGACGGCATCGCAGAGACCATGCACGATTGGACCGCCGACCGGGTGCGCATTCCTGCCCGCATCCACTTCATCACCGCCCGTTGACCCCGCCCGCGCGCGGGGCTATCCAGTCCGCCAGCGCGGGTATGGTGAAAAGGTATCACGCGAGCTTCCCAAGCTTAAGTTACGGGTTCGATTCCCGTTACCCGCTCCAGCTTTCATGATCGACGGACCCTGGCAGTCGCGCCCGACCCACGGCGTGCGCGCGGTGCCCTCCCGCCCTGCGTGGAAAGCCCTCCGTACTCTACATGGCGCACAGACAACCTTTGCATTTCAGCACATTATCCGGCCTTATGCGTGCCACCACACCCTTGCAACCATGACATTCTCCGAGGCAGCACATGATCACCATCGACGCAACGAACACGATTGGCGGCTTTGTCATGGGAGACACGGCCCTCGGTAATTTTGCCAGCTACGTTTCTCACGACGCGACCAGCTACACCTGGCTGGACATCAATGGCTCGACCATCACGGTGATCGGCTCGGGCATCACGGTCGATAGCAACAACATCCCGACGGGCGGCACGATCACCGGGATGAACTTCACCTTGTTTTCCAACAGCTCGGGCAATACCGACATTGTTGCAACAGGCCTGAACTTCGCCCTGACGGACCTCAACTTCGATGTCAACTCCGCAAGGGGAGCCGAGGTGTTCTGGCAAACGATCCTGGACGGCAATATCGGCACCTACCTCGGACCGGTCGATGACATGTCGGGTTTCTTCTCGATCCTGGCCGGTGATTTCGGAAAAATCCGCGAGGGCAACTTCGAATTCGCGGACGACGACGTTTTCACCGGCGCGAGCGGCCTCTCGGTCTTTTGTGGAGACGGCCAAGAAGTCATCGGCGCGCAGGCCCGGGGTGGCAACGACACGATTCAAGGCGTTTTCGCCTTTGGTGTCGGCGACGTGCAATTCGTGAAAACAACCGGATTGCTGATCGCAGGCGACGACACGATCCGTTTGACCGGCGCGTCAACGGGAACGCAGCTCGGGGCCTATGGGGACGCCGTCAATATAACAGGCGACGCGTTTGTGCAGGGGGGCGCGGATGTCATTGATTTAAGCGCATCAACGAACCTGACGGCGCTGATCGTCGGCGACGTGTCCAGTGCCGCAGACCGAGCCGTTGTGACTGCTGGCGAAGACACCATCACCGGTACGCAGCAAGGCGATATCATTGTTGGGGACGTCGACTTTATGCAGAATGACGCGGCCCTCTTCGCGGCAAATGATACAATTTACGGCATAGGCGGAGATGACACCATCTACGGTGATGTTCGGACCCTCCTGAACGACGCTACCGTCGAGGCCGACGGGAACGATTTCATCAACGGCGGGTCAGGCAACGACAGCATCTTCGGCAATGGCGGCAACGACACGCTGATTGGCGGTGCGGACAATGACACGATTCTCGGCGGCAGCGGCGATGACGCCATGCGCGGCGATGATGGCCGCGACAGCCTTCAGGGCGGCGACGGGCGCGATACGCTGAACGGGGGCCTCGGCAATGACAGCCTTGAAGGCGGCGATGGCAATGACACGATGAACGGCGCGGACGGCCGCGACAGGATCCTCGGCGGCGACGGGCTCGATTCCCTCGTTGGCGGTGCGGGCGGCGACAATATCGTCGGCGGTGTCGGCCGCGACACGATCAACGGCGGCACCGGCGATGACCGCATGGCCGGCAATCAGGGGGCCGACATCTTTGTCTTCAACGGCGCGTTCGGCAACGACACGATCCGCGATTTCAACATCAATCGGGACGAGGAAAAGATCGACTTGTCCGCGGTTGCCGCGATCACCGACTTCACCGACCTGATGGACAACCACGTCGACGACAGCAGCGGGCTCGTCGTGATCTCGGACGGGTTGGGCAACTCCATCACGCTAGAACGGATCACCGACATGAACCTGCTCGAGGCGGGCGACTTCCTGTTCTAGCGTCGCGCAGCTTCGGCCTGCTTCCCGCCACAGTTGAACCTAGGGCGCCCCGGCCTCGCACGGCCGGGAATTTCTTTGCTTTCTTGCTACTTATGCGCTCAGTTGGTGGTCAATTTACCGACAAAACACAGGACAAAAAACCATGATTACCTTTGACGCTTCAAACCTCACCACGACGTTCAGCGGCGCAAGCGTCGGCAACTTTTTGTCCTACGTGACCCATGATGCGACCTCCTACACCTGGCAGACATCCAATGGTCATTCGGTAACCCTTGTCGGCACGGGCCTCACGGTCAGCGGGTCGAACATCCTTAACGGCGGCACGGTGACGTCCGTTCAGATCGATCTCGGCAACGATAGCCCCTTGGCACCCGATATCGTTATTTCCGGCTTCAGCTTTGATATGGCATCCGTGTCCTTCTCCACGAGGTTCGGCTCCGGTGCGGAGCTTTGGAATTTCGTTCTCGCGGGCGAAATCTCCACCTACATCCCGCCCGCAACCGGCATTTCCCTGAACATGTTCGGTGATTTTATCAGCAACGGCACATCCAGTATCCGCGCCGCGTCGGACGACGTGCTGGTCGGAAATGGCGCTGGCTTGATTTCAGGCGACGGCGGCACGATCTCCGGCGGACAGGTCGTGGCGGGGTATGACCGCATCACCGGCGATTTGAAAAGCGCCTATGGCGATGTAACCGGCATGAGCGGCGACGGCTTGCTCGTCGGTGGTAACGACACCATCACGGTTGATGGCGGCACCGTCGTGACCGCCGTGCGCCTTTACGGGGATACCGGCAGCGTGGGCAACACCGCCGTGGTGTTCGGCGGGGATGACCTATTGAACCTCAATGGCGCCGCAGGATTTAACAACTTTGCATCGGGTGACGCGACGCTCGTATTGCTGGAGGCCCTTCTGGTGGCGGGCGACGACACGATCCGAGGGTCGGCCGGCAACGACAGCCTATACGGCGACGCCGAAGGCATCGCCGGGACGTTCAAGGCCGGGAACGATGAAATCCGCGGCGGCAACGGCAATGACGTGATCGTGGGCGACTATGCCCAAGCGCTTTCCACTGCGGTTATCGCGCGCACAGGCAACGACCTGCTGGACGGACAGGCCGGCAATGACACGATCACCGCACAGGGCGGCAACGATACCCTGATCGGCGGCACCGGCAACGACTCCCTGCTAGGCGAGGATGGCGACGACGCGATCCGCGGCGACGACGGACAAGATATAATGGACGGCGGCGCCGGGCGCGACACCCTGAACGGTGGGAACGGCAATGATCGCATGGACGGCGGCGCGGAAAACGACACCATGAACGGCGGCGATGGCTTGGACCGCATGCTAGGGGGCGATGGGCTCGACCTGCTCTCCGGCGGCGCAGGCAACGATAACATCGTCGGGGGCGCGGGCCGCGACACGATCAATGGCGGCACGGATGATGACCGGCTTGCGGGCAATCAGGGGGCCGACATCTTTGTCTTCAACGGCGCGTTCGGCAACGACACGATCCGCGATTTCAACATCAATCGGGACGAGGAAAAGATCGACCTGTCCGCGGTTGCCGCGATCACCGACTTCACCGACCTGATGGACAATCACGTCGACGACAGCAGCGGCCTCGTGGTGATCTCGGACGGGCTGGGCAATTCGATCACGCTTGAGCGCATCACCGACGACACGCTGCTTGAGGCGGGCGACTTCCTCTTCTGACACAAAACCCATTGCGGGCCGGGGCCCGGCGCGCAATGGTCACGTCATGAACATCCTATTCGTCATGTATGACCAGCTGCGGTTCGACTACCTGAGCTGCGCGGGTCACCCGCATCTGAGCACCCCCAACTTTGACCGCGTCGCGGCCAAGGGGGTGCGCTTTACCAACGCCTACGTGCAATCACCCATTTGCGGCGGCTCGCGCATGTGTTTCTACACCGGGCGCTATGCCTCGTCCCACGGCGCGCAGTGGAATGGCTTTCCCCTGCGCGTGGGCGAGCAGACGCTGGGCGATCATCTGCGCAAGCTGGGCATGGACTGCTGGCTGATCGGCAAGACCCACATGAAGGCCGACGCCGAGGGCATGGCGCGGCTGGGACTTGAGCCGGACAGCATCATCGGCGCGCGGCAGGCCGAATGCGGGTTTGACACCTGGGTGCGCGACGATGGCCTCTGGGCCGAAGGGCCTGACGGGTTCTACGACGAACGCCGCAGCCCCTATAACGAATACCTCAAATCCAAGGGCTATCCCGGAGAGAACCCGTGGACGCAGCACGCAAACGCCGGGATCGAGGACGGCGAGGTTGCCTCCGGCTGGTTCATGCAGAACGCCGACAAGCCCGCCAATATCCGCGAGGAAGACAGCGAAACGCCCTGGCTGACCTCTGAGGCGATCCGCTTCATGGACGAAACGCAAGGCCCCTGGTGCGCGCATCTGAGCTATATCAAGCCGCACTGGCCCTATATCGTCCCCGCGCCCTACCACGACATGTACGGGCCGGCGCATGTGCCCCCCGCGACCCGCGATCCCTCCGAGCGCGACGACGTGCACCCGGTTTTCGGCGCCTTCATGAATGGCCCGGTCGGCAAGGCCTTCAGCCGCGACGATGTCCGTGAACAGGTGATCCCAGCCTATATGGGCCTCGTGAAGCAATGTGATGACCAGCTTGGTCGCCTGCTTGATCACCTGGAGACAACAGGGCGCGACAAGGACACCATGATCGTGCTGACCTCGGATCATGGCGATTACCTTGGCGATCACTGGCTGGGGGAAAAGAACCTCTTTCACGATCCGTCAGCCAAGATCCCGATGATCGTTTACGATCCGCGCAGAGAGGCGGATACAACCCGCGGCACAACCTGCGACGCGCTGGTGGAATCGATCGACATCGCCGCCACTTTTATCGAAGCGGCAGGCGGCACCATCCCGGACCACATCGTTGAAGGGCGTAGCCTTCTGCCGTGGCTTCATGGAGAGACGCCAGCCTGGCGCACGCATGCGTTCTCAGAATACGACTTCTCCGTCCAGCCCGTGTCGGAAAAGCTGGGGCTTGAGCCCCGCGATTGCAGGCTCTTCATGGTATTCGACGGGCGCTATAAGCTGATGCACTGCGCCGCGCCGGGAATGCGCCCGATGCTGTTCGATCTGCAAAAGGATCCGGGCGAGCTCAACGACCTGATCCGCACCCAGCCGGACCACCCCGCCCTGCCCGGCCTTTACGAGGCTCTGCAAGACTGGGGCCTGCGCATGTCGCAGCGGGTCACGAAATCCGAAGACGACATCAAGGCGATGCGCGGCAAAACCCTACGCCGCGGCATCGTGATATGGATGTATGACGGCAGCGAAGTGCCCGAAGATCTGACGCAAAAATACCGCGGCACGGCCGAGGCGGACTACACGACAGACTAGGCGCGACGATCCGCCACCACGGGTGTTACAAACAGGTTGCCGCGCTGTCATATTCCCGCAAAACGCGCAGCATAGCGTTGCGTCAGTGCGCCCCACATTGGCGGCTCACTTGTCCATCCAGGGAGCTTTAAATGACCAAGATCGACCCCAACCTGTCAGCCGACGACTGGGACGAAATCAACTTCCCCCGCCCCGAGGAAACCGAATTTGACCGTGTGGTCGAGGCCGCGATTTCGCGCCGCGGGTTCCTCGGTGGCACGCTGGCCTTCGGCTCGGGCGCTGCCGTGATGGGCGCCTCGATGCTGCCCAAGGGCGCAGAGGCCGCACAGACCAGCCGCTTTGCCTTTGACGCGCTGCCAATCCAGACCGATTTCACCGTGCACGTGCCCGAAGGCTACGAATGGGACGTGCTGGTGCGCTGGGGCGATCCGCTCTTTGGCGACGCGCCCGCCTTTGATCCGGCAACAGGCCACCCAAGCGCAGGCGCTGACCGCGTCTTTGGCGAGAATACCGACGGGATGGAACTGTTCCACATCGACGGGCGTGACGTGCTGGTCGTGAACTCCGAATACGCCAACCGCCGCACCAACCTGCCCGCCGCGCAGGACGGTGTGCCGGCCAGCCTCGACGATGTACGCCTGTTCCAGCAGATCCAGGGCGTGTCGGTCATGGAGCTGAGCCAGGAGGGCGGCGCTTGGTCCGTCGTCGTGGACAGCCCGCTGAACCGCCGCATCACGCACCTGACGCCTGCCGTCATCGACGGCCCGGCCGCGGGTCATGACCTGCTGAAGACCGCAGAAGACCCGACCGGCACCGCATCGCTTGGCACGTTCAACAACTGCGGCTCGGGCCGGACGCCCTGGGGCACCTACCTGACCTGCGAAGAGAACTTCAACGGCTACTTCGGCTCCACCGGCGGTCTGCCCGAGAGTGGCAAGGTTGCAGACGGCTACGCCCGCTACGGCATTGGCGAGAATGGCTGGGGCTATGACTACCACAAGTGGGACGCGCGCTTTGACGTCTCCAAAACCCCGAACGAGCCGCACCGCGCGGGCTACATCGTCGAGATCGACCCGGCGAACCCCGAAGCCGCGCCGGTCAAGCACACCGCTCTGGGCCGCTTCAAGCACGAGAACGCCGCAACCGCCATCGCACCTGATGGACGCGTTGTCGTCTACATGGGCGATGATGAGCGGGGCGAGTTTGTCTACAAGTGGGTCAGCCGCGACGTCTACGTGCCGGGCGGTGACACCTCCACCCTCTTGCGCGACGGCCAGCTCTTCGTTGCCATCTTCAACGATGACATGTCCGGCACCTGGGCCCCGCTGACGCCCGAGGCAACCGGCATGGACGCAGCAGAGATCGCCATCTTTACCCGCACGGCAGCCTCTGCCGTTGGAGCCACCACGATGGACCGTCCCGAGTGGATCGCGGTCAACCCTGTTGCTGTCGAGGCCTATTGCTGCCTGACCAACAACAAGAACCGTGGCATCAAGCCCAACGCGGGCGGCGATCCGACCCCGGCCAACGGCCCCAACCCGCGCGATGCCAATAACTACGGCCAGATCGTGCGCTGGCGCCCGTCGAATGACGACCACGCGGCGGACACGTTCGAATGGGACCTCTACGTAATGGCCGGCAACCCGCTGGTGCACGCGGGCACGCCCTATGCAGGCTCGGACAACATCAACGAGGGCAACCTGTTCAACGCACCCGACGGGATGCAGTTCGACACCACCGGCCTGATGTGGATCCAGACCGACGGCAAGGACAACAACGAAGGCGACTTTGTCGGCATGGGCAACAACCAGATGCTGGCAGGCGATCCGGTGACAGGCGAAATTCGCCGCTTCCTGACCGGCCCGCAGGGCTCTGAGGTGACGGGCCTCACGTGGTCGACGGACCGCAAGACGATGTTCGTCGGCATCCAGCACCCTGACGCGCCGTTCCCCGATGGGGAAGGCTCCCTGCCCCGCTCCTCCATCGTGGCCGTACGCCGCACGGACGGCGCGCGCGTCGGATAACGGTCTGATATTGAAAGAACAAAGGCGCCGGACGCATTTTCCGGCGCCTTTTCTATGTGCGCTGTGCAGTCAGGTGCCCTTCAGACTTCGCCAAGCCACAAGGCTTAGGAGAATGGCCGAGCCTGACACAAGCGTCATCAACGTGCCCGGAACGAAGTGCACGAACCCCGGCAGGTCGAGGAAAAAGAAATAGCCAAGATCGGCCATTCCGCCGATCAAAGCCGTGACCCAGAGCGCCGTGACGTTGCCGCGCCAGATGAAGATCGCGCCCACAAGTGTTGCAAGCCCAAACCAGCCAAGGTTCCAGCCGTGCTGGTTCAGGATACCCGCCGCAGCCGCCGGGTAGTCGCGCACAAGCGTCTCCGGGTCGACCGCGTCCGCAATCGCCTGCACCCCGCCCGTCGCATCCGAACTGAGCACGATGCCCCCGGCCAGCATGTGCACCAGTCCCCAGATAACCCAAAGCCCGGCTGCGATCTTCAGAAAGGTTGATGTGGTACCCGTCATTTGCGTCTCCCCTGCGCACAATTTAGGTGGTGTGCTGGAAGATCAGATTTTTAGTGGACTATGTCAATCAATATGACGGCAACCAACCTTGCCCCCCTCATGGACCGCTTTGTGCGGCGGCTGCATCTGTCGCTTCAGGCAAAGGCCAGCAGCTTTGACACCTATGGGGTGGGTCCCGGCGGCGGCATGATCCTGATGGTGATCGATGAGGCTGGCCCACTGACCATGCAGGCGCTTGCGGGCGAGATGGTGCGGGACAAGTCGCAAATGACGCGCATGGTGGCCCCGCTTGAGCGCAAGGGCCTCTTGTCCCGCGAACAGGGAGCAGACGATGCCCGCCAAAGCATCGTTGCGCTGACCCCGGAGGGGCGTGATTTTGTTGATGCCCTAAAGGGCGTTGTTGCGCAGACCATTGATGAGGTGTTGGCCCCGATCCCGCCCAAGGACCGCGACCAACTTACCGCACTTTTGGCCCGCGCCCTGACTTAGCCGATCAGCACCTCGCCAAATTCGTCGCGCAGGTTCCGCTTCAGCACCTTGCCCGTCGCGTTGCGCGGAAGAACGTCGGTAAAGACAACCTTGTCCGGGATCTGCCACTTGGCGATCTTGTCCTCAAAGATGCTCAGGACGTCGGCCTCTGTCGGGCTTTGCCCTTCGGCGGCGACAGCCACCAGCACCGGGCGCTCGTCCCACTTTTCGTGCCGCGCGCCGATCACCGCAGCCTCGGCCAGCGCAGGGTGCGCGACCGCGATGTTCTCCAGATCGACCGACGAAATCCACTCCCCGCCTGACTTGATGATGTCCTTCGAGCGGTCCTTGATGCTGACAAACCCGTCTGCGTCGATGGTCGCCACATCGCCGGTGTCGAACCAGCCATTTGTCAGCGTCTCATCCACCGACTTGCCCAGATAGCTGTCGAGGATCCAGTGCCCCCGGCACATCAGGTCGCCCTGTGCTGCGCCATCGTTCGGCAGGTCTGCGCCGTTCTCGTCCACGATTTTCAGTTCCACGCCAAAGGGCGGACGGCCCTGATTTTCGCGCAGCGCGTTCTGGTCAGCGACGGGCAGCGCGTCGTGCTTGGCCAGAGGCTTGTTGACAGAGCCAAGCGGCGACATCTCCGTCATGCCCCAGGCGTGGATCGTCTCCACGTCATATTGCTCGCGGAAGGCCTCGATCATCGACGGCGGACAGGCCGACCCGCCAATCACCGTCTGCTGGAGCGAGGCGAGCTTTGAGCCAGACTTCGCCGCGGCCCCCAAAAGCCCCTGCCAGATCGTCGGCACGCCAAGCGCCAGCGTCACCCCGTAGCCGTCGATCAGCTTCACGAGGCTGTCCCCATCCAGCCCCGGCCCCGGCATCACCATCGCCGTGCCGGTCAGCGCACAAGCATAGGGCGTGCCCCAGGCGTTGACGTGGAACATCGGCACCACCGGCATCACGATGTGCCGCGCGTGGATGTTCAGGCTGTCGGGCAGCGCGGCGACAAGGCTGTGCAGCACGGTCGAGCGGTGGGAATAAAGCACGCCCTTGGGGTTGCCTGTCGTGCCGGAGGTGTAGCAGAGGCTAGAGGCGGTGTTCTCGTCAAACTCCGGCCACTCGAACACCGCATCCCCTTCGGCGATCATCTCGTCGTAGAACTTCAGCCCCTCGATCTTGGCCGCCGCGTCCTCGTCACGCGGGCCCATCAACACAATGTGCTCCATGTTCGGGCACTTTTCGCGGATGGCGGCGATCAGCGGTACGAAAGTCGCATCGATGAACATCACCCGGTCGTCGGCGTGGTTGATGATGTAGACCAACTGTTCGGGGAAGAGGCGCGGGTTGATCGTGTGGCAGACAAAGCCCGCCGAGGCGACGCCGAAGTAAATCTCAAGGTGCCGCCGGTTGTTCCACGCGATCGTCGCGCAGCGCGTTTGCGGCTCCAGCCCCAGCTTGGTCAGCACATCGCCAAGACGCCGGCTGTTCGCGCCCACCTCGCCCCAGCTGGTCTCAACCGCTCCGCCTGCGGTTTCCACCGAATAGATCGGCGTTGCGGCGTGATATTTCTCTGCGTGGGTCAGCAGCGACGAAATCGTCAACGGAAATTGCATCATTTGGCCAAGCATGGGCACCTCCCTTAATTCTTCGGAGACATGGCTTGCCCGCCGCACAAATCCAGCGCGGCCCATCCTCCCTTGCGTGCCACGATGCCAAGCCGTGCGCCGCCTTGCAAGCCGCCGCGCACGGCTTTACCCCGGCGTCATGGACCTGCCTTACCACACGCGCCTGACAGCGGCGCAGCAACAGGCCGCCGGCCTGACGCACCCTGCCCCGTTGGCAATCGCGGACATTGTGCATCACGATGACCTCGACAGCCTCGATCACGTCAACAACACACGCTACTTCACGTGGTTCGAACGACTGCGCATCCGGCACATGACCCATTATGGCATCGGCACGCTGAACGACCCGTCCAGCCCACGGATCGTTATTCGGTCAGGCGAGGTGCGTTTCGTTGCCGAACTCCGCGGGGGTGAGACATATATCACCACCTGCCACTGCACCGCGCTGCGCACCACCTCCATGACCCTGAGCCAGGAGATCTGGGCCGCCGGAACCCTGCGCGCGACGTTTTCCTGCGTGATGGTCCTGCTGACGCAAGACGGTAGCGCGCGCCAGCCGATCCCCGAAGCGATCCGCGCAAAGCTTATCGCAGATGGTGCAGCACCCGCGTAGCGCTTAGTCCCGGTGCATCCTGAGAAAGCGGACAAGGCCCGCGGTCGAGCCGTCCTTGCCGTCGGGCTCTGCGGCGCCGTCAACGACCGGTTGCAGGGCCGTTGCCAATTCCTTACCCAGTTCCACGCCCCACTGGTCATAAGAGTTGATGTTCAGGATCACGCCCTCGACAAACACACGGTGCTCATAAAGCGCGATGATCTGGCCCAGCGTGAACGGGTCCAGTTTGGGATAGGCCAGCGTGACCGAAGGCTTGTTCCCGGCAAAGACCCGGTGCGCGGCTTGCCGCTCCAGTTCCGCCCCGTCGAACTTACCTGCAACCTTGGCCCGCGCTGCGTCGACGGGCCGCCCACATAGCAGCGCTTCGGACTGCGCGAGGCAATTGGCCATCAACAGCGCGTGGTGATGCGCGAGGTCGGGCTCGTGTCCTGTCGCAGCGATCATGAATTCGCACGGGATCACATCCGTGCCCTGATGGATCAGCTGGTAGAACGCGTGCTGCCCGTTGGTGCCCGGCATGCCCCAGACGATGGGGCCGGTTGGCACCTCCACGGCCCGCCCGTCCATGGTAACCGACTTGCCATTGCTCTCCATCTCAAGCTGTTGGAAGTAGGCTGGCAGCTGCGCGAGACGCTGATCATAGGGCAGCACAGCGCGAGAGGCATAGCCCAGCACCTGCCGGTGCCAGATACCGACCAGCGCATGCATCAGCGGCATGTTTTCGGCCCCTTCCGCGCTGCGAAAATGCACATCCATCGCCTGCCCGCCGCGCAGGAACGCACGAAAGGCGTCCGGCCCGATGGCAATCATCAGGCTCAGCCCAATCGGCCCCCACATCGAATAGCGCCCGCCGACCCAATCCTCGAACCCAAAGACGCGGCCCTCGGGAATGCCGAACTCCGCCGTCTTCTCCAGCGCGCTCGACAGCGCCGCAAATTGAGCACCGGGATCGCCGCCGTGGTCCAGCATCCACGCCCGCGCCGTGCGCGCGTTGGTCATCGTCTCGATCGTGGTAAAGGTCTTGGACGCGACAATGATCAGCGTCGTCTTTGCGTCAAGCCCCCGCAGCGTGTCGGCGATATGCGCCCCGTCCACGTTGGAGACGAAATGCACACGCGGCCCGTCGTGATAGGGCGTCAGCGCCTGCACCGCCATGGCCGGGCCAAGGTCAGACCCGCCGATGCCAATATTCACCACATCCGTGATGGCCGATCCGCGCACCTCACCGGCATAGGCTTCCATGTGCGCCAGCGTCTCCAGCACGGCAGGCATGACATCCTGTCCGTCCACCATAACCGGCCCGCCATCGAGGTTGCGCAACGCCGTGTGCAGCACTGCACGTCCTTCGGTTTCGTTGACAGGCTCGCCTTCGAACATCGCATCGCGCCGCGCGGGGACATCCTGCGCCAAGGCCAGTAACGCGTCGCGTGTGGCAGCGTCGATATTGGTCTTGGAATAGTCCAGCAGCATGTCGCCCACCTGAACGGAAAACGCCCCGGCCCGCCGGTCATCGGCGGCAAACAAATCAAGGATATGCCGCCTCTCGGCTTGCGCCGCTGCTGCTTTCAAATCAGTCCACATCTTCTAATCCTTCTGAGGCACTCAAGGCGCCCAATGCACCGTTAAATCCGTCATGATGGCCGAAATCGGCGCCTGCTCTTTACGCAGCGCCCGGGCTGCTTCGAACGCAGCGCGCTTATCTGGGCCGGTAATTACCAGATGTTTGCTCATCGCACCGTCAAGCGTCGCCGCCGACAGCGTGACCCGCTCTTCCTGCGCTTGGGGCCGGATCGGGCAAACAATGGGGGCTGTGGGGGAAAGCGCAGCTCCCAACCCATCGGCCCCAGGAAAAAGCGAGGCGGTGTGCATGTCGCCGCCCATGCCCAGCAGCAGAACCGAAAGCGGCACTTCCTCCGCCAACTCTGCGCTGACCTGCGCCGCGCCCTCCTCTGGACTGGCGCCCGGCACGTAAAGCGGCTTGAACACGGCCTCCGCCGCGCGGTTCACCAGCAGCCGGCGGCGCAAAAGGCCCCAGTTGGATCGCTCGGATTCAAGGCTCACCCAGCGTTCATCCGTCAGCGTGACATGCACCCGGCTCCACTCCAGATCAGCCGCGCACAGAACATCAAAAATCGGCCCGGGCGTGGACCCTCCCGGCACAGCAAAAGACGCATGGTCGTGCCGCAGCAAGCAGTTTTCCAACTCTCCGGCGAGCATATTGGCAACGTCAATCGCCATCATCTCGGCGTCAGCATATTCAACGAAATTCATGGCGTCACCTCGCGCCAGACACGCCGGTCCCGTGCCAGAAGCTGCACCGCTGCCGATGGCCCGTCACTGCCGCTGTCATACGGCTTGGGTGCGTCACCGCGCGCCTCCCATCCCGCGATAATCGGATCGGTCCAGGCCCACGCCGCTTCGACCTCGTCACCGCGCATGAAAAGGGTCTGATTTCCCCGGATCACATCCATGATCAGCCGCTCGTACGCGTCGGGCGGATCTTCGCCCTCGGGCCCAAGCGCTTCGGCAAACGTCATGTCCAGCGGCACATCGACAAGGCGCATCCCCCCCGGCCCCGGCTCCTTAATCGTTACGCCAAGGGTGATGCCCTCATTCGGCTGCAACCGGATCGACAGGATGTTGCGGTGGCCCAAGTCGTCCTCGAAAATCGAATGGGGCCGTTCCTTAAAGACCACCGTGATCTCGGAAGAGCGGGCGCTGAGCCGTTTACCCGTCCGCAGGTAAAACGGCGTGCCGGCCCAGCGCCAGTTTGCCACCCCCACCTTCAGCGCGACGTAACTTTCTGTGCGCGAGCGCGGATCGCCGACCGCGTCGCGATACGACGGATGCCCGTCCCCGCCCGCCTCATACTGGCCTCGCACGATGTGGTGTGGCTCCGGCACGTCGAGCGCGCGGATCACCTTAAGCTTCTCGTCCCGAACTGCGTCAGGGTCAAACTTCGAGGGCGGCTCCATCGCGATTAGGCACAAAAGCTGCATAAGATGGTTTTGCACCATGTCCCGCATCGCGCCCGCACGGTCATAATACTCGCCGCGCCCGCCAACGCCGACCGTTTCGGCCACCGTGATCTGGACATGATCGACATATTGCGCATTCCACAGCGGCTCGAACAGCGTGTTTCCGAAACGAACGGCCATCAGGTTCTGTACCGTCTCTTTGCCAAGGTAATGGTCGATCCGGTAAATCTGCGTTTCGTCGAAAAACGCCGCCAGATCGGCGTTCAGCGCGCGGGCGGACGCCAGATCGCGACCAAAGGGCTTTTCCACAACGATCCGCGTCTCATCGTCGGTCAAACCATGCTGGTTCAATCGCTCTGCCAGATCGGAAAAGAGGCTCGGCCCAACCGAGAAATAAAACGCCCGCACGGCCCCGTGCTGCAACTTACCCGCAAGCTGGCGCCAACCGGCCTCGCCGCGCGCATCAATGGCAACGTAATCAAGCAGATCCTGAAATGCCTCGAGCGTGCCATCCTCGCAGTGCCGCCCGCCGCCAAACTCCAGCACGGCTTCAGCCACAAAAGCGCGGTAGCCCTGCTGGTCCAATTCCGTGCGCGCGGCCCCGATGATCTGCGCGCCCCGCGGGATCTGCCCCGCACAGTACCGGCGAAACAAACCGGGCAGGATTTTGCGCCGCGCCAGGTCTCCCGTGCCGCCAAATATGACCAGATCAAACGGATCAACCGGAATGGTACGCGAAACCATATGTGCCCCCCGGGCGCTTGCCTTGTTTGCGCTCACATTATCCATTCCCACCCGCTTCACAATGGTGTCAGGGCGCTTGGGGCCGCTTTTCACTTGCTGGCCCGCGCGGTACCAAGCATGTCACGGTAAGATGACAGCGAAAAGGCACCACGCATGAAAGACGCGCCACATGGCAACCACGGCAAGTTCGTCGACCCTTTGGTGACCGCCGATGGTGCGGAACGTGCCTCCGTTTCGCTCAACAACCCCGAAACGCTCTGGTTCAACACAGGCACGCTGTGCAACATCGAATGCGCGAACTGCTATATCCTATCTTCGCCGACAAATGACGCGCTGGTCTATCTGACGACCGATGACGTGGAAAGTTATCTCGATCAGTTGGAAGACCGCGCCTGGGGCGTGCGGGAAATCGCCTTTACCGGGGGCGAGCCGTTCATGAACCCGGCGATGATCGACATGGCGCGGGCATCACTGCGCCGCGGTTACGATGTTCTGATCCTCACCAACGCAATGAAGCCTATGATGCGCCCGCGCGTGCAAAAAGGGCTGGAAGCACTGCACTCCGACTTCCCCGGCAAGCTGACCCTGCGCGTCTCGCTCGATTACTATGCGGCGCCGGAACACGATGCGGAACGTGGTGCGGGCAGTTTTGCCGAGACGCTGAAAGGCATGGCGTGGCTGCGCGACACGGGCATAACGATGGCCGTTGCAGGCCGGATGGCGATGGCCGAAAGCGAGGCGGAGGCCCGCGCGGGATATGCCGCGCTGTATTCAACGCACAACTTTAAGATTGATGCGCAAAATCCTAGTATAACAGTTCTTTTCCCTGAAATGGATGAAGATGTACCCGTGCCCGAGATCACGACCGCATGCTGGGGCATCCTCGATAAGCACCCAGACAGCGTTATGTGCTCAAGCTCGCGCATGGTGGTGAAACGCAAAGGCGCCGAAGCCCCGTCAGTGCTGGCGTGCACCCTTCTGCCTTATGACAAACAGTTCGACCTGGGCGCAACGCTGGAGGAAGCGGAAGCGGACGTGCGCCTCAATCATCCCCACTGCGCAAAGTTCTGCGTACTGGGCGGCGCCAGCTGTTCGGCTTAAGCCGTTTTTCAAAAAATGGCTTGCAATCGATCCTTGAAGGATCGATTTCGCTCAGTGCAAACGAAACTCGCCGACCTGATGACGCCACTCGGTCGGACTGACCATTGTCCGGTGAGTAAATCGCACCGAATGCAGCGCCCCCTCGATTTCGCGCTGCCAAAACCCGATGAAATCAAACAGGCGGTCGTGATCTGGCGCGCGGTCATATTCCTGCCAGACGAAGGTGTTCAGAACAGACGGATAATCCGGCATTCGGTAGAAGAATTCAGCCGTCGTCAAACCGTAGCCTTTCAGCAGCAATTCCGTTTCTGTTTCGGGCATGTTTCGCTCCTTTTTTGGCCTGCGTGAGCCAATCATGCCAAAGCGGAATTACTTTTCAATGAAAACAGTGTGTTATCACTCCGCGCACCCGGCTGCCATCGTCCGCACGACGCGCCCATTGCACCCGATCTATGCTTTGCGCTAAACTCATACGCAAGATATAGCGCGCGCCGAAAAAACAGGCAGATAACATGAGCGACGATCAGCAACCCCCTGAAGATACTGAAGATACCCGGCCAGAGCGGCCTGAATATGATGGGCCGACTGTCTCGATCGAGGCAGAGATGCGGAACTCTTATCTCGACTATGCAATGTCGGTCATTGTATCCCGCGCAATCCCCGATCTGCGTGACGGGCTAAAGCCCGTGCACCGCCGCATCCTCTTTGCCATGCACGAGACCGGAAACACCGCCGACAAGGCGTACCGCAAGTCGGCACGGCCCGTCGGTGACGTGATGGGCCAATACCACCCCCACGGGGACAGCGCGATCTACGACGCGTTGGTCCGGATGGCCCAAGACTTCTCGATGTCCCTGCCTCTGCTGGATGGTCAGGGCAATTTTGGCTCTATGGACGGCGATAACCCGGCCGCCATGCGCTATACCGAAGTTCGAATGGACAAGCCCGCCGCCTACCTGCTGGCCGATATCGACATGGACACGGTCGACTTTCAGGACAATTACGACGGCAAGCAGCAGGAACCCACCGTCCTGCCCGCGCGCTTCCCGAACATGCTGGTCAACGGCGCGGGCGGCATCGCCGTCGGCATGGCCACCAACATCCCGCCGCACAACCTGGGCGAGGTTGTGGACGCCTGCCAGGCGCTGATTGAAAATCCGGACCTTAGCTCCGAGGGCCTCATCGAGTACATTCCGGGTCCCGACTTCCCCACGGGCGGCATCATGCTGGGCCGCTCGGGTGCGCGCAAAGCCTACCTAGAAGGGCGCGGCAGCGTCATCATCCGGGCCAAAACGCGAGTGGAGGAGATCCGCAAGGACCGCTGGGCCATCGTCATCGACGAGATCCCCTATCAGGTGAACAAGGCCACGATGATCGAGCGCATCGCCGAGGCCGCCCGCGAGAAGCGGATCGAGGGCATCGCCCATGTGCAAGACGAGAGCGACCGCAACGGCGTGCGCGTAGTGGTCGAGCTGAAGCGCGACGCCACAGCTGAAGTCGTGCTGAACCAGCTCTTCCGCTTTACCCCGATGCAGACCTCTTTTGGCTGCAACATGCTGGCGCTGAACGGCGGCCGCCCCGAGCAGCTGACCCTGCGCGGCTTCCTGACCGCCTTCCTCGACTTCCGCGAGGACGTCGTGATCCGCCGCACGGCGCACCTGCTGAACAAGGCGCGCGACCGGTCCCACATCCTGTGCGGCCTCGCCGTCGCCGTCACCAACATCGACGAGGTTGTCGCAACCATCCGCGCCTCTGCCGACGCTGCCGAGGCGCGGGAAAAGCTGATGACCCGCCGCTGGCCCGCCGAAGACATCCTGCCCTACATCCAGTTGATCGACGATCCGACCCATACGGCGAACGAGGACGGCACGTACAACCTGTCAGAGACCCAGGCCCGCGCCATTCTCGAACTGCGCTTGCAACGCCTCACCCAGATTGGCGTCAAAGAGGTCACCGACGAGCTCGAAGAGCTGGCAGCCAAGATCAAGGAATACCTCGCCATTCTCGCCTCCCGCGAGCGGATTATGGAGATCATCTCGAACGAGCTGGCAGAGGTCAAAGAGCTCTTTGCCGTGCCCCGCCGTACCGAGATTGTCGACTGGTCCGGCGACATGGAAGACGAGGACCTGATCGAGCGCGAGGACATGGTCGTGACGGTCACCCAGGGCGGCTACATCAAGCGCACACCGCTGGCCGATTTCCGCGCGCAGCGGCGGGGCGGCAAGGGCCTGTCGGGCATGCAGACCAAGGAAGAGGACGTCGTCACGACCCTTTTCGTGGCCAATACGCATACCCAGCTTTTGTTCTTCACCACCGACGGGATGGTCTACAAGCTGAAGACCTGGCGCCTGCCCGCCGGGGGGCGCACCGCCAAGGGCAAGGCCATCGTCAACATCTTGCCGATCCCGGCGGGCGTGTCGATTGCGGCCATCATGCCTGTGGACCGGGACGAGGAAGACTGGGACGATCTGCAAGTCGTGTTCGCCACCGACCGCGGCACCGTGCGGCGCAACAAGCTGTCTGACTTCACCAACGTGATGCGCAACGGCAAGATTGCGATGAAGTTCGAAGGCGATAGCGAAGGCTGGAGCCTGATCAACGCGCGCATTGCTTCGAATGAAGACGACGTGATGTTGGTGACCCGCGCGGGTCGCGCCATCCGCTTCCCGGCGACGGACGTGCGTGTCTTCAATTCGCGCAACAGCGTCGGCGTACGCGGCGTGAACCTGCAGGGCGATGACCGCGTCGTCTCCATGTCGATCATCCGCCATTTCGAAGCGACCTCGGACGAACGCGCCGCCTACCTCAAGATGCGCCGCCTGATGGCCGGTGTTACCGAAGAGGCTGAAGCGGACGAGGACGAAGGCAACGCCGATACCGCTTTGCCCCAGGAGCGCTATGCAGAGATGTCAGCGGCGGAAAATTTGATCCTGACGATCACCGATGGCGGCGCGGGCAAGCTGTCTTCCTCTCACGACTATCCCGTGCGCGGGCGTGGCGGCTTGGGCGTGACAGCAATGGACAAGGCGATGCGGGGCGGACAGATCGTTGCGTCCTTCCCCGTGGAAATGGACGACCAGATCATGCTGGTTACGAGCCAAGGCCAGTCGATCCGCGTACCCGTTGACGGTATCTCGTTCCGCTCGCGCAGCGCGGGCGGGGTAAAGGTCTTCAATACCGCCAAGGGCGAAGCCGTTACCTCCGTGGCATGGATTGCCGAGCAGGGTGACGAAGAGACCGGAGAGGGCGAGGCCGAATAGCGCCGCGCCCGCTCCCTGCGCTCAGTTCGTCGTCGTTGTCGTCGTCCCGGTCGAACCGTCGCTGACGATGGACAGCGCAATTGCCCCTGCGGCAAGCGCCCCCGCAACCGCCGGCGCGTTCAGCGATCCGAACTGAAGGGCACGGCCCGCGCTTCCCACGCGCCGGCAGAACCGGGTCGGTGTACCGTTCACATCACGGATTTCGGGCCGGCAGTTATATGTCAGCCCATCCGCGCCGGTGACCTGAAGACTGTAGGTCTGTTCGCCTGACGCACCAACCACACCTGCCTGCTGCGTGGTGCCTTGGGCGTGAAGATTGTTTGCCACCATCGTGACGGCCACAGCCGCCGCGCCAATACCAAAGGCAAATCGTGTCATTGGGTACCCTCCCATACTCGCTACATGCCCGAGAGGTAACGCCGTGCAGACCGCGATGGCATGGGAAAAATGGCGCGCAAACATCACACGCGCCGCCAGCAAAGGTTTCGAAGCTAGTCCACGCGCCGCATTTCGATGCCGAGGCGCGCGTAATCTACTGCGAGCGTGCCGCTGTCCCGCAGGATCACTGCATCGGGACGCACCTTTGCCACGTCTTGCGCCATAACGCCTTCCCATGTGATCTGGCCGTGCACGTAACGGTACTGGTAAAGCGGCAGACCATGCGCCGTGGTTCCCACCTGCAAGATATCTGTTTTCAAACGCCGATCACTGTCTGTTCCAACACTGGTTGTTGTGGTCGTGGTCGTACCGGTGGACCCATCGCCTTCAAGAACGGCAAGCAAAACAGCACCCGCGACCACGGCGCCCACGGCACCGCTGTTCAGCGATCCGAACTGAAGGATCGTACCCACATCGTCGTCTCCGGTGACGCAAACGCGGGTTGGCGTGCCATTGCGATCCTCAATGCCTGCGCGGCAGTCATAGGCTACGCCGTCGGTGCCGATAACCCGAACGGGAAATCCGGGCGTTCCCGTTTCACCGCCCACTTCAGCCTGCCGGACGACGTCCTGCGCCGACACAACACCCCCCGAAAACACGACGGCAGCCGCCATGCCGATCCCAAAAAACTTGCGCATAAATCCCTCCCACAGGTGTGATGAAAAAAGTGCGTGAGAGGTTAGCGGCCAATGGGCTTTCATCCTAATTCGGATGCCGCCGATCGGCTGATCTTTGCCTAAAGCGCGGAAATCATAGCAAAACTTCCCGCTTAGGTAGACGATTACCCGGTGACGCTGTCATGTCAGAGAGCGTAGATCTCCCGGAATTTGGCATCCAAGTAGGCCAACAGCGGCGCGGCGTTCGGCTCGGATCCGGTGGCAAAGGCGATCGTCTCGCGCGGGGGGCGCAGACCCCCGTGGCGCTGCAAAGCATCTGCCAACCAACCCGTCGCAGCGGACGTGTCGCCGACTGCAAGCTGTTCGTCCAACGCTGGCACCGCCACCCGCAGCGCCTCGAACAGGCAGCCCGCATAGACATTGCCAAGGCTGTAGGTCGGGAAATAACCAAAAAGGCCCACCGGCCAGTGCACGTCCTGCAGCACGCCGTTAGACGCCTTGTCGACCGCATAGCCAAAATCAGCCTCAAACCGGTCGTTCCAGGCCGCCTCCAGATCGCTCACCGCAAGATCACCCGCCATCAGCGCACGCTCCAGATCAAAGCGCAGCATGATGTGCAGGTTATATTGCAGCTCGTCCGCCTCGGTGCGGATATACCCGCGCGAGACGCTGTTGACCGCGGCATAGAACGCATCCGCATCCGCAATGCCGATATCGCCAAAGGCGTCACGCATCTGGCCGTAAAGCCAGCCGGTAAAGGCCCGGCTGCGCCCGATCTGGTTCTCGTAGATACGGCTTTGGCTCTCGTGCACGCCCATCGACACGCCCCGGCCCAGCGGCGTCAGCAAATAGGCCTGATCAATGTTCTGCTCGTAGGCGGCGTGGCCCACCTCGTGAATGGTCGAGTATATGCAGTTGAAGGGATCGGCCGCGCTGGTCCGCGTGGTGATCCGCACGTCATTGCCCGACCCGCTAGAGAACGGATGCACGGCCTTGTCCACCCGGCCCCGGCCCATGTCATAGCCGAACGCCTTGGCGATCTGGCGGGACAGTTTCATCTGCGCGCCTTCGTCAAAGCTACCCTGCAGCGTCGGCGCCGGGGCAGCCTCCAGCACGGCGGCGCGCAGTTCTGTCAGCTTGGGCCGCATCTCGCCAAAGATCGCGGCGAGGCCCTCAGCCGTCATGCCCGGCTCATAGTCCTGCAGCATCGCGTCATAGACGTCGCCGCCATCCGCAAGCGCCGCGCCCTCTTCACGCTTGAGCGCGATGACCTCCTCCAGCACGGGCGCGAAGGCGGCAAAGTCATCCTCCGCCCGCGCCGCCGCCCATTTGCCCTGCGACAGGGAGGTCACGCGCGCGATTTCCGCGGCCAGTTTTGCGGGCACCTTGCTCGCCCGCTCAAAGTCCCGACGCACCTCACGGACTTGGGCCTTGCCCACCTCGTCCAGCGCGTCCGCGTCCACGGCCTCCAGCGCCTCGCCCACGCGCGGGTCGATGCGGCGGGCATGCAGCACGCCCGACATCGCCGCCATCTCTGCGCCGCGCTGCTCTGCCGCGCCGCGCGGCATCATCGTTTCCTGATCCCAGCCCAGCCGGCCAGCCACCTGCCCCAGCGCTTCGGTCTCGCCCACAAAGGCCATCAGTTCTTCATAGGTCACGCCGTCGCTCCTCTGAGGGTGGTGCCTGCGGGATAGCCCGCCATGAAACGCGCCCGGATGATCGCGACCCACAGGGCCACGGCGAGCAGTTGGTGCGCAATCGCGATGTACCACGGCGCAGCATACAGCACCGTCACGATACCTAGAACGATCTGCGCGATCAGCAGCCCAAAGGCCAAGTTGAACGCGCCCCGCGTCGCCGCAAAGGCCGACCGGCGCCCGCGCAGCCAGACCACCACGCCAAAGATCAGCAGCACATAGCCCGTGACCCGGTGGATGAACTGCACGAGGCCCGGGCTTTCAAACAGGTTGCGCCACCACGGCTCAAGATAAATCGCCGTGTCCGGAAAGACCTGCCCGCCCATCAGCGGCCAGTCGGTATAGGTGCGGCCCGCGTCGATACCGGCCACCAGCGCGCCGATCAGAATCTGCAGAAAGGCAAAATGCATCATGCCCGTGCCCAGCCCGAACTGCCGCGGCTCCCGTGCACGTCGCGCGCTCAGCAGCCCTTCAGCGCTGCGCCCGAGCAGCATGGCGTACCACGCCAGCAGGCCAAGGATGACAAAGGCCAGCCCCAGATGCGTGGCCAGGCGGTAGGACGCGACATCGAGCGTCTCCTCCCCGCTTGTCACGCCGGACGAGACCATCCACCAGCCAATCGTGCCCTGCAGCCCGCCCAGAAAGCCGACGAACAAGAGCCGCGCCGTCCAGTCCATGCGCGCCTGCGCCATGAGGCCCCAGGCGGCGACCGCGCCCATCGCGATCAGCAGCGCGCTTTCGATCTGGCGCGTCAGCTCGGGCGTCAGCGTGCCTTGCACGCGCAGCACTTCTGCCGCGACCACGGCTGCGAAGCCGGCAAAACCGACCAGCGGGATCAGCAGCCCCTGCCGGCCTGCCGGGATCCGCCCGCGCAGCGCAAACCACGCAAAGCCCAGCGCCCAGACAAGGCCGATCACCCGGCCAAGCTGCCTGTGGCCCCATTCCCACCAGTAGATCACCTTGAAATCGGCCAGCGTCATCCACGAATTCTGCAGAGCCCACTCGTCGATCTGCTGGTAGCGTGCAAACTCGCTGGCCCAATCCTCGGCGCTCAGCGGCGGGATCGCTCCGGTCAGCGGCCGCCACTCGGTGATGCTGAGGCCACTGTCGGTCAGCCGCGTCAGGCCGCCCACGCCGATCATCACCACCACCAGGGCAAAGAGGATCATCAGCCACACGCGGATTGCACCGCGCGCGCCGGCCCGCGTCCGGTCAATCAGCCCGGGCTGCGCAGCGGGTTTTTCGGTCTGTGCGCCGACCTCTTCAAACAGTTTACGCGTTGCCATGCTCATCCGTCCCCTTGCTTGCCACTGGGGTTTCCATTTGGCTTCAAGCTATGCATCAATCTTTGCCCGCCCAGCGGACCATCTGCCGCAGCATGCCATGCAGCATCTGCACATCCTTGTTCGTCAGCGGCATGCGCGACCACAGATTGCGCATGTTCACCTTCATCGACGGCGCCTTGGCGGGCGGGAAAAAGAACCCCGCCGCCTCCAGCCGATCCTCGTAGTGCGCCGCCAGCGCCTCCACCTCGCGCCCGTCGGCCCAGTCGCCGCCCGCCAAAGCATGCTGAACCGGGGCCGCTGCGTGGGCCGCCCGCCGCCACTCATAGCCCACAAGCAGAACACATTGCGCGAGGTTGAGCGACGGGAAGTCCGGATTCACCGGCACTGAAATAATCGCATTCGCCTGCGCGATATCGGCATTCTCCAGCCCGGCCCGCTCCGGCCCAAACAAAACAGCAACCCGCTGGCCGGCTGCGATCCGCCCGGCGGCGTCCTGCATCGCGGCTTCGGGCGTGAAGACATCTTTGGTCATGTCCCGGGGCCGTGCCGTGGTAGCGTAGACAAAAGTGCTGTCGGCCACTGCGCCGGCCACATCATCACTCAACATCGCGCTATCCAGCACGCGCCCCGCCCCGCTGGCCATTGCAACTGCGTCCGGGTTTGGCCAGCCGTCGCGCGGCGCCACGAGCCGCATGTGCGCGAGGCCGAAATTCAGCATGGCGCGCGCGGCGGCGCCGATATTCTCGCCCAGCTGCGGGCGCACCAATACAAAAGCAGGCTGATCCATCGCGCGCCTCCTACCGCGCAGACACGCCAAGGAAAAGACCGCCCTTTGCAATTTGCTGTCGATCCGATAGGCGAAAGCCAATCAAGGAAGACCGTCATGAGCCAGCCCGAGCAGCCGCAACTCTATATCGTAACACCCGAAGCCGTGGACCACGCATTTGCCGACACGCTCGCCGCCGTGCTCGATACCCACCCCGCCGCCTGCGTGCGCCTTGATCTGGCAACCCGCGACGAAGACCGTATCGCCCGCGCCGCCGACGCGCTACGCGAGGTAACCCATGCCCGCGATGTAGCGCTGGTCGTGACAGACCGCGTGGCCCTCGCCGAACGGCTTGGCCTCGACGGCGTGCACCTGAGCGTTGGCGGGTCTGTGCGCGATGCCCGCAAGGCGCTTGGAACGGATGCCATCGTGGGCGCCCATGCCGGCAGCTCACGCCACGATGGGATGACCGCCGGAGAGGCGGGAGCAGATTACATCGCGTTTGATGCCAGCGCGGGCCACGACCTTTTCGCGTGGTGGACCGAGATGATCGAGCTTCCCATTGTCGCCGAAGGCGCTCTGACCCAGGCCGCTGTCCGCACTCTCGCGCCCGTCACTGACTTCTTCGCAATCGGCGACGAAATTTGGTCCGCCGAAAACCCTGCAAAGGCCTTGAATACCCTGCTGTCTTCACTTGGCTGAATATGCCGGTGTCTGGGGCAGCGCCTTAGTCCACCCTACGCCGTTAACGCCCACGCCATCAGCCACCAAAGCCCGATCCCCGCGATCACAAGCGATCCGGGGAAAGACACCGCGCGGTGCATCACGGCAAGATCACCCAAGTCGCCCGCACGCGTCCGCAGCCCCGCGCGGCGCGCGGCCTGCGCAGCCAGCCAGACAAGCAGCACCGCCGCCGCGATCACCGACAGCTGACCAATCTCAACTCCGACGTTAAATCCGATCAGCGCGGGCAGCACCGCCGCGTCTGGCAAACCAAACCCACTCAGCCCATCGGCAAAGTCGAGCCCGTGCAAGAGCCCGAAGCCAAACACGACAAGTGGCCGCCACGGGGTCAGGCCCCGGGCAAGCAGGTTTTCCACCGCAACAAATACAATCGACGCCGCAATCAGCGGGGCGACAATGCCGGGCGGCACGTTCAGCAGACCGAATGATACAAGCGCCAGCGTGATCGTATGCGCCAGCGTAAACGCCGCGACCTGCCACAAAAGCGCTGAGGCGCGGAGCGACAAAAAGAACAGCCCCAGAACAAAGAGGATATGGTCCAGCCCCAAGGGGACAATGTGCGCAAAGCCGATGGTGATGTAATCGCCAAAGGCCTGCCATCCCGCGCTCGCGCCCGCCCCGGCCAGAGGTATCGGGCCCGAAGACGTCCCCGGGGGGACGTAGCCGGTGAACGGCGCCTCGACCCCCTGCTGGCGCAATATAAAGGCACCGCCGTCCTGCGGCCACATGACCTCGACATACCGCGCCCCGCGCGGCAAGGCGGCGGACAGGATCACCTCGCCCGAACGGGCCCGCTCGATATCCGGCTCCGGCAGCACATCCGCTGACACCAGCGACAGCGCTAAGGGCGTACCATCTACCGCCACCAAAGGCAGAGCGTTCCAGCCCGGCACAAGCGTTCCCGCCTGCCCCGCGACCTGATCGGGCGGCAGCGCGCGCAAGGCATCATAGGCCGCCGCCTGAGGCGCCATATCGGTGTCGGTAAACTTGGTCAGATCAATGCCGGCCAGAAACGCATCAAGGTTCAGCCGCAACTGCAGGCGCAACGTGCCCCCCTCGGCAGAGATGTCGGCAACCGTCGGGTCTGTCTCGTGCGCGGCCCCCGTGCCCGCCCAAAGCCCCGCCCAAAGGCATCCGCAGAGTGTTGACAACGCCAGCGCAAAGCGCAGCTTGCTCAAGACATCAATGAGGACACTTACCATGCGTTTCTTCCTCGCTCTGGCGATGACACTGGCCCCGCTGGCTGCGGCGGCGCATGAATTCTGGATCGAAGCGCCGGTCTGGCAGGTGGCCCCGGGCGATGCGCTGACTGCATCGCTCAGAAATGGCGAAGAGTTCAAGGGGAGCGAGCTGGCCTACATCGACAGCCGCGCCGCCCGGTTCGATCTGGTGCAGAACGGCACCACAATGCCTGTCTCTGCCCGGCTGGGCGACCGGCCCGCCCTGAACATCGAACCGGCAGAGCCGGGCCTGATCACCGTGGTCTACGAAAGTTCAGCCGCCACGCTGGTCTACCGCGAATGGGCCAAATTCACCGCATTCGCTGCGCACAAAGATTTTGCCGACATCGCCATGCGCCACGATGCGCGGGGGCTGCCCCGGAACGGCTTTACCGAACGCTACACCCGCTATGCGAAGGCTCTGCTGGCCGTTGGAACGGGCAGTGGCTCGGACGCGGCCACAGGTCTGGAGACCGAGTTTGTAGCCCTGACAAACCCCTATACCGACCCCGGCCCGGTCGAGGTACAACTGCTCTATCAGGGTGCACCCCGCGCGGACGCCCAAGTCGAAGTCTTCGAACGCGCGCCAGACGGAAGCGTGACCATCACGACAGATACCCGCACCGATGCGAACGGGCGCGCCAGCATCGCTGTGAAACCGGGCCACGCTTATCTGATCGACGCCGTGGTCCTGCGCGAGGGGGATGCAGAGGCCGCATGGGAGACACTCTGGGCTGCGCTGACCTTCGCAGCCCCGGGCTAAGCGCTTGCCCCCGCCGCGCCCCGCGGCAATAACGCGGGGCATGAATGATATCCTCTGCATCGGGTCTGTCCTGTGGGACATGATCGGCCGCGCGCCTTCGGTGATGCGGCAAGGCTCCGACGTGCCGGGCCGTATCACGCGCCTGCCAGGCGGCGTCGCCATGAACATTGCAATGACCCTTGCGCGCTTCGGCATGAAACCGGCCCTGCTCAGCGCCATCGGACGGGACGAGGACGGCAACGACCTGATTGCAGCCTGCGACGCCCGCGGGCTGCGCACGGATACGATCTACCGCTCAGACGACCTGCCGACCGACCGTTATATGGCGATCGAAGGCGCTAACGGACTGATCGCCGCGATTGCAGACGCGCACTCGCTCGAGGCTGCCGGAGACAAGATTCTACTCCCCTTGACCGACGGCACCCTGCCACAGCCCTACACCGGCATCGTGGCCCTCGATGGCAACCTCACGCCGGACCTGCTGGACTTCATCGCTTCGGGTGGCGCCTTGACAGAGGCTGACCTGCGCGTGGCCCCGGCCTCACCGGGCAAAGCGGACCGGCTTTTGCCGTTTTTGCACCGTTGTCGCGGGACGCTCTACGTCAATGTCGAAGAAGCCGGATCGCTCTGCCAAGCGCGGTTTGGCACTGCAGAGATCGCCGCCCAGGCCCTGATTGACCGCGGCGCCGCCCGCGCGCTGGTGACCGATGGCGGCAGACCCTGCGCCGAAGCCAACGCCGACCGCATCATCACGGCCACCCCGCCCGAAGTCCTTGTGACGCGCGTCACCGGCGCAGGCGACACGTTCATGGCCGCCCATATCGCAGCTGAAGCCCGAGGCGATGCACCCGAGGCGGCGCTGGCCGCTGCGCTACAGGCTGCGGCCAGCTATGTATCCGGGGAGACAGGCAATTGACGAAACTTCCCCTCGCCCGTTCGGCCGAAGTCGCCCGTGGCGGCCCCATCGTGGCGCTCGAAAGCACAATCATCACCCACGGGATGCCGTGGCCGCAAAATTACAAAGTTGCCCGGCAGGTGGAGGAAGACATACGCGCCGCGGGCGCAATTCCGGCCACCATCGCCGTTCTGGACGGGCAGCTTCATATCGGACTGTCGGACACACAGCTCGAAGCGCTCGCGCGCTCGCCCGACGCGGCCAAGCTCAGCCGCGCCGACCTTGCCATCTGCATCGCGCAGGGCGGCACAGGGGCCACCACCGTGGCGGCCACGATGATCGCCGCCCGCGCAGCAGGCATTGAAGTTTTTGCCACAGGCGGGATCGGCGGTGTGCACAAGGGGGCAGAGACAAGCTTTGACATCTCCGCCGACCTGACGGAGCTTGCACGCACACCCGTCACCGTGGTCGCCGCCGGCGCCAAGGCGATCCTCGACATCCCTAAATCGCTCGAAGTGCTGGAGACGCAAGGCGTGCCCGTCATCGCCTACGGGCAGAACGAATTGCCGGCGTTCTGGTCCCGCAGCGCCGGGCATGTCGCACCCCAACGGCTCGACACCCCTGCCGAGATTGCCGCCGCGCACCGGATGCGCGCGACGTTGGGGCTGCCGGGCGGGCAACTGATCGCCAACCCGATCCCAGAGTCCGATGAAATTCCGGCCGCGACACTCGCGCCGATCATCGCAGAGGCTCAGGCCGAAGCGGATGCCCAAGGCATCTCTGCCAAAGCGGTTACCCCCTTCTTGCTGGGACGAATTTTCGAATTGACCAAAGGCGCTTCGCTCACCGCAAACATCGCGCTGGTGCGCAACAATGCCCGGCTTGCCGCTGCAATCGCCCAAGCCTTGAGCAGCCGTTGACCACCCCCCGGGCCAATCTGCCGCCTATCGTATGCGCCTGCATTGTGGCAGACGGCGATTGCACCTAACTATCAGCCCAATGATCGGCCCCAAGCACCACGCATGAACACACCTTTTGATCCCGAGCCGCCACGCCGCTCCGGCCTTTTTGCCCGCCTGCGCGCCTCCTTTCTGACTGGTCTTGTGGTCATCGCGCCCGTAGGACTGACCATCTGGCTCATCTGGACGGTCGTGGGATGGATCGACGGGTTTGTCCTGCCGCTTGTTCCTTCCGTCTGGCAACCCGACGCGGTGCTGAACTACTGGCTGGGCAACCCACGCCTTGTTGCGGGCCCGGATGGACAGATGATCCCGAACTCCGACTGGGTCCGGGTCAATGTGCGCGGCCTTGGCGTCGTGATCTTCCTTGTCTTTACCGTCATCGTCGGCTGGATGGCGAAGGGTCTGATTGGCCGGTCGCTTGTCGGCTATCTCGAAAGCCTCGTGGAACGCACACCTGTCGTCCGCTCGATCTACGGCGGGATCAAGCAAATCTCGGAAACGGTCTTTGCCCAGTCCGAGCGCAGCTTTGAGACCGCATGCTTGATCGAATATCCGCGCCGCGGAATCTGGGCCATCGGCTTCATTTCCACGCAGGCCAAAGGCGAGATCACCGACAAAGCTGGCTCCGGCGGCGATATGCTTAGCGTATTTGTCCCCACCACGCCAAACCCGACGTCGGGTTTCCTGCTTTTCTTTCCCGCCGAAGACGTGATTGAGCTGGACATGACCGTGGAGGACGCGGCGAAATTGGTTATCTCTGCCGGACTTGTCTATCCAAACGGCAAGGACGAAAGCACCGCAAACTGACGCGCCGAACCCGGAGTCCCCATGCCCTTTCCTGACCATGTGTTCCGGCATGCGCCGTCACTTAAGGGCCGCATCGTTGACCCGGACGTGTCGGAGGTTCGGTTCGGGCGCGAACGGTTTGACGAGCTTGACGTGCAAGCAAAAGAAGAAGGCTGGCCTCCAGGCTGGCGCATGGACCACGACGTACGCGAGCAAAACCGGCAGGCTGTTCTGAACGGGCGGTTTGGCAGCGACCTGTGGGTCTTTGCCTACGGATCACTGATCTGGGACCCGGGCGTGTACGTGGCCGAGTATCGCCGTGCGCGCCTCGATGGCTGGCACCGAAGCTTTTGCATGAAACTTGAAGGCGGGCGCGGCTCGCATGCCCGCCCGGGCCTCATGGCCGCGCTGGATACCGGCGGGACATGCGAAGGCCTTGTCCTGCGCATCGCGGCAGAATTGGTCGACACCGAAACCCGGTTTTTGTGGAACCGGGAGATGTTCGCCGGCGCCTACACCCCGCTTTTCCTACCAGTGGCAACGCCGCAAGGGCCGGTCGAGGCGCTCGTGTTCGCGATGAACCACGACAATCCGCGCTATATCCCGGAAATGGACAGGGCGATTGCCGCCGGAATGATCGCACATGCCGAGGGCACGCTGGGCCGCAACATGGATTACCTCGAAGCACTCGTTCGTCACCTACACGAGCTGGGCGTATCTGATCCGGACATTCAGGCTCTTTATGATGTTGCCGCAGGACTGCTGCGTGACGGTGCGCCGCCCGCTACATGAACATCTCGCGCAGATCGACACTAGAGCGGTTCCCGATGGCGTCGAAATGCGTGGCGAGGAACCCTTTCGCCGCGGCCTGCCCCGCCTCGAACAGTCGTCCAAGGATATAACCATTCGGCACCAGCTTTGTCGCCACACTCAACTCGTTCATCAGCGCGTCATCTGCGATCATGTGAACCAGAACGCGGCTCATTGTGCCTTCCTCAATCGCACCGCGATCCAAAAGGCGCTGCACGAAATCAATCGCTCGCAATTCGCGCAGAAGCGATGAGTTAAAGCTGATTTCGTTGATCCGGTTCTGGATCTGCTGCGGCGTGATCGGCGTGTCATCCCGCTCCAGCGGGTTGATGTTGATCACGACCACGTCATCCGGCAACGCGCGATCAAACAGCGGAAACAACGCGGGGTTCCCGGTATAGCCGCCGTCCCAGAACGCCTCGGTCTGGCCGGTTTCGGTGTCATAGATTTCTACCGCCTGGAACAGTGTCGGCAGGCAAGCCGAGGCCATGATCGCATCCGGCGTCACTTCTGGCCCCGAAAACACCCGCAGCTTGCCGTTGCGCACGCGGGTGGCGTTGATGAACAAAGCCGGGCCGTCATCCGCACAGACGCATTCAAAATCGAAATCCCGCACGATGGGCTCAAGCGGGTTGCTGTAGAACGGCCCGAACGCATAGGGCGACACCATCCGGCTGAGCGCCTCGCCAAACGCATAAGGCGGCGAGTATTCCAGCGCCGACGACACCGCGCGGGCGCTAAACGGCGCCATCCAGCTGGCCATCCCGACATCCTGCACACCGGCCACCCGGTCCCACAGCCATTTGAGGTTGGCCCGCGCGCCGGCGCGTCCATCCTGGATCATGCCCGCCTTCAGCGCCGCCGCGTTCAGCGCCCCCGCAGACGTGCCCGAGATCCCCGCGATCTCGATCCGCTCATCGGCCAGCAGCGCGTCCAGCGCGCCCCAGGTAAAGGCCCCGTGTGCGCCGCCGCCCTGCAGCGCGAGGTTGATCTTCTTAGGCTTGGGACGCGCCATGCCTCTGGCCTCCGGCTTACGTTTATTCTGTAATGTGACGCGTCACAGAGCCGTCCATCCACCGTCCACACTGATCGTTGTACCGGTGATCTGCGCCGCCGCGTCAGAGCACAGAAAAGCGGCCGTGCCCCCCATCTGCTCGGTCGTGGCGAATTCCTTCGACGGCTGGCGCGTGAGCATCACGTTCTCGATCACTTCCTCGCGGCTCATGCCATATTCCTTCATCGTGTCCGGAATCTGCTTTTCCACGATAGGCGTCAGCACATAGCCCGGGCAAATCGCATTACAGGTGATCGGGTCCTGCGCCGTCTCCAGCGCAACTGTCTTGGTCAGGCCAACGATGCCATGTTTGGCCGCGATATAGGCGCTTTTGAAAGGCGACGCGGTCAGGCCATGAGCGCTTGCGATGTTGATGATCCGGCCCCACCCGCGCTCGCGCATACCCGTCACCGCCACGGCGGAGGTATGAAAGGCCGAGCTGAGGTTGATCGCAATAATCGCATCCCATTTTTCGATCGGGAAATCCTGGATCGCAGCAACATGCTGAATACCAGCATTGTTCACAAGAATATCGCAACCGCCCGCCGCAGTGACCAGCCGCCGGCAATCTTCGGCCTTTGACATATCGGCTTGCACGTATTTTGCCTCAACGCCGCATACCCGCCCGATTTCGGCGGCGAGGGCGTGATCCTCTTCGGTATCGGTGAACGAATTCAGCACGACATTGGCGCCGGCCTTGGACAGTTCCTGCGCAATGCCAAGGCCAATGCCCGAATTAGATCCGGTGATAACGGCGGTCTTGCCGCTCAGGTCGGTTGTCAGGGCCATGGTCTATCCTTCTCGCAATGCTGCAGCTGCGAAAAGCATGGGCCATGGCGCGCCCAACCTCAACCGGGCGGCTAGAAAAAGATCACATCGCTCGCGTCAAACAGACCCGCCATGTTCATCAGAACGATCGAGCCCTGCCCGTTGGCAAACTCGATCTCAACATTGGCGCCGACCTCGATCCATGTCAGATCGGCGAAATTCGCGGCAAGCTGGGTGTCGATGCGCAAACGATCTGGCCCATTTGCAAAATCATGGATGACGTCCTCGCCCAGACCGCCACCAATGACGTTGCCAGACATATCGAACTGAAGACTGTCAAAGCGGAACTGGAACCGGTCGGACCCATCACCACCGAACAGGGCATCATTGCCGCCGCGCCCTTCGATGATATCGCCGGAGTCGCCGCCAAAGATCACGTCGTCCCCGTCCCCGGCGATGATCGTGTCCACGCCAGAGCCGCCGTACACCACCATATCGCCTTCAGCACCTTCAACAGCGCGAATGCTATCGCGCCCCGCGCCGCCAAAGATCGTATCATCCCCGCCTCCGGAGCGGATGCTGTCATTGCCATTGCCGCCTTCGACCGAATCGTCCCCGCCACGCGTCCGAATAAGGTCCTCTCCAGCACCGCCAAAGATCGTGTCATCCTGCATTGACCCGGCAATCACGTCATCGCCTTCGTCGCCGTAGAACTGAGAGGCACCCGTCGCGGTGATGACGTCATTGCCCGCCCCCCCGCGCAGGACCTGAGTTCCTTCACCAAAGCCCGTGCCTGGCGAGGACGCACCGCCGGCAATGAAATCGTCGCCCGCATTGCCGCGGATCTGGTCAGACCCGTTGCCGCCAAAAACCGTATCGTTTTGTGACGATCCCTCGAACACGTCATCTTCGGCGAAAAGGTTGTAGACGCCCGCGCCGGTCGCCTCGATGAAGTCACGAAAGCGCGTGCCCTCCTCACCGATGACACGCGCGCCGCCAAAGTCACCAACGGCCAACATCCCTTCGTCAAGCTCATAAATCTGAGTAAAGGAAGAGCTGGACGAGAAATTGAAACTGATATTCGCATCCAGCAGTGCACTGGTGGCGGTGCCGCTTGCATCATACGTGCGGTAGAGAACGTCATCGGTCGACGAATTGCCCGGATTTACGTCCACACCGATACTGACGGCAAAGCCGCCATCGGACAGCGCGACAATATCCGGCTTGCCCGAAATCGCGCGGTCCGCGTTGTTGTGAACGGCGACGATACCGGTGACCAACCCGCCTGCGGCGTCCAGCACCCGGAGGAACACACCACCATTTGCCTCGTCTTCCCAAATCGCAACCATGTTGCCGCCTGCCAACTCGACAAGGTCGATATTGGTGGCTTCGTGGCTCAGCGGTGACAGAAGCCGGGTCAAAAGCACGGTGCCGTCGGGCTGCACGATGTTCACCTGCACCCGTTCGTTCACGCCATCATCGCGAATGCTGGCGATGGCGATGTTCCCGTTTGCCTGCAAAATGGCGACCGGGTCCAATTCATCCACACCGCTTGACGTTGTGAGGTTCACCTCTGACTGCACCTCAAGCCCAAACGCATTGACCCGCGTCATCAACAGATCATAACCGTTCACACCGTCGGACTCGGACCGCAGCAAGATGCTGGTGTTATCCCCGAGTGAGACTGCCGCAACACCGCCCATCGGTTCCGTGGAATCGTACGAGACTCTAAAGTCGCGCGATCCCGTCGCCGAATAAACTTCGAACTGAGCAATGCGAAACGAGTTCCCGCTGGCGGTTTGAAACGCGACAAGAACACCGCCACCTTCCGTCGCTTGCAGATCAACATCGAATGAACCGTTGGTTGCCGATTGGTTGAATCCGATCGTGGTCAGGGTCTGCGTTGCGCCGATGTTGTTGACGTTATCGATCCGCAACTGGTTTGTGCCATTGAAACGCACGCCAAAAGTTGTGCCGTCGATGGACTGTGCCGTGTCAAGGAATGTAAGTGTGCTGAATTCGCTGAATGTCGTCATGATGCCCCCAGGCTATCCAATGGTAGAAATTTATGGGTAGTAGACTGAGCCGGAAAAAACGCTCGATCAAATGAATTTTCGGGGATTTCCCGCATGGCGGGAAGCGGGGGGCAAAAAAAACCCCGGCCGAAGCCGGGGTTAAGTCATTGAGGCAGGTTTCATACAGGCAAGAAACCTATCGAGCAGTGCCCTTGTTATACGCAAAGCGCCGCCGGCATCCAAGCTAAAAGTTTGATAACGCGTAAATCCCCCGTTACCGATTGCGTTAAGAAAATAAGGGCAGAGCGGGATTGTTGCGAAAATGAAGCCAGTGTTTTTCCTGAAACGGACCCTCGTGGTGGCCGCCGTGGCAGCGGCGATTCTGGGCAACAATGTGGCAGCCAAGGGGCCTAAACATGGCATAGCTATGTATGGCGAGCCTGCCCTTCCACCGGATTTTGTGTCCCTCCCCTACGCCAATCCAAACGCGCCAAAGGGCGGTTCGATCACGCTTGGCAACACCGGCGGCTTCGACAGCCTCAACCCGTTTATCCGCAAAGGCTCTGTGCCGTGGCAACTGCGGTTCTTTACACATGAAAGCCTGATGGGGCGCTCGCAAGACGAGCCGTTCACGCTTTACGGCCTGCTGGCCGAATCGATTGAGGTGCCACCGGGCCGCGAATGGGTCCGCTTTACCCTGCGCTCAGAGGCCCGATTCTCTGATGGCGCTCCGGTCACGGTTGAAGACGTCATCTGGTCCTTCGAAACACTCGGCACCCAGGGTCACTCTCGCTACCTCGGCCTGTGGTCCCAGATCGACCGGATCGAGGCGTCGGGCCCGCGCAGCGTCACCATCCACTTCAACACCCAAAACCGCGAACTTGCCCTCATCGCCGGCCTCCGCCCGATTCTGCAAAAGGCCCAATGGGCGGGCAAGGATTTCGCAGCCGGCCGGATCGAAGACATTCCCATTGGCACCGGCCCCTATACCGTCACGAGTTACGAGGCGGGCCGCTTTGTCCAGCTGACCCGCAACCCCGATTACTGGGCCGCCGACCTGCCCCTCAAACGCGGCCATGCGAATTTCGACGGCATCCGTATCGACTTCTACGGCAGCGCCAGCGTCCTGCTTGAAGGGTTCAAGGCCGGCCAGATCGACGCGGTGCGCGAATTCAACGCCGAACGCTGGGCCACGCAATACGACTTCCCCCGCGTGGCGGAAGGCAAGGTCGTCAAATCCGAAATCCCGCACCAAAAGCCCTCGGGCATGACCGGTTTCGTGATGAACACGCGCAAACCGCCCTTCGACGACATTGCCGTGCGCCGCGCGCTGCTGCACGCCTTCAACTTCGAATATATCAACGACACGCTGACGGGCGGCGCGCAGCCGCGCATCACCTCCTATTTCTCCAACTCCGTGTTGGCGTTCAAGCCCGGCCCCGCCCCCGCCGAGGTCGCGGCCCTGCTGGACGGTTTCACGCTGCAGCCCGATACGCTCTCCGGCCCCGAACTTCCCGTCTCCGACGGCACCCAGCGCAACCGCCGCAACCTGCGTACAGCCGCCCGGCTTCTGGCAGAGGCGGGCTGGAAGGCGGGGGACGACGGCCTTCTGCGCAAGGACGGGCAGCCCTTTGCCTTCGACATCCTTTTGCGCACCGGCGACACGCAAAGCCAGGCCATCGCCGACATCTACACCGGCGCGCTGCAGCGGCTTGGCATCACCGTCCGGGTCCAGACGGTCGACGATGCCCAGTTCCTCGCCCGCACCGGCAGCTTTGATTTCGACATGACCTACTACCGCCGGGCCGCGTCGCTGTCGCCCGGCTCCGAACAGCGGTTCTATTGGGGCAGCGAAGCCGCCGCGCAAGAAGGCAGCCGCAACCTCTCAGGCGCGGCAGACCCCGCCATCGACGCGATGATTAACGCGATGCTGACCAGCACCGACCCCAACGCCTTTAACGCCGCCGCCCGCGCGCTGGACCGGCTGATCGTGGCGGGCGTCTACGTTATCCCGTTCTGGCAGTTCACCGCGGGCCGCATCGCCCATGTGTCTCAAATGAAGCGGCCAGAGGCCACGCCGATCTACGGCGACGGCCCCACCTGGATGCCGGGCCTGTGGTGGTGGGAGGATTGACGCCACGCCCCTAATATCGCTATATCGCGAATTATGGATATAGCGGACCAACTCGGCGCCCTCGCCCACCCCGCGCGGCTGGACATCTTCCGGCTGCTCATGCGCCGCTATCCACAATCCGTCCCGGCCGGAGAGATCGCGACTGCCCTCGATCTGCGCCAGAACACCGCGTCCGGGCACTTCAAAACCCTGCAGTCCGCGGCGCTGATCACCCCCGCGCGCGATGGCACAACGATCCGCTACGGCGTGTCGCTGGATGGTGCGCGCGGGCTGATGGACGCCCTGTTTTCCGGCTGTTGCCAGTCCCGCCCGGACCTTTGCCTGCCCCTTTCCCCCAGCGCCCAGATCGGAGGACGCACAATGCGCGACCGTCCCTACACTGTCCTGTTCATCTGCACCGGCAACTCGGCCCGCTCCATCATGGCCGAAGCCATCCTGAACCACGAAGGCGCGGGCCGGTTTCGCGCCTTCTCTGCCGGAACCATGCCAACCGGCGCGCCCAACCCAAAGGTCATTGAGCTTCTGAATGCAAAAGACATCGACACAAGCGTGCTGCGCTCGAAACTGACCGATGAATTCGCAGGGCCAGACGCGCCCCCGCTCGACTTCGTCTTTACCGTCTGCGATCACGCAGCAAACGAAGAATGCCCGGTCTGGCCCGGCCAGCCAATGAGCGCCCATTGGGGCCTGCCCGACCCGGTCAAAGCCGAAGGAACCGACGCCCAGAAAGAGCTTGCCTTTCAGCAGGCTTACGGCCTTTTGCGCAACCGCATCACCGCCTTTGCGGCGCTGCCCATGGACACCCTCGACCGTATTTCGCTTCAGCATGCGCTGGACGATATCGGCCGCACCTGACCAAGAAAGACCCCATGAATATCCTCGTCCTTTGCACGGGCAATTCCGCCCGTTCCATCCTGCTCGAATCCATCCTGAACCAATCGGGCCGCGTCACGGCCTACTCTGCCGGATCGCAGCCCGCGGGAAAGGTCCATCCCCAGTCGCTGACCCTGCTCGGCGAAGAAGGCATCGACACCAGCGCCGCCCGCTCCAAAAGCTGGGACGAATTTGCCGAGGGTGACGCGCCTGTCATGGACGCTGTGATCACTGTCTGCGGGTCCGCTGCCGAGGAAACCTGCCCGATGTGGCCCGGTGCCCCCGTGCGCGCCCACTGGGGCGTCGAAGACCCCGCCGCCGCGGCAGAGCCGGACTGGGACAACGCCTTTCGCACGGCTTACGACATCCTTGGCCGCCGCGCCGCGCGGTTCCTGTCCGAACCGATCGAGACCATGGACGCTGCCGAACTAACAGCAGCCCTCAAGCGCGCCGGAGCGGTCCAATGAACGCGCGCAAGCTGGCCGCCGAAGGGCTTGGCACCGCGCTTTTGCTGATCGGTGTTGTCGGTTCGGGCATCATGGGCGAAAGCCTTGCAGGCGGAAACGTCGCCATCGCGCTTCTGGCCAACGCCATTGCCACTGGCGCAATGCTCTACGCCATCATCACAACACTCGGGCCCATCTCTGGCGCGCATTTCAACCCCGCCGTGACGCTCGCCTTCTGGCTACGCGGTGAAATTGCACTGCCCCTGGCGCTTGCATTTGTCGCCGTGCAGATCATCGGCGGCATCCTCGGCGTCTGGGCCGCGCACGTCATGTTCGACCTGCCTGTCCTGCAAACGAGCGAAACCATGCACCGCACCGGCGGCGCACAGTGGTTTTCCGAGGCGATTGCCACCTTCGGCCTTCTATTCGTGATCTTCGGCGGCCTCAAAAGCCGGGCGGAGGCAGTCCCAACCCTCGTCGCGCTCTACATCACGGGGGCCTACTGGTACACGTCCTCGACCAGCTTCGCGAACCCCGCCGTCACCATCGCGCGCGGTTTCTCCGACACCTTCGCGGGCATCTTCCCGGGGCACATCGCGATGTTTATCGTCGTGCAGCTGGCTACGGTCTTTGTGGCCCACGTGGTTCTGAAATGGCTGTTCGAGGACTAGGTGCGCCAATGTGCGTTAATGCACAAAAGCGCGCCAAATTCACATTTCTGTACAGGCTGGAATTCTGTACAAAATGTGCATTCAGGGGCTTCGAAATTTTACAAAACGTTATTTTTCGCGCCAAGCGGCTCTGCCCGCTTGGCTTTCCCCATGCCGTCAGGCCAGCGACGTCACCCACAGGATCGTTGCATCTTCGTCCGACAGGCTGATCACGTTATGCCCCATCGACGCGTCATAATAGGCGCTGTCGCCCCGGCGCATCTCCACCGGCTCATAGAACTCAGTGTAAAGCTGCACCACGCCGGTCAGCACGTACAGGAATTCCTCGCCGTCGTGGCGGACCCAGCCGTCAAACTCGTCCATCGCGCGCGCCCGGACCCGTGCGCGGTAGGGAAGCATTTGTTTTTTCGTCAGATTTTCGGCCAGCAGCTCATGTTCATAGGTCGCCGTGGCATGGGCATTTCCTTCGCCCATCTTGGTCACTGCCATGCGTCCGCCGACCTGCTCTGCACGCGGCGTAAAGAGTTGCGGCACAGAGATATCAAGCCCGACCGCCAGCTTCTTCAGCGCGTCATAGGTCGGCGACATTTGCCCGTTTTCGATCTTCGACAGGGTCGAGCGGGCCAGACCAGCCTGACCCGCCGCCTGTTCCAACGTCCAGCCCTGCCCCTTGCGCAGCTCGCGCACGCGGGCGCCAAGATCAAGCGGCGCTGCGGCCTCGTCCGCGCCGCCGGAGCGGGCAATCTGGATCAGTTTTTTGGGATCACGCGTGGTCATGCCGCGTCATACAAGGCGCGCGGCGCGCTTGCAACGCCACGCGGGGGCGGCTAGCCAGTCCGGCATGTCGTATGGCTATTCCGGCCCCCCTTGTCCCGCCCCTTTCAATCTGGCTGCCCATGTGCTCGCGGCGGGCGCGCGCACGCCCGGCAAGCTGGCGCTGGACTGGATCGGCCGCGCGCGCTGGACCTTTGAGGAGCTGACGGCGGATATCCTTGGCACGGCGACGGGGCTTGCGCGCCTGACCGCACCCGGCGACATGATCCTTCTGCGCCTTGGAAATACACCTGACTTTCCCATCGCTTACCTTGCGGCACTCGCCGCGGACCGGGTGCCGATCCCGACCTCTGCCGCGCTGACCGAAGCCGAGGTTACTACGATGACGCAGGGCCTGCCGATCACGCTGACCCTGCGCGACCCCGAAGTTGCCTGCCCGGATCACCTCAAACAGCTCGACATCGAAAGCCTGCGTGCGCTGCGCGCCGAACCGCCCGCCCCTTTCACGCAAGGCGATCCGGAGCGGCTGGGCTATGTTGTCTTCACCTCTGGCACCTCCGGCACAGCACGCGCCGTCGCGCACGCCCACCGCGCGATCTGGGCGCGCCAGATGATGATGGACGGCTGGTATGGGCTGAAGCCAGACGACCGCGTGCTGCATGCGGGCGCCTTCAACTGGACCTATACGCTTGGCACCGGCCTGATGGACCCCTGGACGCGCGGGGCCACGGCGCTGATCCCGCCGCCGGGCACGGCCCCTGCCGATCTGCCCGCCTTGCTGGCAGAGACGGGCGCGACGATCTTTGCCGCCGCGCCGGGCGTCTACCGTCAGGCCCTGCGCGGCCCTGTGCCCGCCCTGCCCGCCTTGCGCCACGGCCTCAGCGCTGGGGAAAAGCTGCCCGAGGCGACGCGCGCGGCCTGGCAGGAGGCCACCGGCACACCGATCTTCGAGGCGTTCGGCATGTCCGAATGCTCCACCTTCATCTCCGGCAGCCCCACGCGCCCCGCCGCCCCCGGCACGCTTGGCGCACCCCAGCCGGGCCGGGCCGTCGCGATCCTTGGCCCCGACGGGCAAGTGCCCCCCGGCACCCAAGGCACCATCGCCGTGCACCGCAGCGATCCCGGCCTGATGCTGGGCTATCTGAACGCACCCGAGGAAACCGCTGCGCGCATGCAGGGCGACTGGTTCCTCACGGGCGATACGGGCACCGAAGATCAAAAAGGCTTCATCCGCTTCGACGCCCGCGCGGACGACATGATGAACGCCGGCGGCTACCGCGTCTCCCCGCTTGAGGTCGAGGCCGCGCTGTCGGGCGCGCCGGGCGTATCAGCCGTCGCCTGCACCGAAGTCCAGGTGAAATCAGACGCTTCGGTTATCGCCGCCTTTTACACTGCAGCACACGCGCTGGACGAATCCATCCTGCGCGCGTATGCCGAGCGCAAGCTGGCGCGCTACAAACATCCGCGCCTTTACGTGCATGTCAGCGCCTTGCCAACCGGGGCAAACGGCAAGATCCTGCGCCGCGCCCTGCGTGAAGAGTGGAAGGCAAGAAATTGATTAAGCTGGATATTATGTCCGATCCGATTTGCCCCTGGTGCTATATCGGCAAGGCGCATCTGGACCGCGCGCTGGAAGCGCACCCGGACCACCCGTTTCAGATCGAATGGCATCCGTTCCAGCTGAACCCCGACATGCCCGCTGAAGGGATGGACCGCCGCGCTTATCTTGAGGCCAAGTTCGGCGGCAAGGACGGCGCGGTCAAAGCCTATGCGCCGGTGGTGGAGCACGCGGAACAGGCCGGGCTGTCCATCGACTTCGAAGGCATGACGCGCACGCCGAACACGCTTGACGCCCATCGGCTGATCCATTGGGCGGGCATCGAAGGTCGCCAGACCGCTGCGGTCTCGGCCCTGTTCAAAGCCTACTTCGTCGACGCGCGGGACATCGGCGACACCGAGGTTCTGGCCGACATCGCCGACGGGCTGGAGATGGACGCCTCCGTGGTCAGCAAGCTGCTGAACTCGGACGCCGACGCGCAGATGATCCGAGAGCGGGACGCGCATGCCCGCCAGATGGGGATCACGTCCGTTCCGACCTTCATCGTCGCCAACCAACATGCTGTGCCCGGTGCCCAACCGCCAGAGCTTTGGGCAAAAGTCATTGCGGAGCTGTCGGACATGGCGGCGAGCGGGTGACGGCCAGCCCCCAGCCTATGATGTCACGTGGAGAGTTCATCGCCCTGATCGCGATGATGTTCTCGACCATCGCGTTTTCGACCGACGCGATGCTGCCGGCCCTGCCGCAGATCGCAGATGAACTGACGGCCGTTGAGCCGAACCGCGCCGGGCTGATCGTCAACACCTTCATCCTGGGCCTTGGCGTCGGCACCTTCGTGACCGGGCCACTGTCAGATGCCTTTGGGCGCAAAGTCGTCGTCTATTGGGGGGCGGTTCTCTACATCATCGGCGCCGCGCTGGCGTTTCTTGCCCAGTCTCTGGAACTCGTGCTGGCGGCCCGCGTGCTGCAAGGACTGGGCGCGGCGGCCCCGCGGGTGGTGTCGCTGGCCATCATCCGCGATCTCTATTCCGGGCGCGAGATGGCGCGGATCGTCTCAATCGCGATGCTGTTTTTCACGCTTGTGCCCGCCATCGCCCCGATGCTGGGTGCGGGCATCATCGCGCTTGCGGGCTGGCGCGCCATTTTTGGCGCCTTTATCCTTTTCGCGCTGATCTGCACGCTCTGGCTTGGCCTGCGCCTGCCCGAAACGCTGGCCTTTGAAAACCGCCGCCCCCTGCGCTTTGCCAAAATGCGGGAAGCTGTGCACGAGATGTTCACCCACCCCACGGTGCGCCTTTCAATCTTTGTACAAACCCTGTCGATGACGGCACTGTTCAGCACGCTGACCATGGTGCAGCCGATCTACGATCAGGTTTACGCGCGCGGCGACACGTTTCACTTCTGGTTCGGCGCCATCGCGCTGGCCTCGGGCAGCGCAAGCCTGCTGAACGCAGCGATCGTGACCCGCTTTGGCATGCGGCGGCTGGTGACAGCGGCGCTGATGGTGCAAATCGTGCTGTCGGGGGGCATGCTGACCCTGTTGCTGTCAGGCTCGGAGGCAACCTTTGCCCTGTTCGTGATCTGGCAATTTGGCCTCTTCTGCCAGGCGGGATTCACCGTGGGCAACCTGAACGCCATCGCGATGGAGCCGATGGGCCACATTGCGGGTATGGCCGCGTCCGTGATCGGCGCGGTCGCGACGGTTGTTTCTGCGCTGTTGGCGGCGCCCATCGCACTGCTCTTTGACGGCACGCCGGTACCGCTGGTTGCGACGGTGCTTGTGCTTGCCGTCGCGGGCAGCGTTCTTATGCAGATGATGCGCCGGACCGAAATCCAGGACAGCGCAGCCTAAACCGCCGCCTTTTTCCGCTTCTTTTTCTCGGCGATGACCTTCTCTGCCAGATCGCGGGCAATCGCAAAGGCGCCTTTGATCTTGTCCGCATCACTGCGCCAATCGCGCCGAACGACAATCTTGTTGTCCTTGACCTTCGCCTGCCCGCGCTGGTCCTGGATGAACTGCACGAGGCCCTCGGGCGAGGCAAACTTGTCCCCGTGGAACTGGATCGTTGCGCCCTTCGGCCCCCCGTCCAGCTTGGCAATGCCCGCCTTCTTGCACATCGCTTTGATCCGCACGACCAGCATCAGCGTGTTCACCTCGCGCGGCAGCTTGCCGAACCGGTCGATCAGTTCCGCGGCAAAGCCTTCCAGCTCGACCTTGGTGGTCAGACCAGACAGGCGCCGGTAAAGGCCCAGCCGGACATCGAGGTCGGGCACATAATCTTCGGGGATCAGCACCGGCACACCGAGGTTGATCTGCGGCGCCCATTGCTCATCCGCGTCCGACAGGCCCTCCATCTCGCCCGCGCGGATCTTGGCAATCGCCTCCTCCAGCATCGACTGGTAGAGTTCAAAACCCACGTCGCGCATCTGGCCCGACTGTTCTTCGCCCAGAAGGTTGCCCGCCCCGCGAATGTCGAGGTCCTGTGAGGCCAGCGTGAAGCCCGCGCCAAGCGTGTCGAGCGAGCCCAGAACGCGCAGCCGCTTTTCCGCCGCCGGGGTCAGTTTCGCGCGGGGCTTGGTCGTCAGGTAGGCAAAGGCCCGCGTCTTGGACCGGCCGACACGGCCGCGGATCTGGTAAAGTTGCGCGAGGCCGAACATGTCCGCCCGGTGCACCACCATCGTGTTGGCCGTGGGAATGTCGAGGCCCGACTCCACGATGGTTGTGGCCAGCAGCACGTCGTATTTTCCGTCGTAAAAGGCGTTCATGCGCTCATCTAGCTCGCCTGCCGCCATCTGGCCGTTGGCCACAACGTAAGACACCTCGGGCACCTGTTCCTTCAGGAACGCCTCAATCTCAGGCAGGTCAGAGATGCGCGGGACGACGTAGAACGACTGCCCGCCCCGATAGCGCTCGCGCAGCAGCGCCTCCCGGATGGTGACGGCGTCGAACTCGCTGACATAGGTGCGGATCGCCAGACGGTCCACCGGGGGCGTGCCGATGATCGACAGATCGCGCACACCGGTCAGGGACAGCTGCAGCGTGCGTGGGATCGGCGTCGCTGTCAGCGTCAGCACGTGAATGTCGCTGCGCAGCTGTTTCAGCCGCTCCTTGTGCGCCACCCCAAAGTGCTGTTCCTCGTCGATCACCAGCAGGCCGAGGTTCTGAAACTTCACCGATTTGGCCAGCAGCGCATGGGTGCCGATCACGATATCGCAGGTCCCCTTGGTCACCGCATCGCGCGTCGCGGCGGCGTCCTTGGCGCTGACGAAACGGCTCAGCTGGCGCACCTCGATGGGAAAGCCGCGAAAGCGTTCGGCAAAGCTCTTGTAGTGCTGCCGGGCCAGCAGGGTCGTCGGCGCAATCACCGCGACCTGCACCCCCGACATCGCCGCAAGAAAGGCCGCGCGCATCGCAACCTCGGTCTTGCCAAAGCCCACATCGCCGCAGACCAGCCGGTCCATCGGCGTGCCGGAGGTCAGATCGTCCACCACATCGCCAATCGCGCGCAGCTGATCGTCCGTTTCCTGATAAGGAAAACGCGCGCTGAACGCGTCCCACATGCCCGGCGGCGGGTCGAGGATCGGCGCCTTGCGCAAGGCCCGTTCGGCGGCCACCCGGATCAGCCGGTCGGCCATCTCGCGGATGCGCTCCTTCAGCTTGGCCTGCTTGGCCTGCCACGCACCGCCGCCCAGCCGGTCCAAGAGGCCTTCCTCGTGGCCGTATTTGCTCAGCAGCTCGATGTTCTCCACCGGCATGTAGAGCTTTGCTTTTTCGGCATATTCCAGAAGCAGGCATTCATGCGCCGCGCCCGCCGCGGTCACGACCTCCATGCCCTTGAACCGCCCAATCCCGTGATCGACATGCACGATCAGATCGCCGGGGGAGAGGCTGGTGGCTTCGGTCAGGAAATTCTCGGCCTTGCGCTTGCGCTTGGGCGCGCGGATCAGCCGGTCGCCCAGAACGTCCTGCTCGGAAATCACCGTAAGCTCCGGCGTCTCGAACCCGTG
>JBCBCP010000015.1:0-62952 GCA_038530575.1 Pseudomonadota bacterium
CCGATAGACGAACGGGGCATAGCCCAACCGTGTGGCGTTATCTAGGCAAAGCGCCCGGACGGTGCAAGCAGAAAAAACGCATTTTGCGGATCATGCCGGAGCGGCATCCTCAAGACGAAGCTGGGCGCTGCGGCGCCCTTGCCAGCTGTTGATTTCGACCCGCCCAGCAAGATGAAACCGCCGCCCTTTGTGGTCGTGCAGCGCGGCGAGCGGGCCGTCCATCGCCGAAAATGCGATCGCATCAAGGCGCGGGCCCGAAGTGTCGCCAAAGCTGATTTTCAGGTGCGTGCCGCCAAGGATCCGGGCGTGGAAAATCTGCATGTCGGCAAAGGCAAAGCGGGGGCCGGGCGCGCCAGCGCCAAACGGGCCGGCGGCCTCGACACTTTCGATCAGCTCTGGCGTGGCGGCGCCGGGCATCATGATTCCGTCGATCCTTAGGTCGGCAGGACCCATGCGGTCTGCACCTTGCCGCGCGAGAAGGTCGGAGAGGCGCGCCATGGCGGGCGCGATCATCTCTTCGGCCACTGTCAGACCGGCAGCCATCTTGTGCCCACCGCCTTTGATCAGCAGTCCTTCGGCAGCGAGGCGCTGGATCGGCGCGCCGAGGTCGATGCCGGATACCGACCGGCCCGAGCCTTTGCCGATGCCATTCTCGACCCCGATCACGATGGAGGGGCGGTTTGAGACCTCTTTGAGCCGCGAAGCAACGATCCCGACAACGCCCGGGTGCCAGCCGGGGCCAGCAGCCCAAGCCAAAGGCGCCTCCAGCCCGCGCTCCTCGGCTTGGGTAAGGGCTGCGGCGCGCACGGCAGCCTCCACCTCACGCCGTTCGGTGTTGAGCGTGTTGAGCCGTTCGGCCAGCGCGGCGGCCTCATGCGGGTCGGCGGTGGAGAGCAGGCGCGCGCCCAGATCCGCTTGCCCAATCCGTCCGCCTGCGTTGATGCGCGGGCCGAGCACGTAGCCAAGGTGATAAGCGCTGGGCGCGGTGTCGAGTCGCGCGACGTCGGCCAGCGCGGCGAGGCCGAGGCGGTCGCGGCGGGCCATGACGCGCAGGCCTTGCCGCACAAAGGCGCGGTTGACCCCGACCAGCGGCGCAACATCCGCCACCGTGGCCAGCGCCACAAGGTCCAGCATCGCCATGAGGTCGGGGCCCTGCGTGCCCGCGGTGCGCAGCTGGCGACCAGCCTCCACAAGGCACAGGAACACGACCGCCGCGGCGCACAGATGCGCCAGCGCGCCGTCCTCATCCTGCCGGTTCGGGTTCACCACCGCCAGAACATCCGGCAGCGTTTCGGCGCCGAGGTGGTGATCCAGCACGACGACATCTGCGGCCGTCCCAGCGGCGAGCGCTTCGTGGCTGAGTGTGCCGCAATCGACGCACAGGATCAGGTCGTGATCGGCGGCCAGCGCCGAGATCGCCTCGGGATTTGGCCCGTATCCCTCGTCAATCCGGTCGGGCACGTAGAGCGTGGCGCGGCGCCCCTGCGCCCGGAGCCAGTCGATAAGCAGGGCGGCAGAGCTGCCGCCATCCACGTCATAATCGGCGAAGATCGCCACGCGTTCGCGGCGCGCGACAGCGGCGTTCAGGCGCTGAGCGGCGGCTTCCATGTCCCGCAGGCTGCGCGGGTCAGGCAGCAGATCGCGCAAGGCAGGCGCGAGGAAGGCGGCGGCGTCTTCGGGTGCGATGCCGCGCCGGGCGAGCACCTGCGCCACAGGGCCGGGCAAATCTGCACGCTGGGCGAGCGCATCGGCTGCGCGCTGCACGCCTGCTGCGGGGCCAACCCAACGGCGGCCGCTCAGTGAGGCTTCAACGTCGAGGAACGCCGATATCTTGGGGGCACCATCCATAAGCCTACCGTATATGGGCAGGACCGCCCCGCCAAGCCTCAGTCCCGACTTGTCCACAGGCGCAGCGTCATTTCGCTTTCCGCGCCGCTGCTCAGCCTGTTCAATTCAAGCTCTAGCGCCTCGTTTTCAGCCCGGCGCAGGGGCCATTCACCCTCAAGCGGGCCGATCTGCATTTCCGCCCACATGCTGGCCTGCTGCGCAAAGGCGTCCACGCGGGCGGTAAAATCCCAGTAGTGGAACACGCAGGCATCCGCGCCGCAGGCGGCCGTGGCATAGGGCTGACCGTCGCGCCACAGATCGAACGTGCCGGGCTCCAGCACGATGACTTGCTCGTAGATCGAGCCGAGCGCGTCTTGCAGCAAGGCAGGATCGTGCCCAAGCTGGCGTAACATCTCGAGGATGGTGAAAGCGGAGACGTCCGGGTCCACTCAGACCGGGGTGCGGTACTGCAGCCTGCGGACGGAGCCGGTTTTGGAGCGCATCAGCAGGGTTTCGCAGGTCATCCAGCCCGGCTCGCGCTTGACCGCGGGCAGGAGCGAGCCGGATGTCACGCCGGTCGCGGCAAAGATCACGTCCGCGGTGACCATGTCGTCGCGGGTGTAGATCCGGTCGAAATCCGTGATCCCGGCCTTGGTGGCGCGGCCGCGCTCATCGTCGTTGCGGAACAGGAGGCGGCCGAAAATCTGCCCGCCCATGCATTTGAGTGCGGCGGCGGCCAGCACGCCTTCGGGCGCGCCGCCGGAGCCCATGTACATGTCGATCCCGGTGTCCGGCTCTGCGCAGTGCATGACGCCAGCCACGTCCCCATCGGTGATCAGGCGGATCCCGGCGCCGGTGCCGCGCACGGCGGCGATCATGTCTTCGTGCCGTGGTCGTTCGAGGATGCAGACGGTGATGTCGGAGGGCTGGCACCCTTTGGCAGCGGCCAGTGCCGCCACGCGTTCCGCAGGGGCCATGTCGAGCGAGACGACGCCTTCGGGCAGGCCGGGGCCGACCGCGAGCTTGTCCATGTAGACGTCCGGCGCATGCAGCATGGAGCCGCGCGGGCCCATCGCGATGACGGTGATCGCGTTTGGCATGTCTTTCGCTGTCAGCGTGGTGCCTTCCAGCGGGTCCAGCGCGATGTCGACGCCCGGGCCGGTCCCTGTGCCGACCTCTTCTCCGATATAGAGCATCGGGGCCTCGTCCCGCTCGCCTTCGCCGATCACGACAACGCCGGCGATGTCCAGCGCGTTGAGCTGTTCGCGCATCGCGTTGACCGCCGCCTGATCCGCCGCCTTCTCGTCGCCGCGGCCCACATGGGACGCAGAGGCGAGCGCGGCCGCTTCGGACACCCGGGCCAGGCCCAGCGAAAGCATACGGTCATTGAAATCGGTTGGCGTGGCCATGGGATCGTCCTTCGGTCAAAATCGGGTCCCGTCTAGCGGGGCGGGCGCAGCGGCACAAGCGGGCGGTGATCCAAATGCGCGCCTGCGGCGCAGGACATGCTTTGTGGGCGCCCAGAATTCAGGCGCAGCGCGGGGATGTCAGACGGCTTCGATCCTGAGGGTCACGGGCGGGCTGACCAGGACGCCTGTGCCGTCCATCGCAGCGATGGCGCGGTCAAGGTCGGCGCGGGTTGTTTTGTGCGTCACGATAAGGACGGGCGCGTCGGCGCCAGGGTGGTCGTATTGGCGCATCCGGTCGATGCTGACGCCTGCCTCGCCCAGAACGGTTGCAATCTTGGCCAGCGCGCCCGGTTTGTCGGTCAGCGTCATGCGCAGGTAGTAAGGCGCGGGCAGGACCGAGCGGGCAGGGGGCAGGGCCTCGAGTGTGGAGGCAGGCTGGCCGAAGACTGGCAGGCGCAGGCCGCGCGCGATATCGCAAACATCGCCCATCACTGCGGAGGCGGTTGGCCCGGCCCCTGCGCCGGGGCCGCGCAGGACGATCTGTTCGACCGCATCGCCCTCGAGCACGACCATATTCGTGCCCCCCTGCAGCTGGCCCAGCGGGGACGCCGCGGGGACAAGGCAGGGCATCATGCGCTGTTCCAGCCCGCGGCCCGTTTTTTGCGCAACGCCGAGCAGCTTGATCTGAAAGCCCATGTCGGCTGCGGCGTTGATATCCTCGATGCTGACGCGCTGGATGCCCTCCAGCTCGATCCCATCGAAATCGGGCTGCGTGCCGAACGCGATGGCCGACAGGATCGCCAGCTTGTGCGCGGCGTCGATGCCGCCCACGTCGAGGTTGGGGTCCGCTTCGAGGTAACCAAGCCCGTCCGCTTCGGCAAAGACCTCTTCGTAGCTGAGGCCGGCGTCCTGCATGCGGGTCAGGATATAGTTGCACGAGCCGTTCATGACGCCCATCACGCGGGTGATCTCGTTCCCGGCAAGCCCTTCGGTCAGGGCTTTGATGACGGGAATGCCGCCTGCGACGGCGGCCTCGTAGCGCAGGGCGCGGCCTGCGGCTTCGGCGGCCGTGGCCAGCGCGGTGCCGTGGATGGCGAGCATGGCCTTGTTCGCGGTGACCACGTCCTTGCCTGCGGCCAGCGCCGCTTCGGTCGAGGCTTTGGCTGGTCCGTCCGTGCCGCCCATCAGTTCGACAAAGACGTCGACATCGTCGCGGGTGGCCAGCGCGACCGGGTCGTCTTCCCACGCATAACCTGTAAGCGGCACGCCGCGGTCCTTTGCTTTGTCGCGGGCGGACACGGCGGTGATTTCGATTTTGCGTCCGGTGCGCGCCTCAAGCAGGGCGGCCTGCTGGCGGACGATGCGCACGACGCCTGCGCCGACAGTGCCAAGACCTGCGATGCCAAGGCGGAGGGGGGTGGTCATGGCGGCGTCCTTTTCGTGCGGTTTTGCAGCGCGGTGTAGCTGAGCGGGTGGGGGCGGTCTAGCCCGCGCCACGGGCCATCCGCGCGCGGGTTGCGCTGTCGATGACCGAACGGTTCCTGAGCCGTGCGGCGCGGGCCCTCAGCGCGGCGGCGCGCGCCTCAAGCGTTTGCGCGGGCTCAGGGCCAGCGGCGGGCCTGACCCGCTGATCGAGAAGTGGGCCAAGGGGCACCAGCGCAGGATACTCCGCCGCTTCGGCGCGGGCAGAGGTCGCGCCGTCGAGTTCCGGAAACTGGGTGCAGGCCGCAAGAAAAAGCGGCAGGCAGAGAAGCAAGCAGCGCATGAGGCTGTGATGCCCCACGGCGCGCAGGCTTGCAAGCGTTGGGGTTGATTTGAACGCTTGTTCAGTTAACCCTGTGCATCATGGCCCGGACTGCAGGATCACATTCAGACATCACCGGCCCGCGGGTTCGTGAGGCGGCGATGCGGCTTTTTGCCGAAGCGGGGTACTCCGCTGTGTCGATGCGCCAGATCGCAGCGGCGGTTGGGGTGCAGGCGGGAGCGCTGTATAATTATACGCCGGACAAGCAGTCGCTGCTCTTTGATCTGATGCAAGCGCATATGGAAGAGCTGTTGGATGCACTGCCGCGGCGGGCGGGCGATCCGACGGCGGATCTTGAGACCTTTGTGCGGTTTCACATCGCGCATCACCACGCCCGGCCTGACGCGGTGTTCATCAGCTACATGGAGTTGCGTAGCCTGGAGCCTGCGAATTTCGCACGGATCGAGGCGCTGCGGAAGCGGTACGAAGACCATTTGGAGGTGATCTTGCGCGATGGCGTCGCGGCCGGAGTATTTCACGTGGAGGACGCAAAGGTGTCCGCCATGGCCGTGATTGCGATGCTGACCGGGGTGAACACGTGGTTCCGGCAAGGCGGGCGACTGAGCCTTGGGGACGTTCAGGACATTTACTGGGGCATGGTGAAGGGCGCTGCGGCACGGCCTTCGTAGGGTGCGCAGTGAATGCGCACCCTACGGGCGTTATGCTGTTTGAATTAGTGCGCGGGCTTGATGAAGGTGCCGTTGCGCAGGTCCTTCATCGCCTGCATTAGCTCTTCTTGCGTGTTCATCACGATCGGCCCGTGCCAGGCGACCGGCTCGTCAATCGGCGCGCCGGAGATCAGCAAAAAGCGCACGCCTTCGGGGCCGGCCTGTACAGTGACCTCGTCGCCCGTGCCGAACCGCACAAGCGTGCGGTCTCCGGACAGGTCGCGGATGTTCACTTCCTCGCCTGCGACCTCTTTTTCCAGCAGCACGCCGGTTGGCCGCGAGGCGTCCGCAAACGCGGCAGCGCCCTCGAAGATGTAGGCAAAGGCACGCCGGTAGGTGTCGATCCGGAACGTCTTTTTCACCCCGGCCGGGACAGACACGTCGAGATATTGCGGATCGGCGGCGATGCCGTCCACCGGGCCGGTCTTGCCCCAGAACTCGCCCGTGATGACACGCACGGTGGTGCCGTCATCGTCAGTCACGACGGGGATGTCCTTGGCCTGCACGTCCTGATAGCGCGGTGCGGTCATCTTCTGGCTGGACGGCAAGTTTCCCCAAAGCTGAAAGCCATGCATCTGCCCGCGCGCGTTCCCATGTGGCATCTCCTGGTGCAGAATCCCGCGCCCTGCGGTCATCCACTGGACGTCGCCAGCACCAAGACTGCCCGTGTTGCCGAGGCTGTCAGCGTGATCGACTGTCCCGGCAAGGACATAGGTGATCGTCTCGATCCCGCGGTGCGGATGCCAGGGAAAGCCCTTGGCGTAGTGTTCGGGCACCTCGTTGCGGAAGTCGTCAAAGAGCAGGAACGGGTCAAGCTCGGACGGGTCCTGGAACCCGAAAGCGCGATGAAGGTGCACGCCAGCGCCTTCCATGGTTGGCACGGCGCTGCGCGTCTCAAGTGTGGGACGAAGGGACATGGGTAAGCCTTCTGTGATCAGTGTTGAGGCCGAGGTAATTTTCGCATCGCTGCACATCAATGCGCAACTTTGCGCGGATGCTGTGCAGGAATGCGGGGTGTGGCGGGAACCACCGCAGACGTTTGGTCTGAATTCCCGAGGACCTGTATATACAGGTGGGCGCCAGGTAGACGAACCAGGGTCCGAACAGAGCCAGCTCCCTCGGATTTGCTTAAGGCCACCGGAATTTACCGTAGACGGAAAGGGCAGAACCCGCCGGGTGCTTAGGTAGGGGGCCATTGTGCGCTTGGCAAGCGGTGGGCTGAGGCGCCGCTTCCACCCGGCCCACTTTCAGTCAGAAGAAGTAGGGGTGACGATGCGGTAGGTTTCGAGTTCTGCGGGGAGAAGCACGTAGATTTCGTCCGGCGGGGTCGCCATCGCGTGCTGCATCAGCAGGGGGTCGATGCCCATCTCGTCGAGGTAGATCATTACCATGGCCTGTCCGCGTTGGATGTCTTCGACGGCGAAAGCGGCAGGCAGGATCGTGCTTTGGTCGAAATAATGCTGGTGGACGCCGACGCTGGCAGTGCCCGCGACGGTGCGGGTCTGCCCCGCTGCGAGGATATAGGGGCAGGCCGAATAGCACACCGAGCCCTCTGTTAGTTCTGTGTCGATGCCTGCGGCGCGGATGGACCGGCCTAGATCGAGTGCGTCGCTGACCGACCCGCCGGGGCTTTGCAGTTGTAATGTCTCGACGGGTGGGCTGGCTGCATCAATGAGGCCTGCGATGCGCGCCGCGTCGCCGGGCGCGATGGCGCCTGTCAGGGTGTAGGTGCCGCCCGTGGCCTGCTCCAGCACGAGCCGGTCAGGGATGTCGATGTTCGGCGCTTGGGGCAGGGGGCGGCTGGGGTTGAACGTGCGCCGCTGATCGCCGGGGCGCACCGGCTGGGTGAGTTCGGGCGCCGACGGGCCAAAGCGGGGGAAGGACAGGCCCGCGCCGCGAATATCGCCAATGACCAGCAGCGCGCCAATGCCGATCTGGAAGAAAAGCACCCCCGCCAGGATGCGCGAGACACTGGGCCAGCCGGTCATTCGGCGGCCTTGATCTCTGGCGGTTTGGGTGCGGCGGTCTGCTTGGCGTCGGGCATGTCGTTCATCGCCTGTTCGACATCGCGGATCGCCGACAGGGCCGCGCGCAGTTCGGCCAGCGTCATGGTGTCTTCGGGGCCGGTGCCCTCGCGGCTGCCGCGGATGGCGGCTTGGGTGATGGCCAGGATAAAGACCAAGACCGCAGGCAGAAGATCGATGGCGATGGCGCCGGCCCAGCTGGGCACGAAGTTTCGGGCGTAAAGAATGACCGCATCGGCGGAGCTGATCGGTGTGTAGGTCACATCGGCAGGCGGTGTCAGGGCCATGACGGATTGCGCCGCGGTCTCCAGCGTTTCGGCCCGCTGGGTCAGCACTTCCAGCACCGACCCGATGGTGGCGGTCTGATCGGCCCGGTTCTGCGCCGTGCGCCCGTCAAGATCGGGCAGCACCACGGAGGCGGCCAGATCCTGCGCCGCCCTTTCAACAAGCGGTGCAACGGTGAGCTGGCGCATTTGCGCGATCAGGCCAGCGAGGCGCACGGCGGCCTCGGAAAACTCGACCGAGCGGGCCTCTACCGGGCCGGGCTCGACCGTGAGCGCGCGCATCCGGCTGAGGATTTGGTTGCCCTCGTTGAAGGCCGCATCGACCAGCGGGGTCTGCTGGGCGATCTGGGTTTCGAGCGCGGCCAGCTCCGCTGATTTCTGGCGCAGCACACGAAAAACGGCGCCGCGCCCTGCAAGGCCGGACAACGTGCCTTCGGCTTCAAGCTCGCTCAGGTCCTCGAAAGACTGACGCACACGGGCGACATCACGTTCAAGGCTTTGGCCCGTCAGCGCGATTTCGTGCGTTCTTTCCAAAGCCTGCTGGTAGTCTTGTACCGTTTTCGCGAGGTGCTGCTCGACCGCAGCGGAGCCGGCCAAGGCGGCGGCGTTCAGCCAGCTGGACATCGCAACGATGGCGACGGAGCCAAGCGCCATCGACAGCATGAGCCCGATGCGGGCTTGGGCGGTGCGCACCGCCGGAAACAGGCGCAGCATGTATGACCAGAAGACAAAGATGCCGACCGACACTGCGACCGAGTAGGCAATAGCCGCAAAAACACTCATTGCGCCGTTCTCGTCCAGCAGAGAGGACACGCCAAGGTAGGTGTAAATGCCCGAGGCGACGGACAAGACGCCCAAAGCCGTGCCGGAAAAGGTGCCAAGCCACGTAACGTGGCCTTCAAGCTCGCGCGCGTGGCGGACGGCGCGGGCCTCGGCTTCGGTAAGGGGGGTGTCGGGCATGGGCGCTCGGTGTCCTGTGTTTTTCAAAACGTAGTCGCTGCGCCGGGCAGAACCAAGTCTGGACATATGTTCATGAAATGTTCATGCTTTCGCCATGACGATGATCGATGACAAGGCGCTGGCCCCCGGGCAGCTTCTGGCGCGGGGGGTGTCGCGGCACCTGGGCCATCTGGGCATGGCTTGTGTTGAAGAGCTGACACCGGTGCGCGGCCTGCGTGTGGATGTAATGGCGCTTGGCCGCAAGGGCGAGGTGTGGGTGGTGGAATGCAAGTCAAGCCGCGCGGATTTCATGTCCGACGGGAAATGGCGCGGTTACCTTGATTGGTGCGATCGGTATTTCTGGGCGGTTGATGCGGATTTCCCGGTTGAGCTGTTACCGGAGGAGACCGGGCTGATCATCGCGGATGCCTATGACGCGGAAATTCTGCGCATGGCGCCTGAGGACAAGCTGGCGCCCGCGCGGCGCAAGGCGGTGATCCAGACATTTGCAGCCTGCGCCGCGCGGCGACTGCAGATGTTGCGCGATCCCGGCGCTGGGCTGGTTCTTTGATTTCTCAGTGAGGCTCGTGAAACCGGCTCGAGACGGCGTCAGGCCAGAGCGCGCAGGGTACGCGTGATCAGCGCCGGGGTTTCCTCGGGCAGGATGACGGCGTCGAATTCCAAGAGGCTTGCGGCGTTCAGTGCTGATCCGCGGTCGTACATCGCGGCCAGCAGGCGGCTGGCTTCTGCGGCGCGCTCTGACGGGTCCGCGATCGCGGCAAGTTGCTTGGCATAGCCCAGTTTCACTGCACCTTCGAGGCCCATGGCGCCGATTTCCGCCGTGGGCCAGCCCGCGGTGATGGCCGGCCTGGCGAGCGAACCGCCCGCCATGGCCATCGCGCCCAGTCCGTAGCCTTTGCGCAGGATCAACGCGATCCACGTGCCTTTGAAGGCGGCGCCCGCGCGGAAGAAATTAGAGGTGGCGGCGACCTGACCCGCCTCTTCGGCGTCCGGGCCGACCATAAAGCCGGGTGTGTCGATCAGGCTGACAAGGGGCAGGTCGAGTTGTCCCGCGAGGGCGATAAACGCGGCGGCCTTTCCCGCCGCCTTGGCGTCGATTGCGCCGCCAAGGTGAAGGGGGTTGTTTGCCATCAGCGCAACTGCTTGCCCGCCGATGCGCGCGACCCCTGTGATCAGACCCGAACCATGGCCGGGCTTCAGTTCGAGAAAGCTATCCGTTAGCGCGGCAATTGCGTCGCGCATATCGTAGGCCTCGGTCCGGTCTGCGGGAATGACCTCCGCCAGCGCGGCGTGATCCTGAGCCTCAGTGGGCAAGCGGCCAAGGGACAACAGGGCACGCGCATGCGCGGTGGCTTCGGCTTCGTTTTCTGCCAGCAGGTCCAGCGTGCCTGCGGCTGCATGCATGTGCGCCGGCCCGATATCCTGCGGGGCAACCCGGCCTAGCCCGCCGCCCTCGATCATTGCGGGCCCGCCCATGCCGATGTTGCTGCCGCGCGTGGCGATGCGGATATCGCAGACCCCCCACAGGGCCGCGTTACCGGCAAAGCAGTATCCGGCGGCAATGCCGATCTTGAGCGGTGCGTGGGCGGAGAAGGCGGCAAAGCTGTGCAGGTTCAGCCCGGCGGCAACCAGCGGGTCCGCGTCGACGTCTCCGGGCCGGCCGCCGCCACCTTCGGCATACAGAACGAGGGGCATGCCGCGAGCGGTCTCCAGCAGTCGGTCGATCTTGCGGTGGTGGAAATAACCTTGGGTCCCCGCAAGCACGGTGTAGTCGACGGCCATCACGGCGACAGGCGCACCATTCACAGTGCCGGTACCGGTGATAATTCCGTCAGCAGAGGTTTTCGCGGCAAGGTCATCGGCTGCCCGCACCGTGCGCTGCGCGGCCACGGCATGCGCGCCGTATTCGGTGAAACTGCCGTCGTCGAGGAGATCGTGAACGTTTTCCCGCGCGATGCGCAGGCCTTTGGCGTGGCGTTTTGCGGCGGCATCCGCACGGTGTTCGATGGCGGTGCGGCGCGCGATGACACGGGCCCGTTCAGCGCGTTCGGTGATTTCGGTCCCGGTCTGTTGAGGCGCAACGTCTGCGGGGACGAGGGTCATGAGGAGCTGCGCTTCGGCAAGCGCATCGCCGGGGGCCACGTGGATCGCATGTACCTTGCACGGCCGGTCCGCCCGCAGGATGTGAAACATCTTCATCAGTTCGGTGGTCAGCAGCGGCGCGCCTTCCGGGACCGTATCCCCTACGGACACATGGATTTCCGCGACGAGCGCGGCGGAGGGCGCGATGAGATCAAACATGCTCACAGGGTGCGGCGTGTTCGTGCCGGGTGCAAGGGCAGCCGGCGCGCGTGGTTCAGCGCAGTGCGTCTGCGGCCTGAGCCGCGGCAAGGATTTCCTCGGCGATCTCGCGGGCTTCTTCGGGGGCGAAATCCATCGGAATCTCTGTGCCGCCGCCTTCGACAAAGATACGAACCATCCCTTTGTCGGTTGGACCGATCTGGAGGTTTGCTTCGATGTCGCGTTCGGAATTGATACCCATGGCGGTGTGCGTAACCGCGGGCGTCTTGAAACGCAAGATGCGCGGCGGCAAGGTGACGGCATGGCGCAGATACGTAGGTTCGAAGCGGCCGATCTGGAGTGGTTGGTCGAGCAGCATGGCACGCTTTATGCCCAAGCCGAGGGGTTTGACGAAACATTCGGTCCGCTGGTGCGATCGATTCTCGAGGCGTTTCTGGTCGAGCACGACCCGGCCCGCGAAGCGGGATGGATCGCTTTGGCGGGGCCGTTGCGGCTCGGTTCGATCTTTTGTGTCTCGGGGCCCGAAGATCTGGCCAAGCTGCGGCTATTTCTGTTGGTGCCTGAGGCGCGGGGGCAGGGCCTTGGGCGGCATTTGCTGGAGACATGTTTAGAGTTTGCGCGGTCGCGGGGCTATGCGGGCCTCACGTTGTGGACCCACGAAAGCCACCGTGCGGCCTGTGCGCTTTATGCGTCTTCGGGCTTTGTCCTTGAGCAGTCGGAGCCGGTGCGGTCGTTTGGGCAAGACCTGATTGAGCAGACGTGGACCTTGCGCTTCTGACCGCTTGCATTCGGTTTTGCGAGTTTGTATCTGGTGCGCAGTGCCGCCGTAGCTCAGTTGGTTAGAGCGCCTGATTGTGGATCAGGAGGTCCCCCGTTCGAGCCGGGGCGGTGGTACCACCGTTTTCCGCGCAAGGGTGCTGAAAACGGGTGGCAAGGTGGTGTTCGCTTAGCCAAACGCGCAGCCACAGCTTCAACATCCCAGATGCCGGCCAAATCCGTTGCAAGGAAGCGGATTATTCAAAATGATCTGGCCCGTTTTGCTAGGGCAAAACGCAAACCCGTTTCCGGCTTACCAAAGCCAGGATCAGGGCAGTTCAAGCGTTTGCAGCCGCTCGCCGGACGCACGATCGTGAATGTAGAGCGTGCCGGCGCTGTCGATGATCAATACGCGCGTCTGCGTAAGGGTGATCGCCTGCGGCACTGATCCGTCCGGCAAAGTCAGACCTTCTGGCAAGGTCAAGGGGGCGGGGGCGGTGTTCAGGCGGATGACAAGGAGGGTCACGATTAGTAGAACGCCGAGGATCATCGTCGCGGTCAGCACGGTGACAAGCCTGCGCAGGAATGTGAGCTGCGGGGCATCTTCGGGGTGAGACATGGGTGAAATCCTGCAGTTCAGCATCGGCGCAGCGCCGCCCGCGCGGCTTGATAAGGCTTTGGCGCGCGATGTGCCAGAGGCCGCGGCGCTGTCGCGCACGCGGCTGGCGCGGTTGATTGCGGAGGGTGCTGTGCAGATTGGCGGTGCGGTGGTCGTGGACGCCAAAGCACGCGTCGCCGAAGGCGATCTGGTGGAGATCGCGCTGGCCCCGGCAGAGGAAAGTCATATCGGGCCAGAGGACATTCCGCTGGATGTCGTGTTCGAGGATGGTGACCTGATCGTCGTCAACAAACCTGCGGGCATGGTGGTGCACCCCGCGCCAGGCACGCCGTCTGGCACGTTGGTGAACGCCTTGCTGGCGCATTGCGGCGACGCCTTGTCGGGCGTTGGCGGAGTGAAGCGCCCGGGGATTGTGCACCGGATCGACAAGGATACGAGCGGTCTGCTCGTTGTTGCCAAGAGCGATGCGGCACATCACGGGCTGGCCGAGCAGTTCGCGCGTCATAGCGTGGAGCGGGAGTATCGTGCCGTGGTCTACGGTGTGCCGGACGCGGGCGACCCGCGGCTCCGAGGGGTTCGGGGCGCATCCTTTGAGGGCGCGACGCTCAAGCTGACCACTCAGCTTGCGCGGCACCGCACAGACCGGCAACGTCAGGCTGTTCTTTTCGAAGGCGGGAAACACGCGGTCACGCGCGCCCGCGTGCTCGAGCCTTTTGCCGGGGTCGCTGCGCTGGTGGCCTGCTGGCTTGAGACGGGGCGGACGCACCAGATCCGTGTGCATATGGCGCATGCGGGTCATGGGCTGATTGGTGATCCGGTCTATGGCGGGTCGCGTAAATTGTCCGAATCCGCACTTGGCCCCGGCGGGGCAGCAGCGGTGCGCGGGTTCGAGCGGCAGGCGCTGCATGCGGCCAGCCTTGGCTTTGCGCACCCGCTCAGCGGCGAAGTGTTACGGTTCGCCGCCGATTTGCCGCAGGACATCGCTGAACTGTTACAGGCGCTTCGGCGTTAACCGGGTATATGCGCCCGCCAGCGCACGGCAGGGCACGAAGCCGTGAGCGGACTGCCGCGCCGGCAGCCGATATGGCATATTGTGCACATGTGGCCTTGCGAAGGCACCATCGGCACCACATATGAGATGTTAAGCGCCGTAACATGGCGTATCCGGACAAAGGGGGACATCATGGCAAATTATGCAAATCTACCGGCACCGACGCCGGAAGGCGGGCTGAACCGCTACATGCAGGAAATTCGCAAGTTTCCTCTGCTGGAGCCCGAAGAAGAATACATGCTGGCCAAAGCCTGGGTCGAAAAGGAAGACACCGGCGCGGCCCACAAGATGGTCACCAGCCACCTGCGGCTGGCGGCGAAGATCGCCATGGGCTATCGCGGTTATGGCTTGCCGCAGGCGGAGGTAATTTCCGAAGCCAATGTCGGCCTGATGCAGGCTGTGAAGCGGTTTGATCCTGAAAAAGGCTTTCGCCTTGCGACCTATGCGATGTGGTGGATCCGCGCTTCGATCCAGGAATATATCCTGCGGTCGTGGAGCCTTGTGAAACTGGGTACCACCTCTGCGCAGAAAAAACTGTTCTTCAACCTGCGCAAGGCCAAGGCACGCATCGGCGCGTTGGAGGAAGGCGACATGCGGCCCGAAAACGTGGCCCGCATCGCAACCGATCTGGGCGTGACGGAAGACGAGGTCATCTCGATGAACCGGCGTCTGTCAGGCGGGGATGCCTCGCTAAACGCCACCGTGGGCTCCGAAGGCGAAGGGACGATGCAATGGCAGGACTGGCTGGAGGATGAAGAGGCCGACCAGGCGGGCGATTATGCAGAGCGCGACGAGCTTGAGGTCCGCCGCGAAATGCTGGCCGCGGCGCTGGACGTGCTGAATGAGCGCGAGAAGGACATCCTGACCCAGCGCCGGCTCGCCGATCAGGCGGTGACACTTGAAGATCTGTCTGGCCAGTATGGCGTAAGCCGTGAGCGCATTCGCCAGATTGAGGTGCGCGCGTTTGAGAAGTTGCAAAAGCGGATGCGCGAGCTTGCCAAGGAAAAGGGCCTGCTCAGCGCCTGATCCAGACTGACCGCAGTTTTGAGCCTCGCCCTGTCCCATAGGGCGGGGCTTTTTCTTTGTTCGGCGCGCCGTTAGCTTGCGGCAAAAGCAGGTTTGTGAGGCGCGACGTGGCGGATCAGCCCTCTGGGGAAAGCTCACTGGACATAGGAAAGGGGTTGGTCTTTCATCTGCCCCGGTCCTGGCTTGGCCCGTTCGGATCGGGCCTGCTGCCGTTTTACCAAAAGCTGACGGACGGGCTGGCGGCGCGGGATATGTCGTTTGTGTGTAAGGCGCTGGATCGGGAGACCCTGCTGGACGAGGTCGCCGCGGATGAGGCTTTTCACATCGTCAATCATGGCCGGTTTCGGCACCCGAGGGTGCTCAATGCAGGCATCGCCTATGTCTATCCATTCTGGAACCTCGATCCTTTTGGCATCCGGGCCTTTTCCTCGATCGCAGAAACGCCTTTTGACCCGCGTGGCATCGATGCAGAGGTAGCGCGGCCTTTCTTTCGTCGTTTGAAGGCGCGGATCGTGGGCGGTCGCGCGTCGCGATATGAACAGCCCGCCGATGTTGTGAACGTGCCCGCGGGCTGTGTCGCCGTGTTTCTGCAATCGGAGGCGCATCGCGGCGTCGGCGAAACGATGTGGCTGGATCGTCGGGCGATGGTCGATGCGGCGCTCGAGGCCGATATTGGCCCGGTCGTGGTCAAACCGCATCCGCGCGATACCGACCCCGGCACGCGAGATTGGCTGGCGGGCCTGCCCGTGACCGTGTCAGAGGGGAACATCCATGACCTGATCGCCGCGTCATCGCGGGTCGTCACGATCAATTCGGCGGTGGGGGTTGAGGCGTATCTGCACCGCAAGCCGGTCGTGCTATGCGGGCGCGCGGATTTTCATCACATCGCGGACGAGGCGCGGTCGGGGGCGAATTTGGTGGACGTTCTACGCGCCGAGCCGCGGCGGCGCGCCTATGACAAATATGTCTGGTGGTATTTCGCGGATCGGTGCCTGAGCACGACAGAGCCGGGGCTCGTGGATCGGTTTCTGGAGCGGGTGGCGCAGGGGGGTGCAACCGCGCCGGGGTAGACAAACAGGAACAAGCTTTGGTTTACTGACGTCGTGGCAACCAGGGGGTTTCGATGACGCGGTTTTTGAGTGTGTTCTTTGCGCTTGGCCTCTTGGCTTCGCCCGCAGCGGCCAATGAGTGCATGGGCCTTTGGCTTGAGCGGAACGCCTATTTTGCAAACAAAGGGTATTGCTTTGGCTCCGCGCTCGGCAAAGGCGTGTTCGGCAACTCGGGCTGCCATACCAAGAGCCCGCAGATGAGCAGTTCAGAGACCCGGCGCATCAACCAGATCAAATCCCGCGAGCGGGCGCTGGGCTGCGCTGCGCAGAAAAGCCGCTGGTCCGCCGCAGAGGTGCGGGCCTATGCCCGCCGGATCACCGAAGGGTCACGGCCTGCGCCCGCGCCACAGCAGCGGGCGTGTAGCAGACAGTTGGAGTTGATCTTCAACATCAGCGCACAGGCTGACATTGACCCGAACCTGCAAGTTAACGGGCCACGGCAGGTCTATGTCTCGACCTATCCCAGTTCCGCCTATGCAAGTGCCAATGGAAACGCCTGTGTCGACGGCGTCTATTCATATGCCTATTCGGTCGAGTACGATGATTTCTTCCGTGAGAACCCGCGCAAGCGCTTTACCGGCAGTTTTCGTGTCGGAGCGCATCATCGATCGTGCCAGATCGAGATTACATGGCATAACGGGTCGACATATGTGAACTGCAACTAGGGCGTAGGGTAGGAGTAGCCGACGGGTCACCCCTCCATCGCCTCCAGCTCGTCGATGAAGCCTTCGATCATGCTCAAGCCCTTGTCCCAGAACGCCGGGTCGGAGGCGTCGAGACCGAAGGGGGCGAGCAGTTCCTTGTGGTGCTTCGATCCGCCTGCCTTGAGCATGTCGAAATACTTCTCTTCGAACCCTTCGGTGCCCGCCTCGTAAACCGAGTAAAGCGCGTTCACGAGGCCGTCGCCGAACGCATAGGCGTAGACGTAGAAGGGCGAGTGTACGAAGTGCGGGATATAGGCCCAGAAATGCTCGTAGCCGTCCATGAACTCGAACGCGGGGCCAAGCGATTCGCCCTGCACAGACATCCACAGATCGCCAATATCTTCGGGCGTCAGCTCGCCGCCCCGGCGCGCGTCGTGCAGTTTGCATTCGAAGTCATAAAACGCGATCTGCCGCACGACCGTGTTAATCATGTCCTCGACCTTGCCGGCTAGCAGGACCTTGCGCCGGGTAGGGTCGGTCGCCGCATCCAGCATCTTGCGGAAGGTCAGCATCTCGCCAAAGACCGAGGCCGTCTCGGCTAGGGTGAGGGGCGTCGAGGACAGCATTTCGCCTTGGCCCGCGGCAAGCACCTGATGAACGCCATGGCCAAGTTCGTGCGCGAGGGTCATCACGTCGCGCGGTTTGCCAAGGTAGTTGAGCATCACGTACGGGTGCACGTCCGTCACGGTAGGGTGCGCAAAGGCGCCGGGAGCCTTGCCCGGCTTCACGCCGGCATCGATCCAGCCATCGGTGAAAAACGGTTTGGCGATCTCGGCCATGCGCGGATCGAAGGCGGCGTAGGCCTCCATAACTGTGCTTTGTGCCTGATCCCAGCTGACCAGCGCCGGGTCTTCCATCGGGAGGGGCGCATTACGGTCCCAGACCTGCATTGTCTCGAGGCCCAGCCACTTGGCCTTGAGCGCGTAGTAGCGGTGGCTGAGACGCGGGTAGGCGTTCACGACCGCCTCGCGCAGGGCTTCGACGACTTCCGGCTCGACGTGGTTGCTGAGGTGCCGGCCTGTCTGCGGCGTCGGCATGCCGCGCCACCGGTCGAGGATTTCCTTTTCCTTGGCCTGCGTGTTGTGCACACGGGCGAAGGTTTTGATGTTCTCACCAAAGACATGCGCCAATTCCTCGGCGGCCTGCTGGCGGAGGCCGCGGTCGGGATCGGTCAGAAGGTTGAGCGTGCCTTCGATATTACGCGTCTCGCCAGCGACCTCGAAAGACAGCCCGGCGATGGTTTCATCAAACAGCCGCTCCCATGCGTCGCCGACAACGCCAAGGTCGTGCAGGAATTTTTCCAGCTCGTCCGACAACTGGTACGGCTTCATCGCGCGGATGCGGTCCAGCACGGGTTTGTAGCGGGCGAGATCCTCGTTTTCGCGTAGACGCGCGGCGAGGTGGTCGTCTTCAAGTGTGTTCAGCTCCAGCGTGAAAAACACCAGCGGCGTGGTGAAGTTGGTGATCTTTTCCTGAAGGTCGGACATGAACTTGGCGCGGCCCGCATCCGTCGTCTGCTGGTAATAGCGCAGGCCGGCAAAGGACATGATCCGACCCGCGATGGCATTGATCCGTTCCTGTCGCTGGATGCAGTCCAGAAGGCCCGCGGCGTCGAGGCTGGAAAGGTTGCCCTCGTAATCGGCGGCGAAGCTGCGGCAGGCTTCCTCCAGCCAGTCCAGATCACGCTTCAGTTCCGGCGCGTCTTCACCTGCGTAAAGGTCATCAAGGTTCCATTCCGGCAGGTTGCCAAGCGGTTCTGCGCCAGAGCTGGCAGCGTCGCGGACAGGGAAGGGCAGGTTGAACATGTGGGATCCTTTGTTGCTTCGTCCTAGCTAAGCGCGAGGTCAGTCAAAGAAAAGGGCTGAAGGAGTGTCAGCAAAGACAGTCTGACGTTCTTCTGGTGTGGTCAGGCGGCCCACCTGATCCAGCAGGTCAGCGGCATGTGGCATCTCTGCGCCATTCAGCATGACGTGGGGCCAATCCGATCCCCACAGGCATCGTTCGTCGGCGGCGTCCAGATAGCGGCGGATGAGGGCGGCAGCAGGCTCGTAAGGCGGACCTACCATTCGGTAAGGTGCGCTGAGCTTCATGTGAATATGCCCCTCGCCCATCAGCGCGCAGGCGGTGGCAATGCCGGGGCCACTTACCGAAAGGTCAGCCGAGGGCCAGCCCAGGTGATCGATCACCAGGGGTACCGGCAGGCGCTCAATATCTTTTGCGAGATCGTCGAGGTGCTTGTCGGCATGCAGGAGCATCTGAATGTGCATGCCGTGATCTGCCAGCAAATGGGCCATCTCGCGGGCGCCATCCCATGAAAGCACGCCGCCATGCACGTAGTTGAGCCGGACCGCCTTTATCCCGTTATCCGCCAGCGCCCGCACATCGGCGCGGGTGGCACCATCAGGCAAAAGGCCCACGCCCTTGAAGCGTGGCCCGAGGGTTTCGAGCGTCGTTAGTGTAACGGTGTTGTCTTTGCCATAAAAGATCGAATGAACGATGATACCACGTGAAAATCCAAGCGTATCAAGATGTTCATGGTACATCTTTATCCAGCCATCGAAGTCGATCCCGTCCGCGGGATTTTCGGTGCGGCCCTCCCAGAGCGGGAAATCGCCTTGCCCGCCCATGAGGTGAACGTGTGTGTCGCAAGCGTCTGTGGGCAGCTTGGTCTCGGGCGTCTGTGGAGCGGGCGGCGGCGGCGCAAAGGGCTTATCCATAGGTGGCCAGCATGTCCTTGAGATCAGCCATTGTGTTCGCCTCCTGCACAGGTTTGTCCTGCCGCCAGCGTGACATGCGGGGAAAGCGCAGTGCAACGCCGGACTTATGCCGGGTGCTTTCCTGAATGCCCTCAAAGGCGATCTCGAACACGTGGTGGGGGGTGACCTGCCGCACGGGGCCAAAGCGTTGCAGGGTGTTTTTGCGCACCCAGGCGGTGATCTTGCGAAATTCTTCGTCCGTGAGGCCCGAATAGGCTTTGGTGAAGGGCACAAGATCGTTGCCGTTCCACACGGCGAATGTGAAATCGGTAAAGAGGTTTGCGCGGCGGCCCGAGCCGGATTGGGCATAGATCATCACGGCGTCTATGGTCAGCGGGTCGAGCTTCCATTTCCACCAGTCGCCCTTCTTGCGGCCTACCAGGTAGGGGCTGTTTGCGCGTTTCAGCATCAGCCCTTCTGCTTGTACCTCACGGGCGGTACTGCGGGACTGGGCAAGGGCTTGCCAGGCGGTAAGTGGCACTTGCGGTGACAGTTTCACAGGTGCCTCTGCTGGCAGGTCCTTGCACAGCGTTTCAAGCCGGGCACGGCGCTGCTCAAACGGGTTGTCGCGGATGTCGACCCCGCCATCTTCAAGCAGATCGTAGGCGTAAAGGATCACCGGTGCCTCAGTCAGCAGCTTTTTCGGCACCGTTTTGCGGCCAATGCGTTTTTGCAAGGCGTTGAAGGGCATCGGCCCATCCTGCCAGGCGAGGATTTCGCCATCCAGAACCGTGCCCATAGGCAGAAAATCCTTGGCACGGGCAAGTTCCGGGAAACGGTCGGTCATCAGCTCTTCGCCGCGGGACCAGACGAAATGTTCGCCTGCACGCAAGATCAGCTGCCCGCGAATGCCATCCCATTTCCATTCCGCGCGCCATGTCGCCGGATCGCCAAGGGTCTCGGGCGCGTCCTCCAGCGCATGTGCAAGGTAAAACGGGTAAGGGCGCGCCGCATCAGCGGATGGGTCCTCTGCCTCGATCAGGGCTTTCCAGGTCACCGCGTCTGGTGTCCAGTTGCCCATCAGGCGGTGGGCGAGGTCCGCCTCGTCCTTGCCCGTCGCGCGCGCAAGTGCGCGGGTCATCAGCTTTTGGCTGACGCCAACCCGAAAGCCACCAGTTATCAGCTTGTTGAACAGGAACCTTTCCACGCCGCCCAAGCGGTCCCAAGCACCCAGGACAAAGTCCTTCCGGCCTGTTTCATCCACCTGAGTAAGATCGCGCAGGGCATTGATCCAATATGATAAACTTTCGTCAGAGGTTTGCCGAGGTTCGGGAAGGACAAGCGAAATCGTCTCCGAAAGATCGCCGACAACCGGGTAGCATTCCTCGAACAGCCAGAGCGGTATTCCGGCCCGTTCTGCTGCCCATTCGCGCAGGCGCGTTGTATTGACCGCCCGCTTCGGCCTGCGGCCAGAGAACATGGCGATGCACCAGAGGCGGTCTTCGTCAGAGGCCTCCTCGAAATACTGTGCCAAAGCCGCTGTCTTGACGGTTGTTTTGGTGCTTTGATCAAGCGCCGCGAAGAGGGTGGCAAAGTCCTTCATGCCGCCTCCGGCGCGTCTTCTTCCTCGCCGCCAAACTCGGTCGGGACGATCCTAGCGTTCCAGCCGTTTTCATTTAGGTAGCGCGTGAAGATATCTGTGTAACCGTGTGTAACATATATGTTTTGAGCGCCGGTTTCACCAATTGCGTGAAGCAGGCCGTCCCAGTCTGCATGGTCCGAGATGACAAACCCCCGGTCGCCCGCGCGGCGGCGCCGGATGCCGCGAATTGCCATCCAGCCAGAGGCGAAACCGGTCTGACGTGTGCCCCACCGCGCCGCCCATTTTGCATCCGTCGCAGAGGGTGGCGCGATGAGAATCGCGCCGGGATGATCCTTGACCGGCGTGTCGAGGGTGCAGAGCGTCGTTTCGGGCAGTGTCAGACCCTGTGCGCGCAGAATGGCATTGGTGTTCTCAACCGCGCTGTGGGTCATGATCGGACCGATTGACGGGTCCAACATAGAGAGCAGTCGCTGTGCCTTGCCCAATGCGTAAGCGCCCAGCACCGCCGTTTGACCCGCATCCCGGCAACTTCGCCACCAGTCGTTGATCTGTGCTGCGACCTGTTTTTGCGGCGCCCAGCGAAACACCGGCAAGCCAAAGGTGGATTCGGTGATGAAGTGGTCACAGCGCACAGGCTCGAAAGCCTCCGAGAGCCCGTCATCGACGACCTTGTAATCACCGGAGACAACCCAAACCTCGCCGCCCTTCTCCACGCGAATCTGAGCAGAGCCGGGCACATGGCCGGCAGGGTGGAACGACACGGAGACGCCGTGGACATCCAGCACCTCGCCATAGCGCACGGTTTGCACGTCGATATCGCCCAGCCGGTGGCGCATGACCGGTGCACAGCCTTCGGTGCACAAATACTGCCCCATGCCCCATCGCGCATGGTCCGCGTGGCCGTGGGTGATCAAAGCCCGGTCAACACGCCGCCAAGGATCGATATAGAAATTGCCAGCAGGACAAAAGATACCGGCGTCGGTGAATTCAAGCAGTGCCATGCGCCAAAGCTAGGGCCGCAGGCGCGTTCAGGCCACCGCGCTTTGCTCTGCGCCTTCATAGTGAGCGACAATTTCGTCGAGAATGCGGCCGCGGACCTCGGGGCCCTCCATCAGCACTTCGTGCTCGCCGCCTGCGATCAGGCGCAGCTCTCCGTTCGGCCAGCGGGCCATTTGTTCGGCGATGCGGCCCGTGTGCACAATGCGTTCATTGGTGCCCTGAAAGGCGATGGCTGGCACCGATGGTGCGTCCATCAGGGCAAGCGCATTGCACTCCTGTAGCGCCTCGTGCAGCCAGATATAGCTTGGACCGCCCAATTGGAGTTCGGGATGGGCGCGCAGATGGTCGCCCATCATGTCCCACATCTCCCTGTCGGTGGTCAGCAAATTTTGTTCGAACGGATCAGCGAGGATGTAGCTTTCGTATTTGGTGGTGGGGGGCAGGGTGTGCCCCTGACCAATGGCCGGCATTAATCGGCCCAGCACCCAGGCCAAGGGCTGCATGTGCTGCGGAATGCGAATGCCCCACATCGGCCCGGTAAAGGCCGCCGCGGCCACGGGCAGCCCGACATGCAGGGCGCGCAACCCGATACAGCCGCCCATGGAATGCCCCATCAGGTAGTAAGGTTCGGGCAGGCCGAGCTCTCGCGCGGCCCGGTGCATTGCGTCGACGTCCTTTTGGTAGTCGAGGAACATACCCACATGACCCACGCGTACATCGTCCAGCAACCGATCTGCGAGGCCTTGTCCGCGCCAGTCAATTGCGATGGTTGCGTAGCCGCGATCAAAGAAACCGCCCGCGACCAGCGCATATTTTTCGATGTATTCCGTCCGCCCGGGAAACAGCAGCACCGTACCGCGCGCATGTTCCGGCACGCCCCAGGTGCCGATCCGCACACGCGGGCCATCTTCGGCCCGCGCCCAGTAAGCCGCGCCTTGCTCAGGCCCGGGGTGAACCTCGGTAAAGAGCGGTGCGGCCTCCAGCGTCATGGGATCAGCCCAGAACCGTTCCAAGCTTCATGGCCATGCCCATGTCGCCGTCGACCTTGAGCTTGCCTGTCATGAAGGCCGCTGTTGGGTTCGTGTCGCCCGAAAGGATGGACTGAAACGTTTCTGCATCTGCCGTCATCGTCACGTCAGCCGGCTCGTCGCCTGCGCGTGCCCCGCCGGCGTCGATCATCACGGCGCCTTCGCCCTCAATTTCGAATTTTGCGGTGCCGTCAAAGCCGCCGTCCATTTTTTCGTTCAGAACGGCCACGGCCTGGTTCACGATATCGCTCATAGTCTCATCCCCTTTGTGTGAGCCTGCGCGTACGCGATTGATCTTGGCGCACGCCCGGTTACATTGAGGTTATGGGCATCAAACATCTTTTTCGCCAGTCTGTCGTTGCGGCAATCGCGCTTGGGGTCGGGTATTCCTTACCTGCTGCTGCCGAAGGACGCATTTCCGAGCTGATGGCAGAGCTTAGGGGCGCAGAACCTGCGGCCGCGCAGCGCATCAGCAAAGAGATTGAGCTGGAGTGGTCAAAATCGGGCTCCGTCGCGCTGAATATGCTGCTGCAGCGGGGGCGCGACGCGCTGGAGGAAGAGGACTACAAGATTGCTGTTGGCCATTTGACCGCGCTGACTGATCATGCGCCGGACTTTGCCGAAGGCTGGCATACGCGGGCGCGGGCCTATTTCGCGCTCGACCTCTACGGCCCGGCGATCGAAGATCTGGGCATGGCCCTGAGGCTCAACCCCGATCACTACCAGGCGCTGTTTGGATTGGGCGTGATGTTCGGCGAAATTGGCGATAACCGCCGGGCAGAAGAGGCGTTTCGCCGCGCTTTGGCCTTGCATCCGCACTTTGAAGAGGCCCAAGAGGCTCTCAAGCGGCTGGAGCGAACCGGCATCGGGCGCGAACTGTAAGCTTTCCCAAAGGGGCCGCCATGGCTGAGGCAGGCCGCGTCGTCGCCGTTCTGGGGCCGACCAACACTGGCAAAACAACCTACGCGATTGAGCGCATGCTGGCGCACCGCACGGGCATCATCGGCCTGCCGCTGCGCCTTTTGGCACGCGAGGTCTATGATCGTATCGTTGCGCTGCGCGGCCCGTCGGTGGTGGCGCTCGTGACCGGAGAAGAGCGGATTGTCCCGCCGCGCACGCAGTATTGGGTGTGCACGGTTGAGGCGATGCCCGAAGGGATGGGCACCGATTTCCTTGCGGTGGACGAAATTCAGCTCTGCGCCGATCCTGAACGCGGGCATGTCTTTACCGACCGTCTGCTGCGCGCCCGCGGGCTGCACGAGACGCAGTTTCTGGGCGCCTCCACCATGCGCGGGCCGATCCAGGCGCTGATCCCGGGGGTGCAGTTCATCGGGCGCGAGCGGATGAGCCAATTGGCCTATGCAGGTCAGAAAAAGATAAGCCGGATGCGGCCCCGCAGCGCCATCGTCGGCTTTTCAGTTGAAAACGTGTATGCGATTGCCGAGCTGCTCCGCCGCCAAAAGGGCGGTGCGGCAGTGGTCATGGGGGCGCTGTCCCCGCGCACGCGCAACGCTCAGGTGGAAATGTACCAGTCAGGCGAGGTCGACTACCTCGTCGCCACGGACGCCATCGGCATGGGCCTGAACCTCGACGTGGATCACGTTGCCTTTTCGTCGCTGACCAAGTTTGACGGGCGGCGGATGCGGCCCTTGGCCCCGAACGAGCTGGCGCAGATCGCGGGCCGCGCAGGGCGGGGTGAAAAGAACGGCACTTTTGGCGTGACCGGCGACGCGCGCCCGCTCGATGACGAGGTGGCCCGCGCCATTGTCGAGCACCGCTTTACCCCGCTGAAAAAGCTGAACTGGCGCAACCATGCGCTGCAATTTGGCTCCATCGACGCGCTGATCCGCAGCCTTGAAAAGCCCCCCGAGGACGAAATCCTAACCCGCGCGCGCGAGGCGGATGATCTGGCCGCGCTACGGGCGCTTGGACAATCGGCAGAGGTGTTTGCGCGCTGCACCGACGGCAAATCTGTCCGGCTGCTTTGGGACGTGTGCCGCGTGCCCGATTTCCGTGGGATTGGGCCTGCGGAACATGCGGGGCTGTTGGAAGTTATTTTCAACTACCTGCACGAGCGCGGGACGATTCCGAACGACTGGATGGGGCGGCAGATCCGCCGGATCGACCGCAGCGACGGGGATATCGACGCGATCTCGAAGCGGCTCGCCTTCGTGCGGACCTGGACATACGTCGCGCAACGCGCCGGATGGATGGACGATATAGACCATTGGCGTGCCGAGACGCGCCATGTAGAAGACCGCCTGTCAGACGCGCTGCACGCGGCGCTGACGAAGAGATTTGTAGACCGGCGCACATCTGTGTTGCTGCGCCGGCTAGGCCAGAAGGAGGCCATCGTGGCCGATGTGAACGATGACGGGCAGGTGACTGTCGAGGGGCAACCGGTGGGCAAGCTGGAGGGATTCCGCTTTTCCCAGGACAAGGGTGCGGGCGTTGCCGAGGACAAGGCGATCAAATCCGCGAGCCTGCAGGCGCTGGCCCCGCATTTCCACCTCCGGGCCGACCGCTTCTACAATGCGCCCGATACGGAGATTGACTATACCGAACAGGGTGGCCTTATGTGGGGCTCTGCCGCCGTGGGCAAGCTTGTGGCTGGTGATGATCCGCTCAAGCCGCGTGTGCAGGCCTTTGTCGACGATGTGGCCGGGGCCGATGTCGCGGAAAAAGTCACGCGGCGTCTTCAGCATTTCGTAGACCGTAAAATCGCCGCGTTGTTCGAGCCGCTGATGGCGCTGAAGAACGACGAAACGCTAACCGGGCTGGCCCGCGGATTTGCCTTCCAGATGGTCGAGCATTTTGGCGTGGTGCCGCGCGCGGTGGTGGCCGATGACGTCAAGGCGCTGGATCAGGATGCGCGCGGCGCGCTGCGCAAGCATGGCGTGCGGTTCGGGCAATTCACGATCTTTATGCCGCTGCTGCTCAAACCCGCTGCGACCCGGTTGCGGTTGGTGCTGTGGTCGCTTGCAAAGGGCCTCGATATCTTTCCCGAAGCGCCGCCGCCGGGTCTTGTAACGATCCCGGCGCCAGCAGGAGCAGAACCGGACGCCGATACGATGTCAGGCTACCGCATTGCCGGAGACAGGGCGATCCGCATCGACATGCTGGAACGACTGGCCGACATGCTGCGCGCCGAGGACACCCGCGGCGGGTTCGAGGCCAAGGCCGATATGCTGTCGATCACGGGCATGACGCTGGAACAGTTTGCGGGGCTGATGGAAGGCCTCGGCTACAAGGCCGAACGCGGGGAGCGCGAGAAGGTCAAGGCAGCCGATGCCGCGCTCAGCGCAGCGCCGGAGGAGGGCACGCCCGTCATGGATGCAAGCGGGCCCGCAGGCGCTGTGCCAGCGGCCGAGACAGGCTCGGACACGGCATCGGACATGCAGGCCGGCGCCGACCCCGCACCGGCAGCTGATATTCCTGCGGGCACGGACGGCATTCCAGATGCGGGCGCCGCCCCGATTGCAACAGAGCCAAGCGAGGCCGGACAGGCCCCGGCGGACATGGATGGACCGTCAGAGACCGAACTGCCGCCGGGCACCGCGCCCGATACGGGCGACGTCGTCGAGACCGAGGTTTTCTACACCTTCACGTGGGGCCGGCAGCAGCGTGGCCCGCGGCGCGAGGGCGGCGGCCAGCGCAAGGGCGGCGGCAAGCCGCAGCACGCCAAGGGCAAGGGTCGCGGCAAACCGCAAGGCAAGGGCCCCAAGGGCGGCAAGGCGCAAAATTACTCCGCCCGGCCGCCGCGCAAGGAAAAGGCAATCGACCCGGACAACCCCTTTGCCGCGCTCGCCGCGCTCAAGGGCAAGTCGTAATTGGACGCACCTCCCGAAAAGTTGCGGCTCGACAAGTGGCTGTGGCACGCGCGGTTTTTCAAGACGCGGTCGCTTGCGGCCAGTCAGGTCGCGGCCGGTGCAATACGGGTAAATGCGGCCCGAGTCGAAAAGCGCAGCACAACCGTTGGGCCCGGCGATATGCTGACCTTTACGCAAGGCCGCGCTGTGCGGGTGATTGAAGTGGTGGCCATCGGAACACGGCGTGGCCCGGCGGCAGAGGCGCAGACGCTTTATACCGATCATTCGCCGCCTCTGCCCCCGAAAGAAGCGGTTCCTGAAAACCCGAGCTTTGAGGGAAAAGGGCGACCCACCAAGCGCGATCGCAGGAAGGGCGATCTTTACCGCTCGGAAAGCGGTGCACCTGATCTTGAATGATCGCGCGCCGCCCGCTAGCTAGTCGCACAAGAGAAAAGGGAACGCTGCATGACCTATATCGTCAACGATGCCTGCATCGCCTGTAAGTACACCGATTGCGTGGAAGTCTGCCCGGTGGACTGTTTCTATGAGGGCGAGAATATGCTGGTCATCCACCCCGATGAGTGCATCGACTGCGGCGTGTGCGAGCCCGAGTGCCCCGCTGACGCGATCCGCCCCGATACTGAGCCGGATACGGAGAAGTGGGTCGAGTTTAATCGCAAATATTCCGAGCTGTGGCCGGTCATCATCACCAAGAAAGACCCGCTGCCCGATGCGGCGGAACGCGATGGTGAAAGCGGCAAGTTGGAGAAATACTTCTCTGAAGCGCCGGGCGAGGGCGGCTAAGCCCCCTCCCGGCAATGCGATGTTAGAACTGGAAATCATCCGCGCCGAGGCTCGAGGCAGTGAAGCCCCGCAGGAAGATTACTTGTACGTCCAGCGTGCCATCCCCATCGACATCCCGGCGGTCAATGCGGCCATCCCCGTCGATATCAAAGCGGATGCGGGCAGTGTTACCGGACTGATCCAGCACCAGATCGCCAAAGTCGAGCAGCCCTTGGGTCGACAGTGACCGGAAGTCGGTCAGGTCAATGACATCGTTAGTACCAAAGTCATTGATCGTTAGGCGTGCGGCACCCGTTTCAAAGACAAACGTATCGGCCCCGCCGCCGCCAGCAGCGATATCTGCGCCCGCATCTGCAAAGATGAAGTCGTCGCCCGCCCCGCCGAGCAACCTGTCGTCGCCTGCGCCGCCGATCAGCGTGTCTGCATCGGCCTGACCCACGAGAAAGTCGTTGCCACCGCCGCCAATCAGCAAGTCGTCCCCGCTGGCGCCGAAAAAGTCATCCGCATCGCTCCCTCCGGTCAGCGAGTCGCCGTTGCGCGTTCCGTTCACCTGATCGAAGTTCTCGATGGTGAAATCGAGCCTGTCGCCCGCGATCGGAGAGCCCGCATCAAACAAGATGCCAAGCGACTGGGTCGCGAAGTTCACGACAAACGTGCTGTCCGCCGAGTTCTCACCGTCGATCCTGTTCACGCCGCCATTCAGCGTCGTGTCACTGTCGCCAATGATGTGTTCGATGGAGTTTGTGATCTGTCCGCCGCTGAGTTCGGAAACAAGCGTGTCGGTACCGATGCCGTTCTTGTCGATCACGCCTTGTGAGGTCAGGCGCACCGCCCAGCGGAGCCCTTCGTAGTCGAGCACATCGCTGCCCGCGCCGCCGTCGATGAGGTCATCGCCGCCCGATCCAAGGATGATATCGGCCCCGCCGCCACCCATGAGCGTGTCGTCGCCTTGCAGGCCGACAACCGTGTCATTGCCCGCACGGCCTTCGACGGCGATGCCGCCGAATTTATTGGCGAACAGTGTCTCGTCTTCTGGTGTGCCAATGACACCGGTACGATAATCGTCCAGCAACCGGCCAAAGATCTGGTCCTCGCCTGCCCCGTCCGTGATGAACACGCCTACCGCCCGACCGTCGGCCGAGATCGCAAGGTCCAGGTCGCCTTCGATGCCGGTCACGCCGCCGCTGCCTCGTCCAGACTGAAACGAGCCGTCGTTTTCGTAGTAGTTCAGCGAATTCGCGATGCTGGTGCCTGTCGAACTCACGCTTTGGTATTGAACGACAAAGCCATCGTCCGTCGCCTCGACGTTGGGGTTGAACGACTCACTGTCGAGCGAAAAGAGCGCCTGCTTGGCAAAAACCACCGTGCCGTCCCGCTCAATTACCTGCCGGAACGCCTTACGCGTGCCGCCGCTTTCCTCGTCCCAGACCAGCACGAGATTTCCATTCGACAACTCGGCGATGTCCACGCTGCCAACATTTGCACCGGGAAAGCCGGTGACTACGATGTTTCCACCGCCGGAGGCAAAACCGTCGCCCAGAGGGTTCACAAAGCCGATGCGGATGATCTGGCCCCCGGCGCTCGTGTCGTCGAGATAGGCAACCGCGGCCGACCCATCCGACAGGCCGACCGCCGCCGCGGCCGTCTGATCGTCCGACTGGTTGTCGATGATAAACTCGCTCGACACGGTGCCGGTGCTGGACACGACCTTGCCGAAGATACCGAAGCTGCCTGTGAAGGCATCGAATTTTTCGTAGAAGACGATCGCGCCATCCGGGCCAAAATCCGCGACGGAGGCTTTCTGTTCAGCGCTGATGGATTGGGTGATAAAGGTGCTTTGCAAAAGGACACCAGCGGCGTCCCGACGCTCATAGACGATATCGCCCGCACCGCCGCTGGTCGTATAGACAAGCGCCGCGCCACCGTCATCAAGCGCAACAAGGTCCGGGTCAAACTGATCTCCGGCGGTCACCTGAGTGTTTCCCAGACCTACCGGCGTCAACGCGTTTCCGAACGCGTCAAAGATCCGCACCGCGATCCCGGTGCCGCTGCCATCGCCTGTAAGGCCCTGCTGCTGCCAAACGGCAACGAAAGTTCCATTAACTGCGCCGATGATCTGAACGTTGTCCAAGGCCGCGCCGGACTGCGCGTCGAGCGAGGAATTTGCGTAGATGAAAGACATGTTTAACCCCCAGGTAACTAACCACAGGTTGTAGATAGGGGCGTCTATGTCCTTGGCAAATCATCACTCATTGGTTGGTCTGACGCGGCGTCGACCTGCCCAGTTGTGGCGTCAGGCCTGCCGATGACAGTGGTGCAGTACAGCTTACGCTGACTGCGAATCACTATGTTCACCGCCACGCAGTGTTTGAGGGAGCAGAATGCTGCTACTGCTCTGATTTTATTATTTTTTCCCTGATGTTCCGTAAGGTAAACTTCAAAGGGCGCTTATTTTGTGGTATCTTGTTTGTCTAATGTAACGACGGAACGACGCTTACTCATCAGCAGCCACGCTGAACATTTGGCAGACCATGAGATCGACACGGGACGGAGCCTTGGCTGCGCCACCGTTTTTTTTGCCCGAAAGCAGATGTTTCGTAACCGAGGACACCGTATGACCAAGTCGAAGAAATCCGAATTCCGCCCCAATGAGTTTGTCGTCTATCCCGCGCATGGCGTCGGGCAGATTGTTTCGATCGAGGAGCAGGAAGTTGCCGGGATTTCACTTGAGCTGTTCGTGATCTCGTTCGAAAAGGACAAGATGACGTTGCGGGTGCCGACGCACAAAGCAACCGAGATTGGGATGCGCGCATTGTCGAGCCCCGATGTCATTGCGCACGCGATGAAGACGCTGAAGGGCAAGGCAAAGGTGAAGCGGGCCATGTGGTCGCGTCGGGCGCAGGAATATGAACAGAAAATCAACTCGGGCGATCTGATCGCTATTGCCGAAGTCGTGCGTGACCTGCACCGCAGCGATGACCAGCGCGAGCAAAGCTATTCGGAGCGTCAGCTTTACGAGGCGGCGTTGGAACGGCTGACCCGCGAAGTCGCGGCTGTATCTGGCGGCGATGAACTGGCAGCTTCCAAGGAAATTAGTGACGTGCTGACCAGCCGCGCCGCGGCGGCTTGAGCCAAGCGGACTTAGGTCACGAGGACAATAAGGATCGCGGCCTCGCTTAGTTGCTGGGCCGCACCAAGGATATCCCCGGTCTGCCCGCCAATCTTGCGGCGGGCGATCCACCCCAGCACCAGAACAACACAGGCCGTTGCCGCCAGCGCCTTAAGCGCTGGCACCCCGATGGCCACGGCCGCAATCCCAGTGCCAAGGGCCGCGGCGACGAACGCCATAGTCGGCGTTGGTGCGCCAACACTGCGCGACAGCCCGTCCGCGCGCGCATGGGGCAACCACGCCATGATCACCGGCATGCTGGCGCGCGAAAGGCTTGCGGCAGCGACAAGCGCCAGCGGACCCGCTGCGGTCAACGCGGACCAGCGCAAGCCGGTCACCAGCACGAGCGCCAGAACGCCATAGGCACCGATGCGGCTGTCTTTCATGATGTCTAGCCTGCGCGGTCTGTCATGCCCGCCCCAAAGCCCATCGACCGTATCAGCAAGCCCATCCTCGTGCAGCCCGCCTGTCAGCATGGCCAGCGTGGCCAGCGCGAGACCCGCCGCGATCATGGGTGTTGGGCCGAGCGCGTACGCCAGCGCGGCCATGAGCCCAAGCACCATGCCAACCAAGGGGAAGGCCCAGACTGCACGCGCCTGATGATGAAACGCCGCGTCCGGTACGCGGGGTAAAGGCAGGCGGGTCAGCAGCAAGGCGGCAAGGATCGGGTCCCATAGGGGCGATTGGTCGGTGCGCGGCGCAGTCATGGCGCTTTTTCCCTTCAGGGCCGGTAGATTTCTGGGTAGGCAAGCCGCACTGATCACGCAAGACGGAATGCGCCCATGTTCTCCACCCTGTCTGAATTCGAAGCGGCGCTGCGCGCGGCACCGGGCCCGAGTTCCGATGCCGTCGCTGCGGCGGAGGCGCGAAATGGCCAGCTGACCAAGCCGCCGGGCGCGCTGGGCCGGTTGGAGGCCGCGGCGATCTGGTATGCCGGGTGGCGCGGTACGGATCGGCCGAGCATTGACGCGCCGCAAGTCATTGTCTTTGCGGGCAATCACGGGGTTGCCGCGCAGGGCGTGTCGGCCTTTCCGCCGGAGGTTACGGCGCAGATGGTCGCCAATTTCGAAGCAGGCGGCGCGGCGGTGAACCAGCTCGCCAAGGCTGCCGGAGCGCGCCTTGATGTGCATGCGCTGGCGCTGGATCGGCCTTCGGGTGACTTTACCGCAGGTTTGGCGCTGACCGAAGACGCGCTCTTGGAGGCGCTGAACGCAGGGTGGCAGGCGATGGATCCAAATGCGGATCTACTAGTGGTCGGCGAGATGGGCATCGGCAACACGACCCCCGCGGCGGCCATCGCGGCGGCACTTTTTGGCGGCGGTGCGGCGGCTTGGACCGGACGCGGGACGGGCGTCGATGACGCGGGTCTTGCGCGCAAGACTGCTGTTGTAGAGGCCGGGCTTGAACGGCACGCGGGCGTGCGAGGGCTTGCCGCGCTGGGCGCATTTGCGGGCCGCGAGATGGCAGCGATGGCCGGGGCGGCGGCGCATGCGCGGGTGAGGGGCATCCCGATGATATTGGATGGGTTCATTGCATCGGCGTCCTGCGCGGCCTTGCTGGACGTGTCGCCCACGGCGCTGGATCACTGTATCGCAGGCCACCAAAGCGCAGAAGGCGCGCACGCCGCATTGCTGAGCGCGATGGGCAAGGCGCCGGCGCTGCTGGCGCTCGACATGCGGCTTGGCGAAGGATCAGGCGGGACGCTGGCGATCAACGTGTTGCGCGGGGCCGTGGCTTGCCTGAGCGGGATGGCCACCTTTGCAGAAGCAGGTGTCGCGGATGGATAAGCTACAGACAGCGTGAGGGCGCTTTAGCCTCAGGCGCTTTTGCGGTCATCCTCGGCCAGAGTGAGCAGCTCTGTCTCTAGGTCCTTTTGCAGCGCTTTGGCGCGTTCGACATAGGCTTTGTTCTGGCTGGCTGGCGTTGCGGGATCCCATAGCTGGGCCAGCTGGCGGACCGTATCCCGGTCGTGTCGGTAAAACACCTTCTCTGCTTCTGCCGCCTCGTATTCGCTCAGGCCGACATTTTCGAGCACATAGCGGCCCGCCCGCAGCGAGCTGTCAAACATCTCGCGCACAATGTCGTTGGCCCCGGCCTGGAACAGCCGATAAACCGTGGTGCGATCGTAGGCGCGGGCGACGATATGCAGATCGGGGCGCTGTTTGCGTGCGTAAGCCGTGACCTGGATCGCCTTTTCCGGGTCATCGAGTGCCACCACCAGAACACGCGCCGAGGCCAGCCCGGCCGCGTTCAGAATGTCGGGCCGCGAAGGATCCCCCAAAAAGCCGCGGAAGCCAAACCGGCGCATGAGCTGGATCGTTTCCATGTCGTGATCGAGCACGACCGTTTCGAACCCTGCGCCACGCACGAGGCGGTTCACAATCTGCCCGAACCGGCCAATGCCTGCGATAATCACCGGGCCCGAGGTGTCGATCTCGTCAGCTTCGGGCGCTGATGCCGTGTCTTCCAGCCGCTTGGCCAGCAGGTCGTAGGCGATGAAAAGAAGCGGCGTGATCAGCATCGACAGGGCCACCACCAAAAGCAGCTCGTCGCCAATCCGCGCGGGCAGGACGTTCTGGCTGACCGAAAAGCTGATCAGGACAAAGCCAAACTCGCCCGCTTGCGCAAGGCTAAGCGCATAGAGCCATTGGTGCCGCCCCTTGAGCCCGAAAGCGCGCGCGAGGCCGTAAAGGATCAGGCCTTTGACAAGGATAACCAGCAGCGCCATCGCGAAAATGGCTTCTGGCTTGGAAAAGAGCAGTTCAAAGTTGATGCCAGCGCCAACGGTAATAAAGAATAGACCCAGCAGCAGGCCCTTAAATGGCTCAAGGTCTGATTCCATTTCATGCCGGAATTCGGAACTGGCCAGCACCACGCCGGCAAGAAAGGCGCCGAGCGCGGGCGACAGGCCCACGAGCATCATCAGGAACGAAATGCCGACCACGATGAGAAGGGCCAGCGCAGTATACATCTCTCGTAGGTTCGCCTTGTCGATGAACCGAAAAAGCGGGCGGACCAAAAAGACGCCGACGCCAATCACGAAGGCGATCGCGCCAAGGGTCACCAGCGTGACGCCCCAGCCGGGCAGGCCGTCCACAAGGCTCATCGCGGCGCCGTGCCCGTGGCCATGCCCATCGCCCGCGTGCCGGTCGATGGAGCCGTCGGGTGTGATCGTCATCGGGGCGCTGGCCATTAAAAGCGGGATGAGCGCCAGCATCGGGATGACGGCGATGTCCTGCGTGAGAAGCGTTGAAAAGACGGACCTGCCGCCCTGGGTCTGCATCAACCCTTTTTCGGACAAGGTTTGCAGCACGATCGCGGTGGAGGACAGCGACAGCGCCATGCCGATGGCAAGCGCCGCGGGCCACGGCTGGCCATAGGCCATCGCCACGCCCATGATCGCCCCGGTGCTGAGCACGACTTGCAAACCGCCCAGCCCGATCAGCTTTTCGCGCATTGCCCAAAGCGCGCGGGGCTCCAGTTCAAGCCCGATGATGAACAGCATCATGACCACGCCGAATTCGGCAAAGTGCTGCAGGTCCTCGGTCTCTGCGCCGACAAGGCCAAAGATGGGGCCGATCAGGATGCCGGCAGCCAGATAGCCCAGCACGGACCCAAGACCCAGCCGCGCGGCAATAGGCACCGCGATGACCGCGGCGGCAAGGTAGACGGTGGCTTGGTAGAGGAAACCTTCCATGGATCAGAGTATAGCCTGAAATATGTGACGTGAGATGTGGTTCATGTGGGCAGTGGCGCGTCGCGCTTGATCTGGTCCATGACGATCTGGCTGTGGACGCGGGCGACAGACGGGTGGGGTAACAGGACCTCGTGCACCAACGTGTTGAGTGCCGTCAGGTCTTCGCAATAGACGCGCAGCAGGTAGTCGGCATCGCCGGTCATGGTCCAGGCGGACACGATTTGCGGCGTGGTGCGGACCAGCCGGGCAAAGGCGGTCGACTGATCGGGGCCGTGGCTGGCCAGATGGACCTGAATGAAGGTCTGAACGTCGAGCCCCAGCTTGGCGGCATCAAGGCGCGCGGCGTAGTGCTGGATATACCCTTCGGCCTCAAGCCGCTGGCGGCGGCGCCCGACCTGGCTGGCCGACAGGTGCAGCAGATCGGCCAGTTCCTGCGCGGTTGCCGCGCCATTGGTTTGCAGCGCGGCCAGAAGGCGGGTGTCAGTCGGGTCAAGCATGATGCGGATTTTTCGCGTGGGTCGGCCTCTTTATGCGGAGTTTTCGCGCAAATAGCCAGTGCAGCCTACGATTTTGCGCGGAAATCGCGTGGCCCCATGCGTATTTTTCATGCAACAAAGGAGGATTGCCCATGGGACCTTTCCCGCATAACGCACCGAAGTCCACCATCACGCCCGAGAACCCCGCCGGCACGGACGGGTTCGAGTTTGTCGAATTCGCCTCGCCCAACCCGGATGAGCTGCGCACGAGCTTTGCGCGGATGGGCTATGAAAAGGTTGCCCAGCACAAGACCAAGGGCATCGAGCTGTGGCAGCAGGGCGATATCACCTACGTGCTGACCTATGACACCGACAGCTTTGCTGCGAAATTCGTGGAAGACCACGGCCCCTGCGCCCCGTCGATGGGGTGGCGCGTGGCCGATGCGCAGGCGGCATTTAATCATGCGGTCGCAAAAGGTGCGAAGCCTTACGAGGGCGGCGGCAAGGTGCTTGAGGTTCCGGCCATCTACGGGATTGGCGGCAGCCTGATCTACTTTGTCGATCAGTACTACGACACATCCCCTTACAACGAAGAATACGAATGGCTGGCCCAGTCCAAGCCGCGCGGGGTCGGGTTCTTCTACCTCGATCACCTGACGCATAACGTCTTCAAAGGGAACATGGATACGTGGTTCCGCTTTTATGGCGACCTTTTCAACTTCCGCGAAATCCGGTTTTTCGACATCGAGGGCAAGTTCACCGGGCTCTATTCCCGCGCGCTGACCTCACCCTGCGGGCGCATCCGTATTCCGATCAACGAGGACCGGGGCGAGACGGGGCAAATCGTGGCTTATTTGAAAAAGTACAATGGCGAGGGGATCCAGCACATCGCCGTTGGATCGGATGGGCTGTACGACTCGGTTGACGCAATTGCGGAGAACGGCGTGACCTTCATGCCGGGGCCGCCAGAGACCTATTACGATCTGTCGAAAACCCGGGTGACGGGGCACGAGGAGCCGATCGAGCGGATGAAAAAGCACGGCATCCTGATCGACGGCGAAGGGGTCGTGGACGGCGGGGAGACGAAAATCCTGCTTCAGATCTTCTCGAAAACCGTGATTGGCCCGATCTTCTTCGAGTTCATCCAGCGCAAGGGTGATGACGGCTTTGGCGAGGGTAACTTCAAGGCGCTGTTCGAGAGCATCGAGGCGGAGCAGATCGCAAACGGAGAGATCGCCGCGGAGTAAGCCGCACGCTCGCTTTGCTAAATTTTGCATGTGGCCCGGTGCACTGGTGCGCCGGGCCAAATTCGTTGGTCCGCGCGCCTTGTGAAGTGTTACACTATAACATATCAACTGCCGAAATCTGCCAGCAAAGAGAGTGCCCATGCCAGACACCCAGCACGACACCCGCCTTCCCGTCACCGTCCTTTCCGGCTTTCTCGGCGCGGGCAAGACGACTCTGCTGAACCGCGTTTTGAACAACCGCGAGGGCAAGCGTGTTGCAGTGATCGTCAATGATATGTCGGAGGTGAACATCGATGCGGACCTCGTGCGCGCCGACACCGAGCTGAGCCGGACAGACGAAACGCTCGTAGAGATGTCGAATGGCTGCATCTGCTGCACGCTGCGCGATGACCTGCTGGCCGAGGTGCGGCGACTGAGCGAAGAGGGGCGCTTTGACTACCTGCTGATCGAATCGACCGGCATTTCGGAGCCGTTGCCCGTGGCGGCGACCTTTGAGTTTCGGGATGAATATGGCGAGAGCCTCGACGATGTGGCCAAGCTCGACACGATGGTGACGGTTGTCGACGCGGTGAACCTGCTGCAGGACTATTCCAGCCACGATTTCCTGTCCGACCGGGGCGAGACCCTGGGCGAGGAAGACGAGCGCACGCTGGTGCATCTGCTGACCGATCAGATCGAGTTTGCGGATGTCATCGTGCTGAACAAGGTGGAGGACGCGGGCCCGCAAAAGACGGACGCGGCGCGCAAGATCATCCGCAGCCTGAACGCGGACGCCAAGATCATTGAGACAAACCACTCGGACGTCTCGGCCGACCGGATCATGGGCACGGGACTGTTTGATTTTGAACAAGCGCACGAGCACCCGATGTGGGCCAAGGAGCTGTATGGCTTTGCCGATCACACGCCGGAGACCGAAGAATATGGCGTGACCAGCTTTGTCTACCGCGCGCGCCGGCCTTTCGTGCCGGAGCGGATCATGGACACGCTGAACGGTGATCTGCCCGGCGTGATCCGCGCCAAGGGTCATTTTTGGATCGCAACGCGGCCCGAATGGGTGGCGGAGTTTTCGCTGGCTGGCGCGCTGTCGTCTGTCTCTCCGCTTGGGACGTGGTGGGCGTCTGTGCCGCAAGAGCGCTGGCCCGAGCATGACAGCGCGCGCGCCTACCTCAAGCAGCACTGGCAGGAGCCGTGGGGCGACCGGCGCCAGGAGATCGTCTTTATCGGTGCTGGCATCGACTGGCCCGCGCTGAAGGCCAAGCTGGACGCGGCGCTGGTGCCCGAAGAGGACGCGCGCGGCCCGGATGATCTGCCGGACTATCCCGACCCGTTCCCCGGTTGGCGCCGAGCGGAAGCGGCGGAATGAGCGCGGTGATGGCGCTCGCGCCTGCGGCCCGTGTGGGCGCGGACGCGGACGTGATGGCGGCGCTGGCCCGGCCCGACTGCGCGGCCGCGGTCTGGGATCGTGCCGCGCCGGACGGCGTCACGGCGTGGCTGGACGGGCTTGAGGCGGATCTGCTGCCGCGCGGGCGCGTGGTGGTGCGTCCGGACGATGTTGCGTGGGCCGTAGGCGACATGTGCAACACGGCGGGCACGCCTGAAGGTCCCGTGCGGGAGGCGTTTGTCGCGGATGTCGCCGCTTTGGCGGACCGCTTTGCCGCGCAGATGGACGCGGCATGGCTGCGGGTCAGGCTGGATGTGGTCACGACAAATGCGTGCCGGAAGTTCCACATCGACGCGCTGCGCGCCCGGCTCGTCTGCACCTATCGCGGCACGGGCACGCAATACGGCATGGCGGCGCCCCGCACGGAGCCTGCGCAGGTCCATACGGTGCCAACCGGCGCGCCGATCCTGCTGCGCGGCACGCTCTGGCCCGCGCCGGAGGCTGGCTCGCTTCTGCACCGGTCCCCTCCGATCGAAGGCACCGGGGAGGTGCGGCTCGTGCTGGTTCTGGACCCGATGGAGCGGGGAGAGGACGACATCTAGCCCGCGGCGTGGCGGACAATCCGCGCGCAATCTTGCCCGGCAAAGCTGTGGATGTCGTGCCCAAGCGCGTCAAAGACGTGCAGCGTCGGGTTTTGTGCCTGAGATAGAAAGGTCTCGCGGTCTGCGTGGGTCAGGACACTGCCGAGCGCCGGATTGCCGGCGATCAAGTGCACGGGGCAGGTGATCTGGCCTAGGGCGCGGCCAAGGTCCGTTCCTTCAAGGAAGGCATCCGTCCCGGGAACGCGCAGCGCCGCCGGGTCTGTTTGTGAGAGTGCCGCCGCGCGGCGGGCGAGGGCCTCATGGTCCAGCGCGTCACCAAGTGTTCTGTCCCCCGCGCCGCTCGGCCATGTGCCCATGTCGCTCAGCAGGTCTTCGGGCTGGCTCGTTTCGATCTGCTGTGCCAACGCCTCGAACGCCGCGGCCGATCCGTTTGCGGCAAAGCGTTCAGGCGCAATCTCGAACAGCGGTGGATCCTCAAGGACAACTGCGCGTGTCTGCCCCGGGTATTTTGCGGCGTATAGCAGGGCAATCAGGCCGCCAAGGGAATGACCGTAAAGGACGTGCGGCGCGTTTTCGGGGGGCGGCAGCGCATCGGCGTAGTCAATTAGGCGGTAATCGGGCGCACGAGGCGCGGTGCCGTGGCCCAAGAGGTCCGGCGCTGCGCTGGGCAGGGGCAGGAGGTCGCGGAGCGCGTCAAAGTCGTCTCCCCGGCGCGTGATCCCGTGCAACAGCAGCACGGATGCAGGGCGGATCACCGCGGCATTTTCAGCACGAGGTTGCGGTTGCCCTTCTGGTAGCGCAGCTCGCTTTCCCCGATGGCCGACACGCGCCCGCCATCGATACGGTCACCGACCTTGACCTTGCGATACCGCCCGTTGGACAGGCGCACGAGCGCGCGGCGGGCCGACGGTGTGCCGTACACGCCGATCAGGTTCACGCGGTTGAGGTTGATGGCGTTGCGGATCGTCGCCTCGCGCGCGACCGAGGCCGACGAGGGGATGCGCGGCGTGACCGTGCGCGGAGCGACGGCGGCGGTGCGGGTTTCCTCCCGTGGGGTGGGCGTGGCGCGTTCGACGATGCGGGCAAAGTTACGCGGGCGCAAGCTGGGCCGGTAGCTTTCGGTCGCCGCGTATTGGGAAGGCGGGGTACCTGCGGCTTCGGCTGCGGCTTCCTCGGCCTCTTTGCCCGTGTCAGGACGCAGTTGGGGCCGGATTGCCGCAAGCTCGTCGCGGGTCAGGCCGCCCAGATTGGCGCGCTCGGTGCGTTCGGCCAGGTCCGTTGGCCGAAGCTGCGGCCGGAACGCGGCAAGCTGGGCGCGGTCGTCCGCAGCTTGCGGCGCCGTTTCGGATCGGTCTGGATAGCTGGGCGGCTCCACCGGCGGGCGACCTGCAAACAGCATGTGGCCATCGGGTGTTTGCACACCTTCGGGTGTTGGAATGATCCGCCCTTGCGCGTCGCGCGCGTATTGCGTGCCGGCGGGCGGCGGCGAGGCACGGGGCGGGAGCGGCGTATCTGTCTCGAGGCTGGCGCGGGCCGGAAGGCTGATCGCGTCCTGTGCCGGGCTCAGCGGATCAATGGAGGCGATATAGATATCGCCAAGCTCGACCAGCGGCCCAGCTTCGGGCGCTGCCGGGGCGAGGGGCCAAATGCCGGTGACGGCATAGCGCGCCTCGGCCTCGGCCACGGAGGGTTCGGGGAGCACATCCGCGGGGTCAGGGCGCGGGTCCTGAAGCGCATCCAGTACCGCCTCGTCCTCAGGGGTCAGGCCCGTTGTCAGCGCGGCGACGGCGACGCCTTCGGGTTCCGGCGTGATCTCGGGCGCGGTTGGCAGGACCTCTGGCGGGGCCGCGACAGTGGCCTCGGGCGCAGGTGCGCGGGGCGTCAGCCGCGCGACGGAACTGTCGAGGAACACAGAGGCCCAGGCCGCGATACCGGCAAGGAATACGAGCAGCACGGCCATCAGGATGAGGCCAAGGAAACGGGGTTTGCCTCCGACCGCCTCTGCCCCCGCTGGCGCGCGTGCGCCAAATACAGTCATCCTGCGTTCTTCTGCTGCCCGTTTGGCTTGGGCGGCATCGGCAACCGAGGCAGCGACTTGCGGTTTTGGGGCCTTGCGCCGGGACAAGAAGCCGCCGCCCCCAGATCCAGCCGCTACTTGGCCTTTTCGACGCGACAGGAAACCGCCCGCGCGCGCGGCACCCGGTTCGGGTTCGGCCTCTTGCTCGGACGTATCGGCCAAGACCGGAGCGGGCGGCGCCTTTGCCACTGCCACGGGGGCCGGGGGTGGGGTGTCATCGCGCCGTGCCCCGCCAAGAGTTGGCGCCTTGCGCCGGCTTGCAAACCCCGGTGCGGCGTCTGGCGCGGGTTCCTGTTCAGGCTCCGCCTTTGGCGCTTGTTCCTCCGTGGAAGGGGGCGTGTCTGCCTGCTCTTGAGGAAGATCGTCGCTGGCCTCCGCCTGCGGTTTTTCCGCGATTGGCTCAGGCGCTGCGGGCACCTGTGCGATGGGTTCTGGCTTTGGCTCCGGCTCTTGCGCCACTTCTGGCTCTGGTTCCGGCTCGGCAAGCGGCGCCGGATCAGGCGCAGGTTTTGCAGCGGCCTCTGGGGGCGTGACTGGCGCTGCTGCAGGCGTTTCGGGCGCAACGTCGCCGACCACAACGACAGCGATGCCGTCAGGTTCGACCATGTCGCCCTCATCCAGCAGGCGCGCTACAGACTGCGCCTCGCCAAAGAACGGCTCGCCGAGGAACGCTGCGTCGCCCGGAACCGAGACAAAGCTGACCGGGCCGAAATCATGCAACCGGGCAAAGGCTTCCGCCTCTTCCAAAGTTTCCAGCGCAACAGCGGCAACATGGGTTTGCGCCCCGTCTTCGCAAATGTCGAAGGCCAGCTCGTCAACTTCATACGGGGTCGCGCCCTCGAGCGCGGCACGTGCGGCATCAAGCCGGGCGGGTGTGCCAACCGAACCGGTGTCGATTGTAAGGTACTTGATTTGATCGTTTGGCACGATGAGCTTGGCCGTTACCGCGCCATCGGAAAGCTCTGCCGCGCGGGCACGCAATGCCGCCAACTCGCCGGCCATGTCATCGACCGTCAAGGGGACAGCACCCACGCGTAACCAGCCGCCTGCTGCACGATGCAGCAAGACGATACCGTCGACCGACAGAGAGAGCGCGAAATTCGGCTTCATGGCGGGCCTATACACGGGTCGGAGTGGGTCATGAAAGCCCCACATGGTCTGCCATAGGATAGGGCAGGAATGCGCCGATGTTAAGGGCGACGGCTTGACCGACCTGCTGGGATGCGTGCTGCTGTGCGTAGGTTAGGGGAGGCGAGCGAATGCGAGCAATTGTGATAGGTCTGGTTCTGGCAGTGTTTAGCCTGCATGGCACGGCGTGGGCGCAAGGTGCGGTGGTCGAAGTGACCGGCGTCGGAGAGGTTGCTGCGGTGCCGGATATGGCTGTTTTGCAAGTAGGCGTGGGTGTGGAGGCTGCGCGCGCCGAAGACGCCGTGCGGCAGATCGTCGAACGTCAAGCCGCCGTACTGGCACGGATCGAGGCGCTGGGCATTGCCGCGCGCGATTTGCAGAGCAGCCAGATGACGTTGAACCCGGTTTGGGATCGCAATCAGTCGCCCGGTGCGGCGCGCGAGGTACGCGGGTACCTTGCCCGCTCGGTTCTGACGGTTCGGGTGCGTGACCTGCTTGTGCTGGGCAAGCTGCTCGACGTCGCGGTGCGCGATGGCGCGACGGAGTTTGGCGGGCTGCGTTTTCTGTTGGCAGACCCGGAGCCGGCTGAGGCCGCGGCACGGGCGGCGGCCGTGCGCGATGCTGCCGAAAAAGCGCGCCAAATGGCAGAGGCCGCGGGCCTGCGCCTTGGACCTGTGCAGAGGATGACCGAGCGGGGCGGCGGTGCCCGCCCGGTCGAGATGATGGCCGCGCGCGCTACGATGGATGTGCCTGTTGCGCCCGGTGAAGTGACCGTTCGGGTCGAGATTGGTGCAGTGTACGCGCTGGAGTAAGGCCGCGGCGCTTTATTGTCAGCACGACGGCCTTAGACGCACGTTAGGAAGCAGCCTTGCTCAGCGCCTGATCGAGATCGGCGATCAGGTCGTCCGCATCTTCGATCCCGATGGACACGCGCACCACTTCAGGCGCCGCGCCGGCCGCGCGCTGCTGTTCAGCGGTCAACTGGCGGTGGGTCGTGGAGGCTGAGTGGATGATGAGCGAACGCGCGTCTCCGAGGTTGGCCACATGGCTGAAAATCTCCAGTGCGTTCACGAGCTTGACGCAGGCGTCGTAACCACCCTTCACGGCGAAGGTGAACAGCCCGCCTGCACCGCGCGGGCAGATCTTTTTCACGCGTTTGTTGTAGGGCGATGACTTGAGCCCGGCATAGGTGACGTAGTCGACGCGGTCGTCCGCCTCCAGCCATGCGGCGATCTTCATCGCGTTCTCCACGTGCCGCTCCATCCGAAGGGACAGGGTTTCAATCCCCATCAGCGTGTAATGCGCGGCCTGCGGGTTCATTGTCATGCCCAGATCGCGCAGGCCGACGGCAATGCCGTGAAATGTATACGCCAGTGCGCCGAAGGTCTCGTGAAATTTCAGGCCGTGATAAGCGGGCTCCGGCGCGCTGAGCGACGGAAACTTGTCGGACGCGGACCAGTCAAACGTGCCACTGTCTACAACGCAGCCCCCGGTGACGGTCCCATTGCCGGTGAGATACTTGGTGGTGGAGTGCACGACCAGCGTCGCACCATGCTCGATCGGGCGGCAGAGGTATGGTGTGGCCGACGTATTGTCGACCACCAGCGGCACGCCGACCTTGTCGGCGATCTTGGCGATGGCATCGAGGTCAGTAATGTATCCGCCCGGGTTGGCGATGGCCTCGCAGAAAACAGCGCGGGTGTTGTCGTCGCAGGCCGCTTCAACCGCGTCCAGATCGTCAAAATCGACGAACTTGGCCTCCCAGCCGAACCGCTTGATCGTCTGGCTAAACTGCGTGACTGTTCCGCCGTAAAGGCGGGTGGACACGACGATGTTCAGGCCCGGCGCCATCAGCGGGAAAAGAGCCATGATCTGCGCCGCGTGTCCCGAAGAGCAGCAGACTGCGCCCACGCCGCCCTCGAGCGTGGCGATGCGTTCCTGCAAAACAGCAATGGTCGGGTTGGTCAGACGTGAGTAGATATAGCCGACCTCTTGCAGATTGAAAAGCGCTGCGGCGTGATCGGCATCGCGAAACACGTAGGCTGTGGTCTGGTAAATTGGCGTTTGACGTGCGCCGGTTGCCGGATCGGGCCGGGCGCCCGCATGAATTTGCAGGGTGTCAAAACCGTAGGTGTGGCCGTCGCTCATTGGGTGTCCTTTGCGCAGAAGAGTTGCCTCTCTCCTAGGCCATGGTCGGAGCGCTCGCAACCTCAGCGCGACACGGGCAAGTTGCGTTTGATGTCTGGAAAGGCGAGCGAGACGTGGTCGATCAATTCGAACATTGTGCGTTCGGGCGCGCCCGGGTCGCGCAGCACATATTCGGTGCGGCCCTTGCCCAGCAACGCGCCTGCGCTGTTCAGGTAGGTCCAGTCAATCCAGACCTTTTGCATGGGGCCACGCGGCAATTCGGACGCGATGACGCGCGCCCGCTGTTTTGCAACGCCGTGCGCCAGAAGACCCGCGCGCATGATGCCAAGCGCCTCTTCCGCGATTGCGGGGCTGCCGAGGACCATCAGGCTTTCGTTCAAATAGACCGGAATTGGTGTGGTGAAGCGCGCCGCAATAGAGGCGACGTCGCCGACCATCAGCGCGTCTGCCTGTTCGTTCAAAAAGGCTGTAACAGCCTTGGTCGACATGGCCAGTCGTCCTCATTGCGCAAAGGCTGTAAATCGAGGACAGGCGGTTATGTGAAATTAACCATCATAGAAACCCTCTTTTTCGGGGCGTCGCAAAGACGTCGCGTTATATCGTTTCGCCCGGTGCCGAGAACGGCATCTGTTCGGCGAGGTCAGTGAAATCTGTCGATACATAATGCACCAAATGCACGCGTGGGTCTATGTCTGCGGCCTGTGGTTCAAGTACATACCGCACGCGTGAGCGGCCGATCAGGCGGCCTGCGGTGTCGGTATAGGTCCACACGACAAACAATCTCTGGTAACGACCAACGGGCAACTCGACGGCTTCGATGACCGCCTCGACCCGGGCCATATCGCGCGCGGTCACCATTTTGCGGATCAAGCCGAGCGCTTCGGCGGCGACGTCCTGACTTCCCAGCACCATAAGCTGATCGCCGAAATATACCGGCAATGGCATAACGCAATGAGCCGCGAGGCGGTCAAGGTCTCCTGCTTCAAAATATGCGGCCAGGCGAGTTAAAAAGCCTGAAAAATCCTTGGTCAATGCGCCGGCTCCATGCGCGGTGGCAAACACGGGGTCACTCGGAAAATACTAAGGTGGGTACTGCTACACTCATAACGCCCATGGTCCACTTGACCCGGGCATTTGGTGGCTGGCGCGAGCGCGCTGGCTGCCGTTAGGTAAAGTGAGCCACGGCTGCAGGCCGAGGTCAACTAACGCATCCAGAAACCGTTCGATTTTATGCGGTTACGGATTGCTTGTTCCCGTCTGGGTAGATTTTCCTGATCAAACAACGCACGGACCTTGGCCCCGCGGCCTTGGTAGACCATGCGCTTGATCGGCTCGGAGCCTTTCAGCACTTTCTTGAGTTTGTTGGGGGCTGCAATTTCCTCCAGTGTGTCGATCACGTGCTGCGCCTCGCGCGCGTAAAGCAAGGGCAAGACGCGGTAATGGCAGGTGACCGAGCCGTCCAACAGCCCCGGCGCCAGCGCGTCGCGGCGCCCGCCCAAGCTGTGGATGACCAAGGGCAGGGCGATCTGATCAAGCCACGGGTCAAGCGACTGGCAGGCCAGCGCCTCTGGCGGGTCTGCTTTTATCGCCAGCGCGTAATCGGCAAAGCGCTGGCCGAATGCGCGTGGGCATTTGTAGTAGAAGTATCCTGCGTTGAAATACAGATATCGGGCCCAGTATTCGTCCGGCTCGCTCAGGTCGAGAGAGCTTTCGAAATCGAGCCCGAACATGTCGTAAAGCGATTTCCAGATGCCTGCATAGCCGGGACCGTATAGCTCAGGCTGCGGCCACGTGCCGGCGCGGCGCAAGGAGGCGGATGGCACCTCAAAGTCAAAGGGCACTGTGTTCAGATCGCCAGTGACCAGCGTATCTGTGTCGAAGAACACAAACGGCTCGCCTTCGGGCAGCGCCGCCAGCATCTCGATCTTGTTGCCATAGGGGTAGGCGGCACCAAAGTGCTGGCTCTCGAAGGGCACGATCTCGGCGCCCAAGTCTTCGAGCACCGCGCGCACAGGGTGTTCGATCCGCGGATCGTTCGGCCAAAGCGGCCCGGGTTGCGGTTCGGCGACCAGAAGGCGGCCCTTGAACTCCGGGCTTCGTTTGCGGAGCGAGGCGGCAAACAGGATGGCCTCATAGCCCAGCCGCCCGGACTGGCCGACGATTGCGATATTGTAAGGCTTTGGCGCTTTGGTCTTTCGTGGCATGATCCTGCTCGGGTCTGCATTGTTTTCGCACAGTATAGGCGTGGCGGGCCCGCCTGTGAACGGAGCATTTGTTCGAAAGGGAAGTGTTATGCTGGATGTGATTGTCGCCCTGATCGCTTTGTCGTCCGGGCCTGCGGATAACACCGCCGCCCCGGATGTGGCCTCAGCACCGGCGGAGGCGGCCCCTGCCGCGCCCGCGCTGGTGGCCGAGCCGCAGGTCGCGACGGGCCAGTTCACCACCGCGCTCGAAGTGCGCCCGATCCTTGGCGCCACGCGGAACAATTGGGTCGCGGTGCGCGAATTTGACGGGCAGGATCTGGTCTATGTCACGCATCTTTGGGCATGGCGCTGCGGTCTGGCGCGGATCGAATTTTCGGTGAACGGCGCGCCTTTGCAGGACTGGCCGATGCCGGACTGTCACCTCGGCACGGCCATGCCAAACGCCGTCACCGCGGATGACGGCCTGCCATATCAGACCTTTCCGCTGGGTTCCGTCGGCAGCGTGTCGGTACGGATCACTTATGACGATCTTGGTGTGGAAGAGGCGCAGTGGCAGCGCGCACAGGTCTTGATGCCCTAACCGCCTTTGCCGAGCTTGCTTGCAGCCCACTGCAGCGTACTCAGAAGCGCAAAGCTCCCCACGGCCCAGACCATCAGGTCGAACGGAGCCAAAGGCGTGCCGCGCAGCCAGCGGCCGACCAGATCACCACCGGGCGGCAGGGAAGACAGGCCAAACAGCCCCGGACGGCCCCAGAGTTGGACCGGCCAGTAGGGCGAGGCATAGAGCAGCGCCGCAGCGATCAGCGCGGCAAGGCAGACCATGAGCGCCCGGACCGCCATCACGGCACCCGCGCGATCGTGGCTGGGTCGATGGCAAAGACGGCCGTGGTTCCGTGCATCGCCAGCGTCCCGGTGACCGAGACGTATTCGCCAACGGCATCGTAGGCTGCTGCAGGAAGGCGGCCACCATTTGGGCCAGTGACCAACATGAATTGCTCGCCAGCGACAGGGTGGGTGGACACAAAGACCGGCGGCACGTCTCCCAACAGGCACAGGTTTGCGCAGGCCTTGTGCGCAAGGCCCCGGCCGGGGCGCATTGCACCAGCCAAACACTTGCCATCGCAAATCTCGCCCGTCAGCCGCCACGTGCCGAGCGGCTCGGGCGCGGGCACCTCGGGCACGTCGCCGTCAAGGCTGCGCAGCCCGTTCCGCCCCCCGCGCACCTGCAGCATATAGAGCGCGCCGCGTTCCAGAAGAACGCCGGAGGCCTGCGCCAGACCGCCCGCGAGCGGGTTTGCGCGCGGCGCTACACCAGATTTGCCGCCAGCCGTCATCACGAAACTTTCGCCCGCCGGTACGCGCTCCGTCCCTTGGGTGACGTGAAAGATCGGGTAGGCCCCGGGCTCGATGACACCTTGCAGGGTCTGGCGGCCGTAGTCGAAGCGCAGCGCGCCTTGGCCCGGGTCGTCCTGCGCTGCCCCCATCGCAAAGCCCAGCGCGCCGAGCCCGGCCACCAGCAAAAGCGCTGCGCCGATTAAGAAACCCCGAAGCGGGGCGGGGACCGGCGCGAAGCCGATGAAAAAGGGCTGATCGCCTTTGCCTTCGCTCATGTCAGGGCCCCCAGCGGCAGCGGCTTGGTTGGGGTGCCAGGCGGGTTTGCATCGGAATGCACTTCGACGGTGTTGCCATTGGCGCGCAGGCGGTAGGTTGGCACCGTTTCGGTGAACGGTGCGGGAGAGCGGCCCGTGCGCACGTCATACTGGAACCCGTGCCAAGGGCAGGTGACAAGGCAATCGACGATCCGACCCTCACCGAGTGGGCCGTTCTGATGCGCGCAGGCGTTTGCGATGGCGCTCAGTTGGCCATCGAGCAGGAACGTCGCGACCCGGTCGCCTGAGGGCAGGCGGGTGATGATGGCGCGTCCTTCGGCGAATTCGGAGGCGGTGCCTACGGGCATCCACCCGCTGCCGCCCGCCCGCGCGGCGCGGTCCTTCCACGCGGCGGCGAGGTGCAGCCCGCCAACCAGGGCAGCAGAGCCAATGACGATAGCGGTCAAAACATGGTTCTGCTGATCCTGCAATATGCCCAGTGACACATGCCCGATGACTGCCGCGTATGCCGCGTAGACGAGGTAATGCAGACGTTTCCAAACCGGGGGGGTCAGGAACTTCAGCCAGAAATCATGGCTCGTTGCCGCGAGCACGAGCAGGCACAGAAGTGCAAAAATGCCAAAGGCTTCGAACGGGAAACCGGCAATCTGGCCATAGCTCGTGTTCGCGATCAGCAAACCATAAAGGCCCCCCTGAGACGAAAAGGCAAAGTACCACCCGAGGATATAACTGAAATGCGTCAGCGCAACGACGCAGGTCATGACGCCAAAATGGCGCCGATTGTAGAGCAAGGGTAAAAACCGCGGATCAAGGCGGGCGAGGGGGCCTATGCACAAGATCACTGTGAGCATGACAAAGGCGCAGGCCCCAAAGGCGCGGGCGTTGTGGATCTGCGCATTGATGGGGCGTTCGTGGCTTAGCGCTTCGGGCGTGATATAAAGGAAAATCCAAAGAAACGCGCCAACACCGCCGAGCATAGCAGCGTTGTAGGCCCATTTGTTCGGGTTCCACTGGACGGGAATATATTTAACGCTCATTGCCCCGGCCCGCCGATCTGAACAGGCTCAATATGGTCCGGCCATGGCTGCCGCGCGGTCAGGCCCACGGCAAGCAACAGGGCCATGGCTGCGCACATCAGCATCGCCGCAGCGGGGTGGGCGCCGCGCACAGGGCGGTAGCGGGCCAGCCAGGGCGCGGCCTCGACCTCGATCGCCCACCAGCGATACAGCACAAGCGGCCAAAGCAGCAGGATCCCGGGGATCAAAAGCGGTCGGAAGACGTAGGCGCCGCGCGCGTCCTCGTCGACGCGGTCAATGCCCCACGCCAGAAAAACAAGCGCTACGGCCGCACCGATCCAGAGCCAGACCGTCGCCGCGGTCAGGAGAAATTGGGCATTGTCCATCGAGTCGGCCTTTGCAACTTCGTGTCATTTTACAATGGTTTGCGCCCTGCACAAAGATCACCCACGTTCACGATTTGCACGAGTGGGCGTTTTTCCGACGCGGAAAAGCCGCCCGGTCCCGCGCGGTCAAGTATTCACGTAGCCAGCCACGACCTGCAGCAGTTTGAAGGCGGTCGAGGCGTCATGTTCGACAACGGCCAAAAACTCCTCCGAGCCAAGGCGCAGGCACTTGATGTCGGTCTTGGCCCGCATGTCGAGCGCACGGGACTCTGCCCGGATCAGGCCCAGCTCGCCCACCAGCGCGCCGGGTCCGACTGTCGCGATCAGCCGGTCCTCGCCATCCTGCGGCAGCAAAAGGTCCGCCTCCCCTTCGGTCAGCAGATAGGCGCCGTCGTCGGGCGGGTCATTCTTGTGAAACACGTAAGCGCCCGCCTCGGCCTCATACCAACGCGCGCCGAATGCCAAAAGGCGGAGCTGTTTGCGCGAAACACCTGAAAAGAGATTTGTCGCCTCGAGCGCCGCAACTTTGCGCGCCAGATCGGCAGAGGCCGCGCTGTCCTGCGTGGCGCTGCCGCGGATCGTGCCGCCGACGATCCGCCCGCCAGACAGTTCGACAACCTGATCAAAGGTTGTGCTTTCCTCCAGAGCGGGGGCGATGACGATCAGAGTCGTGCCGGGCAGAAGCGCACGCAGATTGGCGTAAAGCGTCCCGCGCGCCTCTGCATCATAGGAGGCAAGCGCGTCTTCGAGGATTAGCAGATCGGGGCGCTTGACCGCTGCACGCGCCACCGCCATCGGTTCGGCAAACAGGGTCGGAAGGCCGGCTCCGCCTATGGCGACGGGCATGTCAAAGACCAGCTCCAGCACCTGACGGGCAAGCCCTTCTTCTTCCATGCGTGTGGCAATAAGGGCGCGCAGCTCGTCGCCCTTCGATCCCGCGCCCTCGGATACTTTTCCAAACAGAGCGTTTTCAAGAACCGTCATGCCCTGCACAACCTGCCCCGCCTCGATCGGCGCAAACAGATCGCCGAGCGTGGCGCGCAGGGCTTCGCCGTGGCTTTGACGCATTTCCAGAACGCGGGTCTTGATGGTGTCGGGAAACCCTGCGCCGATCTGCTCGGCACTGATCAGGAACGGGACCGTCAGCAAAAGCGCTGCACCGTCCGCGTCTGGCGCCTTGCCGTCCCGCTGCGCCGCGAGGATGTCTACCGCGCGTTCAAAGGTTTCAGCATCCAGGTTCAACTTGCGAAAAAGCGGATGATCGGTGCCGTCAACGCCAAAGATCTGGCGCAGGAAGTCGATGACGTCGCGGGTGACAGCCTCCAGATCATCGTCGAGGCCCAGTTCGCGCAGCGCGCCCAGAAATTCGGTCTGTTCGGCGATCAAGGCCGGGGTGATGGGCACGCGGGCCGTCGCAAACAGCAGGTTTTCTGCGACAGGCAGAGTCGGGTTATAGGCCTCCGGATCGAAGCGCATGGCGTATTGGCCCAGCCCCGCCGACTCTATGCTATCGGCAATAACCGGGCGCAGGTTCACCAGCGCTTCGCCGAGGGCGGGATGTGCGCCGCCATCAAAGCGCTGATCGAGCGCCCGGCGGAACAGCGCACGGGAGGCCCCCATCCCCTCCAGCAATGACAGGCCCCAGGCCGCGAGGGTGGCATCATCTTCTGTGCCCGCCCGGCTGTAATCGAGCCAGGGCGCATCCAACATGCCGTCCGCATTGCCGGCCCGCCGCGCCTCTGCGGCGAAGGCGGCGTCGACCGGATCGCCCTGCGGCGCGGCCTTGAGCGGGAGCAGCACATTGTCCGCAACAGAGCCAAGGAACAGGACAGGCCGAGAGGTGGCGTGACCGACCCGCGCGGCAATGGTGCCCTGGTGCAGAGAGGACAGCGCGTGCCCGGCGAGCGTTAAGCGGCCCTCGCTCGGCAGCACCTCGCGGGTCAGAAGCGCGGCGAGGGCGTGGCGGTCTTCCTCAGAAGGCGCGGCGATGCCGATGATGCCGCCAGCAGGCACCTTCAGGTCCAGATCCTCGAGCACGGCGTTGCCGTCCGCATTGCGCACCGTCACGCCATCGAGCTCCAGATCGCCCTTCAGATCAACATCCGCAGGCGTGCGCCCTTCAAAAAGCGCCTCGTCAATCATGCCCGCGGGGACGAAGCGTTCGGTGATCGTCTCCCAGCGCAGCTGCATGTCCGAGGATTGGTTGTAATAGGCCAGCAGCTCCTTCCATGGGCTCGAAAGATCCTTGTAGGCCGCCAGTGCGGCGACCAGCGCGCCAAGGCTGACCTCGCCCCGGATGACCAAGAGGCCGCCAAAGGCATAAAACAGGAAGGGCGTAAGCTGGGTGATGAAGTTGTTGATGAACTTCATGAAGAACTTTTTCTGGAAGATCTCGAACCGGATCTCGAACAGCCGCCCGAGCCGGTCCGTGATCTGCGCCAGCCGGTAGGGCCAGCCGCCAGAGACGCGCAGTGTGGCCGCGCCTGCCGCGCTTTCGCCAATCTCGCCGGCCAGGGCGCGGACCTGCAAGGCGCGTTTCTTGTTCAGCTTGTTGATCTGGCGCTGGAGCTTGGGGATCAGCCAGGCCTGCAGCGGGATCAGGGCGCAGGCGGCGATGCCGAACGCCCAGCTTTGCGCAAACAAAAAGAACAGGATGGTCAGCATTTGCCCGGCCTGCAGCACCGGCTGCGCCACGGCATCGCCCATCAGCCCACCCATGGGTTCGGATTCGGACGTGACCATGGAGACCAGCTCGCCCTGGCTCGTCCGCTCGAAATAAGGGGCGGGAAAGCGCAGGATGCGGGCGATCAGGCTGTAGCGAAAGCGGCGCAAAAGACGCTCGGCCAGAACGCCCTTCATCGTGTTGATCCGCATTTTCATCAGCCCGTGCGCGATCACGGCCAAAAGGAAGAGCCCGCAGAGCAGGAACAGGAATTGCACCTGCGGTAGCTGGTAGCCGTAGACGTCCACAATGGGCCGGGGCGCGGCGATAGCGTCGTTAATGATGCGCTTTGGCAGCTCGAGCGTGAGGTACAGCAGCGGAAACAGCGTCAGCGTCACGGCCAGCAAGATCAGCTGATCGCGTTTCGAGTGTTTCCAGATGAAGCCGAAAATCGACCGGTCCATCGTCGCTGCCCTTACATCCTGCGCGCACGCTAGACCGTGAGGGCAGGGCGGGGCAATGCCCGGGCGGCGCGACTGGTAAGATTTGCGCCCAGAGCGTATGCGTTCTAGGCTGGTGGCATGGCGGTATGGGACACAATGCGGTGACAGAAAGCCTCGGCGCGGCGCTGGTGCTGCTGATCCTCTTGCAGATCAAGCACATGGTTGCCGATTTCTATCTGCAGACACCCATGATGCTGCGCAACAGGGGGCAGTATCTTCACCTTGGGCGCAGCATTCATGCGGGCGAGCATATGGTTGGCAGTGCGCTGGTCCTTGCCGTAATGGGGGCGGGCTGGTCCGCGCTGGCCGTCATCGTGGTTCTGGAGTGGATCGCCCATTATCACATCGATTGGGGCAAGGGGCGCTGGTCAGATATGACCGGTCATACGCCGGCCGACGCCGGGTTCTGGCGTGCAATCGGTTTTGACCAGATGCTGCATCAGTTGACCTACGTTGCGATGATCTGGGCATGGGCGGTTTACGGTTAGGCGGGCGCGGAAACTTGGTAAGTTTCCGGTCCGTTTTCTTAGAAAGAAAACGCCACGCGCGGACGAACAAGAAGACCCGACCGGCTCGGCAAAGCCCTTGAGACGGGTGGCAGGAGCGGTTTTCCGACGCGGAAAACCGCTCCGCACCACGGCAATCGCATCACATAGCAAACAGGCAGTTCATGGTGCGGCGTGGAAACCGCGTCGGTTTCCGAGGCGTCAGGCGCGCGCGATCGAGAAGGCTGGGACCGGCTCTGCGTATCCCTTCAAAGGAATGGGATCGAGCGGTTCAAAGGCAAGCCCGGCTTTCTGGCTTGCCGCGCGTGTCGCCTCGTCAGAAAGCACCTGCCCCGGGTCAGCCTTGGAGCACAGCCGTGCCGAGAGGTTCACGGTGGAGCCCAGCACTGTGAAGTCCATCCGATCCTTTGCGCCCATCGCGCCCATCACGGCCTCGCCGGATGCAACGCCCAGGCCGACATGCAGATTATAATCGGGGTATTTTTCCAACAGGCCTTCCATCGCCTCGGCAATCTCTACGCAGCACTGGGCAGCCTTGCGCTCCATACCCTCGCCTGACCAGACCGCGACCAGCGCGTCGCCGATGAACTTGTCGATGTCGCCGCCATGGGCCTCCACAATGTCGGCCTGCACGTCGAAATAAGCGTTCAGAGCCTCGATCACCGTCTCGGGCGGGTGGGCTTCGGAGAACTCGGTATAGCCGCGGATATCTGTGAACACGACAGAGATGCGCTGACGTGTGCCGCCGCGGGCCATGCCGGCCTCAGCCTGCTTGATGGCCGAAACGGTCCCGGCAGAGACGAATTTCATCAGCTCCAGCCGCTCGGCCAGCTCGCCCGCCATCTTGTTGAAGCGGTAGGCCAGCAGGCCCAGCTCGTCTCGCCGGCCCAGCTCGCGCACGCGGGCGGAAAAATCACCCGAGCCCACCGCCTCGGCCGCCTCGCCAATGTCGAGGATCGGGCGCGTCAGGCGGCGGGCAAAGATCAGCGCGCCGATGGAGGCGATGGCAAAGCCGATGCCGCCAACGATCAGGATCTGGCGGGTGATCGCGTTCACGACGCCGTAGGCGGTTGCCTCGCTCAGCTCGGTGATGACGGCCCAGGGGTACCAGTCGGGGAAGGCGTAAGCGCCCAGCATGGCGGTGCCGTCGGGCCGTGTATAGCTTTGCAGCGCGTCCGCCCGCGCGCCCGCCACGATCAGGGGCAGGGCGGATTGCACGATGTCCCGCTCGATCAGCTGGGTCTGCGCCGCGCCCAACACCGTGCGTCCGGCCTGGTCGATCACCGTGATCTCACCGCGCTGGGCAAAGGGGTGGCGTGCGACAAGATCTGCAAGGCTGGACAGCTCGATCTTGGCCGCGAGCGTCACGCCGCGCCCAGCGATCTGTGTCTTCAGCGGCAGGGCCAGCGTCGCCAGCCAGTCGCCCGTCACTGGGTCCTGCGCGATTAGCGGGCGGCCATATTGCCCCGTGGCGGCGATGTTCACGAGCACCTCGGAGGGCGTTGTCAGTGTCTTGACCGGATCGAGGCCCGCGGCCTCCAGCTTTTGGCTGTAGGCCTGATCGGTCGCCATGATCGGCAGGTTCGAGCCGTCGATGGCCAGTTGCAGCGCGACCACGTCCGGCAGCTCTTGCAGGCCCAGCGTCAGGAGGGAGGCCTTTTGCGGCACGCCCAGCTCTTCGCTGTCGATGCCGTTGCGGATCACCATGAGCGGCGAAAGCCAGCGGCCCTGAAAACGGTTGTCAAACTGCGCGCGCAGCTGCGCCGCAACCGTCGTCAGGTCCTCGTTCGCGGCTGAGACCAGCTCGTCCCGGGTGAGCTGCGTGAGGTTCTGCCCGACAATGGCCAACGGCGCCACGGCCAAGAGCGCGGCGAAGGCAAAGAACTTGAGCCGGAGCGGAATCCACATAGGGTCAGCCTAGCCGCGATTGTTGCCCCACGCGACGTTAATCGCGCGCGATAGCCGTGATTGTTGCGGTATCAGAACCAGTGCCGCAGACGAGGCCGGTCGGGTCGGAGGCGCGCACGGTGACGGTGTAGGTGCCGGGCACAGCATAGCGGTGCCGCGCGATCGAACCGCTTGCTGCCGCCCCATCGCCAAAGTCCCACCCCACGCGCAGGCCCTGACCGTCGGCGTCCGTCGCAGCAGAGGCATCAAAGCGCACCACATCATGGGCCGCGCCCACGGGCACGGTCATGTCGGGCCCTGCGTCCACGACCGGCGTGCTGTTGACGAGGATGCGCGCGCTGTCGGTGCCGATCGCGCAGGCAGATCCGCTGTCATCGGTCACGGTCAGCGTGACCTCGACCGGGCCGGTGCCGTCAAAGGTGCGTGAGGCTTGCGCGCCGCGCAGCTCCACCCCGTCCGAGAAAGACCACAGGAAATCCGTCAGCGTGCCGTCAATGTCGCCTGATGCGCCTGCGTCGAATACGATCTCCTGACCGGGGCACACGATGCGGTCCGGTCCCGCCAGCGCGGTGGGCGCGGCGTTCACGCGCACATAGACCTCTTCGCGCCGCTCTGCATTGGCCAGACCGCTGCCGTCGTTCAGGATCGCTGTGACCGGGAACAGCCCCGGCTGCGGGAAGGTGTGGGAGGCGGAGGGGCCGGAGCCGCCCGGTGCACCGGCAAAGAGCCAGTCAACCTTTGTGCCTTCGGGCGCAGTGACCGACCATGGCACCGGTACAGCGGGGCAGACCTGACCCGACAGGCCCAAGCCGCCCTTGGGCGCCGGATTTACTGTGATCTGCCGGGTGACGGTCTGCACCGAGTTGCCCACGCCTGCGTCGTCGGTCACCGCCAGCGTGACGGTGTAGGTGCCCGCTTCGGTAAAGCGGTAGGAGGTCAGAACGCCCTGCGCCGTGCCGCCATCGCCAAAGTCCCAGGCAAAGCCGGTGAGCGTGCCGTCATCATCCGCCGAGTTGCCCGCGCTGAAGACCACAGCCTCGCCCACTGCGACGGCGCTTGGTGCCTCGATCGCCGCCATGGGGGCGGCGTTCACGATCACGTTGCGCCGCGTCTCGATCACGTCGCAGCCCGCGTTGCCGCCCGCAAGCTGGGTCGAGACGGTGACGAAATATTCGCCTGGCTCGGCAAAAGTGTGGCTGACCTCCGCGCCGGTGCCCGTGCCGCCGTCCGAGAACGTCCAGGATTGGGATACAATGCTCGCCCCGCCCAGATCGCCAAGCTCGGCGGTAAAGGTGGCAGGCATGCCGGCGGCCGCGCGCTCCGATCCGATGATCTCCTGACCGGGCGCGGCAAGGACCTGCACATTCACCACATCCGTGTCGAGCGGCGAGCAGGCGGCGATGGCCTCGCCCTGAATGGTCAGCGTGACGGCGTAGTTGCCGGGCTTCTTGAAGCGGTATTCGGGCCGCTCCCCGCTGGCGATGCCGCCGTCGCCAAAGGTCCAGGCAAAGGCGTTGACGGCGCCGTCGGCATCCGTGCTGCCAGAGCCGTCAAAACGCACCGGTTGGTTGGTGCAGACGGTCATGTCCGGCCCTGCATCCGCGATGGGCCCCTCGCGCACGAGGGCCGCAATGCGCGCAATGTCGCTGCCCCATTCGGTGCCGCTGCCGTTCTGCACGCGCAAGGTAACGGGGTAGGCGCCAGGCTCTTCGTAGATCTTGGTCGGGTTCACGATGTCCGACATCGTCCCGTCACCAAAGTCCCATTCGTACAGCAGCAGACCGCCATCCGGGTCGACCGAGGCCGAGGCGTCAAAAAGGATGCTTTCGCCCGAGCAGACCTCGCGGTTGCCGCCCGCATTGGCGACGGGCCGCGCAGCGAGCGTGACAACGGTTGCATCCCGCGCGGTCGCGTTGGTCATGCCCGTGCCGTCATCGACAAACAGGGTGACAGGAAACTTGCCCGCGCGCGGGTAGGTGTGGGTGATGCGCTGGCCCATGATCGGGGGCGAGCCGTCGCCCATATCCCAGCGGTAGATGAGCGCATCCCCGTCCGCATCAGACGAGCCGCCCGCGTCCAGCGTCACTTGCAGCACATCGCCCCGTATCTCGGGCCCCGCTTCGGCAACAGGCGCATGGTTCACGCGGATCGTGATTGTGTCAGAGGCCGTCGCGTTCAGCACGCCTGAATTGTCGGTTACCACAAGCTGCGCCGAATAGACGCCGGGCGTGGTGTAGACGCGCGTCACGAAGGGTTCGGTGCTGCTGGTGCCGTCCTCGAACTCCCAGAGCCAGCCGATGATCTGACCATCGGGGTCATAGCTTTGCCCGGCATCGAAGGTGACCGGCTCACCCGGCGCAACGATGATGTCTGCGCCCGCCTCGGCAACAGGCTGGGCGTTCACGGTGACGAAGGTTTCGGCCTCGTCCAGCGCGGCGCCGCCCATGAAATTGTCGGCAACCGTGAGGGCCATGCGGTAGGTGCCCGGCTCTGTCAGCGTCAGGCCGACGCGCTCGCCTTCAAGCGCGCCTGCGGGGGTGTCCCACATCACATCCGAAATGGCGCCGTCAGGGTCAACGCTGGCGCGTGCGGACAGGGTGATCGGATCACCGGGCGCCACGACCTGCGGCGGGCCGGCGTCAGCGATGGGCGCGGCATTGATCACAAGGCGCATCGTGTCGCGATGGGTGTTGAGCGGCGCGGTCGAGGCGTCGCGCACAACCAGCGCGACCTCATAGACGCCCGGGCGGGCATAGGCGTGGCTGGGGGACGGGCCGGTGCCGGTGCTGCCATCGCCGAAGTCCCAGACATATTCGGTGATCTCGCCTTCAGCATCCGTGCTGCCGGTGCCGTCAAACTGCACGACAGAGGCGGTCACGAACTGGTCCGGGCCTGCGTTTGCAACAGGGGCAGCGTCCACCACAATGCGCTGCACGACCTTCTGCTCTGCGCTTTGGGTGCCCGAATTGTCAATCACCGTCAGCGTCACGTCAAAGGTGCCGGGCGTGGTCCAGGCGTAGTTCACGACCTGCCCGTCACCGGTGCGCCCGTCGCCAAAGTCCCACAGGTAGGACAGGATTACCCCGTCCGCGTCGGTGGAGGCGGAAGCGTCAAGCGTTGCCGCCTCGGAGACCGAAACGGGCCGGGGCGGGATGGCGATTTGCGGCACGGGTGGGCTGTTCACCTCGACCCGCATCGTGTCCCGGGCGGTGTTGTTGGCCACGCCCGAACTGTCGGTGACCGTCAGCGTGACCGTGTAGGTGCCCGAGCCTGCATAGGCGTGGCTCACCTGCGGGCCCTCCAGCACGGTGCCGTCGCCCATGTCCCAGCGCCAGGCCGATACGGTGCCGTCGACATCATAGCTCGCTGTGCCGTCAAAGCTGACGGTCTGGCCTTGGATCGCGCTTTGCCCCGTTCCGGCTTCGGCGACGGGCGGGTAATTCACCGTGATCTCGCGGGTGGCAACGCCAAAGTTGCAGGGGTGCAGGCTGTCATCTTCAACGCGCAGGATCGCGCGGTAAAGGCCAGGCGTGTCGTAGATTTTCGCGGTCTGCACGCCCGTTGCGACCGTCCCGTCGCCAAAGGCCCAGCGGTAGCGGGCGATGGGGCTGTCAGAGGCTTGCGAGCCGCTGGCATCGAAGGACACCGCGCTGCCGGGGGCGACAACGATCGGGTCCCCGGGCATCGCTACAGGGGCGTTGCGCACATGCACCGGCACTTCTACCTGCGCGCCGCGCCCGGGGCGGTTGCCCGGCTCAAGCACGCGCAGGCGGGCGGTGTAGCGCCCCGGCTCTGCGTAGCGGTGGGCGAACACGTTCTCGGTGGCCGAATTGCCGTCGCCAAACTCCCACAGGTAGCTCAGTGGCGTGCGCCCGGCGCTTGCGGCCCCATCAAAGGCGACCGAGCGGCAGTCGGCAAGGGGCCGCGCCGTCCCGATGGCCACGGGGCGCGCGGGGTCCAACCCACGCACCGGCGGCAGGCCCAGCGGGACTGGGTTTCCGTTACGGTCAAACACGCTGACGGTCACGTCATTGGGCCGCTCGAAACCCTCGGCAAGCGACAGGGCCAGCGTGTCTCCGGCGGCGTCCACCGTGTCGATGCTCCAGAAATCCTGGCCCGAGGCGCGCACGGGCAGGTCCACGTAATCGGTGATCAGGAACAGCTCGCCATTCGCCGCGTCAAAGCTTTGCACAGTGTAGGGTCCGCCGGCATTCGGCCCGAAGGTCATCCGGGTGGCGCCGCCCGGCGCGGTCCAGCGGATCGTTGGCTGCCATGAGAAAAGCTGCAGCCCCTCGGGTGGGCGCGAGCGGTCGCGGGCGAGGCTGACATCGACCAGAAAGCCGTTGCCGTCGTTGCCGCGCGTGCCTTCGATATCCAGCCGGAACCAGACGCGGCCGTCCACCACCTCACCCTGCCGCGGGCGCACCGCGCCCAGCACGGCCCAGCGTCCATCCGTCGCCCGATCAGAGCCATAGGCGCGCGACAGGATCTCGCGCCCCGGGCCGGTGATCGGGAAATCGGGGCGCACACGCGGCGGGCGGGCGCGGTCCTCTTGCATCACGGGCACATCCGCCGCCGTATAGGCGCCATCCCCGCCAAAGACGCGGTAGGTCGTTTCGCTGTCCGCGCCGCCGCCATAGGTGAAATCCTGGCTGCCGCGCGTCTCCGGATCAAAAATGCGGACGTAAATCCGCGATGCCGCGCCCTCGGGAATGGAAAAGAAGATCTGCTCGCGCCGGTCCACATCGCCTTCACGGGTGGGGGCAGCCTGCCCGTAGATCACCATCAACCCTTCGGGCACCGCTTGGGCATGGGCCAGCGGCGCGAGGAGGATCAGGGCAAGGGTCAGGATGCGAAACATAAGCTTTTCCCGGGGTCAGTTGAACGCGGCGTTGCCGGCGTAGTCTTCGATAACGATTTCGATCAGGCGCAGATCGCCCGGTTCTGGGGGCAGGGTGGCGGTGCACAGGCCCGTTGCATTGTCGCAGCGCAGCCAGCCTTCGCGTTCCACGCCGCTCACCTCGATCAGGTAAGAGGCTGCCTGCCGCAGGCCCGAGGCGTCGGTTGCCTCCGCCTCGATTACGATGGGACCAGAGCTGCCCGAGGGGCGCGACAGGTCCGTGCGCAGGATTTCGGGCGGGTCGATGTCATACAGCGTCGACAACCGTGTCGCCGCCACGTTGCCCACCGCGTCAGAGGCGATGAGGTCGAACCCGTTCTGTCCGGGCTCCAGCGTCACTGTCGCCTCAAACCGCCCGCCGGTCAGGGGCACGTCCTGCCCGCCGAGCGTCAGCGCGACCGCGTCGCCAGCATCCCCGCTGACGTCCACTGTGTCCACATCGGTTGCGGGGGGCAGGGGGGCGTCCAGCGTCAGCACGGGCGGTGTCTGATCACGCAGGACGGACACGGGCGCCCGGCCCTCAACCGCGCCGGTGGGCGATAGGACGGTGATCTCGTAGGTCGTCTCGGCCGCAGAGGCTGGCAGGGTAAAGCTGATGTCGCCAGCGGGCCCGACCACGGTTTCCGCCGCCAGCACGCCCCCCGCGCCGCGCACTTCGACCCGCGCGCCGGGCGCAGCCGATGAGGCGGCGGTCACGGTCATCTCCGCACTGCGGGTGGCCAAGGCAGTGCCAACCCGGGGCAGGGTTGGGGCCAGCGTGATCGTCACAGCGACCTTGGGCCGATAGACCACCGCCTGCGCTGCGTTGGAGGTGTTGCCAGCCGGGTCGACCGCCTCCAGCCGGATCAGATTTTGGCCGGGCGTGAGGGTGACCACCTCGATAAAGGATCCATCTGTGCCCAGTGTCACGGGCGCGCCATTCAAAAGCACGGTCGCGTCCGGCTCCGAGGCGCCAAAGACCTCGACCTGCGGCTGGTCCGATAGAAGGTTCGGCTCTGGCGACAGCAGGGCGAGGAAGGGCGGCGTGGTGTCGACGCGCACGGTAAAGGGTTGCGCCTTGGACCACTGGCCGGGCAGGCCAAGCTCGTCCAGCGCGGCAACGCGCCAGTGATAGACCCGCGGCGGCAGGTCGGGCGTTTCAAAGGCCGTACCTTCGATCCCCCATTCGGACACGCGCATATCGTTGAAGCCCGGATCGCTGGCCACTTCGACCCAGTAGGCCCGCGCCCCTTCGAATTCGTCCCAGCCAAGCTGCGCGGTGGCGGTGTAGATGATCGCCCCTTCTGCGGGTAGAGCAAGACGCGGCGCGTCAAGCACTTGCGTGCGCTGTGTTCCGGCCGAGGTCAGAACGACGCCTTCGTTCTCGCGCACCAGCGTGGTCGCGCCGTCTGCCACGACCTCCAGCGCGGGGGTGTCGTAGTTGACGAACCGTGCGCCGGTCTGATCGTTCTTGATCCAGAAATCACCGGAGTTTGTCGTCGTTTCCACACCCGGCACGTCGACCTCAAAGCTGGTCTTTCCCGAAAGCTGGTTCAGCAACGCGTAGAAATCGCCGTTTACAAGGCTCACCTTCGTGACTTCACCGCCCGTGAGCGGGTCCGAGCGCATGCGCTGGATCGTGGCATTCGAGTTTGCATTGAGCCGGAGGCGCGACAGGTCACGGAAGGTGATTTGCGTGGTGCTGTCCGACAAGGTGCGGACCCGCTCGAACTCGACAAGGATGTCGTTCAGCCCGCGGTCCGACCAACGAGAGTCTTTTGGCGCGCGCCCCTCGACTGCGCCATGCACGTCGGACACGACGGCCTCGGCGCTGCGGTCGCGCTGGGCGATTGCGATCTCCAGCGCTTCGGCCGCGAGCACCACGGCAATATCGCTGAGGTCCACGGACGCGGCAAAGCTGCCCGTCTCACGCTCTGTGATGGCGCTCTCACGGCTGTCGATCGCATTGCCGATCTGTGTCGGCGCAAAGACCTGAGCGCCTTCAGCATTGGCTTTCTGGATCGCTTCGAGCGACCGAGACAGCGCATCATCGGCTGCGGCGACCTGCTGCACTGGCAATTCGAACACCTGGCCGGGTGCGACATCTGCAGGAGAGGCGATTTTGTTCAGTTGCAGAACATAGGGCCAAAGGTCCGGATCATTGAGATGCGTGGCAACGAAGCTGCGCAGCGTCTGGTCCGGACCAATCGCAATACGCTCAAGCGGCGCCCGCAACCGTGCATCCTGCGCAAAAAGCGCCGAGCCCATGAGGGTGGCGCAGAGAAAACACACAAAAGCACCCGCGCGGGATGCGCTGAAAAGTCCAAATCGAAACACGGGTCGTCCCCCGACCAAAACCCTGCCCCCCCAGAGGCAAGATGGTTAAACTGTCCGCGAGGGTTGGGCGGCAGACAAGAAAAAATGTTCCTGTCTGTGCAGATATGTCGGCCCATTGTCCCTGATCTGGGTACGGTGAGCGCGCATTGCCTGTTTTGTCCCCAAACCGCCGCAGCTGCACCGAGTGTGCCTTAACCATGACCCAGCGTCAGGTCGGGAATTCCAGACCCGGAGCGCAGGCATACGCGGTGTGGGGTCCGGCCGGCGGCGCAACATACCCGCAGCGCGAGAAAACTAAGTGCTGGGGGGAGAAAGTGGTGGGCGACCCTGGAATCGAACCAGGCGTGCGTCTCCGCGAGGGAGTTACAGTCCCCTGCCACACCTTGCGGCCTGTCGCCCACTGCGCCATACGGCGTGGGGCGCTGACTAAAGCCGGGCCGGGGCAGGGTCAAGAGCCAAAAATCGCGATGCGAATAGGCGGGGTGCGGCGGATGAAAAAGCCCAAATGGGTCGTTGAAAAGGAACGCGCCAAGCGTGCGGCCGCGCACGAGACCGTGTGGCTGTTCGGCCTGCACGCCGTGCGCGATGCGCTTGAAAACCCCGCCCGCGAAAAGCTGCGGCTGGTCGTGACGCTGAACGCGCAGGCGAAACTGGCCGAGGCGATTACGCAATCCGGTATGGAGGCCGAGGTCGTCGATGCCCGCAAGTTCGACGTGCCGATTGATCCGGGTTCTGTCCATCAGGGTGCAGCGCTGGAGGTCCGCGCGCTGGATTGGGGGCGGCTGGAGGACGTAGCGATCGGTGCGGCGGCGCCGCGGGTCATCCTGCTGGACCGGGTGACGGACCCGCACAATGTCGGCGCGATCCTGCGCTCGGCCGAGGTCTTGGGCGCATCAGCCGTGATCGGCACGCGCCATCACGGTGCGCCGGAAACGGGCGCACTGGCGAAGACAGCGTCGGGCGCGCTGGAGCGGCAGCCCTATCTGCGGGTGCGCAACCTCGCTGAAACCATTCAAGCGTTGCAGGCCATGGGCTATCTGGTGCTTGGCCTTGATGGGGAGGGCGCGCAAACTGTCGAAGAGGCGGTGGCGGGTCATGCGGATGGTGCCGTGGCCCTTGTGCTGGGCGCCGAGGGGCCGGGCTTGCGGCAAAAGACGCGCGAGACGGTCGATGCGCTGGTGCGAATCGAGGCTGCCGGCGCGTTTGGCTCGCTCAATGTTTCAAACGCGGCTGCTGTGGCCCTATATGCATCCCGAAAGGGGACTTGATGGGCTATCCTACAAAGATCACGACGTGCTGCTATTGCGGCACTCGCGCCGCGTTGGTGCTGGACAAATCGCGGCACGAATTGACCTGTTCCAGCTGCGGCGCGCCGCTGCATGACCTCAAACGCTTGCCCAAGGACCGCGAAGGCGACCGCGAGTTGATCAGGCAGAGCAAGGTGCGTGGGCCGAAACCTGCCAAGCCGAAGAAAAAGAAAAAGTCGAAACGCGCCTGGCGGCTTAAGGACGTGTTCGAAGAGGCGCTCGACTTGG
>JBCBCP010000016.1:0-58162 GCA_038530575.1 Pseudomonadota bacterium
CAGCTGTTTCTCGCGCAGCGCCCACTGCTTTGTCAGCGCGCGCTTTTCCTGGGCCAGCGCACGCTCCATCTCCTCAAACGGCTCAAGCATCGCCTCGACCCGCGCACGGAATTGCGGGCCTGTCAGGTAGTCGTACAGCATCTCTGTCTTTGTCGCCTGCCCTTCGCGCGCGGCGCGGGCCTGCGAGATTTCCGCAAGGCTGTGACGCAGCACGCCAGCCAGCGCGAGGACAAAACGCGGCGCGCAGATCCAGATGCCATCGCGGGCCTCAAAGCTGTCGATGCCATCGGGGCGCGCCGTGCTGACCAGAACCGCCAGATCGGCCCCGGCGGTGCGCATGTCACCGCGCAGCTTGGGCGCCCAGTCGTTCGACCAGTTCTGCGTGCGTTTGCTTTCCCACAGGATGCTGCCAACCCCGCCGGCCACATGCTGCACACAGTCTGCGCCGCGAATACCCTTTCCCACCTCGTCGATCTGGTCCGCGGGAAAGGCGCGGCGCAGCTGGTCTTCTAGGATCAGTTCGGCCGCCTCGCCCTGCGCCTGCATCGAGCCCTGTTCGGATTTCTGTTTTAGCGCCTCGATCTGGCGGCGCATGGCCTCCATCTGCACGTTGCTTTCCGCCTGTTTCTGGTCGGCCTCGGCCTTGGCCTGCGCCAGTTGTTCGCGCAGGGCCTCGGTGGCAGCCGCGGATTGGGCCGCCGCGCGTTCCTCGGCCAGCTTGCGCTGGCGGTCCGCTTCCTTCTTGGCTTCCTCTGCCACCCGGCGTTCCACTTCGAGGTCCAGTTCGGCAGCGCGCGCCTCGACGTCTCGCTTCGCTTTGAGTGCCTTGGCCTGTTCGCTTTTGGCAGTACGTTCCGCCTCTTTGGAATCCTTAAGCTCGGCCTGAAGCGCCACGAGATCGGCCTCGCGGGCGCGGGCGGCGTCCTGGGTCCGGGCGATCTCCGCCTGCGCCTTTTCCAGTGCGCGTGCCTCCGCCTCTTGCAACTGGTCGGCAAGCGCGCGGTCGCGCTCGGCCTCCATCTCGGCGCGGATCGCATCGAGTCGGGGGCCGGCAAGGCTTTCGGTCAGCGGCACGGCGTGGCCGCAATTTGGGCAGGGAACGGTGAGATCGTCGGACATGCGCCCACCGTTCATCCTGCCCGCCTTGAGTGCAAGGGCCTTAAAGTTCCTGTCCGCGCTCCAAGAGCTCTTTGAGCAGTTCGCGGTAGATGTCATTGGTGTCGCCGCCGCCAAAGACCATCGCGCCGGAGGAATAGGTCTGGCCATAGGTCTTGGCCACCGTCACGGTCTGCACGAGGGCGGAGACGAATTGTTCACGTTCAAGCGCGGCGAGCGGGTGAATGAACACACCCCAAAGACGGCCGCGCGCGACGGCATAGCGTGCATCCAGCGCGCTGTCGAAATTTGCCTGCATCAGGCGCATCAGCTCGCCCGGGGTCAGCCCGTCCGCACTGCGGATCGGGACCATAGCGCGCATCCGGTCGCTCACAGGGTCGGTGATGACGATGACCGGAACATCATCAATCGACAGCTCCATCGCGTTGCCTGCGATGCGGGCCTCAGGGTCGATGGCCTGCACGATCTCTATCAGGCGCGGCAGGGTCATCGCCTCTTCGGCGGCGAGCGGCGAAGCGGCGAGGATCAGGGCGGCAAAGAGCTGTTTCATCAGGCGACCTTTCATGCGGTCCCTTGAGTGTAGGGGAGCGCGGCATCACGGGCCAAGCATCTTTGCGTGATCCAAAGGAGCGCCTGCGGCGCGCGCGATTTTATTGGTGGAGCGCCAGCCCCCCACACCCCACGGGATATTTTTAGCCAGAAGAAGAATAGGCCTTTTGGATGACGTCGATGGCTGCCTTCGTGGCGGTGTCGATAGTCATTTCGGAGGTATCGAGGATTTTCGCGCCGTCTGCGGGTTTGAGGGGCGCCTCGCTTCGGGAGCTGTCGCGGGCGTCACGGGCGCGGACATCTTCGAGGACTTCCGCGTAGTCGGCTTTGAGGCCCCTCCCGACCAGTTCGTCTGTCCGGCGCTGTGCGCGGACCTCGGGGGATGCGGTCACGAAGAGTTTCACCTCCGCTTGCGGGCAGATCACGGTGCCGATGTCGCGCCCGTCGAGCACGGCGCCGCCCGCGCGGCGGGCAAAGGCGCGCTGAAAGTCAAGGAGCGCCGCGCGGACCTCCGGGATCACGGCAACCTTGCTGGCGGCCTGCGCCACATCCGGCGTGCGCAGCGCAGGGTTCTCCAGCGCCTCGGGCGCGAGGTTATGGGCCGCGGCGATCGGGTCCTGCCCGTCAAGCATCAGCGCGCCGACCGCGCGATAAAGCAAACCGGTGTCCAGATGCGCGAGACCAAAATGGTCAGCGATGGCCTTGGCGATGGTGCCTTTGCCCGCCGCCGCCGGGCCGTCGATGGCAACTGTGAAGGGCTGGGTCATGTGCGGGTGATGTGCGCGCCAAGGGTCTTCATCAGCGGTTCAAAAACCGGAAAGGACGTGGCGATGGGCCCGCCATCGTCGACGCTGACCGGGCTTTGCGACGCGAAGCCGAGGATCAGGCAGGACATGGCGATACGGTGGTCGAGATGGCTGGCGCAGGTGGCCCCGCCTTTGACGCCACCGGGGCCAGCGCCATGGACAGTCCACCAGTCGGGGCCGTCCTCAACCTGCACGCCGTTGGCCTCTAGCGCTGCTTTCATTGCGGCGATGCGGTCGGATTCCTTGACGCGCAGCTCTTTAGTGCCGGGCATGTGGGTTATGCCTGCGGCGTTGGCGGCAACAACAGACAGGATCGGGTATTCATCGATCATGGACGCGGCGCGGTGGGCGGGCACTTCGATCCCACGCATATCTGGCGAATAGCGCGCGCGCAGATCGGCAACGGGCTCTCCCCCTTCGGTGCGCTCGTTCTCAAAGGTGAGATCCGCGTTCATTTCCTTAAGCGTGGCATAAAGACCGGCCCGCGTTGGGTTGAGGCCAATGCCTGGCACAAGCACGTCCGAGCCGGGAGTTACGAGCGCAGCGCAGACCGGAAAGGCGGCAGAGCTTGGATCGCGCGGCACATCAATGTGCTGGGGCTTGAGTTCAGGCTGGCCCGTCAGCGTGATCACGCGGCCTTCGTCTGTGTCCTCCACACTCAGCTCAGCCCCAAACCCCGAAAGCATGCGTTCGGTATGATCGCGCGTGGCTTCGGCCTCGATCACGACAGTCTTGCCAGGGGCATTAAGCCCGGCCAGAAGCACCGCCGATTTGACCTGCGCGGACGGAACCGGCGTTGTGTAGCGTACCGGGACCGGGTCCGCTGCGCCGGTTATTGTCATGGGCAGCCGCCCGCCCGAGCGCCCATGAGATTGCGCTCCGAAGAGCGCCAGTGGGTCCGTCACACGGGCCATCGGCCTGCTGTTCAAAGAGGCATCGCCAGTGAACGTTGCCGTGATGGGCGAGGTAGCCATCACCCCCATGATCAACCGCACGCCGGTACCTGAATTGCCGCAATCGATCACGCCGTCCGGTTCGGCAAAGCCGCCCACGCCGACGCCGTGGACCGACCAGCTACCGGGGCCATGCTGCGTCACCTCTGCCCCGAAGGCCCGCATGGCCCGCGCGGTGTCCAGAACATCGTCGCCTTCCAGCAAGCCGGTGATCGTCGTCTCTCCGACGCTGAGTGCACCGAGGATCAACGCGCGGTGCGAGATCGACTTGTCCCCCGGTACGCCGGCTGTCCCCGCCAGTGCGTGGCCGGGGGTCGCGGTCATGGGAATGGGGGCGCCGTGGCTGGACATGTTGGATCCTCGCTGCTTTGGGCGATGGGTAGCGCGGGCAGCGGGGGGTGTCGAGACTTCGCAGAGCGGTCCGGGGAGACGGACAAGGCTGTTTGGCCGGAACGCGATGTGTGGCAGTATTCCCGCATTGCTTGAATCGATTGAGGACAAGGATATGCCCGACACACCATCTTTCACCGCGCAAGCGCTGACCATCAAGATCGATGCACCACACGAGCTTCAGGCCGATGGGGCGGCGGTGCTGGACCGGCTTGCGCGCCTTGTTGGCTTTACCGCCATAGGCCTGCCGATCCTGCTGGCGGTTGGCACGGTGATTGCCGCCGGGTGCTTTCGCGACAGCATCAGCCATTTCTACCACACCCAGTTCATGGGCGGCGTGTTTGTCGGGCTGCTGTTCTTTATCGGCGGCTTCATGATCGCCTATACCGGCGCGTCATGGCTGGAGCGCGTCGGGTCAACGATTGCCGGGCTTTGTGCGTTTGGCGTTGCGCTTTTCCCCACGGCTGGCAGCGGATGCGAAGGGCAGGAAACATTTCTTAGCCGTGTCTTTGTCGAGGTCACGCAAGCGCCCGCGGGTGGGCCGCCCTACACCTTTGGACAAGGCGACGTGTTCGGGCAAAGCTATTTCAGCCTGTTCGGCGCGGCGAGCGAATATCACATGGCCTTTGCCGGGGCGGTTTTTGTCTATCTTGGGCTCTTTTGCCTGTTTGTCCTGCGCCGGGTCATCCCGGCCAAGCATGGGGAAGGCCCGAGCATGATTGCCACCAAGCGGCGGCGCAACACGCTTTATTTCTGGTGCGGCGTGGTAATTTTGGTCTGCGTTGGGGTTCTGGCGCTAAAGGGCCGCCTTGTTGGCGATCTGACAAGCTGGGATGCGCTGAACCTGACGTTCTGGGTCGAGGCGGTTGCGCTTTGGGCCTTTGGCCTCGCGTGGATCACCAAGGGGCGCATTTTCAAGGCGTTGAACGACTAGGCGCGTCGGAAGGTCATGTAGTGGGGCGTGCGCCCCTCCCGCAGGGCTTTTTGCTCGTAACGGGTCGAGATCCAGTCGGACCAAGGAATCTGCCAGTCCTTCGCGCGCGTCGCGGTCCAGGTGAAACCCGCCATGGGCACCTCGATCATTGTCTGGCGCACGTAGTCGGGGATGTCGGTGGCAATGCGCAGCTCGGCCCCGGGCGCCATCGCCAGGGCCAGCGGGACAAGGTGTTCCTGCGTGACAAACCGGCGGCGATGGTGGCGCTTTTTTGGCCAGGGATCAGGGTAAAGCAGGAAGGCCTTTTGCACTGATCCTTCGGGCAGCACGTCGAACATATCCCGCGCATCGCCGGGAAAGACGCGGATATTGTCCGCGCCGGCCCGCCGAATCTTGCCCAGCAGCATTGCGACACCGTTGATGTAGGGCTCGCAGCCAATGATGCCGACCCCCGGGTTCTGAACAGCCTGATGCACCATATGCTCACCGCCGCCAAAGCCAATCTCCAGCCACAGGGGCTTGCCCCCAAAAAGCGCGTCCGTGTCTAGCGGTGTGCGGTCAGGGTTGGCGTCCCAGTCCACCGCTCCGGGCGAGAGCGCGGCAAGGTCTTCGGCAAGGTAGCGTTCCTGGGAGGCCTTCAGGTGCTTGCCCTTCAGGCGGCCATAGAAATTTCGGTGCGGGCGCTCGGTCATGGCGGGGGGATAGCGATCCTTTGAAGGATCGCCAAGGGGGTCGGTCGCAGATGAAGTCCACATGCTGTGCGCGCGACCAAAGGCGAAGGCGCCACGCCAGAGCCCGGCCCTCCCGCGGCCCGGCTCTGGGGCTACTCTAAAAAGCCATTCTTGCTGTGGCCCCTGCGTCGCGCGGCCTAGACCGCGTCAGACAGGGCATCCACAAGATCCGTCTTTTCCCAGCTGAAGCCACCATCGGCGTCGGGCGCGCGCCCGAAGTGGCCGTACGCGGCGGTGCGCTGGTAGATCGGCTTGTTCAGCTCCAGATGCTCACGGATGCCACGTGGGGTCAGGTCCATGACCTGCCGAATGGCCGCCTCGATCGCGGCAGGCGCGGCGGTGCCGGTGCCGAAGGTGTCGCAGTAGATCGACAGCGGCTGGCTGACGCCGATCGCATAGCTAAGCTGGATCGTGCACTTTTCGGCCAACCCGGCCGCCACGACGTTCTTGGCAAGATAGCGCGCCGCATAGGCAGCGGAGCGGTCCACCTTGGTCGGGTCTTTGCCCGAGAACGCGCCACCGCCATGCGGGGCGGCGCCGCCATAAGTGTCGACGATGATCTTGCGGCCCGTCAGCCCTGCATCGCCATCCGGCCCGCCGATGACGAACTTGCCCGTCGGGTTGACGTGCCATTCGGTATCATCGGTCAGCCAGCCTTCGGGCAGGACTTCACGAATGTAAGGCTCCACGATGGCGCGGATATCGGTGCTCGTCAGGGTCTCGTCCAGGTGCTGCGTGGACAACACGAGGCTGGTGACGCCGACCGGCTTGCCATTCTCATAGCGCACCGACAGCTGGCTTTTGGCATCCGGGCCAAGCGCGGGTTCGGTGCCATCCTTGCGCACTTCGGCAAGGCGGCGCAGGATTGCGTGAGAATACTGGATCGGCGCGGGCATCAGCATTTCGGTCTCGCCCGTGGCGTAGCCAAACATGATCCCCTGATCCCCTGCCCCTTCATCCTTGTTTCCGGAGGCGTTCACGCCCTGCGCGATGTGCGCGGACTGCTCATGCAGCAAATTCGTGATTTCACAGGTCTGCCAGTGAAACTTGTCCTGCTCGTAACCGATGTCCTTGATGCAGGCGCGGGCGATATCCTCGATCCGGTCCATGTACGTGGCCAACTTGTCCTGATCGGAGAGGCCGATTTCGCCGCCAATCACAACGCGGTTGGTGGTGGCAAAGGTTTCTGCCGCGACGCGGGCTTCGGGCTCTACGGCGATCAGCGCGTCAAGCACCGCGTCGGAAATCCGGTCACAAACCTTGTCAGGGTGGCCTTCCGAGACGCTCTCGGAGGTGAAAATGTAGTTCTGGCGGGACATGAAAGGCGCTCCGGTAAGTGTGTAACGCGCCACGTCAGGAAGCCGTTGTGGCGCTAGAGACCGGCCCTACGCCCGCGCGCACGGCGCGTCAACCCGCAGAAGAGCAAGCCAAGCGCGACCAATAGCGCCGCCGGAAGATCGCCTGTGCGGGCGTAAAGCGTGGGGGCAAGCGGCGCTGGCAAGTCCACATCGAGGTGCCCTGAAGTGTTCAGCGGCAAGCTGGACAGGATACGACCCATAGGATCGATCACTGCTGATATGCCCGTGTTTGCGCTGCGCAAGACGGGCAGCCCCTGCTCGATCGCGCGCATGCGGGCCTGCGCGAGATGTTGCTGCGGGCCGGACCGCGCGCCGAACCACGCGTCGTTGGTGATGTTCAGGAGCAGCGCAGGGCGCGCAGTGCCGCGCATGTTGTGGGCAAACACCGTCTCGTAGCAGATCAGCGGCAGCGCCGTGCCGATCCCGGGGCCGAGATCAATCAGCTGAGGCCCTGGCCCGGCCGCATAGCCCGCGTCTGCCCGCTGTGCCAGCGCGGCGATCCCAAGGCTGCGAAACAACGCTGGAAAGGGCATGTATTCGCCAAAGGGGACAAGGTGATGCTTGTCGTAGGTCTGGCGTACGGCGCCCGCGTCATCAAGCACAACGAGCGAATTGAAATAGTCATCCCCGTCCCTGCGCTGAATGCCAAGCACCACGGGCGCGCCCGGCGCGGTCAGCGCCTCGAACACCGGGGCGGCGTGACGGGCAAGGTAGGGCAGAGCGGTTTCAGGCAGGACGGTCAGCGCAGGCGCGGGCTGCGCACGGGCCGCCTCCAGTTGGCGGTCGATGAAGACGGGGATGCGCTCTGGGTCCCATTTTTCGGCCTGCGGGGCGTTGGGCTGTACGAGGCGAATGGTCGTCCCGGTCAGTACGGCGGATCCATAAGGCACCGGCACAAGTATTACCGCGATCGGGACTGCGGCAAGAGGCAGGCGCAGGGCCATGGCCCGTGCGTGCACGATTGCGGCGGCGCAGGCCGCAAGCGCGAGCGTTGTGCCGTGCGGCCCGGCCCAGGCCAGCGCCTGTCCCGCCAGCCCATCCACCAGCGCTTGCGGCGGGCTCGCCCAGGGAAAGCCGGTGAAGATGTAGGCACGCGCCACCTCGGTCGCGGCAAACGCGAAGCTGAAGGCAACTGCACCACCGCCCAGCCTCCGGCTTAGCCAGATGGCTGCGGCCCAAAAGAGGCCGAGCCCCGTAGCCAGCAGGAGAAGCGCAAACGGCGCCATCCAGCCAGTCGTTGCCGCGTCCACCTGAAAAGGTTCGGTGATCCAACTGAGGGTCAGAAGGAAATAGCCGGTCCCTACCGCCCAGCCGCAAGCCACCGCCCGCGCACCGGCCGCGGCCCAGGCCAATGCGACCATGGGCACGAGAATGGCCGGCGCCAGATCGAATGGCGCATGTGCAAGCGCCCCGGCAAGACCGGCAGCAAAGCAGATGGCAAGGCGGATCGGGGTGCTGTGCATGTGGCGTCCGGTGCGTGCGCGCCTGTTGTGCGGCAAAGGCGCGGTTGCGGCAAGAGGCGCCTGCCCTAGGCTCAGGACCCATTAATCTTGCGACGCTGGTTTGACAGATTTGCTGACTGGCAAGGAGCAGGACTGCAGGAATAGTGGTTCTATTCCGAAGGCCTGCGACGACGTCCAGTCAGCAAATCCGTCAAATCGGAGACGCCAAAATCGCTTCATCTCAGCGGCTCGGTCCGCTTACAAATAGAACCACTATTCACTTCGCAGACCAAACCCCTGAGATTTTGCGATTTTTGCGCCAGCACCGCAAGATTAATGGGTCCTGAGCCTACTCTGCCGGGATCCCCGCAAGCCGCACGCGCAACCGTTTTATGCGGCGCGGATCGGCGTCGATTACCTCGAATTCCGGACCCTCGGGATGGGCAATGACCTCTCCGCGCGTCGGCACGCGGCCCGCCAGCATAAACACCAGCCCGCCCAGCGTGTCGATTTCTTCCTCGTCGACATCCTCGTGATCGGTCAGGGAATGGCCAATCTCGGCCTCGAACTCCTCCAGCGGGGTCTTGGCGAGCGCCAGGTAGCTGCCCGGTTTTTCCTCGGTGAAGGAGGCCGCATCGGCGGTGTCGTGTTCGTCCTCGATCTCGCCGATGACCTGTTCGATCAGGTCCTCGATGGTCAGAAGCCCGTCCACACCGCCATATTCGTCGATGACCAAGGCCATGTGGCGGCGGTCAGATTGCATCTTGGTCAGCAGAACACCAATCGACATCGAGGGCGGCACGAACAGCAGCGGCCTGAGGATCGTCTCCATGTCAAAGCTTTCCCCGCCACCATTAAACCCGTGCGTCAGGGCAAGATCCTTGAGGTGCGCAAAGCCAATCGGCGTGTCGAGCGTGCCCTCATAGACAGGCAGGCGGGTCAGCCCGCTTTCCTTGAACACCTCGACCAGCTCGGCAAGGTCAGCCGTGTTGGCAACCGACACGATATCGGCCTTGGGGATCATCACATCCTCAACCCGCTTGCGGCGCAGGTTCGCCATACCGTGGGATTGGGTGCTGGGGGCGGCTTCGGCTTCGTCCTGGTCAGCGGGCGGGCTGATCGCGTCCATGACGCGGGCAAAAAGACCCGGCTTGGCGTTTGCCGGTTCGGGTGTATCGGGCCTGTCATCCGGCTGCGCGCTCTGCGCCGCGCTGGACGATCCGTCAGTGTCGGCCATTGGTGGTCCTGGTCTGCCGCACGGAAGACGCCGTGCACGCGACCTAATATGGGTCAGGGATGCCCATTTTGCCAAGCATTTCGCGTTCGATTTGTTCCATGAGTGCGGCGTCACTGCCCGTTTCGTGATCGTAGCCCAGAAGGTGCAGCAGCCCATGCAGGATCAGGTGCGAGACGTGATCGGCCAAAGGCTTGCCTTGGGCCGCTGCCTCGTGGGCGCATGTTTGAAAGGCCAGTGCAACGTCGCCAAGGTGCAGATCGCCAAACGAGTCCGGCTCTGGCGCGGTGCCGGGCTGGCGCGCCGCACTGGGCCAGCTGAGCACATTGGTCGGCTTAGGCTTGCCGCGGAAATCGGCATTCAGGATGGCGATGCGAGCGTCATCGGTGGCCATCAGACTTGCCTCTGCTTGCGTTGGTAAAGAGAGCTGCACCGACAGGACGTCTCCCGCCGACGTCGCCAGCGCGGCCAGGTCAAGCGCTTCCCATTCGGGCGCTTCGATGATGGTGTCGATCTGCATGGAGCGCGTTTAGGCGTCACGTTGCGGGTTTTGCAAGGGTCGCGGACATGTGTCTGACTGTGGGTGTGGGGCCAACCCGTCACCATATGCCGCTTGGCCCCATGGTGGAATCAATGCCCCCAAGGCCCATTTGACCAAGGAAAAGGCCCGGGGCCTACCAAAGCGCTGGATCGTCAAACGGGGCTGCGCAGGTTGGCGTGCCTTTGAGCGGTGTCAGGGGCGTATCCGTGAGGGACTGCCCAAGCCAGCCATGAGGAAATTGCAGGGGCTGAGGCGCGGGGGCGACGGCTTCGGTGACCGGGCCAAAGCCGGTCCTCGCGTAGTAGCCCGGGCTGCCATAGGTGAGCGCCACATCGGCACCTTCTGCGCGCAGGGCGCTGAGGCCGTGGGTGATCAGGCGTTGGCCAAGGCCTTGCGACTGCGCCTCCGGTGCAACCGCAACGGGGGAGAGGAGGAAGACCGTGCGCGGGTCTTCGGCGTAGCGCATGCGGCTGAAAAGGATACAGCCGGTTGGGCCGTCCGCTCCGATGTCGGCAAAGACGCGCAAATCCACCGGATCGACCGTGGTAAGCATTGCGCGCACCAACGTTTCGATTACCGCGCCTTCCTCGGGGCCTTCGGAGGCGGTGAATGTCCGCTCGAAGAGGGCGGCGATTGCCTCGGTCTGCCCCTCTATCTGGCTGGTGATGGGCACCGCCTACACCTCGGCGTCGGCCTCGTAGGCCTCGATAATCGCAGCGACCAGCGGGTGGCGGACGACGTCCTTTGAGGTGAAGTAATTGAAGCTGATATTCGGAATGTGCTTCAGCAGGCGCTCGGCGTCCGCAAGACCCGACTGCACCCCGCGCGGCAAGTCGATCTGGGTGCGATCCCCGGTGATGACCATGCGAGAGCCCTCACCCAGACGCGTCAGGAACATCTTCATCTGCATGGTCGTGGCGTTCTGCGCCTCGTCCAGCACGACGAAGGCGCGCGCCAGCGTACGCCCGCGCATGAAGGCCAGCGGCGCGATCTCGATCGTCTTTTCTTCCTTCAGCTTGGCCAACTGCTTGCCCGGCAGAAAATCGTTCAGCGCGTCGTAAAGCGGCTGCATGTAGGGATCGACCTTTTCCTCCTGCGTGCCAGGCAGAAAGCCCAGCCGCTCGCCCGCCTCCACGGCAGGGCGGCACAGGATGATCCGGTCGACATGGCCCTGAATGAACATCGACACACCTACTGCAACGGCAAGGTACGTCTTGCCAGTGCCCGCAGGGCCAATGCCGAACGCCATCTCGTTTTCAAAGAGACTGCGAACGTAAGCTTTTTGTGCGTCTGTGCGCGGCTCCACGAGCTTCTTGCGGGTCTTGATTTCGACCCGCGCGCCAACGTCCATCTCCATCTGGTCGCCCTGCCGCGCGCCGGTCCCCTGTTCCGAGCCCCCCATGCGCAACTCGCGGTCGACATCGGCCGGCTCAACGCTTTTACCCGCCTCCAAGCGCAAGTAGAGCGCGTTCAAGACCTCCGCCGCGCGCGCCTGCGCGTCTTCCTCGCCCAGAACCGCGATGACATTGCCCCGGCGGATCAGTTGTACGGACTGCGCCGCCTCTATCGCGGCAAGATTGCTGTCCATGGGGCCGCACAGGTCGACCAGCAAACGATTGTCGGGAAATTCCACGATTACCTCGGGGGGCAATGTGCCTGTGCTCAAGGGGGCGCTCCGCGTTCGAGTCAGTTTCCACCAGCGTGCCTTGCCTGCGCGCGCGGTGCAACGCCGGGGGTGCAATTTGCCCGTCTTTTGCGCTTTGCTGACACGAATTGGCGGCAGCGCCTGTATGGTTAGCCCGCATTGGAACGGAGGCGCGTCATGCCGATGGGGTCAAAACTGAACAACAGCTTGCGGGGCTTCATCGAACGCCAGCACGTGTTTTTTGTCGCAACAGCCGGTCCAGGTGGGCGGGTCAACGTGTCTCCCAAAGGCGCGGACAGCTTGCGGATCAAAAGCGACACCGCGCTGCGATGGCTGAACCTATCAGGCAGCGGGAACGAAACTGCGGGGCACCTGCGTTTGTCGGACCGGATCACGCTCATGTTTGCCGCTTTTGACGGCGATCCGCTGATCCTGCGGGTTTACGGGCGCGGCACTGTGCTTCACCCCCGGGACGTAGGTTGGGAGGCGGCGCTGGCAGAGTTTCCGCCCATGGCCGGTAGCCGGCAAGTGATCGACGTGACCATAGACGGCGTGCAAACCTCATGTGGCACCGGTGTGCCCGTCATGCCATTTGCGCGCGACAGGGTGCAGGACGAGCTTTTGCCCTTTTACGAAGATATGGGACCGGACGGCGTGCGAGACTATTGGCGGCGCAAGAACCTGCGGACGATCGACGGCTATGACACGGCGCTGAGCGATGAGTGATCTGGACAGTTACACCGCTGCGTCGGGCACCTTGAAACCAGTTTATACCCTCGAAATTCAGACGCTACCGGACGACGTCAACCGCATTCTGGACGCCGTGCTGGCCGTGCATCCTTTCGGCTACGGCCGCTACCGGCGTAATGCGAGCATCACTGCGCCGGGACGGGAAACGGCACAGCCGGAGGGTGGGTCAACGACCGACACGCATGTCGCGGGCTTCGCCCCTGGCGGGACCGAAACCTACCCGATGGTGGAGGTCAAATTTTCGATCGAGCGGGATGTTACCGCCTTGGCCCGCGTGATGGATGCGGTTTTGGCCGTGCATCATTACGAAGAGCCGGTGATTTTTGTCCGCGAGGATTGGGTGTCGCGCGCGGCTTATGATCCGAACAGCGACAACCCGCATCGTTGGTGGAACAATGGCAAGGGCCTACCAGACCGCGTGGACTGAAAAAGGGCCGGCGCTTTCGCACCGGCCCTCTTTGGTCAGGCATTGCGCCCGGATCAGATTGGGTCGCCGATGAGCCCGGTCGAGCCGCCTTTGAAATCGCCCACGGTCTGGGTCGGCGGCGCAACGCCGGAGCAGACCGGCTTGCCGTACTTGTCGAGCCGCGCGGACAGATAGCCTTCGACCCCGTCATCAATGATCCAGTGGTCGCAGCCATTCGGATCGACCCAGATACCCGCCTGAAGCTGGCTGAGGTCCTTGGAGTCAATGCCGCGGTCGACCGTCTTGTCGGGGCCCAGTTCGCGGAAAGAAAAATCCTCGCACGCGGCCAGCCCAAAGGCGGCGCCGACGATGAGGGTGCATTTAAGAATGTTCATGTTGCCAGCCCTCAGCGGATGCAGATGATTTCAACGCGGCGGTTCTTGGCCATGCCGGCCGCCGAGCCGTTGGATGCGACCGGAAGCCGTTCGCCATAGCCACGCACGTCCGCGATGCGGGCGCCGGAGGCTTGCGCGACGCGGGCCACCGCGTTGGCGCGGTTCAGTGACAGACGCATGTTGTAGGCGTCAGACGCGCGGCTGTCGGTGTGGCCAGTGATGATGTAGCTGGTCGCGTTCGCGGACTGGAAGAACTGCATCAGGCGCTGCTGACCGTGCTTGGAAATGCGGTGGCTGTCGGTGGCAAAGAACTGGTCGGTGTTCATCACCCCACAGACATTGCCGCGGCGGCAGACCGGAATGCCCTGGCGCGTGACGTGCGGGGTCATGTAGCCCTCGACGCCGTCGTCCATTACCCAGTGTTCGCACCCATCCGGGTCAACCCAGATGGTTGGAATATACTGGCCCTTGTCGCGGCCCTGTTGCGACGGTGTTTGCGCCGCCGCCGTCTGTGTCAAAGCAGTCAGCGCGATGGCAGCCGCACCGACAACCGTGGCCAGCCGCATCGCGGCCTTGGAAAGTGGATGCATCACAACCGTCTTCCTTCTGTCCCTTGGTCGTTTCTTGTCCCCCCGGCGCCGCGAGGCGGCACCGCGCGCAAGGTGCATCCCCGCGCGTGATGAACAGCACGTTAGGTAAAAAAAGACAGGCTGTGAAGCCGGTTAATCAAGATATCAAAGCGCCTTACAGCGCATAACGCAGCTAAAGCTTGATCTGGCGGCGCTTGGCGGCCCGCAAAGCCCGACCAGTCAGATCAATGTGCCTGCCAATGAATTGGGAGCCGATGCGGCGATTCTCACCCGGGCGATCTGGCCCAACAGCGTCTCGGGTGCCTCCACATGCACCGCGTGCAGGTGATCGGACTTACCCACAAGCTGACCCGGGTTTCGGCCGGGTTTTTCAAAGAGAACGCCGACCTCTTGTCCCACCATAGCATCCTGCGCCGCGCGCTGTTGCCGCGTTAGCAGGGCCTGCAGCCGCTGCAGGCGGTCATCAGCCACGGCGCTGTCCACATCCGCGCGCTCTGCTGCGGGCGTGCCAGGCCGGGCGGAGTATTTGAACGAATAGGCGGTGCCGTAGCCCACGGCCTCGACCAGATCGAGCGTGTCCTGAAAATCCTGTTCGGTCTCTTCGGGGAAACCGACAATAAAATCGCCGGACAGCAGGATGTCAGGCCGCGCGGCACGGATACGTTCGATCAGGCGAAGGTACTCCTCGGCGGTGTGGCCCCGGTTCATCCGCTTGAGGATTCGGTCAGAGCCTGACTGCACAGGCAGGTGCAGATACGGCATCAGCTTCTCGCACGTCCCGTGCGCCGCGATCAGCGCCTCGTCCATGTCGCGCGGGTGCGAGGTTGTGAACCGGATGCGGTCGAGGCCATCAATTTCTGAAAGCTCCCAGATCAGCCCGGCCAGCCCGCCCGCGTGTCCGTGATAGGCGTTCACGTTCTGCCCCAGCAGGGTGATTTCGCGCACGCCGCGGTCAACAAGGCCGCGCGCCTCGTCCAGCACGCGCGCCGCAGGGCGCGATACTTCGGCGCCGCGTGTATAGGGGACAACGCAGAAGGCGCAGAACTTGTCGCAGCCTTCTTGCACCGTGAGGAACGCAGTAGGCCCGCGCGCGGCCTTGGGGCGCTTTGGCAAGTGGCCGAACTTGTCTTCTTCGGGCATGTCTGTGTCCAGCGCGCGCACCCCCTGCCCCGCCTTCGCCTCCAGCTCGGGCAAGCGGTGATAGCTTTGCGGGCCGACAACCAGATCAACCATTGGCTGGCGGCGGATGATCTCCTCGCCCTCGGCCTGCGCGACACAGCCCGCAACGCCGATCTTCAGATCTGGCTTGGCTGCCTTCAGCCCCTTGAATCGGCCCAGCTCGGAATAGACCTTTTCCGCCGCCTTTTCCCGGATGTGGCAGGTGTTGAGCAGGATCATGTCCGCGTCATCGGGCGTGTCGGTCTGCTCATACCCCTCCAGCGCCTCGGCCATCCGTTCGGAATCGTAGACGTTCATCTGGCATCCATAGGTCTTGATGTAGAGCTTCTTGGACATCGGCCGGCCTGCATTGTTCGGAAGGTAGCGCCGTGTACCAAGGGCGCGGACGGCTTGCAATGTAGGCCGTTCCGGGCGATTCCTTGGCCAACCAGACATGAGGCGGGCATGCACTACGAATCCCTCGATGCATTTCTGAAAGACGGCACAGCCGCATTGGGCAAGGGCCCGGTGGCCATGATCATGGTGGAGGACGATATCGAAGTCGCCACGACCCTGCGCCACCATGCACAAGCCGGGTTCAAAGCTGTCATCGCCTTCATGCCATCCGCCTTCGATCTGCCTCGCGATCTTGAGGGCGAGGTGACCCGCATCGATTACGATGTGACACCGGAAGGTGCCGTGCCGGCTGCCGTAAACGCGGTGATCGAAAAGGCGCCCGGGCTGTGGATGTACTACTGCTACAACGCTGAATACCTGTTTCACCCCTTTTGCGAGACGCGCAGCGTGGGCGAAATGCTGGCCTTTCACACTGAAGAACGGCGCGGCGCGATGCTGACTTATGTGGTGGATCTTTATGCCGATGATCTGGGCCGGTTTCCGCACGCGGTCTCGCTGGAGACGGCGCATCTTGACCGGTCGGGCTATTATGCGCTGGCCCGCAAGGACGCGAACGGCCATCCGCGGGAACGGCAGCTTGATTTCTTTGGCGGGCTGCGCTGGCGCTACGAAGAACATGTGCCGGCCGCCCGGCGCAAGATCGACCGCATCGCGATCTTCAAGTCCAAGCCCGGGCTGACACTACGGGGCGATCACACGTTCTCGGACGAGGAATACAACACCTACGCCTGCCCGTGGCACCACAACCTGACGGCAGCGATCGTGTCATTCCGCACCGCCAAGGCGCTGAAGCGGAACCCGGGCAGCACCTTTGATATCGACACGTTCAAATGGCACAACTCTGCACCGTTCGAATGGCACTCGCGTCAGCTTCTTGACCTTGGTTTGATGGAACCCGGGCAGTGGTTTTGAATTACGGGCCGGACCGCAAGGCGCTTCCACGGCACGTAGTTTCTTGAAGTTCTGCTTGGTGGCTTGATGTCCGCTTTGCGGGACTAAGCGGCCTTTTGCAGTCGCGGCTAATGCTAGCGCAGCATATGTTCGCAGGTGCAGCGGGTTCCTTGTCGGCGTGCGGCGCAAATCACCGAAGTAGCCGTTCGACAGAACGGGTCTATCTGAATAGAGAGCTGGCCAGTGGTCATTGCCTCAGATGATCTATGAACACGCGCAGCCGCGCAGGCACATAGGATCGCGACAGGTAGACAACCCATGCCGCGCTGTCGAAGCCACCTGCGCTGACCTTGAACTTTGGAAATACGTCGACCAACCCGCCATCGTCCAGGTCTGACCAGATCGTCCAGTCTGCCAACAGCGCTACGCCCATGCCGCTGAGGGCAGCGCGCCGGAGGGCTAAGGCGTTTGAGATGGTCAAAACGGGTTTTGGGTGTGCTTCAACGGATTTGGAATCCGCCGCGGTGCTGAATTGCCAGGGCGATTGAAACGAAGGCAGGCGGAACAACAAACCGTCATGCTCGGCCAACTCTTGTGGGCTTTGTGGATGTCCACGTCGTGCCAGATAGTCGGGGGATGCCACGACGCGATAGGGCGTATCAAAGAGCTTGGCCGCCACGATGCTGCCGGTCTCAGGGCGCGGTCCAAGGCGTAGGGCGACGTCGATGCCGTCTTGGGCAAGGTCCGTCATTGCGTCGGTCAGGAAGAGGTCAAGGTCAATTCGTGGGTAGGCCTGTCGAAACGCGGCGAGGCGCGGGACCAGCCACCGCTCGCCAAAGGCCACGGAAGTGGTGACGCGCAATGTCCCCGAGGGCTCCGTCATCAAGTCACGGGCTACGTCTGCGGCCTCATCCAGGGCATCAAGGGCGGGTGCGGCGCGGTCGAGGTAAAGGCGCCCCGCCTCCGTCAGATCGAGCCGCCGTGTCGTGCGGTCGAAGATACGGATGTTCACGGCTTCCTCCAGCGCGGCAACCTGGCGGGAGACGGACGAGGGATCGACGCCCGTTTCGCGTGCGGCGGCGGCGAAGGAACCGGCCTTTGCGACCCGCAGCGTTGTTCTGAGAAGGTGGTCGTCCATGCGCCTCTCATTCGTGCAAAACTCGCACGACAGATTGTCAGAAGACCACCTTTTTCGCAATGGCTGCATGGCTGATAGTCGGGTCAGCCACCCGAAAGGCCCCGCCATGACCCATATTCTGCGCATCGACAGCTCCTCCCGCAACGCGACTGAGGGCTCACACAGCCGCCGCATCGCGGATCGGATCGTCTCGCATCTTCAGGCGCAAAGCCCGGAGACGGCGGTCCTCACCCGGGACCTGCTTGCGACGCCGCTGCCGCATATCTCAAATGACACGATCACGGGCTTCTACACGCCAGCCGAGCAAATGACGGACACTTTGCGCGACGCAACAGCCCTGTCAGACGCGCTCATCGAAGAGCTGGCGGCGGCGCAGGCCGTGGTCCTCTCCGTTCCGATCTACAATTTTTCCGTGCCCTCAGCGCTGAAGGCGTGGATCGATCACATCACCCGTATGGGCCGAACCTTCACCTATGAGGATGGCGCCTTCCACCCGCTGTTGAACGACCGTCCGGTCTATGTCGTCTACGCCTATGGGGCGGGCGGATATGGTCCGGGTGGTCCGCTCGCGCATTACGATTTCATGCGGCCTTATCTGTCGATGCTCCTCAACTTCGTGGGCCTGACATCTCTGACCGACTTCGTGATCGAAGCGACAACCGCCGATCCTGAGACCGTCGCTGCCGAACGCGCGCGCACGCACAGCGCGGTCGATGCGCATTTCGGACGCTAAGGCGATGGAGACGCCAACGCTCTACTGGATTTCCGGCAGCCCGCGGGCCTGGCGCGTGATGCTGGCGCTCACGCTCAAAGGTATCCCCTTTGAAAGCCGTCGCCTGGACCACGCAGCCGGGGAAAACCGGTCACCCGCCTACCTTCGCATCAATCCGACGGGGCAGGTGCCTACGTTGGTCGCGGGCGACATCACTGTGTGTGAAAGCATCGCGATCCTTGCCTGGCTGGACCGGGCATATCCTGATCGGCCCATTTGGGGGAAGGACGTCAAGTCGGCCGCACAGGTCTGGCAGGACGTGATGGTGATGGAGGGCGATCTACGCCTCGCGGTTACCCAGACCGCCCGCGCCCTGCTGCGCGGCACAGATCATGACGACGCAGCTATGGCCGCGCTTGCTGCAGCGTGTGACGCCTATGCCCAAACACTCGCCACGCAGCCGTTCCTGGGCGGTGCGTCCCCCATGGCCTCCGACATCTGGCTGTACCCGGCGCTGCACTGGATCGCCCGTGGCGTCGCACTGGCCGACAGCCCGCCACAGATTTGCGTGAACCTGACATCCTCCCGCCCGCCGCTTCAGGCGTGGATGAACCGAATTGCCACACTTCCCGGCATCGCAGACACCTATCCACCCCATTGGCGCTCGTCGCCAGTTTCATACCAAGAAGGACCCCTTACATGACCCTCAAATACCTTACCCTGACCAGCACGCTCGCTCTGATGGCTCTGCCCGCTTTGGCAGAACAAACCGAATGGACCCTCGATCTGGGTCACGCCCATATCGGATGGGAGATTGACCATCTGGACCTTGCCCGCACCGTCGGCCGGTTCGATACGTTCGAAGGCACGTTCCTCATCGATAAGGAAAACCCGGCAAACTCCGCCATTTCGGTCACCATCGACGCGGCATCGGTCAATTCGAACCATATCGGGCGCGACAACCACATCCGTAACGCGGACCTGCTCAACGTCGCATCCTTCCCGGTTATCACGTTCACGTCTGACAGGATCACCATGCGATCCGAGACCGAAGGCACAATGACGGGCACTGTCACGCTGCTTGGAAACACGGCGCCGATTGATCTGGACTTCACGCTGGTCGCGGACCGTCCGTACCCCGATTTCATTCCCAATTACCATGAAATTCGCACCGCCTCGTTTGAGGCCACCGGCACGCTCGACCGGACGGCGTTGGGCATGGATTTCATCGCGTTTCCCGGCTCTCCCATCGGGACGATGATCGATCTGGATATCCACATCGACCTTGTCGATTGCGGATCACTGCCGGAGGCCGTGCAGGCGACCAACGTGCCCTGCAATTGGGGCTATGTCGACGGCTTCACCGGCCCGAACGAGAGCTGATCTGCCGAGGTGCCCGCATCTGAAACCTCAACACCATTGCTGGCGCCTCGCACCTCTGACTGAGAAGGAAAACACCATGACCATCACACCCGACTTGAGCGGCAAGACCGCCATCATCACCGGCGCCTCCCGCGGGATCGGCGCCGATACCGCCCGGTACCTCGCCGGTCTTGGCGCCCATGTGGTGCTGGCCGCACGTTCCAAAGACCGCATCGCCGCCATCGCAGATGAGATCAAAGCAGCGGGCGGCGCGGCATCCGCCTGTCCCACCGATGTCTCTAACAATGACGCGGTCAAAGACCTCATCCAACATGCGGTGAACAAAACCGGACGCCTCGATATCCTCGTGAACAATGCAGGGCTCATCGACCCGATCGCCCGGATCATGGACAGCGATCCAGAGGCGTGGTCGCAGATCATGGATGTGAACATCAAGGGCGTCTATTTCGGCCTGCGCCACGCGATGCCCGTCATGGCGGCACAGGACGGCGGCGGCACGATCATCAACATCTCCTCCGGCGCGGCCAATTCTTTCCTCGAAGGCTGGTCACATTACTGCGCGTCCAAGGCGGCTGTTCTGCGGTTAACTGGTGTCGCCCGTAAAGAGGCGCATCACCATGGCGTGCGCGTGGTTGGTTTGTCGCCCGGCACTGTCGCCACCGACATGCAGGAACAGATCCGCGCCTCGGGTATTAACCCCGTCAGCCAGATCCCGTGGGAAAACCACATCACGCCTGATTGGGTCGCCAAGGCCATCGCGTTTCTGACAACGGATGGCGCAGATAAATGGCTCGGCACGGATTTTTCGCTTAAGGTCGATGAAGGGCGCGAGGCGATAGGGATGCCGCTGAGTTGACGCGCAGTCCGCCACCGCCTTTCGAAGGACTTTAGTCGTTCGGTCGCGCACTTAGGATAGTTGGTTGAAGCTGCGTTGCCCGTCGTCCGCGCGCTAAATTTACCCGTTTTTTCTGATGCTTGGGCGAATTTCAAAAGCTGTACCCAACCATGAGCACCAACGCACCGAAGTTTGCGGCCTTTCAGCCAAAGAACAGGGGAACAGCCTATCGATGCGTCTGTTCAAAACATATTTGGTCTGCCTCTTCTGGCCCAAGTGGCAGATCGAGCAAGCTGCAATGCAGAGTATCACCGTTCGCCAAATGGTGTCGGCAGGTTTTGCACTCTCCGAATGGTTTCATCTCGCGCTGTGTCAAAGCTGCTTTCACCACTTGGCGCAGTCGCACTTCAAGGGCAGTGCGGTCCGGCTCAGGCAATGTATCCAAGACGCCATCTAACTGCCCCCTTCGCCTGACAAGGTCCTCGCCGGGCTGCGTGACCGCGTAACTGATGCTGCGTTTGTCTGTCGGGTTTGGGCTCTCCTCAATGAGGCCTTTTCGGTGCAACGCTTTGAGCGTTTGCGATACCGTTCCGCGTGTTGCGCCCAGGTATTCTGCCACAATCGACGGGCTTCTCGAAAACCTGTTGGCCCGGGCGAGATAGCTGAGCGCTGCGGTTTGAGCGGGGTTCAGATCGCCATCCCATCCGTCCGACGCGATAATGCGGCTCAGGCGGTCAAGTAGAGTGTTGATACGCGCATTTACGTCTGGATGTTCCGTCATGTTTCGCTCCTTTCCCAAAAGCTATGTGGTCTCTCCACTTTCGTAAAGTAGCGAGTCGAAATTTTCTGATTGACTATGCAAGCGACTCGCCACTATGTAGGAATGTGATAGCGACTCGAAAGGACTTTGATTATGCTGCGCTCTCTCACTGCAATCGCCCTCATCGCAACCGGCCAAACAGCGCTCGCCGATGGAAATCACGCGCACCACGCCATCGCGCAAGCGGGTGCCGTGCTGTCCGCCGCGGACGTCAGTAAGGTTGCCTCGTTTGATATTCTGGCCGCACATGTGCATCGGTCCGGCAACACCGTGACCTTCCATATGACCACCAATGGACAAGCCGGCGCGGATACCCCTGACGCGATTGGCGCCGTTGGGGGAGCGGCGGTGTTGTCCTATGTCTGGCCGACGTCGCTGGACCCTTCGGCTGTCGGATTTGACGAAGGCGCCGGCATTCTCGCCATGGCCGCCACGAGCCACCCAGATTTCGACGATACACCTCTCTTTGACGAAAACCTCGATGGGGATCCCGCTAATGATGGCGGCGTCTGGCACAGCCACTGGGTCGTGCTGGCACCAACGGAGGCCTGCGGCCCCGGTGCGCTTGCCGTAAAAGACATCCCAGAGGGCACCACCCCAAATCTGCCCGCGACATGGCCCGGCTTCCCGATCCTGCTCGACAGCCCAGGGTTTACGCCGATCTTTGATGGCCCCGAAATCACCATCAATGCTGCGGTTCTTGGCGGCGCGGAGGGCGCATCCTTTGACGGGGTGACCTCGGCCCTGCGTGTCAACGAAAGCGTGCATGCCCCTTTGCTATGCGTCACTGACGTGTTCGACATCGCTTCAGGTGATCTGTCCTTACCCGGTCGCATCGAGTGATCCATGTCCCTGTGCGTGGTGTCGCCGCTGCGCGCAGGGCTCATTCCAGTCGAATTCGACATATCCGATCAATGGCTTGTCACTTTGACCACCGCAGCACTGAGCCTTCTGCTACAGCCCGCCGGTGTCGGCCTTTTAGAGGTCCTCGCAGATCAAGATGTTCATGAAGGCGAACCCCTTATCGCGATGGGGCGCGATCCGTGCGTAATCTTCCGAAGAAAACACGCCCTCAATCGTTTCTGCGTCGGGAAAGTCCATCACAAGCGACAGCGCAAAGGTTTGCTCGCCAACGACAGGTTTCTGAACCCTCACGCGTTTGAGAAGCGTTCCTCCCGCCTCCAAAAGCATCGTTAGCGCTTGGCCGACATAGGCTTGCGCTTCATCCGCGAAGTCCGGGTTGGGTTGAGCCGTCACAATCATAGTGGCCATTCGGAAGATCCTTTTCCTTGTTAGAGGGGTATGTGGCGTGGGTTCGGTGCACTTGGAACGGAGCACGCGAGTATTCGGCTTATGTGCGCCAAAGGCAGGCCAGACTCTGCGCGCCATTGATTGAACGCATTCTGCACTGCCTTGAAATCGCGTTGTGAGGTCGGAACCTTGGTGACGATCTTCTCTCGGATCAGAGCCGCCGCGACGTCCTTTGTGAGGACGAAGCCGTCTTTTCCGATGCCGCGCAAAAACCACTGTGCGGTTGTCCCGCCCAAACGGGACCCACGCTTTTGTAGCATGTTCAGCAAACCAACGAAGTCGTCCGAAGGCCAGTCTGCGATCGCGCGCGCAGCCGATCCGTGCGACTTCGCAAGATCGCACAGTAGTTCCGCATTGGCCTGAACCGTGGAAATCTTTGCGCCGTTTCGAACAATCCGCGTGTCAGCCAGAAGACGATCAAGGTCTCCGTCTGACATCATCCTCCACCGTTCAGGTTCAAAGCCCTCAAATGCATCTTCGAACGCGGGCCACTTTTGTTCGATCAAGTCCCAGTTAAAGCCCGCTTGAAAGATCCGCTTTGTCATACCGGAAAGCCAGCGGTGGTCAGGTATCTCTGCAAGTGCTTGCGGAGTCGGCAGCTCAGGCATTTTTGCCATCAGCGACGATGCCCCACCATGGCGATCCTCTGCTATCGCTTGGATCTCTGTAAACTGACGCGGATTGTTAAGAACATTCATTCTGAAATCTCCAAAAAAGGGGGCGCTAAAGCAGCAAGGCCACAGAACGTTCAACATAATCGGCGACGAACTCGACCGGCTCTCCACCCCGCTGAAAGATCGCGGCGCCTTGCACGATACCGAACAACGCAGCGGCCGTATCTTCGGGAACTTTGCCGGCGGGCCAGTCTCCAGCGGCTTGTGCATTTTTGAGCGCGTCGGAATAGAGCCTCCGCATGCGCAGAAAGTTTGCCTGCACTTTTTCGGCAACCAGCGCATCGTGCGGGGCCAGGTCGATGGCCGAAAGAGACATGAGGCATCCCTTCTGAGCTTCGCCCGATCTGAAGACCTCAACCAGCCGCTCAAAGTAGCTCCGCAGTTCAGAAAGCCCGGCATCTGGTTGATCGAGGTTCCCGAGTAGCGATGTGACGGGACCATCTCGGTAATGGTCAAGCGCCTCCAGATACATCGCGTGCTTGTCCCCGAACTCGTCATAAAGACCGTAGCGGCTCGCTTTGGTCGCGGTCACCACGTCAGCGTAAGATGTGCGCTCAAAGCCTTTGGCCCAAAAGACCCGCATCGCCGTGTCGAGGGCTTCGTTGCGGTCAAAGGATTTTTCCCAAGGCATGGGGTCTCCAAGTTCAGAATTAGCATTCTGATAACTCGCCGAGCGGGCAGAGGTCAAGTGATTGAGCCTTTGAAAGGGTTGGCGGAGCCCTTTGGGCCCCGCCGCCATGGTTACTTATCTTGCGACTTCGAGGCCGTTCGTCACGAAGTCGGCGTTGCTCTTTAAAACCTTTTCAAGGGTCGATTTGAACTGCGAGGCCATCATGGGCGACATCAGTTTCCCCAGAAGTCCCATGCCCGGCGCGAATTCCATCTTCATGGTGACACGGGTCCGATCCGCGTTAAGCGGGGCCAACCGTAGGGTCGCCTGAGCGGAGCGAATAGGCACCGTCGCTTCATAAATGTCGATCACCATCCGATGGGGCGGGTCGTAGGCCACGATCTTTTCCCGGACAAATTGCTTGCCTCCGTTTGAGAGATCACATTGGCGCCGCGCACCAAGTCCGGTTTCGGTGCTGCCGGCCAAGAGGCGCGATGCCTTGATGCCCGGGTGGAACCGCGCGACATCTCCGAAGCTGTCCCAACTTGCCCAGACATCCTCTATAGACGCATCGACGATGTGTTCAACGTTGACTGTTTTCATGGTCATTCCCTTTTCTGTTTGCGCTGATCTGATCGCCGTGCGTTAGCCGCCGAAAACCGCTGGATCGAAAGCTGGCAGTATGATGACGTTGTTGATGCTTGCGGCGCCCGTACGGATCGGAACGAATTGGTCCTGGTACGTGGCGTCTTGATAAAAGGCGTCGAAATCTGCCTGGGTCTCGAACCGCATGAGGACCGTCCAATTGCCGTCCCACGTCCCTTCGATGACCATGGGTGAAGGTGAAACCGCGAGCACCAGCGCGCTGGTCTCACCGAGAAGCGCAGCCGTTCCTGGGACATACTCCGTTTGGAATGTCGCCATGTCGTCGACCTTTAACTGTGCGATGAAGTAGACATCGTCCTGATCGGCCGCGGTTTGCGCGCGCGCAAAAAGCTCCTGAGCGACACCGAGTGACGGCCAAACCAGTGCAAGTGCGGTAGCGGCTGCAAGAGAAATGCGTTTCAACGCGGGAAGGTTTCCGATCACGGGCGCTACGGCCCAGTTCTTGCCAATCGGAGCGTTCAAGGTTGCGGGCTTTGTGATTGTGGCCATGTTAGGCCTCCTTTTGAGTGATGCGTGTGAACCCAAACTACTGCGGCTTTGAAGGAGCAAAAATAGATGGTAATGCACCTCTATGGTGCAAAAACACTCCAAGACTCTGAGCTGGGATGGACTGCAAGCGATCTTGCTCGTCGCGCGACACGGGACCGTTCGGGCGGCCGCAGATGAAATTGGTGTCGCGCATACAACGCTGGCGCATCGGATCGCTGTTGCCGAAAAGGCGATGGGCGTCTCCGCATTCGTTAAGTCTGTGCGGGGCTACAAACTGACGGATGAAGGTGTACGGATCGTCGCCCATGCGGAACGTATGGCCAGCGAATACGATGAATTAGGGCATTTCATTGATGCTGCTGGGCAAGACACGTCAGGGCCGGTAGCCGTATCCATGAATGCCAGTCTGCTCACGCATGTCGCGGCCGATGCCGTGGCGATACTATTGGCGCGCCACCCCGGCATCACATTAAATTTCAAAGTGGGCGATGGCTTCTCGGACCTGGACCGGAGGGAATCTGATATCGTTCTGAGATTGCAGAACGCTCCGTCTCCATCTCTGTTCGGACGAAAGCTGTGCCAGGCGCGATCGACAGTTTATGCGTCACATAAAACTGCGGGTAGTCTAAGTTCCAACGCCGGCCCGACCCCGGTTGTAGGTTGGGGCGAGGCCGAGGTTGTGGCGCCGGTTTTTGCTTCACTTGGCTTCGATAATGTGCGGGTCGTTGCGACCAGCGCGGACATTCAATCTCAATTGGCGATGGCTTTGACGGCCCCCTTGGCCGTGGAGTTGCCCTGCTATGTCGGCGACGCGCACCCAGACCTTTTGCGCTTAGCGCCTAACCGATTGCGAGACCTCAACGCGTTGTGGATCCTGACCCATGACAGTCTTCGAAAGTCGCCGCGTATCCGGGTCGCGGTTGAGGCGCTCACGACCGCGACTTTGGCGCGGAAAAACTTGATCGAAGGCACTCCAGTCTAGCACCTATTGGGCGCTCTTCGGGAGCGTAAAGGCGGGTTCCCAGGACGAAAAGAGCCGGGGAGCTTGGCGTCTAATCCATTGAAATCTCATGCGCCCATAGCCGCGCATGAGAACAAGAACCTCCCTAATTCGTCTGTTGGTCGAACCAGCACGACGCATCTCGGATGTCGGACCCGACTTCTTAACCGGGGTCAATGAAGCGCGCCCCGGCTTTGCCCTAAACGGGGCGCAGCAAGCAACCTGAGGAAACTGGATAACGCCATGACACAGACCATGACCGCGACGGATACCGTCGTTGACACTGCATATAAATACCCAACTCGCCGCTGGTTGGGCGCGCTGCTGGCGGTTCAGTTCAGCGCGATGTTGGCGGCTTTTACTGTGCTGGCCATCTCGATCAACTGGCCCGCCTCATTGGATCTCCCGGCTTCAGAGATGTTGCCCCTGTTGCTAGAGCGTTTCGCAGCCGTTTTTGGGGGATACACGCTCTACCTGACCCATGCGGTGCTGCTTATCCCGATCGCAATCCTCTTTCCCTTTGCCCTCGGGTTGCGCGGCCCCATGGCAGGGATGATCATGGCCTTTGGTGTTTTGGCGGGACTGGCCAAGGCGCTCGGGATCGTGCGCTGGCTGTTCATGATGCCGGGGCTCGCGCAACTTTACGTCGATGACGCCACAAGCGAAGCAACACGGGCTGCCATCGATGTCGTCTTTGACGCGTTCAATGCCTATGCGGGCGGTGTTGGTGAGCTTTTGGGCGTCGCATTCTTTTCTGGCATCTGGACGGTGCTGCTATCGCTGGCGCTTTTGAAGTTCGGCTATCGGTATCTGGCCGCGTGGGGCGCGCTTGGGGCAGTTTTGTTGTTCATCACGCTCTTCTCCGTGTTTGGGATTGATATGCCGATCCTGCTGACGGTCTCCGGCTTTCTGTGGCAGTTCTGGATGCTTGCCATGGCGGCGCTGTTCTGGCGCTTGGGTAGGGAGGATGCATGATGGGCGGCAATCACTTCTCCTCCATTGCGCCGGGTCTTCACGTTGTTCTCGGGGCGGGACCGGTTGGGCAGGAAGTCGCCCGTGAGATCCTGCGCCACGCAGGCACTAAGGTACGATTGGTTGCGCGGTCGGCGCATGTTCCGACGCAAGACCGGCTAACGGTGATGCAAGCGGACCTTTCGGACCGAGACGCTGCGGTTGCCGCCTGCGCGAGCGCAAAGACGGTCACCTTCGCTTTGGCCCCGCCCTACACCCGCTGGCCCAACCTTTTTCCGACGCTTCAGGCCAATGCCATGGCAGGGGCTCAAGCCGCAGAGGCTGTGTTGGTCGCGGTGGAGAACCTTTACGGCTATGGAGTGGTCGGCCGCCTGACCGAAGATGTGCCATTGTCCGCGCAGACCCGAAAAGGTGCTGTTCGCGCGGCGATGTCCGGGACGCTGTTCGCTGCCCATCGCAAGGGACAGGTGCGGGCGGTGGCCGCCCGGGCATCTGACCTTTTCGGGCCGCACATGGCGGTGTCGGCCTTGGGTGAGCGGGTTTGGCCGAACCTCATTGCCGGCAAGCCAATTGACTGGCTTGGCGACCCGGATGCCCTGCACAGTTTCACCTATCTGCCCGACTTTGCGCGTGCGCTGGTCCGGCTTGGGGCCGAAGACCGGGCTTGGGGGCGCGCATGGCATGTTCCATCCCCGCCAGACCTGTCGCCGCGTCAGGTGATCACGCGCGCCTGCGAACTGGCTCAAACCCCGCCGACGCGAATACGGCGCATCCCAAAACTGATGCTGTCAGCGCTTGGTCTTGTCTCGCCGCTAATGCGGGAAGTCGGCGAGATGGCCTATCAATTTGAAGGTGGCTTTCAAATGGACTGGTCGGACTGGGCAGAGATGTTTCCAGACCGTCCGACCGATTGGGACACCGCATTGACCGCCACCCTGAAAGCGTGGCGGGAAACGCGTCCGGCTTAACCATGCGCTTGCGCGCCGTGGGCGATGCGCCTGCGGATGCGCGACAGACCTTCCGGTGTGACGCCTAGATAAGACGCGATAAGGTATTGCGGCAGACGGCGCGCCACCTCGGGGCGGGTGCGCAGAAACGTCTCGTACCGCTCCTCAACAGTGAGGGTCAGCAGCCGCGATGCGCGCTTATGGGTTCCGATGAGGGTCTCTTGTATGAAGATGCGGCCAACTCGTTCGACGGCGTGGTCCTCATCGAAAGCTTCAAAAAGGGCGTCCCTCGGCATGGCCAGAATGTGCGACGGCTCGATGGCCTCAATGCCATGGGTGCTTGGAGTTTGCGTAAAAAACGCGACCGGATCGGTGAACATCTGACCGGCATCGAAAAACTGCGCGGTGCGCTCAGTGCCGGTTTCAGCGTCCGTGCTGACCATGCGCATAAGACCATCCGCCACGAAATAGACGTGACCGGGTACGTCGCCTCGCAGAAGAATGACCTCGCCCTTCGATACCCGTTGTGGTGAGGACCGCGCCAGAAGTCTGCGCAACACGTCCGGATCAGGGATAAGCGGTGCGACCATTTGGGACACGGTTCGGTTGAAGTCGCGCGCGATGGTGTCCATGTCTGCGTCCTGCATTTCGGTGTTGCACCTTGACCTGATGCCCAAAGGCCGACCGTCAATACGAACAAGTCTCGACCATGGTGAGTTCTGGGTCAGACCGCAAAAGAGTTCACAGTGAATGCGTTGAGTAGGGTGCGCTTATCGACAACCACCGCGATTCCAGTGGGAAACGCGGTGGTCGGTACGATGCAGTTCTGCGGCGGTTCTTGTACTATTCGACACGGAAGAATTCATCCGCGGACATCTCGGTCGGCCGGGTCACGCAGCGGTCGACATCACCACCGCCATAGCGCAGGCGCTGCCCGTCCTGATCGACCATTACGATGTCCAGGTCGACGCAGTCGCTGACGATGAAGGGCGGGCCGGAGACGCAGCCCGAGACATCAACCGCCTGGCCAACCTCCAACGGGCAATCCCCCATGTTGAGCGCGCCTCAAAGCGCGGGTGCATCAACGTAGATCGTCACGTTCGAAAAGTCGTTGGTCATGTTGACGGCCATGGCGTCCGGGATGGCGTCAGACGGACCTTGTGGGTCCCACGGGCCGCTGGAGTGATATTCGAACAACTTCATCTGAAGGTCGGGATCAGCGTAGATCTCAAACACAAGGTCTTGCGCGTCTTCGGTGAAGACGGTGGTGGCCCTGAGATAGGCGGTGCTGCCATCAGGGGCCTTCTGTTCGCCAATCTCGGTCTGCCAGGTGCCGAGAACGTCTGTCGGCGTGGTTTCGGCAAAGGCCGGGGTCGTGGTGGCAAGGCATAAGGCCACGGTGGAGAGGATCGCGCGTTTCATGGGACTTTCCTTTCATTTCCGAAGGAGGCAGGCCGCACGTGGGGGTGCCAGCGCGGGCAAGATGCCTGCCTGCGTTTGTGTCTTCTTACCTAGACGGGGGGCGGCGCGCCGGTCGTGGGCGCGCCGGACGAAAGGGATTATCCGAGCGGGATCAGGGGCAGGCCCAGCAGTGCCTGTCCGAACACTGCGAAGGTCAGGCCGCTGTAGCCGAGGGCCGCGATGCGGACCATGCGCACGGATTGCACACCGGTGCCTCGATCCAGCCACAGGCCCAGCAGCGGAAGCACTTGCATCGCATGAAGCGACAGGAAATGCGCGGGCCGCAGATCCCCAGTCACGCCCGACCAGCCTACCAGCGGCAGGGTAGCGGCGCCGTCCGGGTGCAGCCCGATATGATGACCGCTTTGCATGCTGAGATACGTAGCGACAATCATGGTCAGCACAAAGCTGAGCAGGAAGCCGAGCCAGATGCCCTCACGTGTTGCAGCACCGAGGTTTGCGCCCTGGTCGCGCCGCACCAGCCAGCCGATGACGCCAACGCAGGCCACAAGGGCAACCGCACCCGCAGCCATCACGACGGTATACATGAACTCATTGAACGGTGTGCTCATGTTGAAATGAGAGCCTTCGGCGCGTGCGCCCTGATACATCATGTAGGCCATTTCAGAAAGGAATGCCGCGGCCATGACCCACGCGATAATGCGCATGGCCCAACCGTCCCGCAGGGGCGCAGACAGGCGTGTTTCCACCACGGCAATCGTCGCGAACAACAAGGCGAAACTAAGCGAAAACTTGAGCGGTTTCATCCAGACATCCGCGCCATCGACCATGCGGGTATCAACGAACCCCCATGTGATCGACAGTGCACCAAGAACGATCGCGACGATGGTCAGGACATGGAATTGGCTGGGGGCTTCGGGCCGGACGGCGGGAGGGTTTGCATCAAGCAAGGACATGGGACGTGCCTTTCAAAGAAAACGTTTGCGTAGGAATGCGGCCTGCGCGCAAGCCAAGCTCTGTGAGTGCTGCGATCAGGAAGCCGAGGGGGCCGAGCATGAAGGTCGCGCCAAGGATTGGTGCCTGGGTCAGTCGCCCGACGCCTGCCCGGTCCATCCGGGCGGCCATCACCGCGCCGACAAAAAGATCGAAGGCGAGAAAGTGGACCCAACCGGCAAGCAGTGCCCAATCGCTTTCGAACAGAACGGCGACCGAGGCCAAACTGTCGAAACCGCCGCCCATCCCGGAAAACCGGCTGAATACAATCGCAGCGTAGATAAGGGAAAGGCCCGCCGGGATGACCCAAAGCGGGATCGCGTTGAGCAGAGCGAACCGCCGGGGCCCGAGGATCAGCAGCACCCACCCGGCCATGACCGCAGTGCCACTGAGTGAGAAGACCTGTTCTGGGGTCATTTTATATCTCCAGTGTAAATTTCCATTGGTGATTTATTGAGCGCTCACGCTTGTAAAGTCCAGTAGAAAAATTTACACTGGCAACATGAGGAGTTTAAAATGCTGAAAGAAAACAAAAAAAGGTATCACCATGGCGATCTGAAAGCCGCTTTGATCACGGCGGGGCTTGAGCTTTTGGAAGAAGTTGGCCTTGATGATCTGTCCCTTCGCGCGATCGCCGCGCGCGTGGGCGTCAGCCACACGGCCCCCAAGAATCACTTCGGCAGCCTTAAGGGCCTCTTGTCTACGATGGCAGCGGAAGGGTTCCGGCGCCACGCCGCTGAAATGAAGAAGGGCGTTGAAGGCACGTCGCCGGGCAAAGAACGCTTGCGGGCGGCGACCGCAGGGTACGTGCGCTTTGCGCGCGAGCATCCGTCGCTTTTCCGGTTGATGTTTTCGCCCGTTCTAGCCCGGGATGAGACAGACGAACTCGCAGAGGCCGGCGCCTCCAGCTATGCCGTTTTGCAAAGCGTGGCGGCCGGGCTGGATTGGCCGCGACCAAAGCTGACGCAGCCTGAGTTGCAAAGCTGGCAAAATGAAATGCTGCTTTGGACCATAGTGCACGGCTATGCGTCACTGCTGATCGAAGGGCGCGGGCCGAAGAAAGACGATGGCACTCCCCTGCTGGATATTCTGGAGATCATGCCCGATTTTGATTTTGTTCAATCCAAATAAGGTGCCAAGGCCTCAGGGACCATGGTGCGTTTCAAAGGTCTGCAAATCAACGCTTCCAACCTTGCATCCGTCTCAAGGACGGGGCTGCGTCCGCACGTAGCAAAAGAAGTCAATTCACGCGTTGAACGCTTGCCAACCAACGTCCCTTAACGGACAGCCATCGCTTCGAATTGGCGAACGGCAGGACCGTTCGCCTAATTTGCTCAGATGTCGATACGCTCGGCAATGCTCAGGGCATCCTCAAGTTCAACGCCAAGGTAACGCACTGTGCTGTCGACCTTGGTATGGCCGAGCAGCAATTGGACAGCTCGCAGATTGCCCGCAAGCTCTGGCCGTGCGCGGATCGCCCAGACCTGCTTCGGTAACAGCGGCCGCTTCTGACCAATGATCCGCCCCTTGTTCCAGGCTCTGCGTTTCGGGGTGGTTGCGGGAAGTTGGACTCTTGGCATGGTTTGCCCTTCGATCCTCCCTCCATGCCCAGTCATCAGCGCCGCGCTGACGGCGAAAACATAGCATATCTTGAATGACCGCATTACTCGCGACTGAATACTGCTCTTCATATTGCATATGCAGCAGGTTTCTTGCTGCGAGCGCACGCGGCGAAAAAATCAAATTCACAGGTTGAGCTCGAAGCAGTCGTTCGCCGCACGAAGAATTTAGGTCTGCCCTGCGGGAAGAATCCGTCGTTGCCGACTGCAACTGAATGCCTGTTTGGTGCGCTTTGGTGGCCTGCGCCATGTGCTGGTTGGCACGGCTAAACTTCTGACCTGGGTGGGCTTAATACACATTGATGCGGGACACTGGCGCGCCTTTCTTGCTTTTGGTCCTTCAGCGCTTTGAGGCTACGAAATCAGTTTCTCGATGGCCTGCATAACATCCCTGCAATGCTGCGCGTGCTGCGCGGCAGCGTGCGGTGCGGCAAAGCGGCCGGCGTCATTGTCGAAATACGCACCGGATTTGTCGGCAAAGCTGTCATCCAGCGCAGCCTTGATCAGGATGTCTGCCCCTATGGACAGGTCATTGCCCGCGACACCAAACCCTTCCTTGACCATTTTCGACGCCAAGAGCGAGCCAGGGTTGACCGACACCACAACGGGACCAACAGGCAGTGTCTTGGCCATTTCCTGTGTCCAGATGGTGATGGCCAGTTTGCTTTGTGCATAGGCCTCCATATCGCCGAGCGGATGGCCCTCCATCATTGCGTCGACATTGACAGGCGCTTGCGCGGCCGAGGACAGGTTCACCACGCGCCCCGTCTTGGGAATGATCGGTATCAGCTTTTGGGTCAGCACATAGGGGGCCAGCGTATTCACGACAAAACGCGCGTCGATCCCGGACGGGGTCATGGGGTTGGGCAGTTTCAGAACACCTGCATTGTTGATCAGCGCATCCAGATGATCGTGCTTGGCGCCCACCGCGTCCGCCAGGGCAGCCGTTGCTTCAAGGTCTGACAGATCGGCGATGAAGGTCTCGACCTTGCCGCCGACCTGTTGCGCTGCGCGCTCGAGTTTGTCGGGGCTGCGCCCATGCAACAGCACGGTATGGCCCGCGGCTGCGAGCTTCTTTGCGGTCAGCAGGCCAATGCCATCGGTGGCACCTGTTACGAGGATGGTTTTGCTCATCGGGGTCTCCATTAGGGGTCCATGGGCGCGGTTCGCGTTGCGCCAGTTGAGGGATTGCTTTCTGGGTAGGGTCAGTACCGCACGAGGGTGCGGCTTTCGATGCTCTGACGGATCGTCGTCACGCTTTCATCTTCAACAAGATCAATCGCGCTGTGGGCAATCGAAGGGCGCCCCTCGCTGTCATAGATGTTGAAAAAGGCGACTTCATCGGGGGTCATTCGGGATTGGTAAATCCACTCATGTGTCGCGCCGCCCACAATGCCCATAATCTGTCCTTTGCGGTCCGGATAGATGAGGTCCAGCAGCAGCCAGTCTTCTTGCGGCACGCTGGACGGACGCAGAAACCCAAGCGGGGCAGAGTTGATCGGAGTCCCTACAGGGCGCCAGATGTTGATAAAGGCATAGTGCCCCTTGCTCCATTCCTCGGCCTGCTCCGACCCAAGAATGTCGATGAGGCGCTGCTGGGCGCCATCCACACTGTAATCGCTGTGCACGTTTCGCGCAGGCCTGCGGTCTGAATTGGGATCATCTGTTCGCACCGTGTGATCGAAAATGACGACCTCTTTTGCGCCAATCTGATTGGCCAGCAGGTTCGTCAGCTCGGCATCGTAGGTGCTTTTCCAATCAGCGCCTTCGGAAAAATCCTTCACCGCCGTGGGGACATGGGCGAACCCCACGCTGTCAGTGGCGAAATCCACCACCATATCCCCGCCGCGCAGGTCATGGACATCAATGCGGGTGGTCTGCAATTCAGGCGAGATCATCTCGCCCACGACACCACCGGCGTCAATGTGAAACGCCTGACGCTCTGGTTTGTGAACGTGGTAATTGACTGAGCCTTGCTTGATCATGTGTCTGGTCTTTCTTTTTGCGGGGCGGCGGCTCAACGCAGATCGTCGATGCCGTCCACCAGAAAATCTGTGCGATCGGACCCAGCGGTGCGCGCTGCAAGATGTGGCGCGTAGTCGGGATCTGCCATGAAGCGCAGCGCCGCATCGCGTGACGGCCATTCGATAATCACGCGGGTTTGCACGGGCTGATCGTTGCCTTCAATCTGGCGATGGGACGATGTGCGGGCCAGATATCGGCCGCCATGTTTTGCGACCGTCGCATTTGCCACCGGGACATAGGCCGCCATCCAGTCTTGAGTTGTGCTGGTGATCGCAAGAATTGAATAGCAGGGCACAATGGCCGTCCTGTTTAGTAGTTGGCAGCGTAGCGGAAAGGTAAACGTTCAAATCACGAACAAAACTGGATATATCCGGTTTCAGAATTCGGGTTTTGAGGGTAATTGATGGATACTGACAGCCTTCGGCTTTTTGTGTTGGCCGCGGAAAAACTGAATATCAGTGCCGCAGGGCGCGCGTTGGGCATGGTGCCTGCCGTCGCCAGTGCACGGCTGGCCAAGCTGGAAAAATCGATGGGCGCAGACCTGCTGCACCGGTCCACACGGAAGGTTTCCGTGTCGCTTGAGGGCTCCGAGCTTTTGCCTTTCGCGCGCGAGATCATCGCACAAGAGGACGCCGCACGCGCCGCCCTTGGCCAAAAGAGCCTCGATATCACCGGCACGATCCGATTCACCGCGCCCAGCACCTTTGCCCAGAATTATGTCGCACCGGAGCTGCCCGAGTTCACCGCGCGTCATCCGAAAGTGAAACTGGATCTGCGGCTGTCCGATACGCAATACGATCTGATTGATGGCAGCTTTGATCTGGCGATCAGGATAGCCGCACTGGAAGACACAAGTATGAAAGGGCGAAAGTTGGCCGACGACACGCGCGTTCTGTGCGCCGCGCCGGCATATCTGGAAACCCATGGCACCCCAGACGAGCCCAGCGACCTTGCCCAGCACAAGCTCATCGCATTCAAAGACCAGTCAGTCCAACAGCTTGCCCGGGACGATGGTGAAACCGGGGTTTTCGACCCGCATCAGTCGACGTGCCAGATCATCACAGATGATGGCATGACTCAGAAGGTTGCCACGCTTGCCGGCGCTGGCATTTCGATCAATTCGCTTTGGAACGTTCACGAAGAGCTTGCAGATGGACGGTTGGTGCAGATCTTGCCCGACTATCGCAACCAGACGGATACCGCGATTTGGCTAGTCTATCCCAAAGCCAACATCCTGTCCCCCAAGGTCCGGGTCTTCATGGACTTTCTGCTGGAAAAAATCGGCAAGTGCGCGGTGTTTGCCAAGTAAGGTCCTGCAAGCCCGGTCAGAACCGCCTTGATGCTTGCGATCACCATTTCAATCGCAATCGCCGAAAGGATCATGCGTATTCGGCGGGTCATGAGTGTACGCATTGTGTCGCATTTGACCTTGCCAAAGAGGGACGCGAACCAGAGCGCCATGAACAGGATCATCAGTACCTTAGTGACCTGTGTGCCAACCGCTCGCAATCCCGCGACGCCTTTGTGGCGTCTGCGATATCCATGTTTTATCCATTCGAAAACATGGCCTTGCCCAAGCGGCGTGCTGGGGCAAGGCAAGACTGCTCTGTTAATCAAAAGGGTGCAAAACCGTCTGAAGGCTCTTCAATCAGCGTCCAGCGGTCTTTGGGGTCCAGCGCGGGCACGTCGTAGCCTCCTTGCGCGACCTGACCATGCTTGCCGTAGAGCCACAGCACGAAGTTTGAACGTGAGCCGGATGTGATAGGCTCGGACGCATGGGGCACGCTTCCGTGGTGGATCAACGCCACGCCGGGATCAAAAGACAGGCTTTCCACGCGGCGCGACACGCGGTCGATGAAGCTGACGCCAGAGCCCGCGAACCCTTCGCCGGGCAGGTTCAGGTTGATGTTCAACGTGACCGAAGACGCGTCCGAATGCGGGCGCAGCGAGGTATCGGTGTCTGGCTTCCACTGGATCGAAAAGCCAAAGGTCTGCTCATCATAGCCTGCCACGTCGGGGAACAGCAGCCGCGAGACAGGGCGCATGTAGCGGTTCATCAGACCCTGGTAGAATGCCTGAAAGCCGGGCGCACCCAGATGCCCTTCAGACCGGGGATCCAGCATTGCGCCTGCACGGTTCAATGAGATGCCGTAGGGCGGACGCAACGGGATGTCGGCACCCGCGACCTTGTCCATGTAGCCGCGCAACACAGGCAGCTTTTCGGGATCAAAAAACTGCACCTTGTAGACGCCCGGAAAGACTTCTTCGAAAAGGTCTTTGACTGCGCCGTCACTGGCCGGGTTTGCCCATGCCGCGTCGACCGCCTCTCGCAAGGCGGGCGCATAGATGGAGTCGTCGAGGATAAGACCGGTCAGGTCTTCGTTTTCTTCCCATTCCTTCCACGCATCCGCGAAGAGGTTGGTGTTGTTGTTCCAGAAATGGTGCACGGACGGCGCACGCTGAAGCATGGCTTCTCTGGTCGGGCGCTCGATGTCGCGCGCCAGTGTCAGTGAACTCTGTGTCATGGTGTGCTCCACATTGACTTGGTTGTCTGCTTGAACCTGATATATTCCCGCCGGTTTCGAAGATAAATTAGCGCCTTCGGATTTGAGTATTCGTGAATTGAATATAATCTTGGGCGGTGGGATGTCGCCGCGCCGCCAAGGCGGCACGGCGGGGTGGTCAGGCCATGTTCTGAACCCTGCCGGGACCCCCAGGCAGGCTGTTTATCCAAAGGCGCGGGTGTCCTCCCATTGCCTGCCAAGGGGGCTATTCATCTATTTTCCGAATAAACATAGGCATTCTGATTGCTGTATTCGTATTTTTTGAATAAAATGGGCGCTTCCCCGAATAAATAGACAGACGATCAATTTTACTGAAGGCGGACGGCCAAGAGGCTCTGGGAAGAGGCTTTCTTGACCAATAGCAATCTGGAAACACGCACGCGCGCGGCACTACAGTCATCCTGGGAACGGTGCGCGCATGCTCACAAACTCAACCCGGAGGCCGAGACCCCCATCCTGCGGCTGCAAAAATCTGAGGTGGCACCAAGACGGGAAGCCCTGATCGAGCAAGTCGGCGGGCATCAAGGGATCTTCCGCAAACTGGCAGAGATCGCTGCCGATATCGGTCAGTGCCTGGTCATCACAGACAAGGATGGCGTTTTTGCACGCCACGACGTCAAAGGGGCGGAAGATGAATGGAACGGTATTACACTTGGTTCGGTTTGGGACGAGCGGGTGGCAGGCACCAATGCCGTCTCAATGGCCCTAGCCGAAGGTTAGGCAGTCACCGCAAGAGGACCAGATCACTTTTACACGCGCCTGCAACGGTGCGCGTGTTCGGGTGTGCCGCTGCGGGATACAGCCAATAGACTTGTCGGCGTGGCGACGCTGTCTCGTCTCAATTACGGAAGTCTGGCGGACAGAAATTTCGCCCGGCATCTTATGGGGGCCGCCGCGATCCGGGTTCAGCAAACCCTGTTGATGCAGGAAATCGAAGACTCAAATATCGTATCCGTTTCGGAGCCCGGCAGATGAGAGTTGACCAAGGGGGCCGAACTGGTCGCGGTGGATGAACGGGGAATGATCCTGAGCGCAACCTCAGCCGCGCATCATTTGTCCGGTGTCGGCACGCATGCCGATTTGACCGGGCAAGCCTTCGATCAGGTCATCGGGACCGACATCAGCAGCCTTGATCCTGTGCCCGGCCGCGCGATGTCCGTGCGGCGCGATAAAGGACCGCTGCTTGATCTCTGGACCGGTGCGCCGCTGAGAAAAACACAGGTTTTGCCGGGGCTCTCCTTGCAGCAGGGATTGGCGCAATACGTTCCGCAGTTCCCTGACATTGCCAGGCCAATCATGAGCGTTGTGGCCCCCGGCTCCGTGGCAAGCCAGCCCATGCCCTGCACGCTCTTGTGGTACATGTAGACCACCGGGCTGTCGTCGCGCATCGCCGCTGTCATCAGCCCCGTGGCGTCATAGGCGTTGGAGGGGCAGACAACCTTCATCCCTGGTAGGTGGGCGAAGGCACCATAGAGGCACAGCGAATGCTGGCCCGCATCAGAATAGCCGCCGCCGGTGGAGGTCATGAAGACCATGGGAACCTTGAAGGTGCCCCCAGAGAAGTAGGTATTCTTGGCCATCAGGTTGTAAGTCGCGTCAAAGCACACCCCGAAGACGTCGACGAACATCAGCTAGACCACCGGGCGCATCCCGTGCTGTGCCGCCCCAACAGCCGCGCCGATAAACGCTGGCTCAGAGATTGGCGCGTCGCGGATGCGCTCTTTGCCAAACTCTTCCAAAAGACCGCGGGAGTTGCCGTAGACGCCGCCGAGGGCCGCGATATCCTCGCCCATGGCAAAGACCGAAGGATCGACGCGCATTTCCTGAAGAACCGTCTCAATGTGAGACAGGTTGAGACAGCGCGGCGGCAAAAGGCATAGACTGGTTCGGCGAAGGGTGCCCTGTCTTTGCGATGATTATTTGCGTTACCCGAATTCTGTTTTCCATTCGGCGCCGTTTATCGTGAAAGGCATGCGCATAGCTCCCGATAACATCAAATGGAGCGTGCGCATGAAAGCCATTGCACTGAAAACCTACGGCCCCGAAGCTGAATTCGAAGCCGTCGATATTGATGATCCGACGGCGACACCGGGCCATGTGCTTGTCAAAGTCGCCGCGACAAGCGTGAACACAATCGATACCATGATCCGCAACATGGGCGCGGATTTGCCCTTGTCACCGGCCTTGCCCGCCGTGCTTGGCATGGATTTCGCCGGGACTGTGGAAGCAGTGGGCGACGGCGTCACCGAATTTGCCGTCGCAACCTCACCTTCGGCGACTTTCCAGCCCGACGGCTTTGTCGATCCCAGCTAATGGGAAAGCATATCGGCAACTGGCTCTTTGCCTTCGACGGTTTTGATGTTCCACGTAAAAGACACGAGGTCCCGACAATAGCAGTCGTCATCGAACATCTTTGTCGCGCCTGCGATGTCGCCATCGGCCAGAGACCTTCCAAAATCGTCCAGAAACGCCTGGGTCTGGTCTGTCGTCGTCGTGCCGAGCATTGGTTCCTCCGGGGTTGCAAACCATTAAGGATCTGTCGGCCAAGCTTGGGGTGAGAACGTGCAACGGCGCTGGAAATTCAACTTCAGATGGTATGACGGGATGTAGGGAGCGTCTCACAGTGTCTCGCCGTGAGACAGAAGGGGCGGAGCAACCGAACAATTGGGGGCGCTTGGCAGACGATAACAACCCGTTTGCGGCTTGTTTCAAGCGGGACCACTGCGTAGACTTTGGCCGATCGCTTTTCGCGCAAGATTTTGATATATAATATAAAATTTTTCGCCGCGAGAAGAGGCTGGACCGGCTTAGCCCACGCAATCGGACTGTATGCTGGCCCAACCGTCGTCGAAACCGGATCATTCAGTAGTCTGCCCGGCAAATGAACCGAAAGGGTTTCGTTTGCCAGTGGCCGCCAACCCTCGCTAGTCTCATCGCAAAAGAGGGAGGAAGAGATGGCGTTTCCAATAGGCGTTGTCGCTGTCTATGCAGCTTTGTTTGTTTGGGCGGCCCTGTTTGTTCAGGCAATGCGAACAAGGTCGTTCCGCTATGTGATCATCTTTGGCTTGCTCTTCGCCGTTTACCTGAATGTGCGATATCTGGTCGAAGGCGCACCAGCCGGGATCGCTTTTTTCATCGGGATCTATGACGTGGTGAATAACCTGTTCATTGGGTCCGAAATGCCAGGGGGGATGGCACCCTGCGTTGGCGGGCCTGAAACCTGTTCTGTCTGGGGGGAGCGATACGCATGGCACTCGTCATGGGGCGTGGCCTTTCACGAAAGATTTGCGTCAGGGTCTGAATTTCGTTCCTTGCTGCTTTACTGTCATCTGACCTGCAACACGCTGGCGTTCTTGCTCCTGCATGCACAAATGGCCCGACCCGGCGGCTCTTTCGCAGGCGTGTCTCACAAGATGCTGGGGCGCATCACTTTTGCGGCCATGACTATCGGCGTGATCTGCGCGGTCTGGCTGGCATCTCAGCATGGGTCGGTCACCGAATATGGCGGCGGTTGGGCTCAATATGGCTTCTACTCCATGGGGGCCTTTGTGTTCGGCACGGCTTTGATGGGCGTTCTTGCGATCCGGGGCGGTGATCCTGCGGGCCACCGGGTCTGGATGTGGCGGTTTGCTGGCTCCATGTGGGGCAGTTTCTGGCTGTTCCGTGCAATGTTGCTGTTCCTCGATCCGGCCTTGCGCGGCTATGAATCGGCCGCAATTCTGACCTGTATCTGGGGGTCCGCACCGCTTGGGATCGTGATTGCAGAGATGATCCGGCGCTACGTCGACAGCCGTGCGCACGCAGGAGCCCCTGCGGCCACAGCAGCGGAATAGCCCCCGCGCCGCGCCACGCCCAACCGACATCGCAACCAAAAAGGCGTCAGATGACACTCTTCAAAAGCCGTTACCCCGACCTGCCAGACACTCGCCAAACGGTGACGGAACGGGTCTTTGGCAATCTTGAGACGCGCTTAGGCGATGTCGTGGTCACAGATGGCACGGATGGGCGCACGTTCACGGCTGCTGAATTCGTTGACCACGTTCAGCGCCTTGCGGGCGGGATGGTCGAACGTGGGATCAGTACCGGCAAAACGGTTGCGCTCATGGCACCAAATTCGCCGGAGTATTGTATCGTTTTTCACGCGGTCGCCTGGGCAGGCAGCACCATTACAACGCTGAACCCAACCTACACAGCATCAGAGGTGCGCCATCAGATCACCGATTCCGGGGCCTCCATCTTGATTGTATTCGAGGGCTTCCTCGACACAGCACGCGAGGCATTGAAAGACCAGTCTTCGGTGGAACTCTTTGTAATCGGCATGGCGGAGGGCGTGCCGCCCTTGTCGGATCTATATGGACATGCGCTTGAAGCACAGGTCCCAGTCGATTTGGACACGCACAGTGTTGTCGTGCCCTATTCCTCTGGAACCACAGGTCTGCCGAAAGGGGTCCGGCTGTCACACCGTAATCTGGTGATGAACATCGACCAAACGGCGGTGGGCGTGGATTTCAGACCCGGTGAAACCGCGGCGGCCTTTCTGCCGTTCTTCCACATCTACGGCATGAACGTCATCATGAACATGCACCTTGCTTGCGGTGGGGCGCTGGTGACGATGCCGCGGTTTGACCTGGAACTCTTTCTGAAGATCAGCGAAGACCACAAGGCGCGGCGCCTGTGGATTGTCCCACCTGTAGCGTTGGCCCTGGCGAAACACCCGATGGTGGATGACTTCGACCTCAGCCACGTCGATCAGGTTTTTTCCGGGGCTGCTCCGATGGGCGCCGAACTGTCGGATGCCGTTGCTGAACGGCTTGGCTGCGCGATGTTGCAGGGCTTTGGCATGACCGAGCTTGGCCCGGTCTCGCACGCGACACCCGTGTCTGAGCCGCGCGCGGGCTCATCCGGTCTTGCACTGCCGAACACAGAATGCCGCATCGTCGACCCAGAGACGGGTGAGAGCCTACCCGCGGGGGAAACCGGGGAAATGTGGGTACGTGGCCCACAGGTCATGATCGAATACCTCAACAATGCAGAGGCAACACGGGCCACGAAGACTGAAGATGGGTGGCTCAAGACAGGCGATGTCGCCTACATTGATGACGATGGTTTCATGTTTATCGTCGACCGTCTGAAAGAGCTTATCAAATTCAAGGGCTTTCAGGTGGCACCCGCCGAATTGGAAGCCACGCTGGTTGCTCATGTAAGCGTCCAAGACGCTGCTGTTATCGGTAAGCCCGATGACGAAGCGGGCGAAGTGCCGATTGCATTTGTAATCCGATCAGACCCCACCCTGACTGAGGCAGACCTGCACGGTCACATGAGCGAAGCTCTGGCCAGTTACAAGCAATTGCACGGCATCATGTTTGTGGATGAAATCCCAAAGTCTCCTTCTGGAAAAATCCTGCGCCGTTTGCTGCGAGAGACCCTTCAGTAGTCACCCGGCGGCCGAAGCGAACGCGGTACTCCATGGTCAAAAAAAGTAGCAAAGAACTTGGGAATTTCAGAAGAACTTGCCGAGCTGTGGGTTGCTCGCCATGAAGAAGTCGGAGACCTATCCTACCTCGGCGACCACATTCTACGTTCGAGTTAGATGAGGGCTCAAACCTGCCCTTAGCGGCCCCGCAACATCGGAAACCAGTCTTCCCGCAGCCGCTGGCCTTCGGTCATGTCATGGCCCGGAAAGGGCGGCGAGGTCGGGCCAGGGCGCTCGGTATAGCGGGCGTCTTCGCCCACGAGGCGCAGGGAAAAGGCCCGGCGGCGGGTCTGTGATGTATTGCCTCGCGCGCCGTGCAGCGTCCGGTAGTGGAAGGCGACCGCATCGCCGGGCTGCATCTCCCACTCCAGCACTCGCAGGCCTTCGGCGTCAGGATCGGGCACAGGGATATAGGGTGCGGGGTCAAAGAACGCGTCACCTTTTGCCCAGCGGGTCGGCAACACGTCCTTTTCCCAAAGGTGCGAGCCTGCAACGAGACGCAGCGTGGCGTCCTTTACCGGATCGAGCGGCGACCAGAAGCTGACCACGTCGCGTCCGGACACAAAGTAATACGGCCCGTCCGAATGCCATGGAGTCGCCATCGAGGTGCCCGGTTCCTTGACCAGAACGTGATCGTGGAAGAGCTGCACCGTGTTGCACCCCATCAGGGCAGCGGCCACGTCGGCGGCCGGGCTGTGTTCGATGACGTCTGCGAATTCGGGAATGCGCCGCCAGTTGCAGTAATCGTCGAAAAAGCGCCCGGTCTCTCCGTCCCGTTTGTTTTCAGAGGCGTAGGGGCCGGGTTCGGCCATGTTGCGCGCGACGCCGGCGCGCAGCGTTTCAACGTGATCTGCAAACAGCCCGCGGATCAGAACGGCCCCGTCTTGCTGGTACGCGTCTATATCGCTTTGGGTGACGAGGGGGTGCATTATAGTGCGCCCTGCTGTGCGCTTTACTGCGTCTTGCGCAGACGAATCACAACGTCGACCGACGCGATTTCCGCGCCCTCGGGCGCATCCGGCACGCGGGCGATCACCAACTGGTCGGATGGCGCATCAGTCAGCTTGCCCTCGTCTTCCCAGAAGAAATGCGGGTGATCGTGGGTGTTGGTGTCAAAGTAGCTTTTGGACCCGTCGACGGTGACTTCCTGCAGCAGACCGGCTTCGCAAAAGGCCCGAAGTGTATTGTAAACAGTGGCAAGCGACACGGCCTCCCCCTGCCTTTTCGCGGAATCGAACAGGCTTTCTGCCGTGACGTGCCGATGCTGGCCGTCGCCGACAAGAAGCTGGGCCAGCGTCGCGCGCTGCCGTGTCGGGCGCAGGCCTGCGCCGGCAAGCCAGTCTTTGGCGATGGTTTGTGCGTTCTCAATGCTCATGCTGCGTCTCGCGATCTTTGCCTATATATAAGGCGCGGTTGCCTCAGGTTTCAATTGCGAACTGGTCGCAGCTAAGCGGTGCGACCATAGAACCCCATCTGCTCGGTCGGGGAAAAGCGCACCCCAGGACGGTCGTAATGGGCCAGCACAGAAACGATGCGCGATGGGCCGGACAGCGGCGGGGTGACCCGGTGCGCGGTGTTTACCCCCAAAAAGACGTTCAGTGTGCCAGGCGCCTGCCGCAGCAGCCGCGTTTCGACCTCGCCGCGCAAAAGAGCGGCAATGCCGGGGTGGTTTGGGTTATCCGGGCTGCGCAGATCGCGCACATATTCGAAATCGCCGCCCGTCTCCGGGCTTTGCAGCAAAAGCGTCGTGGTGAACACCGAGCGGTCGAAATGCCAGTTCAGCGCCTCGCCCGCGCGGTATTCCAGCACGTTCACCCCCGACAGCGGATCGTCCATCGTATAAAGCGCCGGGGTGCCCGTGACCTCGGCCAGAAAGTCCATGAACGGCTGCCATGTGTAGATCGCGTCAAGCGGCGTTTCGCGCAGCTGATCGTGGCACAGTGTGTGGTTCTGCGTGGTGACCTTTGCGAGGGCCGGATCATCCGCTGCCAGCCCGTCCACATGATCAGTAAAGTAGATGTTGTGGTCCCGCGCATGATGATAGCTTTCCGCCGCGAGCCGTGGGCGCACGTGATCCAGCGTTTGCGCGAGAGCCCCCGGGCGCAGGAACCCGGGCAGGTTAAAGAGCCCCTCGGCCTCAAGCGCGGCTTTGGACGCCTCGACCAGCGCGGCGTATTCCGGGGTGCCGGGACGGTCCAGCGGGTAAAGATCAAGATCAAGAATAGTGTTCATGAGCGCACCCTGCCGCGCCTGCGATGCGCCCGCAAGTCCGGCGCTGCCCTTGGCAAAGACAGTGGCCGGATGCTAGGGGGCGCGACGAGCATTGAAACGAGGCCGTGCGTGATGTCCCAATACCCGACCAGCTTTGACAAAGAAGGTTTGCTGAAATGCGCCCGAGGCGAGCTTTTCGGCCCCGGCAACGCGCAGCTCCCCGAGCCGCCGATGCTGATGATGGACCGGATCACGGATATTTCCGAAGACGGCGGCGCGCATGGCAAGGGCCATGTGGTTGCCGAATTCGACATCACGCCGGACCTTTGGTTCTTTGACTGCCATTTCCCGGGAAACCCGATCATGCCGGGCTGCCTTGGGCTGGACGGGCTGTGGCAGCTAACCGGGTTCAACCTGGGCTGGCGCGGCTGGCAGGGGCGCGGCTATGCGCTGGGTGTGGGCGAGGTCAAGCTGACCGGCATGGTGCGCCCCGACCGCAAGATGCTGACCTATTATGTGGACTTCACCAAGGCGATCCAGACCCGCCGCCTGACCATGGGCGTGGCCAATGGCGTTGTGGAAGCCGACGGCGAAGAGATCTACCGCGTCACGGACATGAAGGTGGCCTTGAGCGAGAGTTGATCTTGAGGATCGCCTACGCCGGGTACGAATTTATGTTTGGCGGCGAGGGGGGGCACCCCGTTCCGGGAGCTTTGCGTCGCGAACTGCGTGTTTGGCGGCGGTCGCGAACCCGGGCAAATTTCAGGCCAGAAGCAGGGAGCAGGTGGTGAGCTATTTTCGCGGCCACTGGCAACTGATCGCACTGACCGGGGTGGTCTTTGCACTCTGGCAGACGCAGGTTGTTCTGCCGCTGAAACTCCTTGTGGTGTTCTTTCACGAATTTGCCCACGGGGCGGCGGCGGTTCTGACCGGGGGCGAAGTTCTGGAGCTGTCGGTTTCTGCGCAGCAAGGCGGCTATGCGGTGACCCGCGGCGGCAGCCGCTTCTGGATTCTGTCGGCAGGCTATCTCGGATCGCTTGTGATCGGGCTTTCCCTCTTGCTGGCCGCGCTGCGCAGCCGCGCGGATCGGGCCATTCTGGGGGGTCTCGGGGCCCTGATGATCCTGTGCTGCGTGCTTTTCATCCGCGAAAGCTTTGCACTGGTATTTTGCGCGTTCAGCGGCGCGGCGATGATGCTGGCCGCATGGGTCCTGCCGCGTCAGGTGTGCGATCTGATTTTGCGCGTGATTGGCGTGACCTCGCTGCTCTACGCACCCTACGATATTTTCGATGACACGATCCGACGTGCGGCGCTGCGTTCGGACGCGCGCATGTTGGCCGAAGAGGTCGGCGGCACCACTTTGATGTGGGGCGGGCTTTGGCTTGCCGTGTCGGCGTTGGTCATTCTGGCCGCGCTGCGCTTTGCCCTTGCGCCGCACAGCAACCTGTCGTCGGGACGCTAAAGACTTGCGGTCATGGGCGCCACTGGCCTAGAGAGGCCGCGCGCGATGAATGGGGGAACCATGCGGAGAGTTGTCGTCACCGGGCTGGGGATCGTGTCCTCGATCGGGAACAATGCGGGCGAGGTTTTGGAAAGCCTGAAGGCCGGACGCTCGGGCATCGAAGCAAGCCCTGAGATGGCCGAGCATGGTTTTCGCAGCCAGATCGCGGGTACGCTGAAAATGGATGTCGCGGCCCATGTGGACAAGCGCACGCTGCGGTTCATGGGCCCGGGTGCGGCCTATGCCCATATTGCGATGGCAGAAGCGATTGCGGATGCGGGGCTGGAAGAGGCCGACATCGTCAACCCGCGCACCGGGCTGGTGGCAGGCTCTGGCGGCCCGTCGACCTCTGCGATGCTGACTGCGCACCAGACCGTGCAGAAGACCGGCGCGACCAAGCGGATCGGCCCTTTCGCGGTGCCCAAGTGCATGTCGTCGACGATCAGCGCGAACCTCGCCACGGCCTACAAGATCAAGGGCATCAATTACTCGATCACGTCGGCCTGCTCGACCTCGCTGCATTGCATCGGCAACGCGGCCGAACAGATCATGTTGGGCAAACAGGACGTGATGTTCGCGGGCGGAGCGGAAGAGCTGGACTGGACTCTTTCGTGCCTCTTTGACGCAATGGGCGCGATGTCCTCGAAATATAATGACACGCCAGCCCGCGCTTCGCGCGCCTTTGACGCGGACCGGGACGGGTTTGTCATCTCGGGCGGCGGCGGCATCCTGGTCCTCGAAGAGCTGGAGCACGCGAAGGCCCGCGGCGCCACGATTTATGCCGAAGTCACAGGCTATGCCGCAACGTCCGACGGCCACGATATGGTGGCCCCCTCCGGCGAAGGCGGCGCGCGGGCGATGGAACTGGCAAAGGCGAGCCTGCCTGAAGGGCGGACCGTGGGATATATCAACGCGCACGGCACCTCGACCCCGGTGGGTGACGTCGGCGAAGTGGAAGCGGTGCGCCGCGTCTTTGGCGACAGCGCGCCCGTGATCAGCTCGACAAAGTCGATGACCGGCCACGCGCAGGGCGCGGCAGGCGCGCTTGAGGCGATCTTTAGCCTTTTGATGCTGCGGCATGACTTCATCACGCCATCGATCAATGTCGAAACGCTCGATCCGGCGCTGAACGACGGCGAGATCGCGACGGCGCTGGTCGAAAACGTCGGCCTCGATTCCGTGATGACAAACAGTTTTGGTTTTGGCGGCACGAACGGGTCGATGATCCTGTCGCGCTATTTGGATTAATACGATGACCGGATTACTGAACGGCAAACGCGGCCTTGTCATGGGCGTGGCCAATGACCGCTCGATCGCCTGGGGGATTGCGCGCGCGATGGCCGAGGCAGGCGCCGAACTGGCCTTTACCTACCAGGGCGAGGCCTTCGGCAAGCGGCTGGAGCCGCTGGCGGCGAGCGTGGGCTCGGACTTCATGGTCGACGTGGACGTGACAGACGATGACAGCCTCGACACGGCGTTTGCGCAGCTTGAAGCGCGCTGGCCTACGATTGATTTCCTGGTGCACGCGATTGCCTATTCGGACAAATCCGAGCTGACGGGGCGGATGCTGAACACAACGCGGGCCAATTTCAAACATTCGATGGATGTGAGCGCCTACAGCTTTATCGAGGTGGCGCGGCGGGCGCATCCGATGATGGTGGAGCATGGCGGCTGCCTGATGACATTGACCTATCTGGGATCGAACCGCGTTGTGCCAAATTACAACGTGATGGGCGTGGCCAAGGCGGCACTGGAGTCTGCGACGCGCTATCTCGCCAACGACCTTGGCCCCGACGGGATCCGTGTGAACGCGATCAGCCCGGGGCCGATGAAGACGCTCGCGGGCAGCGCCATCGGCGGCGCGCGCAAGACCTACAAGCACACCGACCAAAACGCGCCGCTGCGCTCGAACGCGACGCTGGAGGCGGTGGGCGGCACGGCGGTCTACCTCGCCTCCGACGCCGGGGCCTGCACGAGCGGAGAGATCATCCGCGTCGATGGCGGCTTTCACGTCCTTGGGATGCCGCAGCCGGACCACCTGTAGCGCTTCAATTCTTCAAAGAATTGAAGCCCACGGGCCCTTCAGGGCACGCGGGCAGCGATTTTTTGAAAAATCGCCTACCCGATCTTCTCGACGGTGAATTTGAACGTCAGGTCCTGACCAGCGAGCGGGTGGTTGGCGTCCAGCGTGATCGCCTCGTCCGTCACGGCGGCGACGGTAACTGGCAACATCTGGCCGTTGGGGCCCTGCATCGACAGCTGCGTGCCGACCTCTGTCGGGATGTCCGCCGGGATCTGGCCGCGCGGGACATCCTGCCGGAGCGCCGGATTAATTGGCCCATAGGCATCCACGCAGGGAATGCTCACCGTCTTTTCCTCGCCCGTCTCCATGCCCGGCAATTCGCGGTCGAGGCCCGGGATCACCTGCCCGGCCCCCACTTCAAAAGACAGCGGCTCGCGCCCCTCGGAGCTGTCAAAGACCGTCCCGTCCAAAAGCGTGCCAGTGTAGTGAATGTGGACGGTGTCGCCGGGATTTACGGCTGCCATGGGGTCTCCGATGCCTGAAAGGGTGCGCGCGGACCCTCGCATGCGGGCTCCGCGGGGTCAAACGGGCCTTTCCTGCCCGCGCGCCCCGTGACAGGGTGCGGCCAAGAAGGAGACCGCCATGCCCATCACCACCTGCATTTTCGACGCGTACGGCACCTTGTTCGACGTCGCCGCCGCAGCGCGGGAAGCCGCGGCGGATCACGCTGCACTGGCACAGCAGTGGGGCACGCTGGCGGAGGCCTGGCGGCTCAAACAGTTGCAATACACCTGGTTGCGCGGAATGACGGGCGCGCATACAGACTTCTGGCAGGTCACGCAGGAGGGGCTGGACTGGGCACTGGAAAAGACCGGGCTGCACGGCGATGCAGCTTTGCGGCAACGCCTGCTCGATCTTTACTGGGAGCTTAGCGCCTACCCCGAAGTGCCGGCCATGCTGGCCGCGCTAAAGGCGGGCGGGATGAACACGGCGATCCTGTCCAACGGCTCGCCCCAGATGCTGGACGGTGCGGTGTCCTCTGCCGGGATCGGCGCGGTGCTGGACGATTGCCTGTCGGTGCAAAGCGTTGGCATTTTCAAGCCTGATGCGCGGGTCTATGACCTTGTCGGCGCGCGCTTTGGCTGCGCCAAAGACGACGTGCTCTTCGTCAGCTCAAACGGCTGGGACGCGGCGGCGGCGACGGGCTACGGCTTTACCACCGCCTGGGTCAACCGCGCCGGTGAGCCGATGGACCGGCTGCCGTGGACGCCCGCGCATGTGCTGGACGATCTGACAGGCATACCCGCGCTGGCGGGCCTGTAATGCCGCGCTTTACCACCTCTGACGGGCTGTCGCTGCACTACACCGAAGATGGCACGGGCCTGCCGCTTGTGTGCCTTGCGGGGCTGACGCGGACGGGGCGCGATTTCGACTATGTCCGCCCGCACCTGCCGCCAGCCCGTGTCATCACGCTGGACTATCGTGGCCGGGGGCAGTCGGACTGGGACGCCGACCCGATGAATTACGTTCTGCCCATTGAAGGGCGCGATGTGCTGGAACTGATGGATCATCTGGGCCTCGCGGCGGCGGCAATCCTTGGCACGTCACGCGGCGGGCTGCACGCGATGGGTCTGGCGGCCGCAGCGCCGGACCGCATCCTGGGCGCCTGCCTGAACGATGTGGGGCCCGAGCTGGACCCAGCAGGGCTTGGCGCGATCATGGTCTATCTGGGCCGCAATCCCGGCCTCAAAACCCATCAGGAGATGGCGCAAGCGCTCGCGATGGGCCTGCCCGGTTTTGAAGATGTGCCGGATGCTCGCTGGCTCGCGGAGGCGCGGCTGCATTATACCGAAGGGCCTGATGGTCTTCAGATCACCTACGACCCTGCCTTGCGTGCCCCGCTCGAGGCGGGCGGCGAGGTGCCGGATCTGTGGCCCTTTTTCGACGCGCTGGCCGGCAAACCGGTGGCGCTTATTCGCGGGGCCGGGTCGAACTTGCTGAGCGCTGCGAGCGCGGCAAAAATGCAGGCACGCCGGCCTGACATGATCTATGCAGAGGTGCCGGGACGCGGGCATGTCCCCTTTCTGGACGAGCCCGAGGCGGTGGCCGCCATACGGCAGTGGATGGAGCGTTTGACATGAATATCGACATGATCCGCGCCGCCGAAAAGCGGCTTGAAGGGCACGCGGTGCGCACACCGCTGCTCAACTCGCCCTTTCTGGACGAGATTGCGGGGCGGCAGGTGTGGATCAAGGCCGAATGCCTGCAGCGCACCGGATCGTTCAAGTTTCGCGGCGGCTGGTCAGCGCTGTCGGCGCTTGCCCCAGAGGTCCGCGCCAAGGGCGTGATGGCCTATTCCAGCGGCAATCACGCACAAGGCGTGGCCCATGCGGCAAGCCTGCACGGCGCGCCATCGGTGATCCTGATGCCGTCCGACGCGCCTGCGCTCAAGATTGCGAACACACGCGCTTTGGGGGCCGAGGTCGTGACCTATGACCGTGCCACCGAAGATCGCGACGCGGTTGGCCACGCGCTCGCCGCAGAGCGGGGTCTGACGCTGATCAAGCCCTTTGACGAGCCAGAGGTGATCGCGGGCCAAGGCACCTGCGGGCTGGAGATTGCGGCGCAGGCCGCCGCGCACGGGATCACCGAGGCAGAGGTGCTGGTCTGCTGCGGCGGGGGCGGCCTGACCTCGGGCATTGCGCTGGCATTGGAAGCGGACGCACCTCGCATGCGCGTGCGGCCCGTTGAGCCCGAAGGCTTCGACGACGTGGCGCGCTCGCTGCAAACCGGGACAATCCAGAGCAACCCCGAGACCGCCGGCAACATCTGCGACGCGATCCTGACGCAAAGCCCGGGCGAGACGACATTTGCCATCATGCAGCGGCTCTGCGGCCCCGGGATCGTGGTAAGCGAGGATGAGGCGCTACGCACCATGGCGCAGGCCTTTTTGCGGCTGAAGATCGTGGCGGAGCCGGGCGGCGCCGTCGCACTGGCCGCGGCGCTGTACCGGGGGCAAGAGATTGACGCAGATACCGTCATCGTGACCGTCTCGGGCGGCAATGTGGACGCGGCGATGTTCGCGCGGGCTTTGGAGACGCTGGAATGACCCGCTTCACAATCGCCAGCTTCAACGTCAAGAACCTGATCGGCGCAGACAAGGAATACTACCGCTTCCAGCGCTACACCGAGGAGGAATACGCGTGGAAACGCGACTGGCTGGCCGAACAGATCCAGAGCCTTGATGCCGATATCGTCTGCTTTCAGGAAATCTTTGAAGAAGAGGCGCTGCGCGACGTGCTGGCCTTTGCCGACGCCGAAGGGCTGGAGCGCAACGCTGCGCATATCCCCGGGCAGGGCAAGCGCTACCGCAAGAAGGCGATCTTTCGCAAACTGGCCTACACGCCCTACGCGGACGCGGCGCTGGCCTTTGCGCCAAACCTGTCGGATGGCGGGCCGGGGCAGCGGCGACCTGGCGTGGCAATTGTCTCGCGACTTGGCTTTAAGGGCGCGCCGGAGATCATTCAGGACCTTGCCGAACCAGTTCACATTCCCTTCTCCGCGCTGGGCGGGGGCGAGGCCGGGCATTACACCGTCAGCCGCATCTCGCGCCCCATTCTGAAGGTGCGCATCCCGGTCGGGCAGCAGGTTGTCACCGTGTTCAACTGCCATCTGAAATCCAAACTGGGCGAATATGTCCGGCCAGACGGCGCCCCCTTCGCGCCAGAGGCGGACCTGACCAGCTATGACCCCGTTGGCCGCGCGATGGGCGCCCTGCGCGCCGCGCTGCGCCGGATGGCCGAGGCCTGGGTGCTGCGCCGCGCGATCGTGGCAGAGATCGAGGCCGGCAGCCCGGTCATGGTGCTGGGTGACTTCAACGATGGGGAACACGCGGTCAGTTCCGAGATCATCGCGGGCGAGAAGCCGTTCAAGAACTATGCGTGGATGCTGCGCCACGATGCCGAACACCCCTCGGACCGGTATTCGAACGACGAGGCCGAAGCCATCCGTGCGGCGGTCGAAGCTGTGCGCCTGCACTCTGCCGAAAAGCTTTTCGTGCGCAAATCGCTGCGCGACATGGTCTATACGGCAGCGTTTGGCGGGGTCTACGAGAGCATCGACCAGATTTTCCTGTCCCAGCACTTTGTCGAGGGGCCCGGGCAGATCGGCGAGATGGAATATTTCAGCGTCTTCAACGACCATCTGACCGATGGTAGCCACGCCGAAGCACCGTATAACAAGCTGGCGTCGGATCACGGGCAGATCATGGCGCATATGCGGCTCGGGGATTGAGACATGAAGATGATGCAAGCAAATGGCGTGCGGCTACACTACCGCGTGGACGGGCCGGAGGACGGCGCGCCGGTGGTCTTTGCCAACTCGCTCGGCACGGATATGCGGCTGTGGGACCCCATCCTGCCGCTCTTGCCCGAGGGGCTGCGCATTCTGCGGTTCGACAAGCGCGGCCATGGCCTGTCCGATTGCCCGCCCGCGCCCTATTCCATGGGCACGCTGGTGGGCGATGCAGAGGCGTTGATGCAGGCGCTGGGCTTCAAGGACGTGCTGTTCGTGGGCCTGTCGATTGGCGGGATGATCGCGCAAGGGCTTGCCACCAAGCGGCTTGACCTGATCCGCGCGGTTGTGCTCAGCAACACGGGCGCCAAGATCGGCACCAAAGATCTGTGGGCGGACCGCATGAAGGGAGTGGAAACCGGCGGGATCGAAGCGCTGGCCGACAGCGTGATGGAGCGCTGGTTTTCCAAGACCTTCCGCGCGGGGCCTGACCTGCCGCTTTGGCGCAACATGCTGACCCGGCAGGAAGATGCGGGCTATATCGGCTGCAGCGCGGCAATCTCCGGCACGGATTTCTTCAGCACCACCGCAAAGCTTCGGTTGCCCGCATTGGGCATCGCAGGATCCGAAGATGGTTCGACCCCGCCTGACCTGATGCGCGAGACAACGGGCCTGATCCCCGGTAGCCAGTTCCACCTGATCCGGGGCGCAGGGCACCTGCCCTGCGTGGAAAAGCCCGCTGAATACGCCGAGGTCCTGACGAAGTTCATGCGCGACACGGGGCATATCTGAATGGCCGCCAGCGTTTTTGGCTCGACCATCTACGGCAAGCTGTTCGACCCGGGCGAGGCCGGTCGGCTTTTTTCGGACGCCGCCGAGATGCGCGCGATGCTGCTGGTTGAGGGGGCGCTGGCCAAGGTGCAAGGCAGCCTTGGCATAATTCCCGAAATCAGTGGCGCGGCGATCCACAGGGCTTCGCTTGAGGTGCAACTGGATCCTGGAGGGCTGGGGCCGGCGACCGGCCAGAACGGGGTGCCGGTCCCGGCGCTGGTCGCTGCCTTTCGGGATGCGATGCAGGCGCCGGAGCACGCGCAATACATCCACTGGGGCGCCACCAGCCAGGACATCATGGACACAGCGCTGATGCTGCGCCTGCGCCAAGTGCTGGGGCTGTCGGGCGACGCCCTGCGGCAGGTGCTTGCCCGGCTGGCGGACATGGCAGAGGCGGGGGCAGAGACCCCTTGCCCCGCCCGCACCTACGGCCAGATCGCAACGCCAACCAGCTGGGGCGCAATGCTTGCCGGGTTTGGTGGCCCGCTCCTGTCGGCGCTTGACGCTTTGGACGCGCTGCGGGGCGATCTGTGCGTGTCGCTGTCAGGCGCTGCGGGGACCTCATCAGCCCTTGGCCCGCAGGCAGCAGAGACACGCACGGCGCTTGCAGAGGCGCTGGGCCTGTCCGATCCGGGCCGGTCCTGGCACACCGACCGCACGCCGCTGTTGCGCATTGCGGACTGGCAGTGCGGGGTGATCGCGGCGGGCGCGGCCCTTGGCCAGACGCTCATTGGGCTCGCGGGGCACGGTGAGGTCTCGCTTGGCGCGGCCGGGGCGTCCTCGACCATGCCGCAGAAGCAGAACCCGGTGGGCCCGTCCGCGCTCGTCGCGCTGAACACCTATGCGGGCGCGCAGCGGGCCGCCCTGCAGGGCGCGGCGGTGCACCAGTTCAGCCGCGACGGGGCCGCGTGGTTTGCCGAATGGATGGAAGTGCCGCAGATCGCGCTGAGCTGCGCGGCATCGCTGCAGACGCTTCAAGCCGTGGTGGACGGAGTGCAGCCTGAGCCGGACATGATGCGCGCCGCGCTGGACGGCTCCATGGCCTTTGCCGAGGCGCTCAGCTTTGCGCTGACTGAGCAGATGCCGCGCCCGGACGCGCAAGCGGAGGTCAAGGCGCTGTGCCGCGCGGCCGAGGCGCAGGGCCAGAGCCTCGAAGCCGTCGCACGGGCTGCACATGACCTGCCGCAGGGCCTCTTCGACCTTGGCGCGATGGGCGCGGCCCCGGACGAGGCACGCGGCTTTGCGGCGCGGGTGCGAAAGGCGCTGGCATGAACCCGGCGGTCATCTTCATCCTGATCACGGTGATGATCGATGCCATGGGCATTGGCCTGATTGTCCCGGTGATGCCTGATCTTATCCGCGAGGTGAACGGCGGCTCTATTGCCAATGCGGCGCTGTGGGGTGGCGTGTTGTCGACCACATTTGCCGTGATGCAGTTCCTCTTTGGGCCGATTATGGGCGGGCTATCGGACCGGTTCGGGCGTCGGCCCGTTTTGCTGATCAGCCTCGTGATCATGGCGCTTGATTACGTCGTCATGGCCGTGGCGGGCAGCATATGGCTGCTGCTTGCTGGCCGTGTGGTGGGCGGTATCACCGCTGCGACCCAAAGCACGGCAAATGCCTACATGGCCGACATTTCCAAGCCGCACGAGAAGGCGGCGAATTTCGGACTGGTCGGTGCAGCTTTTGGTGCGGGCTTTGTCTTTGGCCCCCTGCTTGGCGGGTTTCTGGGCGAGCTGGGCACCCGCGCCCCCTTCTACGCTGCCGCCGGGCTGGCCGCGCTGAACGCTGTGTTTGGCTATTTCGTGCTGAAGGAAACGGTGACCGACCGCATCCGCCGCCCCTTTGAATGGCGCCGCGCGAACCCTCTGGGCACGCTGAAGGTGCTAGGCAAGCTGCCGGGGATCACCGCGCTGCTCTGGGTCTATTTCCTCTACCAGTTCGCGTTCACGGTCTACCCGGCGGTCTGGGCCTATTTCGGCAACGTCCAGTTTGGCTGGACCCCGTCCACGATTGGCCTGTCGCTGCTGCTGTTCGGCGGGACGATGGCGGTAGTGCAGGCCGGTCTGATCCGGCCTATCCTGCGGCTGCTGGGTGAGCGAGGCACCGTCATCTACGGGCACGGCTTTGACATCCTCGCCTTTGCCGCCATCGCCTTTGTCTCGTCAGGCACGCTGGCGCTGCTGCTCACGCCGATCGCCGCCTTCGCCGCCGTCATCACGCCCGCGCTGCAAGGCATCATGTCGAAGGCGGTTGGCGATGATCAGCAAGGCGAGCTTCAAGGCGCGCTGACCTCTGTGTCGGCGCTCGCCATGATCGCCTCGCCAATGATCATGAGCACGGTCTTTTTCGCCTTTGCCGAACCGGGCGCGCGCGTCATTTTCCCTGGTGCGCCGTTCCTACTGTCGGCGGCGCTAATGGGCGTCGCACTTGTCGTGTTTCTGCGGCACGGACAGACGCAGGAGGCAACAGATGCTGCTTGATACGACGGTGGCGGCGCGGGCGCGCGGCCGCTGTTACGCCCCCTAAGGAAGGAAAAACGCATGCGCCTTGCAGATCTGGATGTGATTGTGACCGCCCCCCCGGCCCCCGGCTGGGGCGGACGCTACTGGATCCTCGTCAAGCTGACGACCGATGACGGGATCACCGGCTGGGGTGAATGTTATGCGTCAACGGTGGGGCCGGCCGCTATGGAGGCCGTGATCCGCGATGTCTTTGACCGGCATATGGCAGGGGAAAACCCAGAGAACATCGAAAGGATGTTCCGCCGCGCCTATTCGTCCGGCTTCACCCAGCGCCCGGACCTGACGGTCATGGGCGCGTTTTCCGGGCTGGAGATTGCGTGTTGGGATATTCTGGGCAAGGCGCGGGACCGGCCGGTCTGGGCGCTCTTGGGCGGCAAGATGTGGGACCGGGTGCGCGCCTACACCTACCTCTACCCCTTGCCCCAGCACGACATGACCGCGTTCTGGACCTCGCCGCAGATGGCTGGTGAGGCCGCGGCGGACGCGGTGGCGCGCGGCTACACGGCGGTGAAATTCGACCCGGCGGGCCCCTACACGATGCGCGGCGGACATATGCCCGCGATGTCGGATATTTCGATGTCAGTGGCCTTCTGCGCCGCAATCCGCGAGGCGGTGGGCGACAAGGCGGACCTGCTTTTCGGCACGCATGGGCAGTTCACGACCGCTGGCGCCATCCGCCTTGGCCAGGCGCTTGAGCCCTATTCCCCCCTCTGGTTCGAAGAGCCGATCCCGCCCGATGCTGTCGAAGAGATGGCCAAGGTCGCGCGCGCGGTGCGCATCCCGGTGGCCACCGGCGAACGGCTGACGACAAAGGCGGAGTTTGCGCCGGTGCTGCGGTCGGGCGCCGCGACGATCCTACAACCTGCGCTTGGCCGCGCGGGCGGAATCTGGGAGATGAAAAAGGTCGCTGCCATGGCCGAGGTCTACAACGCACAGATGGCGCCGCACCTTTATGCCGGGCCGGTGGAGTGGGCCGCGAACATCCACCTTGCCGCGTCGATCCCCAACCTGCTGATGGCAGAGACGATTGAGACCCCGTTCCACGATGCGCTGATCAAGGGCAGCATCCGGGTGGAGGACGGGTTCATTACGCCGCCCGAGGCGCCGGGCCTTGGCATTACCGTGGACGAAGACCTCGCCCGTGCACATCCCTACACCGGGGACGGCCTGCACCTGCAGATGCAGGAAGACCCGTGCGACTATGTGAACGGGAACGCGTTTGAAGGGGGCGCGCCGTCGATCAAGACGTGATAGTGGGGTGAAACCCCACCCTACGCATCCGCGATGACCACCTGCCGCTGGGTGCCGAGGCCTTCGATGGAGGCCTCGACCACGTCGCCCTCGCTCAGGTAGACCTTCGGGTCCATGCCCATGCCGACGCCGGGCGGGGTGCCGGTGGCGATCACGTCGCCGGGGTGCAGGGTCATCAACGTGCTGAGATGCGCGATGATCTGGGCGACGGAAAAGACCATTTTGGCCGTGGTGCCCGCCTGCATCTCTTCGCCATTGACCTTGAGCGACAGGGCCAGCGCTTGGGGGTCCGGCACCGCGTCCGCGGTCACCAGCCAAGGGCCGAGCGGGCCAAAGCTGTCGCAGCTTTTGCCCTTGGTCCACTGGCCAGTCAGGCCAAGCTGGAAGTCCCGTTCCGACACGTCATTGGCGACGCAATAGCCTGCGACATGAGACAGCGCATCTTCCTCGCTGACATATTTGGCGGTGGTCCCGATCACCGCGGCCAGCTCGACCTCCCAATCGGTCGCCTTCGACCCGCGCGGCAGGATCAGCGGGTCAGTGGGCCCGCAGATGGCCGATGTGGCCTTCATGAAGAGGATGGGGTGTTCGGGGATCGGCATGCCTGCCTCTTCCGCGTGGTCCGAGTAGTTCAGGCCGATGCACATATACTTCCCCACGCCCGCGATGCAGGGGCCAAGGCGCGGATCCTCGACCAGCGGCAGGTCCGCGGCGTCCAGTCGCGCGATGTGGTCCAGAAGGTCAGGCGTCAGCGTGGCGCCGGTGATATCGGGCACAACATGCGACAGGTCGCGCACCGCGCCAGCGCCGTCGATCAGGCCAGGCTTTTCGAAACCGGCGGGGCCGTGGCGGACAAGTTTCATGTGCGGGCGGCCTCGAACGCGGCCCAGGCCGTCTCGAACTCATCAAAGGTGATCTCTTTGCCTTTCACCGCGTCGAACACCACCCCTTCGGCCCGGTGTAGCGTCCCGATCGCCTGACCCAGATCCGGCACCACCTCGGGCGGGATCACCACCGCGCCGTGGCGGTCGGCGTGGATCAGATCGCCCTCGCGGATGTCGAGCGCAAAGATCCGCACCGGCGCGCCAAAGTCCACCACGTGCACAAACCCATGGCTGGGGCCGATGGAGCCTGCCACCACCGGATAGCCCGGGGCCAGATCGCCAAGGTCCCGCATCACCCCGTCCGTAAGTGTGCCCGACAGGCCAAACGCCTTGTGGATATTGGTGTTCACCTCGCCCCAATAGGCGCCGATGGCGGCGGGCACGTCGAGGTCTTGCACCGCGCAGACCGCCGGGCGCGGCCCTTCGGACATGTATTTGTAATAGGCCATGCGGCGCGCCTTGATCACGTCCGCCGCTTCGGTGGGCGGGGCCACCGCGCGGATGCGGGCCGTGCGCGCATAGCCGACCATAACACCACCCGGGTCCGAGGCCAGCATTGTGCCGCGCGTGAAGGCGTTAAAGCCGCGCCGCCCTTGCGCGACCTCGATCGCATTGCAGACGGTGGGCGTGTCGACGGATTTCAAGAGCTCGTGCAGGGCGTCATCCATTCTCGCGGGCATCACA
>JBCBCP010000017.1:0-57636 GCA_038530575.1 Pseudomonadota bacterium
GACCTGATCTATGAAGGCGGCATCGCGAACATGAACTACTCGATCTCCAACACGGCGGAGTATGGCGAGTATGTCTCAGGCCCGCGCGTGCTTCCGTACGACGAGACGAAGGCGCGCATGAAAGCGATCCTCACGGACATCCAGACCGGCAAGTTCGTGCGTGACTTCATGCAGGAAAACGCGGTCGGCCAGCCCTTCTTCAAAGGTACACGCCGCATGAATGATGCGCACCAGATCGAGGAAGTCGGCGAGACGCTGCGCGGCATGATGCCGTGGATCAGCGACGGCAAGATGGTCGACAAGGCCAAGAACTGACCCCTTAAACGCGAACGGCCCGCCACACGGGCGGGCCGTTCAAGCAAAACCGGCGAACTTAGACGTCGACGGGCTTGCCGGTGCTCGACTTGTCTGCGGCAAGCGTAGATTTACCGGCGTTCGGATCATCCATGCGTTCTTCTATCTCTGCCTTGCTGCGCAGAGCAAAGAACAGGACTGCGCCGAAGGTGATCATGGCAAGTGTGATAATGCCGATATACTCGATGCTCATTGTCGTCTCCATTTTGGTTGCGTTCACCCTTTCAACGCCCCGGCAACTGCCCTAGTTCCCACTGCGCATGACGCAGCCCCGTATCACTGCCGCCTCCTGGGCGATGATTGCCGCACTGGGGCTGACTTGGGGTGGCACCTTTCTGGTCACGGAATTGGGGCTTCAGGGGCTAACGCCTTTCTGGCTTGCAGCCGGGCGGATCGGATTTGCAGCCATCGTTATGATCGTAGTTTGGCGATTGCGCGGCAGCGCGCTGTTTGTCGACGCGCCCTCACGCAGTGTCCGCGCTGCCCTCCTTGCCATCGGCGCATTTTCAACAGCAATCCCGTTCTGCCTTCTGGCATGGGGGCAACAATACGTCACCGCTGGATTTGCAGGCGTGTCGATGGCTTCGGTCGCGCTGATTGTGCTCCCGCTCAGCCATGTCTTTGTGCCGGGAGAGCGCATGACCCTGCGCCGCACGGCCGGGTTTGTCATCGGATTTGCAGGCGTCTGCGTGCTGATCGGCGGCGCGGCGCTCGACAGTACCGGGGCCGCGCTTGAGACCTTTGGCCGGATGGCCTGTGTCGGGGCCGCGTGCTGCTACGGGGTGTCTTCGATCCTGATGCGCCGCCTGCCGCCGGTCGATCCTATCGGGCTGGCAACCGTAATCCTGATCATCGCCGCCGCGATCGTCGTGCCCCTTGCCATCATCATCGAAGGTCGGCCCCCTCTGCCCGACGCCCGCACGCTGTGGATAGTGGCCTTCCTTGGCCTTGTGCCGACCGCAGCGGCGAACTTTCTGCGGGTCATGGTGATCCGCACGGCGGGACCGGTCTTTATGTCGCTGACAAATTACCAAGTCCCGCTGTGGTCGGTCCTGCTGGGCGCGTGGCTCTTGGACGAGCCCTTGCCGCCCACCTTGCTGACCGCGATGGCGCTTATCCTGAGCGGCGTTGCGCTCAGCCAGCTTGGCGCACTCCGGCGCCTTTTCAGGCCCGCCTAAGCGGTTTGGCGCACGGCATTCTCAACGGCGCTTACGACGTGGCTCACAGCTTCCTCCAGGATGACCGGATCTTCGCTTTCGGCCATCACCCGAACGAGCGGTTCTGTTCCCGATTTTCGGATCAGCAGCCGCCCGTTGCCCACCAGTTGGCCCTCCGCTTCGGCAATGGCCGCCTGCACGGCTGCGTCCTTCAGGGGGACCTGGCCCGCACCAAAACGCACGTTGCGCAGCAGTTGCGGCACCGGGTCGAACTGGTGCAGCAGCTCCGACGCCTTGCGCCCGCTGCGCACGATCTCTGCCAGAAAGGCTAGCGCAGCCATCAGCCCGTCGCCCGTCGTGGCGTGGTCAGTCATCACGATGTGACCAGATTGCTCCCCGCCCAGATTGAACCCGCCCGCGCGCATCTTTTCCACGACATACCGGTCGCCAACCTTCGTCCGCTCCAGCCGCAAACCGAGCCCTTGGGCAAAGCGTTCAAGGCCAAGGTTGCTCATCACCGTCGCCACAAGTGCGCCGCCTTTCAGGTTACCATCCCCCGCCAACCGCGCCGCAAGAAGCGCCATAAGCTGATCACCGTCCCCGATCGCACCGGTCTCATCCACCAAAATCACGCGGTCCGCATCGCCATCAAGACAGATGCCCACATCCGCGCCATGCGCAACCACCGTCTGTGCCGCGACATCGGGATGCGTAGACCCGCACCCTTCGTTGATGTTGTGCCCGTTTGGCTCCACCCCGATAGGGATCACGGTGGCGCCCAGTTCGAACAGCGCCTCGGGCGCGACCCGGTGCGCGGCGCCGTTGGCACAGTCGATCACCACCTTCAAACCATCAAGCCGCATCTGGCGCGGGAAGGTCGACTTGACGCGTTCAAGGTAGCGGAACCGGCTGTCGTCGATCCGTTTGGCACGCCCGATTTCGCGCGCGGCGATCAACTCGACACCGCCGGAAACCAGCGCCTCAATCTCAGCCTCGGCAGCATCAGACAGCTTGAAGCCATCGGGGCCAAAAAACTTGATACCGTTGTCATGCGCCGGGTTGTGGCTGGCAGAAATCATCACGCCCAGATCGGCGCGCATCGAGCGGGTCAAAAGGCCAACCGCCGGCGTCGGCAAGGGGCCCATGAAAAAGACGTTCATGCCGGTACTCATCAGGCCCGCGCCTAGTGCACTTTCGAACATGTAACCTGATCGGCGCGTGTCCTTGCCGATCACCACGCGATGTTCGCCCGCATCCCCGCGCTTGAAATACTGGCCCACCGCTGCCCCGATCCGCAGCGCATTTTCCGCGGTCATCGGCGCAATATTTGCCGTCCCGCGGACCCCATCGGTTCCGAATAATTTGGTCATGCCTTGGTTTCTGACACGCTGGCTTGCCACAGGGCAATGGCCTGCACGTGTCCCGTGACATCATGGGCGCGAATTAGCTGAATGCCTTGGCCGAGGGCGCCCAGCGCGACGGCCATAGACCCTGCATCCCGGTCCGCCGGGGCGTCCGCGCCACCGATGCGCCCGATAAACCCCTTGCGCGACACACCCAGCAAAATCGGCACGCCAAGCCCGTGAAACAGGCTCAAACGGGTCAAAATGGCGAGGTTATGCGCCTGCGTCTTGCCAAAGCCAATGCCCGGATCGGCGATAATTTGGGTGATGCCCAAGGCTCGAAGTGCCGTAATCCGTGCGGCGAGGAAGTCGTACACATCCAGTAACACATTGTCATATCGCGGGTCGTTCTGCATCGTCGCCGGATCGCCCTGAGCATGCATGACGCAGACCGGCACGGCCCGCGCGGCGCAAAGCGGGGCAAGATCGGAATCAAAAGTAAAGCCGGACACGTCGTTCACGATATTCGCCCCTGCCTCAAGCGCGGCCTCTGCCACCACGGCCTTGCGGGTGTCGATAGACACGGGCGCGCGCAATCCGCGGTCTCTTAGCGCGGCGATCAGGGGCGCGGTTCGCGCAATTTCGATCTCTGGCGGTACGATCTGCGCACCGGGCCGCGTCGACTCGCCACCGATATCGAGGATGTCCGCGCCGCCCAGCGTTTCAACATGGGCAAGGCTCGCCGGCATATCGCGCCCACCATCGGAAAAACTGTCAGGCGTGGCGTTCACAACACCCATCACGCGCGGCGCGCTCCAATCGACGCCCGCAATTGGCATGCGGGGCACAGTCCACGCATCGCGCCAAGACGCGGGGACGCTGCCAATCGAAACGACCTTCGGCGGCGCGTCCCGGCGCAGATGTTCAGCGTGCGTAGCCCAGCTCCAGCCGCCAGCGAGAGGGAGCGCATCCGAAGGCTGCGCGACACCAACTTGCGGCAAAGGGCGGTAATAATCGGCGGTCAAAGGGCTGCTGCACCTTCGGACACGGCCCGCAGTGGCACGGAGGCGTCCTGGGGCAGGTCAGCGCCGATTACCAACAGTTCGGATGCCTCCAACGTGGCCGCGAACCACGCCGCCAGCGCCACCGCATCGCGCGGCTGCGCAGACGGCCCATCGACCGCATCCAGCACAATCTTGGACGGGGCCCAAACGCAGGTCTGACCATTTTTCATCGCCCAGTCGAGCTCTGTACGGGTGGAGACCACGACGCAGCGCGCATCCCGGCTCGCCAGCAGCCAGGCGTTCTGTTCGATGGCGAGAAGGTCAATGCGCCGCTGGGTCCATTTGTGCCCGGTCTGCGGTGCAGGCATTTCCGGTGCGCCGACGCAGATGACCAAGGGCTGACCATCTGCAAGCAACTGGTCGATCCACCCACCCAAATGAGCCGAGCCAATGGCTGCGTTCGACAAATAAACAAGCTGAGGATGAGGCGCATCGTCCTCTGCTGGCGCCGCCTCTTCCGGGGCGCGGCGGCGTACGATCTCGACGCCAAGCGCACCGGGCCCTCGGTCCAGCTTTTCGATGCGGACAAACGCCCGGATGGCCTGCGGCTCTAGAAGGATGCGATCGGCAACGCGTTCGGCCAACGTCTCCAGAAGGTTCAGCCGCTCGTCGGCTAGTTCGGCCGCGATAGCCTCAGTGACCTTGTCATAGCTGAGGATTCGGTCGACGTCGTCATCGATCGGACCGGTGAGCGGCTGCACCTCAACCGCGATATTGAAACGGATGCGCTGCGTGACGCCACGCTCTGCCTGAAACGCGCCAATCTCGACGTCAACCACATGGTCACGAACCGATATTCTGTCCAGTGGTGTTGAGGCCGTTGCTGCCGCGCGTCCCTCAGGGTGCGCGAATGCCAGATGAACTTCCGATGCCATAGAACCCCCGGTCTGATCCGTGCCCGCGCTATCGCATGAGCGGGGGCCTTGTAGACGTGCGGGCGCGGCGCGCCAAGGCGCAAAAACGTCAGTTCGACGCAGTTCGGAACGTGTGACGGTAGAAGATGTGCACGCCAATCCGCGCGGTGCGGGTGTAAACCCGGCTCCAATTGGGGCGCACAGCCGTCGTGTGGTAATGCGTTGCGCCCTTGGTGAGGGCGGGCGCCTTGCCGTCCATCGCCGCCCGCGCCACCTTGGCCACCCGCTCAAACGCGCGCGGCTCAGAAATGCGCTCAGCCCGGCCATCGCACGTGTAAGTGAACTGGCATTGGTACCGTTTACCCGTACCCTGATTGATCACGCCGCAGATCGAGCCGGGAAAGCGTGCAGATTTCACCCGGTTAAGGATCACTTCGGCCACGGCAAACTGGCCCTTTACCGTCTCGCCTCGCGCTTCGAAATACAGCGCCTCGCTCAGGCAGCGCCAGTGTTCATCCCCTTGAGCACGAGGCTGCGCATCAAGCCAGGCCGAGGTGAAGGACAGTCCGCTGTGGGATGTGCCCGGCTCTGTGATCATGTCCTGAAGCCGCTGACGGCTAAGCCCTTTGAGCCCCTGACGTTCCACTTTCATCAGCGCCTCTGCCGTGTCTGCCTTGGCAGAAACGGGCGCCAGCACACCAAGCACCATCAGCAAGGACACAAAAAAACGCATGAAATAACCGCAAATTGTTTCGATCGCGGTCAGATAGACCAGCAAAGGCTTTACGTCCAGTTGACGTTCCGCCGCGTCGCGGCACATTTCAACATCTCGATATCAAGCTTGTGCCGGGTCGTTTATCTTGTGGTTGATGGACAGCTGCGCCGCAGCCAAGCGCGCCACAGGCACCCGAAACGGCGAGCAGCTGACGTAATCGAAGCCAGCAGCACGACAAAACGCTATCGATTCGGGGTTGCCGCCATGCTCTCCACAGATTGACAGCGTCAGCCCCGGCTGTGCCGCCCGGCCCCGCTCCGCCCCGATCTTCAGAAGCTCGCCGACCCCGTCCGTATCAAGCACATGGAATGGGTCTTCGGCAAAGACCTCCTGCCGAACATAATCGGACATGAAACGACCCGCATCGTCACGGCTGAGGCCGTAGGTCATTTGCGTCAGATCGTTGGTTCCAAAAGACAGAAACGCGCAATGATCAGCAAATTCGCCGGCACGTAGCGCAGCGCGCGGGGTCTCGACCATAACACCAAGGCGGTAATCAAACTCAGCGTCTCGTTCTGCCCGAACGGCGGCTGCAATCGCGTCGATGCTTGCGCGGACAAGTTCCACCTCGCGCTTGGCAGAAACCAGCGGAATCATGATTTCGGGCACGACCGGGTCGCCGTCGCGGCTGGCGTCGATCGTAGCCTCGAAGATCGCCCGCGCCTGCATTTCATAGATTTCGGGGACCGTTACGCCAAGCCGCACACCTCGCAGGCCCAGCATGGGGTTGTATTCCATCATTGCCTCGATCCGCCGTGTCACCTCCGGCAGCGGAAGATCCAGCGCATCGGCCAGCTCCCGGTGGCCGGATTTCTGCGTTGGCAAAAATTCGTGCAGAGGCGGGTCGAACAGGCGAATGCAGACGGGCTGCCCCTGCATGATGCGGAACAGCTGGGTGAAGTCGTCACGCTGCATCGGCAGGAGCTGCTCGAGAGAGGCCCGCCGCCCATCGGCGGTCTCGGCAAAGATCATCTCACGCATCACACGAAGACGGCCCTGTTCGAAAAACATGTGCTCGGTCCGGCACAGGCCAATGCCCTGAGCACTGAAGTTGCGGGCGGTCTGCGCATCGGCGGGCGTGTCGGCGTTGGCGCGCACCTTGATGTCGCGGGCGGCATCAGCCCAGTCCATCAGGTCCTGGAACGCATCATCCAGCGCGGCCTCCTGCGTTTCGGGCGCACCCAGAAGCACCTCGCCCGACGCGCCGTCTATGGTCACCACGTCGCCTTCGCCCAGCACGCGGCCATCGGCGGTCAACAGTTGTTTCTTGCTCGTCTGGAACCGCATGTCGGCCACGCCCACCACGCAGGGCAGGCCGATCCCGCGGCCAATCACGGCGGCATGGCTGGTGATGCCGCCACGTTCGGTCACAACCCCCTTGGCCGCGTGCATGCCGCGCACGTCCTCAGGCGAGGTTTCGCGGCGGACCAGGATGCAGTCCTCACCCCGCGCGGCGCTGGCCTGCGCTTCGGCCGCCGAAAAGACGATCCGGCCCGTCGCGGCGCCGGGACTGGCGGCAATGCCCCGCCCCAACACGTCACGGGGCGCACCCGGGGCGATCTGGCGGTGCAAAAGGCTGCTGAGCGCCCGCGGCTCGATCCGCATGATCGCCTCTTCACGCGTGATGATATCATCACGGGCCAGCTGCACTGCAATGCGCACCGCTGCCCGCGCGCCTCGGGCGACACGTACCCCGTCGAGGATGTGCAGCCGCCCATTTTCGATCGTGAACTCGACTTCCATTTCCTCGCGCAGGCGGCGGCGCATCAGGCGGGCATAATCGACAAGCGCGGCGAAAACCTCAGGGAGATCATCCTCAAGCGATGGGCCACGTGGGTCCCGCGTGAGGTAAATTGCCTCAGCGCCGCCAGACAACGCCTCGCGGCCCTGGCCCTGCCGCAGGTAGCGACCCGTGACCTGCCCTCGGCCCGTGGACGAGCTGACAAGCTGCAAAACGCCCGCCCCGTTCTCTCCGGTCGTTCCGACCCCAAGCGCCATCTGCTGCACCACAAGGCCGAGACCAGCATCCGCAGGCGCCCCCTTGGCCATGCGCAAGAGCCGGGCCGAGGTGCCTTCCCAGGCGCGCGCCATCGACCTCAGAACCCCGCCAAGCTGTGCGCCGCGATCCTGCGGGAACGCCTCCTCCATCTCTTCGGCGTAGGCCCGCAGGCAAGCATCCAGCGCGACCTCGTCTGTGGCCCATGCCCCTTCGAACAGGTCGGGATCAAGCCGCGCAACGCCCACTGCGTAGGCTTGCACGAAGCGCAGATAGATCAGCGTGGACGCTTCGCGGCCGATCCGGTCGGACAGGGCCGCGTGGCGCGCCTCGTTCATGCCGATGTTCAAGACAGCACCGGGCCCGCCCCAATCGGGGTCTTCGGACGACGGACGCACACACAAGAGCGCATCATCCGGAAATTGCGCCTCAATGGCCGCGATATCAGGCAGCGCCCCGGTGGCAATTTCGTGCACCGAACCGAAGCTCAGCGCGACGGTCGGCGGCACTGGCAAGTCCAGCCGCACCAGCCGCTGCAAGCACTTGGCCCGCCCGCCATGGGTTGCGGTAGTGATCGGCGCGTCTGGCGCGACAAGCGTGGTGTCCGGGTTGTTCTGCACGGTGATCTGTTCGGGGCGCGGCCTTGGTTAAGTGGCCGCAGGATATGCAAGTTCCGCGCCCCGGCAAGGGGGCTGCATGTCACAGGACATTACATCACATTACCCTTCAATCCGGCCCAGATCGGCCACGCGGTCGCAGGCCTGCCGGATCCGGCTCAGCAGGTTCAGGCGGTTGCGCCGCACCACGTCCGCGTCGGCGTTGATCTTTACCGCCTCAAAGAACGCGTCGATGGGGGCGCGCAGACCGGCCATGGCCGCCATCGCGGCGGCAAAGTCCTGCGCCTCCAGGGCGCCCGCGATCACCGGCTCTGCCGCATCCAGCGCGTCGAACAGGGCGGTCTCTTCGGCGCCTTCCGCAAACTTGCGATCCGCGCCAAAGGAGTATTCCACCCCGTCCTTCTCTTCGGCCTGGGACAGAATATTGGCCGCCCGCTTGTAGCCCTGCACGAGGTTGGTGCCCTCGTCCGTGTCCAGCACCGCCTGCAGGGCGGTGGCGCGTTTGGTGAGCAGTGCCAGATCGTCGGCGCCCTCGGAGGCGAGCACAGCGTCAATCACATCGTGCCGCACGCCGCGGTCGCGCAGGTAGACCTTCAGGCGGTCATGAAGAAAATCGAGTAGGCTTCGAGCAACAAACCATTTGGGGTCATTGCCCTCAACCAACAGCGTATTTGCAAAATGTTCTTCGCTGCCTTCAGCCGGTTCCGGGTGCGCGTCGGCAACCAAAAGCAGTGTTTCGAACAGCGGCAACGTGAGACTATTCTCCAAAACCAGCCGGATCACCCCCAGCGCGGCGCGGCGCAGGGCAAAGGGGTCTTTGGACCCTGTCGGCTTTTCATCAATCGCCCAGAAGCCGGTCAGCTTCTCCAGCTTCTCCGCCAGCGCCACGGCCACCGACACAGGCGCGGTCGGCACGTCGTCCGAGGGGCCAAGCGGCGCGTAATGCTCCTCTGCAGCCGCAGCAACAGCCGCGTCCTTGCCAGCCGCCTCGAGGTAGTAGCGGCCCATCACCCCCTGCAATTCGGGAAACTCGTAGACCATCTCGGAACTCAGGTCAGCCTTGGCCAGCTGCGCGGCCTCCTCTGCCATGTCTGGGTCAGCCCTACACGCAGGGGCCAGCTCCCGCGCCAGCGCGGCCATGCGGCGGATCAGGTCGGCCTGGCTGCCCAGCTTGTTGTGGAAGGTCACGGCCTCGAGGCTCTCCAGCCAGTCGCCCATCCCGGCCCGCGCCACGCGCAGATCGTTCTCCCAGAAGAATACCGCATCAGCGAGGCGCGCGGCCAGCACCTTCTCGTTACCGGCAAGGATCGTCGCGCCATTATCAGCCGTCTCGCGGTTGGCCACGGTGATGAACCGCGTAATCTTGCCCGCCTTGTCCCGCACCGAAAAGAACTTCTGATGCTCTTTCATCGAGGTCTGCAGCACCTCAGCCGGCAGCCCCAGAAACGCCTCACCAATCGGGCCCATCAGCACCACGGGCCACTCTACAAGGCCTGCAACCTCGGCCAGAAGGCCGCGGTCCTCCACCACCTCAAGGCCCGACGCAAAGGCGATATTGGTCGCGTCATTCCAGATCGCCGCCGCACGTTCTTCGGCGTCCAGCACAACGAAGGCCTTACGCAGCTGCGCCTCGTAATCCTCGAAATTGCGCACGGTAAGCTGCGCGGGCGCCATGAAGCGGTGCCCGTGGGTGGTGTCGCCCGCGACAATACCATCGACCTCCAGCGGCACGACGCTGTGCCCCTCTTCGTCCGACAGGATGCACAGGATCGCGTGCAGGGGCCGCACCCAACGCAGGCTGCCCGCCCCCCAGCGCATCGATTTGGGCCAAGGGAAATTGCGCACCGTGCGCTCCAGCACCTCGGCGATGATCTCGGGCGCTGGACGCCCCGGCTTTTCGATCACGGCAAACAGAACGTCACCCTTGGGCGTCTCGCGTGTCTCAACCTGGTCACGGGTCAGACCCGCGCCGCGCAAAAACCCTTCGATCGCCTTTTCCGGCGCGTCCGCTTTCGGGCCCTTGCGCTCTTCGCGCGTGGTCGGGCTTTGCGCCAGCAATCCGTCCACCGCCAGCGCCAGCCGTCGCGGCGTGGCAAAGGCGCGCGCACCGGCATAGGTCAGCCCCGCTTCGACAAGCCCGTCGGTGACTAGCTTTTGCAGGTCCTCTGCCGCTCGCGCCTGCATGCGGGCCGGGATTTCTTCGGAGAACAGTTCAATCAGAAGGTCAGGCATCTTGCCGCTTTCTATTCATTCGCAAATCGGCCCAGTCTGTTTCTGTGCCGTGTCATTTCTTGGCTGAAAACATGCCGTGGAATCTGGGAGCCAGCCGGTCGGACGAGGCGAGGCCGATCAGCACCTGCGCCACGTCAATCCGCCCCCCGATCCGGGCATTCCTCGCCCACAATGGTCCCGTCATAGGCCTTTTCGCCACAATCATTCAGCTCGTGCCAGACATAGCCGCGCCCATCCTCGGTGATGGCCACGATACGGTCCACGCCAAAGGCCACGTTCTTTGTCCCCATGAAGGGCAACGCGGTGCCTGCCTTCAACTCCGCCGCGATGGCATCAGCGTCGAAGCAGTCGAACCAGCCGGGCGCGTTGCGCGGCTCTGCCCGGTCAAGGCCAACATAGGTTTCCGTCAACATCGCCAGCGACTCATTGGTGCGAAAGCAGGCGCGGTACCGGATCGGCGAACTGGACGCATCAATCGCCTCGAACGCTGTGAACGTGATCGGTTCGGGCGCGCCGGTGACAAGGTTGGTCAGCACGACCTCTTCTTGCGTGACAGGCTCGTAGAAGCCGTAAACCTGCAGGTAATACAACGCTATGCCCGCGATGGCGCCAGACAGGATCAACACGATACCAATTACCTTTCCGCTCATGATGCGGCCTGCCAGCCGCCCGCTTCGGTCTGGACAAACGCGTCTGCACAGGCCTTGGTCAGAGCCCGGACCCGGCCGATATAGGCCTGACGCTCGGTCACGGATATCACACCCCGCGCGTCCAGAAGGTTGAAGACATGGCTGGCCTTGATCGCCTGATCATAGGCGGGCTGCGCCATGACGATGCGGCGGCCGGTTTTGGGATCATCCGCAGGCGCGGCCAAAATCCGCGCGCACTCGGCCTCGGCGTCCTTGAAGTGCTGAAGCAGCGTATCCGTATCCGCAACGTCGAAATTCCAGCGGGCGTATTGCGCTTCGGCCTCGCGGAACACATCGCCATAGGTCAGCGGGATCGGTGCTTGGGGGTCGTTGAACGGCATCTCGTTGCCATCGTCGAAGCCCAGCACATACATCGCCAGCCGCTCAAGCCCGTAGGTCAGCTCGCCCGAGACGGGCGCGCAGTCATGCCCGCCGACCTGCTGGAAATAGGTGAACTGGCTCACCTCCATCCCGTCGCACCAGACCTCCCAACCCAGGCCCCAGGCGCCCAGCGTCGGGCTTTCCCAGTCGTCCTCGATGAAGCGAATATCGTGCAGGTCCATGTCGATCCCGATCGCCTCGAGGCTCCCGAGGTAGAGCTCCTGCAGGTCCGGCGGGCTGGGCTTGATGATCACCTGGTACTGGTAATAGTGCTGCCAACGGTTCGGGCTGTCCCCATAGCGCCCGTCGGTCGGGCGGCGCGAGGGCTGCACATAGGCCGCCGTCCAGGGCGTGTTCCCCAGGCTGCGCAGGGTGGTTGCCGGGTGAAAGGTGCCCGCGCCGACTTCCATGTCATAGGGCTGCAGGATCGCGCACCCGCGCGCGGCCCAATAAGCTTGAAGGCGCAGGATAATCTCTTGAAAAGAGCGCGGAGCGTCAGTCATGGCGGGCCTCATGCGGGGCGGTTGCAGCGACCATGTCTCTAAGCGCGGCGCGGTGCGGCGTCAACGCGCCGCGCCCTGCGAAAATGCGCGCAGCGCAACTGGTCATCCGCGCGAATTCCTGCTTATGTTCCCGGCAATTGTGCGCAGCTTTAGCAGGATAGAGAATGAAACGCGTTTGGGCAGCTGTTTTGGGTTTGGTCCTTTGGTGCGGCGCGGCTGCAGCGCAAGCCCCGGATGATATTGTCTGGGTCCAGATCGAAGCACATCCATCACTGGCCACCGCCACGCAGCGCGCGCGCGCCTTTGCGGGACAGATCGATGATGTGAACGGCTTTTCACTTGGGGGCGGCTGGTACGCGCTCGCGTTGGGCCCTTACCGGCGTGCCGATGCGCAGCGCGTGTTGCGGTCATATCTTGGCGACCGGCTGATCGCGCGCGACAGTTTTATCGCGGATGCTAGCGGCTTCCGCAGCCAGTTCTGGCCTTTGGGCGCAAACGTTCTGGACCTCGGGGTTGCAGAAGCGCCGGTTGTCCCTGCACCGTCGGCGCCTGTTCCGCTCGCGCAGGAACCAACCCCGGCAGATGAGACCCCGGCCGAGGCGCGCCGCTCGGAACAACGGCTGACCCGCGCCGAGCGCGAGGAGCTTCAAGTCGCGCTGAAATGGGCAGGCTTTTATACGGGCGCCATCGACGGCGCATATGGCCGCGGTACGCGTGGGGCCATGTCGCGTTGGCAGGAAGCGCAGGGGTTCGAAGAAACCGGCATCCTGACAAGTGCGCAGCGCGTCGCCCTTTTGCGCCAGTATAACGCCGTGCTTGAAGGGCTTGGCTTACAGGTTGTGAGTGATACGCAGGCGGGCATCGAATTGCTGCTGCCAACCGAGGTTGTCCGCTTTGCCCGCAACCAAAGCCCGTTCGCCCAGTATGACGGAACCGGAAAGATAGACGGCGCGCGTGTTCTGCTGATCTCGCAACCCGGGGATCGCAATACGCTCTACGGTCTTTACGACATCATGCAAACGCTTGAAATCGTGCCGCTTGACGGCCCGCGTGAACGGGGGCGCGACAGCTTTACGCTTGTTGGCCAGAACGACCGGATCGTCAGCGAAACGCGCGCGCGCGTCGTCGACGGCGCGGTAAAAGGCTTTACCCTGATCTGGCCGGTTGGTGATGAAGAACGCCGGACGCGGCTTTTGGGCGAGATGGAGGCAAGCTTTCGCACCCTGCCTGGTGCGTTGGACCCTGCGGCCGGCGAGGACACGGCGCAAGCGCCCGATCTGGTCGCGGGCCTTGCCGTGCGAACCCCACGCCTGTCCCGCTCAGGCTTTTTCGTTGATGATGCGGGTACCGTCGTCACAACTGCACAGGCAGCACAGAACTGCACGCGCATTACTCTCGACGAGGACATTCAAGCCGATGTGATCGGCACGTCGGACGGTATCGCGGTGCTGCGCCCGCAGCAGCAGCTGGCACCGCTCGATGTTGCGCGGTTGAGCCTGCGCGACCCACGCCTTGGCTCCGACGTCGCTGTGGCTGGCTACAGCTATGAGGGCGTTTTGCCTGCTCCATCCGTCACGTTCGGGACCTTTGCGGACGTAACCGGGCTGTCGGGCGAAGCCAGCCTTGCGCGCCTAGAGGCTGACACGCTGACCGGCGATGCGGGCGGCCCCGTTCTGGACAGTTCGGGTCACGTCGTTGGCATGCTTCTGCCCAAGGACACCGGTAGTCGCACCCTGCCCGGCGCCGTTGCCTTTGCGATCAAGTCCGAAGTTGTTGCCGAAGCCGTGTCGAGCGCAGGGCGCGCCGCGCGGGCTGCGCCCGAGGGAGGGGCCGCTATCACCCTGGCCGACATGGCCGCGCGCGGCGCCGGCATGACCGTTCTGGTCAGCTGCTGGGATTGAATTTGCATCAAATCAGGCAAACGGCAAAGCAGGCGAATTAGCCTGCCGTTAAGGTTTTGACCTCTATTCAGAACGTATTGCGTGGGGGCGCGATATTCGAGTGGAGTGGACTTATGACCAAGACGATCCTGGCCGCGGTTGCGGCAACCTTTCTGGCCTTTCCTGCCGCAGCGGCCGTGGAAACGCCGCCCCTGAACATGTCTGGCCAGTGGTGGACAAATTCGCTTGGTTGCGAATACAGCCGCGCCGGCCTGCCCGGGCAGACCATGTGGTTCCTGATCATCAACACGGCCAAAACAGGCTGCCCGACCTACATCAAAGCCTATAGCGGACCCAGCAATTACAAGGCCCACGGCCCGCTCGTCCGGCGCTAAGAGGCGATTTCCGGCGTGACGCGGATGACCGTCGGTCCGTCCGCGTCGAACGCCGCACGCACAGCCTCCTGCATTTGCGCGAGGGTCGTTGGGCCCGCGGCATAGGCCCCAAAGGCTCGTGCAAGCGCGAGGAAATCGGGATTGCGCTGCACCACGGCGTTCGGCGCGATCTGCGCGCGGACCATGCTTTCCTCAATCTCGCCCAGCTTGCCGTTGTCCCACAGGAAGATCGGCAGGGGCAGGCCCAGCTCAACAGCGACGCCTAGCTCAGCCATCGTGTAGTGCAGGCCGTAATCGCCAATGATGCACAGCGTCGGCTTACCCTTCCGCGCCACGGCCCCACCGATGGCGGCGGGCAGCGCATACCCCAGCGTGCCAAAGCCCGTCGGGTGGTGCCAGTGGCCGGGACGGTCCATGTCCCAGACCTCTTTGGCGGTGTAAGCGAACTGGGTCATGTCGGAGTAGATCATCGTGCCCTCGGGCAGGCAGTCCCGCAGCGCATCGCAAACGGGTACGATACCGCGGCGTTCGGCCTCGACTTCGGCGCGCCAGCGGGCGCGCAGCCCGGTGATCCGGTCCATGGACCAGTCGAACCGGGCTGGCAGGTCCGCACAGGATGCCAACGCGCGAAAGACCGTATGTGCCGCCGCCTTGAACCGATGCCGCCCCTGCCCGGGCGCGGCCAGCACTTCCGGGTCGATGTCAATCCGCACCATGTGCTCGGCCGGGCCAAGGCGCGCGCGCCACAGGTCCACCTCCGCCAACTCGGTGCCGACGGCGATGACCAGATCCGATTCCTCGACCAGCGCAGTACTGTCCGGCCGGGCCAGCACACTGCCAAGGAGCCATGGATACTCCGCCGCGACGATGCCGCGCCCGGCATATGTCGTAAGCACAGGTATCGGGCACTGTTTCAGAACGCTCCGTATATCGGCCCACGCATCCCGTGCACCGCCGCCCAGCACCAACAGGGGCTTGCGCGCCTCATGGATCATGGCCAGCACAGCATCAAAGACGGTCGCGTCGATCTGTTCGACCCCATCGCTCAGCGGCGCATCGCGCGCGTCGTGCGGAGGCGCGGGCGCTTCGAGTTGCGCAATCGGGACCTGAATGTGCTTGGGCCTTGGCCGGGCCGTGTGAAACTCCATAAATGCCCGGTTGATCAGGGCATATGCTGCCTCGGCACTGCGCGCCTCCTCAGACCAATCACAGACCGACTCTGCCGCCGCGCGCTGGTCTTTCATTTGGTGCAACTGGCCGCGCATCGCCGCCGTCTCGTCAAGGCAGGAGGAAAGCACAAGCATCGGAACGCTATCGGAATACGCCTGCCCCATCGGTGTCATGATGTTCGTCAGCCCCGGCCCGGTGATCACATAGGCCACCCCCGGCTTGCCCGTCGCCCGGGCGTAGCCGTCGGCCATGAAGCCTGCGCCCTGCTCGTGCCGGGCGAGGACATGCGTGATCCCCGCCTCCTCGATCCCGCGGTACATTTCCTGATTGTGCACGCCGGGGATGCCAAAGATCATATCGACCCCACGGTCCTTCAGCATATGCGAAATCTGTGCTCCGAGCGGTCGTTCCAAGTTAGGCTCTCCAAAATTGAACGGTAAGGATGGCATAGACGGCCATGAGTTCCAGCCGGCCCAGCAGCATCGCGATCGACAGGATCCACTTGGCCGTGTCGTTCAGCGTCGCGAAGTTGCCGTCCGGGCCGATAATGTCGCCCATGCCCGGCCCGATATTGGCCAGCGCCGCCGACGCACCCGAGACGGAGGTGATGAAGTCGAGCCCCGTCATGCCCAGCGCGACCGCCACAACGCCCAAAGTTACGATAAAGAAAACGAAAAAGGACATGACAGAATTCAACACGTCCTCGCTGACGGGGCGGCCCTCGTAGCGGGGGGTGAATATGCCGTGTGGCGAGCGCGTCTTGCTGAGCTGCGCGCGGACCGAGGCGATCAGGAGCTGATAGCGGAATACCTTGATCGAACAGGCCGTTGACCCCGCGCAGCCGCCAATCAGGCCGGTAAAAAACAGGACTGCGACGGCAAAGCTGCCCCAGGCCATGTAGTTCGCGCTGGCGTACCCCGTGCCGGTCAGCAGCGATACCGAGTTAAAGAGCGCAAGGCGAAAGCCCTCCTCCGCGCCCATGCCCGTGTGCACCCATGTCCAAAGGGTGATCAGCAGGACGATCACAAACGCAGTGGCCAGAAACGCGTGGATTTGCGTGTCTTTCAGTAACGGCCGCGCGGTGCCTGCGCTGAGCTGGACAAAACGCACAAACGGCAGCGCAGCCAGCACCATGAAGACGGACGCGGCGTATTGTGCCTGAGGCGGGAAGGCGCCAAATGACGCATCGTAGTTGGCGAACCCGCCCGTCGCGATGGTCGTCATCGCGTGCACAGTCGCGTCGAACATATCCATGCCGCACAACGCGTAGACAATTGCACAGAACAACGTAAGCGCGATGTAGATCGTTGAAATTCGAGAAGAAATCTCGGTCGCGCGGGGCAGGATCTTGCCCATGGTGTCAAACCCTTCGGAGCGGAAGATCTGCATCCCGCCCACGCGCAGTTCAGGTAGAAACACCATCGCGACAACGATGATGCCAATTCCGCCCAGCCACTGCAGCAGCCCGCGCCAAAGCAGCAGGCCCTTGGGCAACTCTTCAAGCCCTGAAAGGACGGTCGAGCCGGTTGTTGTCAGGCCCGACATCGCCTCGAAGAAACCGTCGACGTAAGTGGTCTGCGACGCGCCCAGCACAAAAGGTAGCGCACCAAAAACGGGCAGAGCCAGCCAGACGCCAGTGGTCAAAAGAAAGGTCTGCTGGATCGTCAGCCCCTCGCGCACACCGTTCTGGCAGCTCAGCGCGATGGCCCCACCGATAAGGACCGTCAGCAGCGACGATTGCGCGAAAACCGGCCAATGTCCCCGGCCTTCGGCCAGATCGACCAGCAGAGGTAAGAGCATGGCAAGCCCAAGCACGGCAGCCAGCAGGCCGATGACGTATCCAACGGGGCGCAAGTCCATGGGGCAGAGGTGACCTGCCCCCGCGCCCCTGTCAAGCAGAGGTCAGATGTGGATCAAGTCGCGGAAGACGTGGCTCGGTATCTCTTCGCGGGACAGGCCCAAGCGCGCAAGCTCAGCGTCAGATTTGGCGTTTAGGGCTTCGATTTCGGCCATGCGCGCGTCTGCCGCTGCTGCAAGGTTCACCGATGCGCCAATGGTTGCGAACGTGTTGCGGATTGCGGTCCAGACACGGTCGATGACGCCGAAATTCTGATCTGTGTGAATAAGTGCCATAGGATGCCTCGTTTTGTTAACGATCCCCCTTGGCGAGTAACATAGTGTTTCTGCACTGCAGCACCACTGCACGAAACGCAAAGCCGCTAGTCACTCAGGCAGTGCCGCAAATGCAAAAGGGCGCCCGAAGGCGCCCATGCAAAGCAATCGGCAGGTTGTTACCCGACGTGGAAGAGGCTCTGAAACAGGCGCGGGTCAATGCTTTCCTGGGCAAACGTGTCACCCTCGGTCAATACGCTTACCGCATCATGGCTGTGCAGGCTTTCCTGATGGCTCGCGATGACTCGAAAATCGCCAATCCGCACATCCGCCAAAAGTTGCTGACAGAACAGACGCGCGGCATCCTCGACAAAGATCGGGTTGGCCGCGTTCAGCTCGGCAAAGGCCTGTTCGTCCTCGCGCTTGACCATGACTTGCGTCTCGGTCGGAACCGCGCGACGGCACGCCTCGATCAGGTCTTCGAACCACAGATCATCCGCGTCATCCTCAAGCACAACCGACACCCGCGCGACCGAGCGCTGCGAGTGGGGCGTCGCCAGCTGCCCACGCGTTGCACGGGCATGCTCGGACAGCTCAAGCGAGCACGGGCATGTGGACGAATAGACATAGTCCAGATGCACGATCTTTTTGCGCACACCCGCGGCCTCCACCAGCTCCAGCGCGATGTCGTAATACTGGTAGCCAGCAAGGCCAGAGCGCAGGCTGTCCACCTTCATCGGGAAGGACAGGCGCATCTGGATGCGCGCGTCGAAGCTTTCGAGGTCGGATTTGTAATCGTCCAGCGCCGCCTCGATGACCTCAAAGCTGAAGGTTTCGTCGGCGTGTTTGTAGAACGACCGCATGATCCGGGACATGTTGATGCCCTTCTTGTCGGCCTCCAGGCTGACGGTGCCGGTCACCGATGTCTCAAGCATCAGATCGCCATTGTCGCGCGTGCGAAAACGGATCGGCAGGCGGAAGTTCGAGATGCCGACATGCTGGATCTGCTGCTTTGCGCCGCGGATCAGGCTGGACGGGCCATTTTGCAGATCGGGCAGGCTGTCCTTGTAGCCCGCGTCGACGGTGAACGCGGCCGGATAGTTGCGCGAAAACGCCGGATAGGCGACCCCATCGGCGCCCGGGATCAGGCGCGCGACGGACGGGTCGAGCTCGAAGATTTCGGTTGCTGATGCCTGGCTGGCCCATTTGCGCAGGACGTCCAGCGCGGCCTCAGCCTCATCACGTTCGGGTATTGCTTGCAGTTCGGGCGCATGAATGTTCATGGAAGTGGCCCCCCTTTCTTGTCAGTGCGAAGCGTTACATAGGCCCGCCCGCAATGCATTTCCAATTAACATCACAAATACGCGTGAAACTGGCACCCAGATCACGCGGACGTGTTGTTTTTGAAAAATATTTTCCCGCTCACGCCGTAGCGATGGCCGCCAACAGATCGTTGACCAGGTCCTGTGTACCTTCCAATCCGACCGAAATTCGCACCAATCCTGGCGTGATGCCAAGCGCGTCTTTCTGCGCTTGCGGCAGGCGCTGGTGCGTCGTGGTTGCGGGGGGTGTGAGGATGGTTTTCGCATCGCCAAGGTTGTTCGAGATTACGCCGATCTGCACCGCATTAAGGAAGTTAAAGGCGCGGTCCTGACTGCCCAGATCGATGGCCAGAAGTGTGCCGCCCGCACCCATCTGCCGCATCGCAACATCATGCTGCGGATGGGAAGCAAGGCCGGGATAGACGACCTTCACCTGCCCCTCCAGCGCCTCGGCAATTGCCTGCGCGCTCGCCGTCTGGGCCCGCACGCGCAGATCCAGCGTCTCCAGCCCTTTCAGCATCACCCACGCGGTGAACGGCGACATCGATCCACCAGTGTGCTTCATGTACGGCTCGACCGTGTCGCGAATGAACGCCTCGGACCCAAGGATCACGCCGCCCAAAGCGCGACCCTGCCCGTCGATATGCTTGGTGGCCGAGTAGATGACCACATCCGCACCCTGGGCGATGGCGTCCGACCAGACCGGCGTGGCAAAGACATTGTCGACCACAACCTGCGCCCCTACGCCGTGCGCCAGATCGCAAACAGCGGCAATGTCGATGACCTCAAGGCATGGGTTCGACACACTTTCGAAGAACACCACGTCTGTCTCCGGCGTGATCGCCGCGCGCCACGCGTCCATGTCCGTGCCATCGACCAGCACGACCTCCACTCCAAACCGGCGCAGCACGTTTTCCAACACGTAAAGGCACGATCCAAACAGTGCCCGCGCAGCGACCACCCTGTCGCCGGCCCGCGTCATGCTCATCAGCGCCCCGCTGACCGCCGCCATGCCGCTGGCCGTGGCAAAGCCGTCCTCGGCGCCCTCGAGCGCGGCAATCCGCTCTTCGAACATGCGGACCGTGGGATTGCCGTAGCGGGCATAGATGAACTCGTCCTCGCCCGCCGCCTCGAACCGCGCCGCCGCCGCCTCAGCCGTGTCGTAGACAAAGCCCTGGGTTAGAAAAATAGCCTCCGACACCTCGCCATATTGGCTGCGCCGCGTGCCCGCGTGTACCGCTTTGGTACGCTTGTCCATGTTCAGTCTCCACTGGCGGTGCAGGTTCCGGGCCCACCACCAAAAAAGCCCCCGAACGCCGGTCGTGCGCAGGGAGCCTTTGCATGACCTTTTAGCGGAAGTGTTTAACGTGGCCCGCAATCCGGTAACAAATCGCCACGTGCTTTGCCTATGCGGCGCAATAGCCGCGGTCAAGCACCGTCACGGAGCTGTAACCGTTTGTTCATCCGTGCGTCATATCCCTGACCCATAGCGGCCACACCAGATATGGTAGGAGGCGCTGCGATGCCCGTCCTGAGACTGAACGCCGAAGAGCACGGACTTGCCGTGCATCGCTCTCCTGCCTGCGCCGATGCGGCACTGCGGCGCGCGGCACAAGGCGCTGGGCCAATCATCGTAATGACCCACGGGTTCAAATATCAACCCGGCCTCACGCAGCACTGCCCGCATGACAGCATCTTTTCCCTGAACGCCCCGCATGGATGGCCACGGCACTTAGGCTTTGGGCTGGGCCGCTCGGAGGAAGGTCTTGCGCTCGCCTATGGCTGGCAAGCCCGCGGCTTGCTCTGGCAAGTGCAACGGCGCGCGCGCCGCGCCGGACAGCAACTGGCTGAAGCGATCACCACGCTGCGCCGCGCCGCGCCGCACCGTCCCATCCATCTGATCACCCATTCCATGGGCTCAGAGGTCGCGCTCGAGGCCCTACATCACCTCGCGCCCAATGACATCGCGCGTGTGATCAGCCTGACCGCTGCATCTTACCAAAGCCGCGCCATCGAAGCGCTTGCCACGCCGGCCGGGCGCCGGGCCGAACTTCTGAACATTACAAGCGGCGAAAATGACCTGTTCGATTTCGCATTTGAGCGTTTGATTGCCCCGCCTTGCCCCGGCGACCGTGCCCTTGGCGCCGGGCTGGATCTGCCAAATGCTGTGAGCATCCAGATCGACTGCGCCCGCACGCTAGCCGCAATGTCCCGCCTTGGCGCGCCGGTCGCGCCGCCATCACGCCGCGTATGCCACTGGTCGGCCTACACACGTCCCGGCCTTTTAAGGTTTTACCGAATCGCACTGCGCGAGCCCGCGCGAACGCCACTTTCGGAGCTTTTACGCGCTCTGCCCGCTACCCGCGATCGACGCTTTGCGCGCCTACTGCCGCGCATCCCCGTATCGCAAGGCTTGCCATATTGGACACAACGCGCATCCTGACCCCGCACGATTTTCGGAGCGGACAATGCCTATCGATCTATATTTCTGGCCCACACCGAACGGGTGGAAGGTCTCCATCGCGCTGGAAGAGATGGCGCTCGACTACACCACCCACCTGATCGACATCACAGCAGGGGATCAGAAAACACCGGCCTTCCTCGTTATATCACCCAATGGCCGCATGCCGGCGATTGTGGACCCGGACGGGCCGGATGGTGCGCCGGTATCGGTCTTTGAATCCGGGGCCATCCTGCAGTACCTCGCGGAAAAAACCGGCCAGTTTGGCGGAGCCAGCCCCCGCGACCGCATCGCAGTGACCGAGTGGCTGATGTGGCAAATGGGGGGGCTGGGCCCGATGGCGGGCCAGACGCACCATTTCTGGAAATACGCACCGGCCATGGGCCATGACCTACCCTACGCCAAATCGCGATATGCGACCGAAACGTCCCGTCTTTATGGGGTTCTAGACCGCCGCCTGGCCGAAAACGAATTTGTTGCCGGCGCATTCTACTCTATCGCAGACATGGCGATCTGGGGCTGGGCCTCGCTCTGGAAAGGTCAGCAGCACGACATCGAGACGACACCGCATCTTGCCCGCTGGCTGGACCAAGTTGGCGCTCGCCCCGGGGTGCAGCGTGGCCGCGCATTGGCGGCAGAAAAACGCGCTTCAATCCAGCAAGCCACCAAGGGCGATTTGTTCAAGACGTAGCGCGGTCCAGCGCGCGCCAGCCAATATCGCGCCTGCAAAACCCTTCGGGCCAGTCTACTGCACCCACCAGCGCATAGGCCCGCTCCCGCGCCTCCGCGAGGCTGGCACCGCGCGCCGTAGCGTTCAGAACCCGGCCCCCTGTCGCGACAAACTTGCCGCCCACGTCCGACGTGCCAGCGTGAAATATCATCTCGAAACTGGTGGCCTCAAGCGCATCCAGCCCCCTGATTTCACTTCCTTTTTCATAAGCTCCCGGATAGCCGTTGGCCGCTAGAACAACCGTCATTGCGTGATCATCTGCCCAGTTCACTTGTGCTTCGGCCAGCCGCCCCTCTGCGGCAGCTTGCATCAGGTCCAGCGCCTGCGCGCCCAGCCGCATCATCAGTACCTGACATTCAGGATCGCCAAAGCGCACGTTATACTCCACCAGACGCGGCGCGCCGTCCTTGATCATAAGACCCGCATAAAGCACCCCCTGATACGGCGTACCGCGCCGCGCCATCTCGGCCATGCAAGGACGGATGATTTCGTCCATCGCGCGTGCGGCCACCGCGTCTGACAGCACTGGCGCGGGCGAATATGCGCCCATCCCGCCGGTATTGAGCCCGGTGTCACCTTCTCCAACGCGCTTGTGATCCTGCGCTGAACCGATGGGCAACACGTCGGTTCCGTCACACAGTACAAAGAACGACGCTTCCTCGCCCGTCATGAACTCCTCGATCACGACCTCGGCGCCGGCACTGCCAAAGGCACCACCAAACATATCGTCGATCGCCGCCTCGGCCTCCGCCACGGTTTCGGCGATGATCACGCCTTTGCCCGCCGCAAGCCCGTCCGCCTTGACGACAATAGGTGCGCCCTGCGCCTGCACATGAGCTTTGGCAGCAGCCGCGGTGTCGAAATGCCCATAAGCTGCGGTTGGCGCGCCCGCCACGTCACAAACGGCCTTGGTGAACGCCTTTGACGCCTCTAGCTCCGCCGCCGCTGCCGACGGGCCGAACACCGGAATGCCCGCATCGCGCAACGCGTCGGCCACGCCCGCCGCCAATGGCGCCTCCGGTCCAACGATCACAAGATCGATGCTCTCTTCCTCCGCAAACCCGACAACAGCGCGCCCGTCTTCCGAGTCAAGCGCCGCACATTCCGCAATCCGCGCGATCCCGGCATTACCGGGCGCCACGATCAGACGGTCACATTTGGGGTTCTGCAGCACGGCCCAGGCAAGGCTATGCTCGCGGCCGCCACCACCGAGGATCAGAATGTTCATGCCGCACTCCCTTGGACTTACCTTCAGGGCGTTCTAGGCTGCAGGACAATCAACGACAAGGCGCACGCATGGACCTTCTGGACGATCCTATGCCCGGCTCGAACACGCCGGAATTCACCGTCTCGGAAATCTCAGGTACAGTGAAAAAGCTGATCGAGGGCGAACTCGGCTGGGTCCGCGTCAAGGGCGAGGTCGGCAGGGTGATGCACGCGCGTTCAGGCCACCTCTATTTCGACCTGAAGGACGACCGCAACACGCTGGCCTGCACCACGTGGAAAGGCCAGATCAGCGGGCTCGGCGTAGTGCCTGAAGAGGGCATGGAGATCGTTGCCGAAGGGCGCATGACCGCTGGCTTCCAGTCCAAATACTCGCTGAACGCTCAGCGCATCACGATCGCGGGCGCCGGTGCGCTTATGGCCTTGCTAGAGCAGCGTAAAAAGACGCTTGCCGCCGAAGGGCTGTTCGAACCGTCGCGCAAAAAACCGATCCCCTATTTGCCCGAGATCATTGGAGTTGTGACTTCGCCCCAAGGCGCAGTGATCCGCGATATCCTGCACCGCCTGCGTGACCGCTTTCCGCGCAAGGTGCTGGTCTGGCCGGCTGCGGTCCAAGGGGCGGCCTGCGCACCCGAAGTGGCCCGCGCCATCGAAGGATTCAACGCGCTGAGCCCAGGCGGTGCGATCCCGCGCCCAGATCTGCTGATCGTCGCGCGGGGCGGCGGTTCGGTCGAGGACCTGTGGGGTTTTAACGAAGAAATTGTTGCTCGCGCCGCCGCAGCGTCCGACATTCCGCTGATCTCTGCCGTAGGGCATGAAACCGACACGACGCTCATCGACTATGTGTCCGACCTGCGGGCGCCGACGCCGACGGCCGCTGCAGAAGCGGCGGTGCCAGTGCGCCATGAACTTGCTGCGTGGCTCGAAAGCCAGGGCGCACGCATGGCCACAGCCACGTCGCAAACGCTCGCCCGGCGCGGCCAACGACTGGCCGACCTGTCCCGCGCGCTGCCCCGCCCGGACGGCCTGCTCGACAACCCGCGCCAACGGCTTGACCGTCAGGCCGACCGGCTCGGCCCCGCGCTGTTCGGCGCGGTGCAGAAACGCAAGGTGCAACTGGCCGACGCGGCAGGCGCTTTACGCCCTGCAATTTTGCAACGCCGCATCGCCGAGGATCGCCGGCGGCTGGACGCCTTGACAGCCCGCCTCGCCCCAGCGCTGAGACGGCTGGTCGCGACCAAGTCCGAACGGCTGTCTGCACGAACGGCCCGGTTCGACCCGGCGCGCCTCGCCTCACAAAACACCGTTGCGCAAGAGCGCCTGTCGCGTGCCGCGACCGCGCTAGCCAAGACGGGTACCTCACAGGTCAAGGCACTACGCCAAAAGCTTGAGGCGATGGACCGTTTGCGCGAAACGCTCAGTTACAAAGCGACGCTCGCGCGCGGCTACGCGGTGGTGCGGGGAGACGGCGCGGTTGTGACAACAAAACGCGCAGCAGAGGCCGCCTCCGGTCTCGAGATCGAATTCGCAGATGGGCGCCTGAAACTCGGCGGCCGCAAAAGCCCCGCAAAAGCCACAGCCAAGACGCCGGAACAAGGCTCCCTTTTCTGATCCTGACCCTGCTCACAAACACTCTGGGTCGCTGCGGCCAGCGTCGCTAGACGCCAACCTTTGGGCCCAGGCACAGCAGGTCGTCGCCGCGGTCGAGCGCCTCATAAAGCTCTGTCGCGCCGGGGTCGTTCTCGAACCGCGCGATCAAACCGCCACTGGCAAGCTCAAAAGTCCAGCACTGCGGCTCGGGCCTGTCCTCATAGACGAAACAAATCAGCGGACCATCGTCATACCAATACCCGTCCTTGCATTCACCATCGAGGAAGGACCAGGTGACGCGTCGGTTTTCGTGATAGATTTCAGCGCCGTAGGCCTCACCGTTCTGCCCGAAATAAAGCGTGCGCCCGGTTGTATACGCTTCAAATTCCGCAGCGCTCATGGGATCGGCTGCAAGCGGCGCCGCCCAAAGGATGCACAAGAGGAAGAGCTGTCGCATGAGCGCACCCTGCCATGCGGCGCGGCGCTGCGCTAGGGCTGTGTCCAGCGGGCCACGCGCGGATCCATAACGCGCCGCCATAGCGGCGGGATTAGCGCCAGAACTGCCATCACTGGAAGCGAGTGCGGAAGTGTGGGCATATCATCCCTCAACTCCAGCGCGGGAAACGCGCGGCCCGGTTTCATATGGTGGTCCGAATGGCGGGGCGCGTTAAGCATCATCGCCGCAGATGCCCAATGCGGCGCATTCCAACTGTGCGCAGGACCAATCGGCTCGGGCTTTCCTGTGGATAAAATGCGCCGTCTTAGTCCATAGTGCTGTACATAATCGGACAGAAACAGCTGCACTTGTGCATAACTCGCCATGGCCAGCAAAAACACCACGCCCTTCAGCCCTCCAATCGCACCGGCGACCATCACGGTGCATAGCGCCCCAAATCCATAGCCAAGATACGGATGGGACAGCCCCGTGTGCCGCCGATTTTCGGCCCTGAGGCCACCGATGAAGCTCCCGGTCCATGCCTGCATCAGATAACGCCAGAAACCCATGCCGCGCGGGGCGGAATTTGGGTCTTGGTCGGTTGCTGCATGAATATGATGCACCAAGGGGTGCGCCGAGGCGTGATGCCCGAAAAGCAGCGATGCGTAGACCGCGACCCCCAGCCGGCGCAGGGGCCGGGCCGGCCGGTGGATAAGCTCGTGCGCATTAGAGTTGCTGACCTGCCCGAACCACAGGCTCAACCCGACGAAAAGGGCACCCTTTTCAACGCTTGGCATCGGCCCCGCAAGCGCAATCAGGCCAAGTACGAGCAGCGCGAAATGCGCCAGGGCAACCGCGACCGACAGAAAGTCTCCGGAGATATCAGACGGCGTACGCGCGGCTGGCACCCGATCTGCCATGAAAACGACCACCGTGATCGTCACAAGCCCCGCCCACGCCCAGAGCCCACCCCAGATCGCTCCCAGCGCCAGCAACGCTGCAGGACCAAGACTGGCAATGATAAATGGCAAGAGGGGCACGGGCGAATCCACAAGCAAGACAGGCCACGGTGACCTACAACACGTTTCCTAAAGAGGAATTTCGTCCAATTTCCGGCACAGGCAAGGACACCTCATGACGCACGCCCCCGAAAACGCGCCGCAAGGCGTCGCTTTTAGGCACCGAAGACCAGTGGCGCACCGCTAAATTACGCCGAGTTGAGGAGAGGTCACCATGGCACTGGACGGACGAGACAGGGACGGCGTTTGGAAATCAGGTCGCGGCAAAGGCCGCGTGCGCCCCAAAGGACGCGCGCTGGACGATCAGGCATGGGATGACGTGCGGGCGCTTTTGGGCGATCGCCCCCGTCGCCGGGACCTTCTGATCGAGCATCTGCACCTGATCCAGGACCGTTACGGCCACCTGTCCGCCGCGCACCTCCGTGCTCTGGCCGAAGAGATGCGCCTGTCGATGGCAGAGGTTTATGAGGTCGCCACCTTCTATGCCCATTTCGACGTGGTGAAAGAGGGCGAGACGCCGCCCCCGGCGCTGACCATTCGGGTATGCGATTCGCTGTCCTGCGAACTGGCCGGTGCCGAAGCACTGAAAACCGCCCTCGAAGACGGGCTCGATCCGTCGGAGGTCCGCGTCTTGCGTGCGCCCTGCATGGGCCGCTGCGATACAGCACCCGTTCTCGAGCTTGGTCACAATCACATCGACTTTGCGACACCCGAAAAGGTGAACGCAGCCATAACGGCACAAGATATCCACACCCACATTCCGAATTACGAACCTCTCGAAGAGTACGCAGCTGCGGGTGGTTACGAGGCATACTTCGACCTTCGCGCTAAGGGTGACTGGGAAAAAGTGCAAGACGACATCCTTGCGTCCGGTCTGCGCGGCCTTGGCGGTGCCGGCTTTCCGTCCGGTAAGAAATGGGGCTTTGTTCGTGCAAACCCCGGCCCCCGCTATGTTGCGGTAAACGGAGACGAGGGTGAGCCGGGAACCTTCAAGGATCGTTACTACTTGGAGCGCGCGCCTCACCTTTTTCTCGAAGGCATGCTCATCGCCGCTTGGGCGGTTGAGGCGGACCAGTGTTTTATTTACATGCGCGACGAATACCCGGCCGTCTTGGAAATTTTACGTCGTGAGATCAAGGCACTGGAAGACGCCGCTTATGTGGATAAAGGCTTTATCCAACTACGCCGCGGCGCGGGCGCCTATATCTGCGGCGAAGAAAGCGCGATGATCGAAAGCATCGAAGGCAAGCGCGGCATGCCGCGGCATCGCCCGCCTTTCGTGGCGCAGGTCGGCCTTTTTGGTCAGCCAACGCTGGTGCACAACATCGAAACGCTGCACTGGGTCGCGCGGGTGTGCCGCGAAGGGCCTGAGGTCCTGAACGCAGTAGAACGCAATGGCCGGACCGGACGGCGCAGCTATTCGGTGTCAGGCCGCGTGAAGCACCCGGGCGTGTACCTCCTGCCCGCGGGCAGTACGATCACCGACATCATCGAAGCCGCAGGCGGTATGGCTGAGGGCCACGTGTTCAAAGCCTACCAGCCGGGCGGCCCGTCCTCTGGCCTTCTCCCTGCCTCGATGCATGACGTGCCGCTCGATTTCGACACGCTTCAGCCGCATGGCACCTTCATCGGCTCCGCAGCCGTGGTGGTCCTTTCGGATCAGGACCGCGCCCGCGACGCCGCGCTGAACATGCTGCGCTTTTTCGAAGACGAGAGCTGTGGCCAGTGCACCCCGTGCCGGGTGGGCTGTGAAAAGGCCGTGAAGCTCATGCAAGCGGAGCGCTGGGATACCGGCCTGCTGGACGAGCTGTGCACGGCGATGGCCGACGCCTCGATCTGCGGCCTTGGTCAGGCCGCGCCCAATCCGATCCGCCTGACGATCAAACACTTCCCGGACGAGGTGTGAACGCAATCGAGCAGATCCTCCTGCGGCAGGCCATCCTGAACGGCCTGCTGCTGGTGGGGCTACTCTTTGCGGTGATCTACGCCGCGTTCCTGTGCTGGCGCCCGAGCGGGACGCTGAAAACGCTGGTCAAATCCATTCCCCTGCCCGCCTTTGCCATCGGTGCGGCGACGGCCTTTGCGGCCCCCCTCAGCATAGCGGCCCTTGCGCTCTCGGCGGTCGGGGACACCGCCCTGTCCCGTGACGGCCAGCGGGCCTTTCTTATCGGCCTTGGCGCATTTGCCGCCGCCCATCTGGCCTACACGCTGCGCTTTGTTTCACTGGCAGAGGGGACGCCCGCCCTGCTGCCTGCCGTAGTGCTGATTGTCCTTGCCCTGTCGACCGAGCGGTGGCTGACCCCGCATACCGGCGCGCTGAAATGGCCGGTCCGGGTCTATGTCCTGCTGATCACCGCGATGGGCCTTGCTGCGCTGACCCTGCCTGCAGACCGCATCATGGGCACCATCGGCGCGGGCCTCTTCATCGCCTCTGACCTGCTGCTCGCCATTCAGCTTTTTCGCATGATCGAAGACACGCCTTTACAGCGGCCCGTCTCGATCGCGCTCTGGACCCTCTATATCGGCGGCCAACTCGCGATCCTGATCGGAACCGCCTTCGCGCGCCCGCTCTTTCAAATCTGAGCAAAGGGCTTTACGTCAGGGCGAGGCAACGCACGGGACGACATGGCCTTTTTCAAAAAACTCAAGGATCGCCTGTTCAAATCCTCCTCCAAGCTGGATGAGGGGCTGGAGGCGCTGGTTGACGATGGCGGCGAGCTTGACACGGCGGAGGCGACCCCGCCAGAGCCTACACCCGAGCCTGCCCGGCAGCCGGAGCCTGCGCCCGGACCTGAGCCTGCGCCGCAGCCGGAACCTGCGCCCGAACCTGAGCCTGCGCCCGAACCGGACCCGACCCCAGAGCCGGACCCCGTCCCGGTACCTGAACCCGCGCCTGCCCCAGATCCAGAACCCGAACCCACACCGCCTGCAGCAGACCCCGCAGTCGAAAAGCCCGGCCTGATCGGCCGCCTTCTGGGCCGCAGCAGCGCCGCCCCGGTCATGCGCCGCACGCTCGACGACGCGATGCTGGAAGAGCTGGAAGAAGTCCTGATCGCCGCCGACATGGGCGTGGAAACCGCCCTGCGCGTCTCTGCCGGCCTCGCCGAAGGACATATGGGCCGCAAGCTGTCCGTGGCCGAGATCAAGGCACTGCTCGCCTCCGAGATCGCGCAAATCATGGAACCGGTGGCCAAGCCCCTGCCCCTCTACCCCAAAACGCCGCAGGTCGTGCTGGTGGTCGGGGTCAACGGCTCGGGCAAGACCACGACCATCGGCAAGCTCGCCAGCCAGTTCCGCGCCGCGGGCAAGTCGGTCGTGATCGCGGCGGGGGACACGTTCCGCGCCGCCGCCGTGGAACAGCTTCAGGTTTGGGGGGAGCGCGCGGGCGTGCCCGTGCTAACCGCCCCCGAAGGCTCCGACCCGGCCAGCCTCGCCTTCGACGCGATGAGCAAGGCGCAAGAGGACGGCGCGGACCTCTTGATGATCGACACCGCAGGCCGCCTGCAAAACCGCCAGGACCTGATGGAGGAACTGGCCAAAATCGTCCGCGTTATCCGCAAGAAGGACGAAACCGCCCCGCACAACACGCTGCTCGTCCTCGATGCCACCACCGGCCAGAACGCGCTCAGCCAGGTCAAGATATTTCAGGAGGCCGCGGACGTCTCCGGCCTCGTCATGACCAAGCTGGACGGCACCGCAAAGGGCGGCGTGCTCGTCTCCCTCGCCGACCGCTTCGGCCTGCCGATCCACGCCATCGGGGTGGGCGAACAGATCGACGACCTCGCCCCCTTCGACCCCGAAGACTTCGCCAAGGCACTCACCGGCGCAGACTGACCCTCCCCTTCACTTGGCCAAATAAACTCCGGGGGTCCGGGGGCTGGCCCCCGGTCCAGATGTTCATGACAGAGTGGCTCCTCTCAATCGAAGGCACCGAGACCGGCCACAGGGTCGCCCTCGCCCTCGCCATCGCCGCGGCCTTCCTGCACGCGGTCTTCGGCGCGCTCCAGAAAGGCCGGCATGATCCGTGGCTGACCCGCGGCGCGATAGACGCCAGCTACGGGCTGATGGCAGCGCCATTTGCCCTCTTCGTCGTGCCCTGGCCGGAACCACATATGTGGCCGATCTTTGGCGTCGTGTTCGTGATCCACGTGATCTACAAATGCCTGCAGGCTTGGGCCTATAGCAAGGGCGCCTATACGGTCGTGTACCCCGTCGTGCGCGGCTGCGGGCCATTCTTCACCGTCATCGGCGCCTATATCCTTTTTGAGGAAACCTTCACGCTGATCCAGTGGCTGGGCGTCGGCGTGCTGATGGCGGGCATATTCGGCCTCGCGGGCTACAACCTGCGCCACACCACGGCCCAGCGCGACACGCTGCGCAGCGCGCTGGGTCTGGCGGTGCTCACGGGGCTCTTCGTGGCTCTCTACACGACCTACGACGCCTACGGCATCCGCGCGACGGCCAACCCGTTCACTTTCCTCGCGTGGTTTTTCATGATCGACGGGCTCTTCATGCCCTTCGTCGCCGCGCGCCGCTGGGTCCGCATGGGGGACGCCGCACCCACTCTCGGCCCCCTCATGCTCAAAGGCGTGATCGGCGGGCTGGTTGCCTTTGCCAGCTTTGGCTCCATCATGTTGGCCACACGGCTGGACAAGGTCGGCGAAGCCGCGGTACTGCGCGAAACCTCAACAGTCTTTGCCGCGCTGATCGGCTGGCTGGTGCTGAAAGAAACCGTGGGCCCGCGCCGCATGGCGCTGATGGCCCTGATCGCGGCAGGTGCCGTGATCGTGGAGATGGGCGGATGAGCGAAAAGATCAAGGAAATCAACCCGATCCTCAAGATGGTCTTGGAACTGGGCCCGGTTGTCCTGTTTTTCATCGCCTACATCCGGGTGAAGGACGAAACGTTCACGTTCGGCGGAACTGAATACACAGGCTTCATCGTCGTAACGGCCGCGCTCATTCCACTGTTGATGCTCAGCTCGGGCATTTTGTGGTGGCTAACGGGCAAGCTGAGCCGCATGCAAATCGCAACTCTGCTTCTCGTGATCCTGCTCGGGGGTCTGACGGTATGGCTGAACGATGAGCGCTTCGTGAAAATGCGCCCAACGCTGGTCTATGGAACCTTCGGCCTGCTGCTCGCGATTGGCCTTGCACGGCGCCGGTCGTGGCTGCAATTCGTGATGGATGAACTGATGCCAATGACCGAGGCCGGTTGGATGATCTTCACGCGGCGGCTGATGTGGATGTTCTTTGCGCTCGCCGCAGCCAACGAAGTTGTGTGGCGGCTGTTCTCAACCGAAACCTACGTCTATTTCGACACGTTCGGTATTCCAGCGGCACTCTTTGGGTTTTTCATGGCGCATGCGGGTTTCTTCCAGACGCACGGGCTTGAGCCACCCGAAGAGTGACCTGATAGAGCGCCTACGGCGCATGACATGTTTTAGTGGTCCAAGCGTGTCGGTCAGAAAGAGTCTCTGGCGGCGTTACGGGACGACCTACCGCGCACAGGCCATCGCCGCGCGCATGGTATCCGCCGAATAGGGGGCGATGCGCCGGCTTGTAACGCGATCACCTTCAAGCCGTGAGGCCATCACGAAACGCCATCGCGCGTCGGCCGTTATAATTTCTGGGGCGGCGCCACAGATGCGCAATCCGCCCTCGATGAAGGGATCGCCAATACGGTGATTCGTGAGACCCGTTGCAGACGCAACATGCGCCAGCGCTCCCCCAGTGTAGCGCCAGATGCGCAAGGTCTTGGCGAGGTGCGGGCGGTCGATAAAGGCAATCTCGATCGCGCCGTCACCGTCCAGATCGGCAATGGCTGCGGGCGCAAGCCAGCGGTTGCGGGTGCCGATAGGCGGTGTTGCGATGCGCTGCAGCTTTGCTGCGTAACGGTAAACGACCAGGGCTGCACCGGCGCTGAAACTGGCTTCCACCACCACAGCTTCGGGCACGCCATCGCCATCAACATCCGCAAGCCGCGGGGCAATGTCCTCTAATACGCGAGTTTGCGGAAGCGTCGTACAGACCTCCGCGTCCACCGGGCCAAGGCACAGGCGCCCCCATTCGGGCAAATCCCCCATGATCGCGTGGCCATAGCGGTTCGTGGGTGCCTCAAATCGCGCAATAAAGTCGCCGTCACGCACTTCGACACTCTGCGCACTTGCAGCGGCGCCCACAAGCACTGCCGCCAGCCATGCGCCGCGGGCGAGAGCGCGCCAAACGCACATCAGCAGACGCGGCGCCCGGAGCAAGTCAGATCTGCTTTTCAGGCATTTGCACGACCAGCCCATCCAGCGCATCCGTTACCTTCAGCTGGCAGGTCAAACGCGAGCGGGCCTCGTCCGGCTCGTAAGCGAAGTCGAGCATATCTGTCTCCATGTCGTCCTTCGCGGGGAGTTTTTCGACCCAGTCGGCGTGGACATAGACATGGCAGGTGGAACAGGCGCAGGCCCCGCCGCAATCGGCCTCAATACCCGGAATGTTGTTGTCCCGCGCACCTTCCATAACTGTAAGGCCATTTGCGACCTCGACGACATGTTCAGTGCCGCCATGCTCGATATAGGTGATTTTGGCCATCTGAGGCTCCCCCGCTTCAAAACTTCCACATGTTCCTAGCTGCGCCATATAGGCCGCACCACCCCCTTTTGCGACCTCTTGCGCGTCAACGCATATGTTCTATCTTTGTTCGCATGTCCAACTGGCCCAAACCCCCTGCCTGCCTGCGCGCCGACCAGTTGCGCCTGCCACCCGAGGGCGCGCGTATTGCGGTTGCCGGGCTGGTCATCCTGCGGCAGCGGCCTGGCACGGCCAAGGGGGTGATCTTTATCACGCTCGAGGACGAGACCGGCGTGATCAACATCATCGTCTGGCGTGCCATGTACGAACGGTTCCGCCGCGCGGTTATTGCCGGGCGCATGTTGCGCGTCACGGGGCGGCTGCAACGCGCGCACGGCGTGACCCACGTGCTGGCCGAAGAGATCGAGGATATCTCGGATATGCTCGACCTGCTGCTCGCGCCCGGCAGCCCGCAAATGCCCGGGCAGCACCGCACCGACACCTGGGACAGTCGCAAGAGCGGCTAGGCAAATCACGCGTCATCAGCTATTTTGCCCCAAACGGGTCCGAAACGAGGCCGAGCAGTCAAATGAAATACACTCTTATTCCCACGCTGGCGGCCCTCGCCGCGTGTACCGCCCTGCCCGACGTCGCCTCGATGAACGAGCCTGGCGTCATTCAGCTTGTTGCGACCGCCCCTCCGGGAGCAGAAGCGGGCAGCTGCTGGGGGCAGAAGACCTCTCCGGCGGTGATCGAGACGGTCGAACGGGACATTCTGCTGCAGCCCGCGCAAATCAGTTCGGACGGGCGCATTCAACAACCTGCCGTCTACAAGAAAGAGCGGCGGCAGGAGATCGTCATCCCACGGCAAGAGACCTGGTTTCAGGTGCCCTGCGCAGCCGACATGACGCCCGAATTTGTCTCCTCCGTCCAGCGCGCTCTTGCCGCCAGGGGTCTTTACGCCGGCCCCGTCACGGGCAACATGGACACAAGGACCCGCGCCGCGGTTCGCAAGTTCCAGGCCCCCGAGGGGCTCGATTCCGGCATTCTGAGCACGGCCGCCGCTCGCCGTCTTGGCCTTATCGCGGTCAAGCAAGACCCGGCATGACCCCGCGCGCCGTTGTCGAGGGTTTCTGGGATACGATGGCGGACAATGACTTTGCAGCGGCCAGCTTTTGCTTAACGGAAGACTTCGAAGGCTATTGGCCGCAATCACGCGAATTGATCAGGGGACGCGCCGCCTTTTCAGCCGTGAACACGGCCTACCCCGCCGCAGGACCGTGGCTCTTCGACGTGCAGAACATCGTTGCCGACGCCAATATGGTCGCCACGAATGTCGCCATAACCGACGGCGATATCGAGGCCCGCGCCGTGACCTTTCACTGGGTACGGGGCGTGTTGATCCACAGGCAACTGGAATATTGGCCTGACCCATACCCCGCTCCGGCCTGGCGTGCGGGCTATGTTCAGATCATCGACAGACCAGACTTTCCAGACTGACAGAACAAAAAAAGGCCGGGCGCAATGCCCGGCCTTTCACATTACCGAGCGGTAATCACTCGCCCACACCCAGCGCAACAAAGCGCGGGTCACCCCCGCGGCGCACCAGCAGCAATAGCGATTTGCGGCCTGCTTCACGCACCTCGGTCAGTCGCTCCTCGAACTCGGCGATGGTGCTGACCGGGCTCTGCCCTGCTTCCGTGATCACGTCACCGGCGCGCAGGCCTTTTTCGAAGGCTTCGGTGCTTTCGTCGACACCAATCACGGCAAGGCCCGTCATGTCACCCGGCAGTCCCAACTGCTCCCGCAAATCATCGGTTAGCACGCTGAGCGTCAAGCCGAGCACCTCGCGCTCGGTCTCGGGTTCTTCGGGCGCCGGCGCGGCCGCCGGTACCGCGCCTTGCGCTTCCTCGCGACGGCCAAGCGTCACGCGCAACGTCACCGTTTGCCCTTCACGGAAAACGACAACCCGCACGGTCTCGCCCACGGGGCTGTTCCCGACCTGACGTACCAGGCCGCGGGTGTCGACAACGTCTACGCCAGCAAAGGACAAGATTACGTCGCCGTCCTGCATCCCTGCGTCTTTGGCGGGGCCATCTGGGACGGAGGTCACAAGCGCACCTTCAGTCGAATCCAGGCCAAGCGCTTCGGCAAGATCCTCGTCCACATCCTGGATCCGCACACCGAGCCAGCCGCGACGCGTCTCGCCGAACTCTTGCAGCTGGTCGACCACGCGCGTCACCACGTTGGACGCCATGGAAAAACCAATGCCGATCGAGCCGCCATTTGGCGACAGGATTGCTGTGTTCACGCCAATCACCTGCCCATCCATATTGAACAGCGGCCCGCCCGAGTTGCCCCGGTTGATCGCCGCATCAGTCTGAATGTAATCGTCATAGGTTCCGCTTAGCGCACGGTTGCGGGCCGACACGATGCCAACCGACACCGAAAAACCCTGACCGAGCGGGTTGCCCATCGCGATCACCCAATCGCCTACACGCGCATCATCCGAATTGCCAAAGGGCACGAAGGGCAACGGGCGATCGGCTTCAACCTTCAAAAGCGCGATGTCCGTGTTTGGGTCGGTCCCGATAACCGTGGCCGGCAACTCTTCACCAGAAAAAAACTCGATCAGGATCTCATCCGCGCCCTCGATCACGTGGTTGTTTGTGACGACATAGCCGTCCTCTGAAATCACAAAGCCAGATCCTAGTGCCGACGACCGGCGCGGACGCTCACCATTGCGATTGTTGCGGTCCTGAAATTCGCGAAAGAAATCCTCGAACGGGGAACCTTCGGGCACAATGCCCTGCGGGCCGGTCCGGCCGGACACGGTCGTCGAAGTGGTGATGTTGACCACCGACGGGCTGATCTGCTCGGCCAGCGGGGCCAAGCTTTCAGGCCGCGCAAACGCCGCGGCGGCGGAAGCCACGATAAAGGCCAGCGCCAAAAGCGCCATCCAATACCCACGAACTTGCGATGGGGCGGGCGCGCGCCGTGCGCGCGCAACAGCTTTGGACTGCATGAAAACGTCTCCGATACTGCGGGCAAAAACCTGCCCTCTGCTCTTAGTGTAACGCGAAACCGCGCCTTGGGAACCATCTAGGGTGGCGATCATGCAACATGAACAGATTTGTCAGGCACGAGATGATCAAAGGAGCGTTACCAAATCGTGAACGCCGTCCCGGTTTTGCTCCTCCGGACCCAAGCGCTGCGCCAGACCTTAGGTGTCAGCCTCTCAGCGCCAAATGCAAGCCGCCACAGCCTAAGCGCTGCAAGGCGCGGCCTGGACCCGCAAAACATGTACTGCGCCGCAAGGCGCGCAATTGGATCAGGGCAGGCCGAGCTGGAAAGCGCCCCATAAAAGGATCAGCCCGCTCACAAGCGCCAGCAAACCCACCTGCCGAATGGCCGCCTCGCCCAGCGCCGCCAGAGCTTCAAGCAGGCGCGGAATAAGCGAAGGGGCCAGCGCATAGGCCAGCCCCTCCACAATCAATACCAGCCCAAGAGCAAGGAGTATCCAGCTCATTCGCTCGCAGCAGGTGCAGCAGGCGGCGCGACAGCCGCCGGTGCCGTCGGCGAAGGCGCGCGCAAGCCAGTGTCAGAGCGCAGGTAGTTGAAGAATTCGCTGTCGGGCGACATCACCATCGTCGAATTCTGCCCCTGCAGCGCGCGCTCGTAGGCGGTAAGCGAACGGTAGAATTCAAAGAATTCCGGGTCCGCGCTAAACGCCTCGGCAAAGATCGCGTTACGGGCCGCGTCCGCTTGACCGCGGATAATCTCCGACTCGCGGGTCGCTTCCGAGGTCAGCTCGATCACTGTCCGGTCTGCTTGCGCACGTACACGCTGCGCCGCCTCTTCGCCCCGGGCGATCTCGTCAGCGGCTTCCCGCTCCCGCTCTGCCCGCATCCGCGCAAAGGTGGCCTCAAGGTTCTGCACCGGCAGGTTGGTCTGCTTCAAACGCACATCAACCACCTCGATACCGAGGTTCTGGGCCCGCACACGTGCGACCCGGGTGATACGCTCGGTCAGCGCAACACGGTCAGCCGACAGAATGGTGTTCGACGTCACGCCATCGGCACCCAGAACTTCCCGGATGACCGGGTTCAGGATGCCTTCAAGCCGATCCTCTGCCGCCCGAAGGCCGCCAACACCAACGGCCTGGCGGAACTGCACCACGTCCGAAATCCGGTAGCGTGCAAAGGCGTCCACAACCAGTCGCCGGTCATCGGACGGCGTGACTTCGGTCGCGGCCGTGTCCAGCGCCTGGATCCGGTCGTCGTAGCGGACGACCTCCTGGATGATCGGGATTTTGAACCCAAGGCCCGGCTCTTCCTGAACACGCACGATCTGGCCAAACTGCAGGACGAGACCTTTTTCGCGCTCATCGATGATAAAAATCGACGACAGAACGCCTGCAACGGCGATCACGACAATCGGGATCAGATAAGAAGTTGCTCGCATCAGTTTGTTCCTCCGCCACGGCGCAGTTCATTTAGGGGAAGGTAGGGAACAATCCCCTGCCCCCCGGCGCCGCCGCCTACATCTTCCAGGATGATCTTTTCAACATCGCCCAGCACACGCTCCATCGTCTCAAGGTAAAGACGTTTGCGCGTGACTTCGGGCGCTTGCAGGTACTCGGCCAGAACCGAGGTAAAGCGCGACGCCTCACCTTGCGCTTCGTTCACGACCTGCGCGCGGTACGCTTCGGCTTGCTCCAGCGTTTGCGCCGCTTCACCGCGTGCACCAGCGAGAACCCGGTTGGCGTAGGCATCCGCTTGCCGCTCAAGTCGGTCGCGTTCCTGTTCTGCGGCCTGCACTTCACGGAAGCTGTCGATGACTTCGCGCGGCGGATCCGCCTTGTCGAGGTTCAGACGCACGATGTTCACACCGCTGTCATATGCGTCGAGCGTGGCCTGGATCAGCAGCAGCGCCTCGTCCTTCACGACCTCGCGATCCCGGTTCAGGATCGGGGCCAGTTCACGCTGTGCAATGACCTCACGCATCGCCGATTCCGCCACCGACGCGATGGTTTCCTGAGGGTCAGCAAGGTTGAACAGGAACTTCGCCGGATCATTGATGTTCCAGACAACCTCGAAGTCGATGTCGATGATGTTTTCATCCGTGGTAAGCATCAGCCCTTCGGAGCCGCGGCCCGACTGGCGTGCCCCAAGCGAAACGGATTGTTCACGCGTCACCGGAAGCACTTCGTAAGTGACAAGCGGCCACGGCGCAAAGTTCAGACCGGGGTTACCAACAGTGGAGAATTCACCAAGGAAAAGCTCAACCGACTGTTCTTCGGGGCGCACCGTGTAAAAGCTGGAAAAGCCCCAGAGCAACAGTGCGCCGACGAGTCCAAGGCCAACCATGCCGCGGCTGATGCGCGGGCCACCGCCGCCGCCAGCACCGTTGGTGCCGCCGCCGCCACCGCGGCCGCCCATCAGAACGCGCAGCTGTTCCTGGCCCTTGCGCACCAGTTCGTCGATTTCCGGTATCTGTGGGCCGTCAGGACCCTGCCCACCGCCGCCCGAAGGCGGCCGACCGTTGCCGCGACCATTGCCGCCGCCGCGATTTCCTCCGCCAGAATTGCCGCCGCCCCCCCAGGGGCCGCCCGTATTGCCAGCCATATGTCGGTATTTCCTTCTTACAAACCGCGTGCCGCGGCGCTTGCGCTTCTACCTGTGCCCTTGGGGACGATTTTCAAGCCGTCCGCACCGGAGTTCGCATGGTCACGATCTCTTCGGACATGGTCGGATGAACTGCAACGGTCCGGTCGAAATCCTCTTTGGTGGCCCCCATTTTGATGGCAATGCCCGCAAGCTGGATCATCTCGCCGGCGTCGGGGGCGACAATGTGGCACCCTTTGACCCGCCGCGTCTCAGCGCAGACAACAAGCTTCATCAGAACCCGGTTCGGCTGGCCTGCAAACGCGGTGCGCATCGGCCTGAAGGAGGTGCAATAAACTTCTATCGGGCCCTCGTCACGGGCGGCTTCCTCGCTCAGGCCCACCGTGCCCAGCTCAGGCTGGGTGAATACGGCGCTTGGGATCAGGTCGTGGTCCGGTGCGGTCGGGTTGTCTTTGAACACAGTCTCGACAAACGCCATGCCCTCCCGAATGGCCACCGGGGTCAGATTGGCCCGGTTTGTCACGTCGCCGATGGCATAGACGCTGTCAGCCGCCGTCTTCGAGTATGCGTCTACTTTGATCTCGCCACGCCGCCCAATCTCGATACCCAGATCCTCCAGCCCCATGCCCCGGCTGTTCGGATCGCGCCCGGTAGCAAACAGCACCACGTCAAAAACCTTTTCCGAACCGTCTGTGGCCTTGACCCAGATCGGCCCCCCGGTCCCCGGACGTGCCGCGTCGGCGGTGCCCGTGGAAAGCATGTCGCTACTGCTGCGCGCGTCCGGGCCCATGGAGGCGTCAGAAGCCGTGGGGGTCGGCCCGTCGACATGGTCCCCGGCCAGCGCCATCTCCACGATGTTCGTGCCGAGGTGAACGTCTATGCCCCGTTCTTTCATGCTTTGCGCGATCAGACCGCGCGCCTCGTCATCAAAGCCGCGCAGGATTTGCGCGCCCCGGTAGTATTGCGTCACCTCGACGCCCAGCCCATGCAGGATGCAGGCAAATTCGCACGCGATGTAGCCGCCACCGACGATCAGGATGCTGCGCGGCAACGACGGTAGGTCAAAGATGTCATCACTAACGATGCCCAGCTCGGCATTGGGGATATCCGGCCGCACCGGGCGCCCGCCGGTGGCCACCAGGATTGTTTTGGCCGTCTTGGTTGTCCCATCAGCCAGCGCGACCGTGTGCGCATCTTTCAGCACTGCACGTTGGTCAAAGCGCTCCACGCCCGAGCCGTCCAGCAGCTTGCGGTAGACGTCTTCGAGCCGGTCCAGCTCGCTGTTCAGCTTTTTCTTGAACCCGTGCCAATCGAAAACGCCCGGCTCAATCGACCAGCCGTAAGCCTGCGCTGTGTCGGGCAGTTCGGAGAACTCAGACGCAAACACCATCAGCTTTTTGGGCACACAGCCGCGGATCACGCAAGTGCCGCCATAGCGGCTTTCCTCGGCCAGCGCGACCTTGGCGCCCGCCTCCCCTGCAGCGACGCGGGCCGCACGCACCCCGCCCGAACCGCCACCAATTACAAAGAGGTCGTAGTCATAGTCTGCCATGGCGCGGGCCTTCATCTTGGGATGGGCGGTTTATTCCACAGCATACAGGGGTTGACCAGAGCGCGCGCCGTGCCCGCTCTGGTCTTTGTCACGTCAGCGGGCCCGGCGCGCGCTGCGCGAGGCGGCCGATCAGATCGGCAAAACTTCCGCGCTCTGTATCAGTCCAACGGTCCTCGAACAGATAGCCTGCCTGTTTGGCAAAGGTTGCCTCTGCCTCATCAAGCCGGGCCTGTCCGGTCTGCGTCAGCACGACAAACGCGGTGCGCGCGTCCCGTTCATCCGTCTCGCGGGCCACGAGACCGATCTTTTCCATGGGGGCCGCCATGCGCGTCACCGTTGAGGCGCTGACATGCATACGCCGTGCAAGCTCCACCCGGGGCAGGCGCGTCTTCGCCGCCTGCGCAAGATGCTTGAGCATCAGGTATTCGTTTACCGAAATACCGTGCACCGCAGCAAACTCTCCCGCCAACCGCGCCCGGAACATGTCGGCCGCCTGCAGCAGCCGCACCGCATTCTGTTCATCTGATTGTTTCATTGCATCTTTCTCTTGCAAGTTATTTCCGTTTGCAAGTATATATGAAGCACCCCGCAAATAACAAGGCGCCGATGAGATGCCACTTGAAACTCTGTTCTCCATTGCAGGCCTCACCGCGATGATCGGATGGCTCGCGCTTCTTGTCTCGCCCTACATGCCGGTCTGGTCGAACCGGATCGCCGGCTGGCTGATCCCGTCGGTCCTCGCCGCGGGTTACGTCACGCTTGCGCTCAGCCATCCTCCCGCCCAAGGCGGATTTGATACCCTCGCGTCAGTAGCGGAGCTCTTTGCACAGCCTGCCGTCCTGCTGGCTGGTTGGGTTCACTTTCTGGCCTTCGATCTCGTTGTCGGTGCATGGATCTGCCGCTCAGCGCGGTCCGCGCATGTGCCGTTCTGGATGGTCTTGCCTTGCTTGCCGCTCACCTTCCTCTTCGGCCCAGCCGGCTTCGCGCTGTACGCCGGTATCCGCGCGGCGCGGCGGACATGAACGGCCGCTGCACTTGCCCGCGGCTTGCAGGCATCGCGCAACGCGCCTAGAGCGGCGCTCATGATACGCTCCGATAACGCGCGCGGCGCCCTGTTCATGATCGCCGCGATGGCCGCCTTCGCGGTTGAGGATGCCGCGATAAAGGCTGCGTCGACGCACTTGCCGCTTGGCCAGGTCTTGATTGCCTTTGGCGCTCTCGGAGCCCTCGCCTTTAACATCTACGCTCGGGCCAAAGACCTTCCCTTGTACTCGGCACAAGCCCTGTCCCCTCTAATGGCCCTGCGCGGCGTCTTCGAAGTGGCCGGTAGGTTGTTCTACTGCCTTGCCATTGTTCTCATCCCGCTGTCGCATGCGACGGTGATCCTGCAAGCCACGCCGGTGGTGGTGGTTGCTGTCGCCGCACTGTTCCTCGGCGAGCAGGTCGGCCTGCGCAGATGGGGCGCGGTCGCGCTCGGCTTTCTTGGGGTGCTTGTCACCGTCCAGCCGGGCGCGGAGGAGTTTACGGCCCTTTCACTTCTGGCGGTTGCGGGCATGCTGGGCTTTGCCGGGCGCGATCTGATCAGCCGGGCCGTCCCGGCCAGCATGCCGATTTCAGTTCTGGGCTTTTACGGGTTTGTCGCGATTACCGTCGCCGGATTTATCCTGCTTGGCTGGACTGGTGATGCAATGGGACGCGTTACAGCGGCCAGTGCCCTGCCAATCCTCATCGCCGCCGCCGCTGGCGTTCTTGCCTATGTCTGTCTGATGCACGCGATGCGCACTGGCGAAGTCTCCGCCGTGACACCTCTGCGCTACACCCGCCTGCTCTTCGGTGTGGCCCTCGGCGTACTGCTCTTTGGCGAAACACTGGAAGCCTCCACCCTGCTGGGCGGTGTCCTGATCCTGCTGTCGGGGCTAATCCTAACCCGGCGGCGCGCCTAGTCCGTCAGATCGGCGAAAAGGTTGTCCGTCTCGACAAAATCGAGCCGGTCCGTCTGCACCGTACCCTCGTTGATATCGCGCAGCTCGACCCGCCCATCGCCATAACCGATCACGACCTGATCGCAGATATCGATGAACAGCCCGTTTTCGACAACGCCCGGCATCTGGTTCAGCACCATGGCAAGCTGGCGTGCATTGCCGATGCGGGCCAAGTGGAGATCGAGAATGTAGTTTCCCTCATCGGTGATGAATGGTCTATCGGCATTCATGCGCAGGCTTGCCTGTCGGCCTAGGACGTCCATCGAGATCAGAGTTTCCTCAACCAGCGCCTGCGTCGTTTGCCAGCCAAACGGGATAACCTCGACCGGCAACGGGTACGCGCCCAGCGTTTCCACCTCTTTGCCGACGTCGGCGATCACAACCATCTGGTCGGAGGCCGTGCACACAATTTTTTCCTGCAAAAGCGCCCCGCCGCCGCCTTTGATCAGGTTCAGCGCGCCGTCGAACTCGTCCGCACCATCGATCGTCAGGTCCAGCCATTTCGCATCATCGAGGCTGATCACCTCGATGCCGACCTCCCGGGCCAACTGCGCCGTACGCGTGCTGGTCGGAACGCCTTTGAAACGCAAGCCGTCCTCGCGCACCGCCTCGCCAAGGCACCGCACCAGCCACGCCGCAGTCGAGCCCGTCCCAAGCCCCACGCGCATGCCATCTTCGACAAGGTCCGCCGCGCGTTTGGCAGCAACAAACTTGGCCTTGTCGATCGGCGACAGCTCTCCGGCCATACAGGCTCCCCCACTTTGCTTTATGCGACTATAGCACCGATGCGCTGCGGCGCGAGCCCGCGCGCCCCGTCAAAGTCGATAAACCGTCTCTTTTTGTTTGCCTGCCTTGGCGCGGGGAGAGGCCCCGCTTGCGGTCTCGCTGCGTCAAAGCCGCGCGCAAAAGCTGGCTCCAAGGCGCGATGGCAGCAAGAGCATCTATCGCGGGCCGTGAGCCTGTCCAAGCGTCAAGACGGCCGTACAGCTTTAGCAGTCGCAGGTTACCCGGTACGCGTTCACGACCTGGACCATTTCGGCCAGCGTCGCAACGCCGTCCAGATCAAGATCAAAGACCCGCAGCTCACGTTTGAACTCGGAAATGCGCTGGCGGCTGCGCGGATGCTGCGCACGAATGGTCGCGAACAGCTCTGCGCTGCCGATGCTTCCGTCCGCATTGGTGTCTGCCTGCGCGATCAGAAGACCGAGCGAGACGCCATGGCGTCCGCGCGCGGCGGCAATGACATGGGCCGCTGTCAGCTCGTCCTTGGACAAGGTGCCGTCGAAATTCAGGTCGAACTGCAACAGGTCCGCAAGCTCTTTCGCCCGCGTGCGCGCCAATCCCCACGCTTCGTAGCGGGCAATCGTCTCGTCACTGACCTTGCCTTCGGGATCGACCTCGAACATTTCGCGGCCCAACCGTTCTGCTGCGTCTGGCCCGGACCGCTTGATGATGCGCGTGATGGACCGGGGCAGTTCCACATCTGCCGGGTTCAGCGCCGGTTTGTCTTGTGCGGCAACCGCGCTGGGCACAGCAACCGCGGCGGCGAGGCCAATTGCAAACAGGTTTGGGATCAATCGCATCATCTACTCCATCATGAACGCCCCCAGACTAACCGGCGTTTTGGCCAAAAATGCGACGTGTTCGAGGCCATTGTGCCGCGCGACCGGATCGGACGGCAAATAGTCGTTTTGAGGACGGACAGCGCAGTGGCGTGTTTCTACAGCACGACCATGTATGTGCTGCACTACGCCCCTGATAATGCCTCGTTGATCGTGCGCCTCGCGCTCGAAACAGTCGGCGCGCCCTACCAAATCGCATTGGTGGACCGTGCCGCGGAGGCGCAGCGCAGCCCTGAGTACCGCGCCCTTAACCCACACGGGCTAATCCCGGTTCTGGAAACGCCGGAGGGACCGCTGTTTGAGACGGCCGCGATCCTGATCTGGCTGACCGACACGCACGGCGTGCTTGGCCCGCAGCATGGCGATCTGCACCGGGGTGCGTGGCTGAAATGGATGCTGCATGTTGCCAACACTCTGCACCCCGCCCTGAGGCAGACATTCTATGCCCACAAATACATTGGCGATGACCCAAGCCTTCAGAACGCCTTGCGACGCGGGCTTCAGCCCCGCATCCGCGACAGCTTGCTGGCCCTCGACGCCGAAGCACAGCGCGGCACGGCGTTCTCGGACACGCCCGGCGCGCTTGATTTCTACGTGGCGGCGTGCCTGCGCTGGCGTGCCCTTTATCCCGCCGCAACCGATCGCAGCTGGTTCGATATGTCGGAGGTGCCTGCGCTGGCGGCCATCTGCGCGCGGGTCGAGGGGTTGCGCGCCTGCCGAACGCTCATAAATGCCGAGGGGTCGGGGATGAACCCCTTCACCGCACCCATGCCCCCGCAACCGCCTGAAGGAAGTGCCCTCTGACATGTTTCTGAGCGTTTTTGAGATGTTCAAAGTGGGCATCGGCCCCTCCTCTTCCCATACGATGGGCCCAATGGTAGCCGCGGCGCGTTTTCTCGAGATGATGCGCGCCTCGCCCTTTACCTTTGCCGGGCTGCGCGCCTCCCTGCACGGCTCGCTGGCATTTACCGGGGTGGGGCATGCCACGGACCGGGCCACGATCCTCGGCCTTGCCGGGTTCACGCCTGAAAACTTCGACGCGGCCAAGGCCGACGCAACGCTCGCCGCCCTCGAGCAGACGCACAGCCTGCAGCCCGAGGGGCTTGGCACGCTACACTTCGACCGCAAATCAGACATGATTTTTGATTATGATACCGCTTTGCCCGGCCATGCGAATGGAATGATCCTGATGGCGACAGACGCGCAGGGCGATGTTACCTTGCGGCAGGTCTTCTATTCTATCGGCGGCGGTTTCGTCATGACCGAAGAAGAGCTCGTCGCAGGCAAGGACACGGATGACGGCCCGCCCGTGCCCTACCCTTTCAAGTCAGCTGCCGAGATGCTGGAGATGGCGAATACATCCGGCAAGTCCATCGCGGCCATGAAGCGTGCCAATGAGTTGTCGCGCCGCCCGGTGGCAGATCTGGAAGCCGGAACCAAGCGGCTTTGGCAGGTGATGAACGACTGCATCAACCGCGGCCTGACCGCAGAAGGCATTCTGCCCGGCGGCCTGTCCGTGCGGCGCCGGGCCAAGGGCATTTACGACAAGCTGATGGCAGAGCGGGGCATGAACCTGACCGCACCGCATACGATCAACGACTGGATGAGCGTCTATGCGATGGCGGTAAACGAAGAGAACGCCGCCGGCGGTCAGGTCGTTACCGCCCCGACAAATGGCGCGGCAGGGGTGCTGCCTGCCACGCTGCGCTACTACCTCGACCATGTGCCGGGCGCATCAGAGGCCCACGTGGAGGATTTTCTGCTGACCGCTGCGGCCATCGGCGGGCTCGTGAAGTTCAATGCCTCGATCTCCGGCGCCGAGGCGGGGTGTCAGGCCGAGGTCGGCTCTGCCGCCGCGATGTCCGCCGCGGGGCTGTGCGCGGTGATGGGCGGCACGCCCGAACAGATCGAAAACGCTGCCGAAATTGCGCTCGAACATCACCTCGGCATGACCTGCGATCCGGTCAAGGGTCTGGTTCAGGTGCCCTGCATCGAACGCAACGGCCTTGGCGCGATCAAAGCTGTGTCGGCCGCCTCGTTGGCCCTGCGCGGCGATGGCACGCATCTTGTTCCCCTGGATGCCTGTATCGAAACCATGCGTCAAACCGGCGAGGACATGTCCGAAAAGTACAAGGAAACCTCGCTGGGCGGGCTGGCGGTGAATATCCCTAACTGCTGAGGACGAGCGCCCGAAAGCGTCCTTTGCAGTCCGCGCATATGGCGCAACGTTCGGGCGTGCCGCAACATTGCGCAAGTTCGCGAAATACAGCGACGCCACTCTTCCTATGGTTGCATTTGAGACCGTTCACATTTACGGTCGAGCCATGGCACAGGACCGTCCCCTTCTGGGCATCATGTTGATGCTCGGCTTCTGCATCGTTGCGCCAATGGGGGACGCCGTTGCCAAGATTTTGGGGGAACGCGTCCCGCTCGGGCAACTGCTTCTGATCCGCTTTGCAGTGCAAGCTGTCCTGCTGATCCCGCTCGTTGCAGTGACAGGTCGCGCCTGGAAGATGCGTGGCCGGGTGCTGTGGCTGACCGTTTTGCGCACAGTTCTGCATATCCTTGGTATTGGCATGATGTTTTCCGCGCTGCGCTATCTGCCCCTTGCAGATGCGGTTGCCATCGCGTTTGTCATGCCATTCATCATGCTGCTGCTGGGCCACTATGTGCTGGGTGAAGAGGTCGGCGCCCGCCGCATGATCGCCTGCGCCGTGGGCTTTGCCGGCACGCTGATGGTCGTGCAACCCAGCTTTGTCGAAGTTGGATGGCCCGCGCTTTTGCCGCTGGGGGTTGCCGTCAACTTCTCTGTCTTCATGCTGATCACCCGGCAGATCGCCAAGGACACCGACCCGATCGGCCTTCAAGCGGTGTCGGGGGTGATGGCGGTGGTGATCATGGGGCCACTTCTCGCGCTGGGGCTCAACGCGCCGGGACTTGAGGTGATCATGCCGACCGCCTCTGATTGGGGCTTCCTGACGGCCATTGGTGTGCTGGGCACCTTGGCGCACCTTCTAATGACATGGTCCCTACGGTATGCGCCGTCGGCGACCCTCGCCCCGATGCAGTATCTGGAAATCCCGATCGCGACGATCATCGGCTTTCTTGTCTTTTCTGATTTTCCCAACGGCCTCGCGGCTGCGGGCATTGTCGTCACGATCGCCGCCGGTCTTTATATTGTGCTCAGGGAGCGGGCGGTGGCCCGTGCCGCGGCGCGGACCCCAGCGCCGGCATAAACGCCGCCCAGCGCGCCCGCGGGATGATCCCGATCAGGCCCGGCCCGTCCGTTTCTAGTTGCACGGGCCCAAGTGCCCGGTTCGAGGTGCCAATCCGCCCCCCCGGCTCTAGCCGGAGCCCGTCTATCGCCCATTCCAGCCCCTCTGACCGCCCCGTCACGGCACACAGAGGAAAAAGCGACACGACATCACCGGATCGAACCGGCAGGCTCAACGCAGGCGGGCAGTGAAAGACGACTTCTTCGGCGCCCATAAGCGCGCAAGGCGGCCCCGGTTCCGCCATCAGCGCATGCAGAGCGGCAAGCGTGTGATCGACCCGCGCGCCCATGAACCCAACACCGATCACCCAAGGCGCCGCCACGCGCGCCAGCGCTTTTTCGAAATCCGTGCTTTCCTGTTCGGCCACTTGTACCTGCACGGCGTCCGGAACCTGCGCGAGATCCTCGGCATGCACCGAGTCGAAATCTCCGATGACGGCAGCAGGCACAGCGCCTGCCTGCAGCACCGTCGCCAGCCCGCCATCAACCGCGACACAGAGCGGCGCGTGGCGCAGCGCCTCCGCCACGTCGCCCGCGCCCGCCGCGCCGCCGCCCACCAGCGTCACCGGTGCCTGTTCCGAGACAATGACCTTATCCACGAGATGTTAATGCAATTTTCGGAAACAGATCACAATGTCGCCCACAAATGATACCGTCGTCGGCACAGATTCGGGCCGTAAATGCCGCCGCAATCTTGGTAAACGTATTGTTGCAGACCGCAGAGGACGAGCATCCAAAGGATACGCCGATGATGAGTAACAACAAGGTTTTGACCGTCGCCTACGGCACGTTCTCGTGCACGCTAGAAGGCTTTGACGACAGTGTCAGCACGATGAAGGTGATTGCGGAGTATTTCCGCGATCTGTCCGCCGATGATCGCTATTTCGGCGCCGTTCCGCCGCAGCCTGATGCAGAGATGCTGGCGCGTATCGCGGAAAAAGAGATTGCCCGGCGCGTTCAGGCGCGGCTGGATGGCAATAACCTCGTGCTGAGCGCGGACCCGGCCCCAGACGCGCCGGCCGCTGAACCGGAGGCGCCCGTGGAGCCCGCGTTTGCCAAGCAGGCGGACCCGGCGCCGGAGGCGCGGCCAGAGCCTGCACCGGAGCCTGTTGAGGTGCCTGAGGCCGTATCTGCCGAAGCCCCCGCGCCCGAGCCGGAGGCGGTTGTTGAGCCCGAGCCGGAGGCGATTGTTGATCCCGAGCCAGAGGCGGTCTTCGAGCCCGAGCCACAGCCGGAAGCCGAACAGCCCGCCGCCCCTGAACAGATCGCCGGAACCGAAGCTGAGGACGTTCCGACTGGAGCCGTCATCGCTGGTGCAGGCGTTGCGGGTGCCGCCGCCGCGGCGGCCGGCAGCTCCATCGCGGACAAACTGGCCCGGATCCGTGCGGTCGTCTCGCAAGGCGAGCCCGAAGAGCCGGCCTATACCGAAGACGAACATGCCGAGGAGATGTTTGACACTCCCGACATGACCGAATTCCCCGATGCGAAGATCGACGGTACCGCTGCAGAAACCGAACCCGCCGCATATGGGGCTGTTGATGCCGCCCCCGATGCGGAAGAAATTGCAGCGCCGGCCGTGGCAGACACAATCGCGGACGTGGCCGCTCAAGAGGCTGTGGTAGCAGATGATGCCGTCGTGGACGACTTGGCAACGGAGGACCCGGTCGCAGAAGAGCCCGCCCCAGAGCCAGCTGCCGCCGTGACACCAGAGCCAGAGGCCGCGCAAGTGGCTGCGGATGATCCTGATGACGTCGCGGGAATCCTCGCCCGGTTGAGCGCTGACGCGCCGGATGCCGAGCCCGAGGGCGTGCCCACGCAGGATCCAGCAGCGGCAGACCCTGAACCAGAGCCCGAACCTGCGCCAGAAACCGAGGTCGCTCAGGTCAAGCCCGCGCCAGCCGCGCGTGTGATCAAGGTAAAGCGTGCGGATCTCGAGGCCGCAATCGCAAGCGGCAAGCTTGAAGAAGTGGCGCCGGACACGCCGGACACGCTCGAAGACATCCCTTCCAGCCTGTCAGCCGAGGACGAGGCGGAGCTTTTGAGCGATCTTGCCGCGGTTGAAGCCGAGCTTGCCCAAGTCGAAACCGAGGTGCCCACCCCAGAGGCGGACGCGACGCCCGAGCCCGGGGCGGCAGTGACGCCTGCGCCGCTGACAGACGTGACGCCGGAGGCGGCATCGGAAACGGCGCCGACGGCCGCAAAGTCGCCTGGTAGCGAACCCGATGTTGACCGCCTGCTGGCAAAGGCCGATGCGGAGATGGAAACACCCGAAGCTGCGCGCAACCGCGAAGCCTTCGCACAGTTGCGCGGCGCTGTTGCCGCCAGCAAGTCGGACACCGGCATCAGTGAAGAATTGACCGGCGAAGAAGAAACCGGTCGCTATCGCACCGACCTTGCGGCAGCCATCCGGCCGCGGCGCCCCGCCCCACGCGGCGAAGCGCGCGACGCCCGCCCGGTGCCCAAGGCCGCGCCTCTCAAGCTGGTGGCGGAGCAGCGTGTCGACCTACCTGCCGGTCAGACGACCGAAGGACCAGTTCGCCCGCGCCGCGTCGCCGCTGCGGCCGAAGCTGGCCCGGACGGCAGTTTTGCCGACTACGCAGAGGACATGGGCGCGCAAAGCCTGCCGCAACTGCTCGAAGCGGCAGCCGCCTACCTTGCCTTTGTGGAAAACCGCGACACCTTCTCGCGCCCGCAGATCATGAACAAAGTGCGCGCGGCACAGGGCGGCGAATTCAGCCGTGAAGACGGGCTGCGCTCCTTTGGCCAGCTTCTGCGCGCCGGCAAGATCGAAAAGCTCAAGGGCGGTCGGTTCACGGCCACGGGCGAGACTGGGTTCCGACCCGACGCCCGCGCAGCGGGCTAAGGCGCCGCTCAGCACAACACAAAAGGCGGGCCGTGATGGCCCGCCTTTTTTATGCCCGCATCACGTGGCGATACCATGGGATGAACCCCAGCACGCCTATCTCGAACGCGATCACCGCGCCCATCCATGGGCTGGGCAGGCCATAGATGCCTGCCGAGTACAATCGCGCCAGCCCGGCAAGCGCGGTGGCGCACAGCACTATGGTCAAGACGGCCCCCGCACGCTCCAGGTTTCGCACGATCCAGAGCGTGAGGAAAAACGGCAGCATCGACCAGACCGCCGAAAACCGCATCTGACCGTCCAATCGCGGTGTGACCTGCGCATCCGGCACAAAGGCCGCCGCGCCGCCGAGGAAATTCATCACCCCAAGCGAAAAGGGCAACAGCGCAACGAGCAGTAGGGCAGAGATGAAAAATGCACGCATGGAAATCCCCATCTGATCACTGTTCAATTACACATTTGATCAGTGTACAGATTGAGTCAAGCGCTGATCTGTGGCAAGACGCTCACATGACTGTAAAGCGCGCCAAGTATCATCACGGCAATCTGGCGGCCGAGCTCATCCGCCAAGGTGCAGCGCTCCTTGCGGAACGGGGTGCGGACGCATTCAGCCTGCGCGAAGTGGCCCGGCGTGCGGGTGTTGCGGCCGCCGCGCCGGCGCACCATTTCGGCAACGTGCGCGGGTTGATGACGGCTATCGCCACCGCGGGGTTCACCGAACTTGCTGAGCGGCAAGCGACCGCTGCGCAAGCGGCCACGTCCCCCAATGATGCGGTAACTGCCATTTGCCGGGCCTACGTAGACACCTGCACCCAAAGCCCAGGGCACGCAGCGGTCATGTTCCGCCTTGACATGATCGATGCCGAAGATCCGGAGTTTCGCGCTGCAGCCTTCGCAGCATTCGATCAGCTTCAGGCCGCGGTGCACTCCGCCGTGCCAAACGGCGCCGATCCTGCGTGCACCGCCAAGGCCCTGTGGTCCGCCATGCACGGGCTTACGGGCCTTAAAATGTTGAGAGACGAGCCACGCTTGATCGACTTCACTGTTCGCACGCTACTCGCCGGTACGGCCCCTACTCGCCCTGCGGCGCGTCCGGATCAGGCTGGCCGATCCCCTTGAACACAGCGCGAAGCGGAATAGCCCACAAGATGCCGAGCAACGCATAGATCAGCAATTCAATCCCAACCGAAGGCCGGTCAAGCGGGTCCGGATAAATCCAGTTCATCACGCTGACGGCGGTCACGATGTACAGCGGAACGCCGACCACCAGCACCAGCAGCGACAGCCGTTTGCGTGTCTTGTAGCTCAGCGCCATGAGGCCTCCCTAATCAGCGAATGGATCCCGCACCAGAATGGTGTCGTCTCTCTCTGGAGATGTGGAGAGTAGGGCCACCGGGCAGTCAATCAACTCCTCGATCCGGCGCACATATTTGATCGCTTGCCCCGGCAAGTCCGCCCAGGACCGCGCCCCCTCGGTCGAGGTGGCCCACCCCTCCATCTCTTCGTAAACCGGCACGCAGCGCGCCTGCGCATCCGCCGCGGTCGGCAAGTAGTCCAACCGCTCACCGTCCAGTTCATAGCCCACGCAGATTTTCAGCATCTCGAACCCGTCCAGAACGTCCAGCTTGGTCAACGCGATGCCGTTCATGCCGGATGTTGCACAGGTCTGCCGCACCAGACAGGCGTCGAACCAGCCACAACGGCGCTTGCGGCCCGTGGTGGTGCCAAACTCATGCCCACGCTCGCCAAGCCGCTGCCCGTCCTCGTCCTCCAACTCGGTTGGAAACGGCCCTTCGCCCACGCGGGTGGTGTATGCCTTTACGATCCCTAGGACAAAGTCGATTGCGCCCGGGCCAAGACCAACCCCTGTCGCCGCCTGCCCCGCGATCACGTTTGAGGATGTGACAAACGGATAGGTGCCAAAATCAATATCCAAAAGCGCCCCCTGCGCACCCTCGAACAAGATACGCTTTCCGGCCTTTCGACGGTCTTCCATCACCTTCCAGACCGGAGCGGCATAGGGCAAAATGCCCGGCGCCACAGCCCGCAGGCTGTCCAGCAGACCGTCGCGATCCACCGGCTCAAGGCCAAGCCCACGGCGCAGCGCGTCATGATGCACCAGCGCCCTGTCCACCCGCAACTCCAGCGTTGCATCATCGGCAAGGTCCGCAACCCGGATAACCCGTCGGCCCACCTTGTCCTCGTAACACGGGCCAATACCGCGCCCAGTGGTGCCGATCTTTGCCACTGAATTCTGGCTTTCCCGGGCCCGGTCCAGCTCCCCGTGCAAGGGCAGGATCAGCGGCGTATTCTCGGCAATCATCAGTGTCTCTGGCGTGATCTCAACACCTTGCGCCCGGATCGTTTCGATCTCGTCGAGCAAGTGCCAGGGGTCGAGCACAACGCCATTTCCGATTACGCTGAGCTTACGGCCCCGCACCACGCCAGACGGCAGTGCATGCAGCTTGTACACCGTGCCGCCCACAACCAGCGTATGCCCTGCATTATGCCCACCCTGAAAACGCGCGATCACGTCTGCCCGCTCGCTCAACCAGTCGACGATCTTGCCTTTGCCTTCGTCGCCCCACTGCGCGCCGACAACCACCACGTTGGCCATGAAACGACCCTTTCATCCGTCAAACCCGCGCTGCTATAGCCCCGCCGCGCCCAACACGCAAACAGCCCGTCGCCGCACCGCGCCCATATCTTCAGATGGCAAAACAAACCCGCCTAGCAGTCAGCTATCGGAGCCCCCCTTGCCAGAGACGCCATCGCCCGCCACTTTCGCACCGACACAAGACAGGAGCGCAAGATGGGCTTCATCATCCGCTGGATTTGCGCATTCGCGCTGCTGGCCGCGACATATAATCCGACCGAATTCAACTATGTCCGCTGGGTGCAGGACCATGGCGGCGAAAACCTTTCCATCGCCGTGCTCTCCGGGCTGGTGCTGCTGATCGGCTACATCATCTATTTGCGCGCCACGCTGCGCTCGATCGGTCCCTTCGGCATGGCATTGGTCCTCGCGCTTGTGGGCGCACTTTTGTGGGTGCTGTACGATCTGGGTTTTGTGAGCCTCTCGGACCCGGGCCTCAACACGTGGATCGGGCTGGTCGCGCTGGCCACGGTGCTGGGCATCGGGCTTAGTTGGTCGATCATCCGGCGCCGCCTATCCGGGCAGGCCGACGTGGACGACGTTGATCAGGTAGACTGACCCTGTTGGGATGGTGGGAGGGGTGTCGCGGCGCAGTCGCGCACGTCACCCGCCATCAAAGCCGAACGGGTGCACCATGGGGCGTGCGCAGGTAGGCCGCCTCCCACGCATCGCGTAGCTGCGCGAGTTTTGCGGCCTCTGCCCAGCCTTTCTCGGTCGCCAACGCCTCCAGCGTCTCGAGCCAGCAGGCGAAGTAATCGTCGCCGCCGTTCAAATCACGTTCAAGGCCGCGCCGGGCTAGGGTCGCGGAAAACCGATCTGCCCAATCGGTCCACGCAAAATAGCCCGCTTCGTTCAGCGCGACTGTCAGGCCAAAAGCCTGCGCATGCCAGGGCGCCTCAAAGGCTGGCTCAGGCCGCATGAGGCCTGCACCCGTGCGCTGCTGCGTTACGCCGGCTCAAGATAGCTCTCCCACAGATCAAGGACCACCTCGTCTCCCGGGTGCTCTGGGTTGTCCCACAGCTGAGATGCTGCAAAGGACACCGCGTAAAGCGGCTCGGGCGCCTCGCCCAATCTGTGTGCGGCTGCATCGGGCAAAACGTGGCACCCTTGCACCCGCACAATACGACCTGCGGCGCCGGCAGCATATAAGGGCAAACGCGTATGGCCGCCATCAACCATCGCGTTGCCTGCCCGGCGCCGCGTCCGCACCACGTCTCCCACCTGAAATGTGGGCGCCGCGCCGTCCCGGTCCGCGGGCCCGCCCCGGGCCAGGACCTGCGCCACGTCCCCGGGCCTCAGCGCCTTATCCGCAAGGTCCGAGCGTCCCGTCGCGCGCCCGGCCGCCAATTCGTACCGTGTCACTGCCCCTGTCTCCACCAGCAGATCGGCCAGCGCTGCCATCCATTTTTCGTAGTAGGAAAAGCGCGCATAATCCGTTGGGGAAAGCCGTTCGCGCGCATGCCGGGAAACGTCGATATTCCACAGCCCAAGCGAGCCGCAAGCCAGCGTCACGCCCAGCGCGCGGGCATGCCAGTCATGCGAGAACACAGGTGAATCGTCCGCGTCTGGCACCACGCGTCCGTCGCCATAACGGCCACCCATGTCGTGGACGCGGCTCACGCGTCTGCGCCATGTTTTGTGCGGACGCGGCTCACGGCGCGGACGCCAAAGCGGTGCCGATCATCGAGTCCCGGCTTACGAGGCCCATCAGAGCGTCTTCCGACCACCCCTCAGTGCCCGCGGGGCGCATCGGCACGACCAGATACCGAACCTCGGCGGTCGAATCCCAGACCCGCACCGCCGTACCCTGGGGCAAGGTCACCCCGAATTCGGCGAGCACCTTGCGCGGCTCGCGCACCGCACGGGCCCGATAGGCATCCGACTTGTACCAGCCCGGAGGAATGCCCAGCAGAGGCCATGGGTAGCAGGAGCACAGCGTGCAGACGACCATATTGTGCATTTCGGCTGTGTTCTCCACTGCCACCATGTGCTCACCCTGGCGGCCATAGTAGCCAAGGTCTGACACCACGGCTGTCGCGTCCTCTAGCAACGCGGCACGAAACCCCTCATCCATCCATGCTTTGACAACCACGCGCGCCCCGTTTCGCGGCCCGACCTTGTTCTCGTAAGTGTCGATGATGGCGTCCACCGCCGCCGGATCGACCAGCCCTTTTTCGACCAGGAGTGTCTCGAGCGCCTTGAGACGCAGCGCCGGATCCGGCGGCAGCAGGGCGTGAGGATGATCGTGGTCGTGATGGTCATGCGGCATGGAAACACCTTGCCCCCTAGCGCACCGTCCGTCCAGCCCTGCAAGGCGCCCGCAGGCACCATAGAAGCCACACCCCAGAGTAGTATTTTTCCGCACGTGGACCGGTTAACTATGCTAGACTCGGTCCGCACAAACACCCGCAAAGGACCCGGCCATGTCAGACCAAGCCCGCCAGATCATTTATTTCGGAGACAGCCTTACCGATACCGGCGTCATCGTCGGCGCGCTGACCCAAGCGCTGAGCGCGCAGATCTTCGCGCAGCTGATCGCGGGCGTACCGAATCCGACCCCTGAACAGATTGCGGCGCTGCAGGCTCAAGCCCTTGCGCTTGGAACCCAACAGGCGCTGACCGAAGCGCAGGCGCTTGGCTTTGGCCCTGAAGGTGCGGTCACCAACGAATTCACCCACGCGGTCTATACCGGGCAGGTGACGGGCGACACGATCCTCAACTTTGCAAATGCCGGCGCGCGGGCGATCGGCACGCAAGAACCCTTTGGCGAGGGCACGGGTTATGATTCAAACCTCGGCGCGCAACTCGCGCGATTTTCAGCTCTGCCGCCCGAGGCCATTGGCCCGAACGCGGCCGCGGTGCTCTTTATCGGCGCCAATGATTTCTCCGATGCGCTTGGTGCTGCAGAAGGCGGTTCGTTCTTTGACCTGATTGGCGCTGCCACGCAAACCTCCGCCGCCCTCTTGGGCGCGCTTGAGGCCGGGGCACGCAGCCTCGACGCCGCCGGGGTCGAAACGGTCTTTTTCGGCACGATCCCCGTTGGCTCGTTTTTCCCGGGAAGCGACGGGCTGGATGCCCTGTCTTCGGGACTGTCTGACCTTGCGATCAACATCTACAACGGGTTGCTGGCGCAGACCGCCGCCTCCCTGCGCGCCGAAGGGCTGGATGTACAGGTCATCGACTACGCAGCGCTCGCCGCGGCCATCACCGAAGACCCAAGCGCCTTTGGTATCATCGCGGCGCGCGACGAATTCCTCGTTGATGGCGCGCCGTTTGACAGCGACCAGGTCGGATTCTGGGATCCGATCCACCCAGCCGAAGCCGTGCAACAGGCCTGGGGCGCCTATGCCGCCTTCGTACTGGAGGGCGGCAGCACCGCCGCGTTGTCGGATTTTGGCACGATCAGCTTTCAAAACAGCGGCAATAACGCGGTATTCGCAAACGGTGGCAATGATATCGTCTTTGCGTTTGGCGGGGACGACATCGTGTTTGGCGGCACAGGGGATGACCGCGTGCTGGCCGGGCGCGGGGACGATATAGCAGCGGGCGGAGCGGGCGCGGATTTCCTCGCTGGGCAAAGCGGAAGCGATATCCTGGGCGGCGGCGGGGGCAATGACACGCTTGCAGGTGGATCGGGTAACGACGTGCTGATCGACGGGCTCGGCGATGACCTCGCCCGCGGTGGATCGGGCGATGACGTCTTCATATTTACCGAAACCGCGCTCGAAGGCGGCAGCGGAGCCTCGCAGGATGTGTTCCGTGGCGGCTCAGGCAGCGATACGCTCTACCTCGTTCTGGGCGGCGCACACTACGCAGACTTTGAAGCCAACGGCGCCGGCGCGGTTCTGAGCGCTCTTGGCATCACGACCCGCAGCATCGAAACCGTCGTCGCCATCAATGGGCGCGGCGGCGTAGAGGACGTGCTTGGCGGCTTTGACTGGTTTCAGGCCGGCGACTTCTGGGGGCTCATCGCCGCACCGACAGAGGACAGTCTGTTGGTCTGAGGCCGCGACTTTATCGTTCTTACGCCGTGCGCGTCGGAGCATAGGGCGATGTGGGGCGGGGCGTACAAATCACACCCTTGCCCCCGCCCGCACCATCGCATATCTCGCACGAAACCACGCGAGGCCCCATGGAAACCGTTGTTCTGACCATTCACCTGCTTTTGGCCCTTGGCCTGATTGGCGTCGTGCTCATGCAGCGCTCCGAAGGGGGCGGGCTTGGCATGGGCGGCGGGGGCGGAACAACGTCGACGCGCGCGCCGCAAACCGCGCTTGGCAAGGTCACGTGGGTGCTTGGCGTGGCGTTCACGATCACGTCGATTACCCTGACGATCTTTGCTGCGCAGAACGCGTCCGGCAGTTCTGTGGTAGACCGTCTGGGCATTGAACGGCCCGCATCCGCAACAGAAACACCGCTGGTTCCACCTGCGGGCGATTTGACCCCGCCGGCGCCGGGCAGCACCGAACCGTTGGTGCCACAGCTCGACTAACGCTAGCTCTTTTGGGGTGGCGCAATACTGCATGTTGCGCCGCTGGACCGAATCCTGATAAACTGAGGTCCCGTGGGCGGTGCTATCATGCGTGCCTGCCAAGGACCATTTCGGCCTGATGCACAGGCCAGAGGCACACGGGGTAGCAGCACATGGCACGCTTTATTTTCATCACCGGCGGCGTAGTGTCATCACTTGGCAAGGGCCTTGCGTCTGCCGCGCTTGGTGCCTTGCTTCAGGCGCGCGGCTACACGGTGCGCCTGCGCAAGCTCGACCCGTACCTCAACGTTGATCCGGGCACGATGTCCCCCTTCGAGCATGGCGAGGTCTTTGTCACCGATGACGGGGCGGAGACCGACCTCGATCTGGGGCATTACGAGCGGTTCACCGGCGTACCCGCGCGCAAAACCGATTCCGTCAGCTCGGGCCGCATTTACACCACCGTTCTGGAGAAAGAGCGCCGCGGCGACTACCTCGGCAAGACGATCCAGGTGATCCCCCACGTCACAAACGAGATTAAGGATTTCATCGCCATCGGCGAGGATGAGGTCGACTTCATGTTGTGCGAGATCGGCGGCACCGTTGGCGATATTGAGGGCCTGCCGTTCTTCGAAGCGATCCGCCAGTTCAGCCAGGACAAGCCCCGCGGCCAGTGCATCTTCATGCACCTGACGCTCCTGCCATATATCAAGGCGTCGGGCGAG
>JBCBCP010000018.1:0-54292 GCA_038530575.1 Pseudomonadota bacterium
GTATCAAGCCCCGGGTTCCACTCGTCCCAGTTCAGATCAATGCGCCGTCCCATGGCTTACCCTTCCGTTCCGTCAAATTCGGTGATGGCGGAAAAGGCGGTGTTCTCCGCCACCGCCGCCTGCAGCGCTTCGGCCAGAGCCGCGACATTGGCGACATCAACAAAGCTTCCAATATCGTTGCGCCGAAGCACGTGGCTGCCGCTGATACCGATACCAATCGTGGTCACCTGGATCGGAGTAGTCGCGGCCACGCGTTCGATCGCCGCGTCCAATGCCGCGCCGTCGTCGGCCTGACCATCCGTGGTGACAATCAGCCGGAAGGTGCCAAAACCGCGCACGGCAGCGGCTTCTTCCTCCAGCAGCGTTTGTGCACGTTGGACCGACCGGGTCAGCGGCGTGCCGCCATCGCTCCTGATCGGACGCAGAACCGACGGGAGGGTGACGCGCGCTTCGTCGACGGTGGTGAAGGGTTGGATCACCCCGGCATTCAGCGCCACAACCGCGACCCGGTCCGTCCCCGCCATGGCGTCCAACGCCTGAATAACGGCTGTTTTCGCCGGCTCCATCTGGCCACCCATCGAGCCGGAATCGTCCAGCACAATTGCTGTTATCCGGCGATTGGGGTCCGGCACAGCCTGCACGCTGTCGCTGGTCCGATCCGGCCAGGCCGCGATTGCGGCCCAGTTCGGCGTAACCGGCGCAGGCGGGACCCATGCGCGGGTGGTCTGCGAAAGCTCTTCAAAGGCAAAGAACCCAACCATGCCCGCCAGGGCCAAAAAGCCGACGATTACATTCGCGCGTTTCATGGCCGGCTCCTATTGCAGGGGAGAGAATGTCGTGGCCTCGGCCTGCACGGTCAGCACGCGGAAGACGACGCGCATATTTTCGCGCCACTCTGCTTCGGTCGCGGGCGGGTTGTGCCGCGGGTTGGAAATACCAACCCCATCGACGGTGAACTGATTGCGGTTCATGCGCACGCCCAGTTCGCTCGAATAGGCGCTCAGCGCATCCACCACGGCGATCGCACGGTCCATCGACAGGTTCTGCGTCGAGGTGCGGATCGCGCGCAGCTCTGCATTATCCGCTCCGGCCTGTTCGCGGCGCAGGAAGTGCAGCGGGTCCGAATGCCCCTCGACCGTTATGATGGCCCCGGAATAGGTGGAGGCCAGCCGCAAGATCTCCTGAAAATCCTGCGCATACAGCGCAATCGGGAACGCGGTGCTGTCCGGCTCGAAATAGACGACGAAGTCGATTTTTGTGTTCGCATCAAGCTGCCCTGTGCGCCGCAGACGTTGAACAGCCGCCGCGGCGGCTTCAGGGTTGAAGGCGGCAATCTGGCGCTCGTCGAGGCTTTCGAGCCCATCGGCCAAGGCGGAATAATCCCATTCTGCAGTGCTCAGGTTTGCGGGTGCGCTCAGGCGCCCAGCACCGCGCAGGGCGATGTTCACCTCCTCGAGCAGAACATCAAAGCGGCGCGCCTCGCTTGGGTCGCTGAAGTGCTTCGCGTTGCCCGGCCAGCCATCCGTGATGGCGTCCCGCCATAGGAATACACCCTCTTCCGTGGGCAGCCCGCCCAGAAACTCGGTCGCCATCAAGGCCGCCATCCGCGCCTGTTGCGGGTCACCGTCCCGCGCCATGAAGACGCGCATTTCTTCTTCGGCCCGGAAGAGGATGTTTACCATCTTCGCGATGTCATCGCGGTTGGCATCGAAATAGTCCGCGCGCACGGCGATGTAGTCGCCAATCACCGACGCCGCTTCCTGCGTGGAAATCAAGATCGTCGCGCCGCGCACCGAACCTTCTGCGCCGGTTCCCACTGCCCCCCCGGAGGTCAAGAAGCGTGCATCCGGCAGGATGACAGCCGCTGCGTCCGCGCGGCCTTCGGCCAACGCCGCCGACGGTGTGTCCCCATCCCCGGTCAGATCCTGCGTCCAGACGATGTCCACCTGATCGAACGACAGGCCTCCATCGGCAAGGATACGCCCGACAAAGTCTACATGCGGGCCATTGGCCTGAATGGCAATTCGCTTACCCGCGAGATCCGCGATCTGCCCGATGCCCTCTGCGGCCACGATCCCGTCGCCCGCCGAAAAGGAGTGCTTGAAGAAAACGATCTGTTCCGTGCGCGGGTCAAATTCGGTCACCGGGGCGGCAGCTGCCAGCATACCCAAGGTACCGCGGAGAAAGGGCGTTTCGCAGGACAGATACGCATCAAGCTGCGCTTCGAATCTGTCGACCACTGTCAGCGACAAAGGCAGTCCAGCCGCGCCAAGGGCACCGCCATTGTTTGCAAGCGATGCGCCATTGGCAAAGGCAACAACGCCATCCGCACCCCAGGCAATCAGTGGCATGTTCGGGTTCCAACCCGGTGCACAGTCGCGGACAGGGGTGGTCACGGTCTCGGCCAAAAGATCGCCTGGATTGGCCAAAACTGGTGAGGCGGCCAGGCTCAGGACGATTGCCAAAGCATTGGTGATGCGTCTCATGTGCGTAAGCTCCGTGTTGAAGTTCGGCATAGTGCTAGCGCCTGCTGCGGGGTTTCAAAAGGCTTTCGGCGACCTCAGAGGCGACTTCGACCTTTGTCAAAAGGCCTCGCGCCGCGTTCAGTTCAGCCGTGTCAAACGCCGCATCCAAGGCACTCACCGCGGCAAGCAGTTTCCCGCGCGAGACGGCTTCGGTCTCGGCTTGGTTGCGGGCCCTGAGTTGTGCATGTGCGCGTGCGGCGTCTTCGATCAGTTCCGAGCGGATCAAAACCGCGCGTAATGCGCCATGGCGCTCTGGCGCGTAAAAGATCTCGTGCGCTGCGGCATCAAGTCGGTCAGCAACAGCAATGACCTGTGCCGCGGCGTCGTCGCGCATCACCTTTGCCGCACCGCGCAGCGCGGTTGCGCGCTGGTGCGCCTGCGTTATTGCCCCCAGCGCGCTTCCCGCGGCTGAGGCTGTGACGCCGTGGCGCGCCTGAAAGGCCTGGCGCAGCAACTCCGCGTCGCTCCAGACCCAGCGGCGTGGCATCCAGGCGACCAGCGTCACAGTGCCGAACGCAGCAGCGGAGGCCGCGACAAGGGCCGCAAACCCGTCGAATGGCAGTGGCAACCGCATGAACCAGGCAAAACCGGCGCCGGCAAATGTGGAAAGGAAAGCGGCAAAAGCGACGGGAATAACCGGTGTCATCGGCGCAACTGTAAAGTAACGTCGATCCGCGCGAGGCGCGACTGATACGCACGCGCGTTCTCGTTCGTCTGCTTGTCCAAAGGGGCGCCGCCACCAACGCCGCGGGCCGTAATGCGTTCCGGCGCAATTCCAAGGGCTTCGGCCATATCCGCTGCCAAGGCTGCGCGCGCCTCACTGAGCGACAAATTCGCGGCCGCGTCGCCGGCGCTGCCCGTGTGGCCCACAATCGTCACAAATATCCGGTCATCGCTCAATGCGCCGGCCAAAAAAGCGCGCAAACGCTCGTCTTCTCCAGTTGAAAGCGTGAGGCCTCGGGTGAATTGAAACGACGCGCGATGAGGACGCGAAAGCCCACCCCATATGGCAAGTGCTGTAAATCCGCCCGCTCCAAGCGCAGAAAGAGCTGCCGCAAAAATCGCGCGGCGGGGCAATAAAGCGGCCTCGCGGCGGGTCTCCATCATAAAAATACGTTTTCTTTACGGGGCAATGCCATGGGTCACGACCTAGGGAACAGCGGACGAATTTCCAAGAGCAATGAAGTTCAAACAACCCTTGCAGAGCATAACCACACCTAATTTGGTGCACAGTTCTGCGTCGCGCTCAATGCAAGGAACCGACACGCCGTCGCGACCCCACCAAAAGGCGCAGGTCTGGTCAGACGTCCACGGCTTGCTGGTTATGATAGGCTACGTGTGCGAAGCAAAGAGAACGATCTGCCCTTTGCCGACGTGGCATTTGGCCAAGTGCAGATTTGCAACGTGACCTATGTTGAGGACGAAACGATGCTGCTTAGCGGGATCAAACGAATCCACCACGACGTGAAGCCCGGAAAAACACGCTTGCTGACGATGCTGTCGAGACCGTGGCTTGTCTTGGCCCAAGTATGGCTGCCCGTTCCGCGCGAGATTGGCCAGACCACACGCGTCGTCTACCGCGCTTCAAGTGACGAGCGAGAACAGCACGATAATCACGGCGCTTTTGAGGCTTCGGCCTTTGTCGAGGCGTTCGGCGTACTCGTGATGGCGGGGCGCGAACATGAACGCAGGGGGCCCTCGTACTGGCACCTCACTTTGGAGCGGCAGGCGTGATTACTTTTACCGGTGCACAGGTCATTTTGCCGGGCAGTATTGAGAACACCACCGTCACGATCGAAGATGGGGTTATCTCGCAAATCGGCGGCCCGGTTCAGGGCCGGGAAGTTGATGCGCGCGGCAAGCTGCTCGCCCCGGCGCTGATCGATGTTCACGGTGACGCGTTTGAACGGCAACTCATGCCACGGCCGGGCGTCTACTTTCCGATTGATACCGCAGTTCTTGAGACAGACCGTCAGCTTGCCTCCAACGGGATCGCGACGGCCTTTCACTCCGTTACACTTAGCTACGAGCCCGGACTGCGGAGTGTCGATCGGGCGCGCGAGATGATGCAAGCCCTCCGCGATCTTGCGCCGCGGCTGACTGTCGAGAACCGTTTGCAGCTGCGCTGGGAAACCTTTGCATTCGAGGCTTTGGAGACGCTTCATTGGGCCTTTGACGCGCCGCTACGCCCGGCGCTGGCCTTCAACGATCACCTATCCATGTCCATGCGCAGCGGGGAGACGGAAATCCAAGCCCGCCTGTTTGAACACAACCCCGACTTTGCGTTGATGGACCTTTCTGACACTGCGCTGTTCGAGGCACGGCACCGCAAACATGCGGAACGGTCAGGTCTCGACGGCGCAACGTACAAGGCGTTGGTCGAAGATGTCTGGTCGCGGCGCGCGGACGTCGTTCAGACGATCCGCGACGTAGCCGACAAGGCCCGTTCCCGCGGGATCCCCATGCTTAGCCACGATGACACGCAAGCCGAAACGCGTGGGTTCTATCGTGCCCTCGGCGCGCGGACGAGCGAATTCCCGATGACCATGGGCCCCGCGCAAGAGGCCCGCAAACATGGCGATATGATTGTCTTTGGCGCGCCTAACGTGGTGCGGGGTGGCAGTCATATCGGCTCGCTTGCCGCGGCTGATATGGTCGAAGACGGGATGTGCGATGCGCTGGCATCCGACTACTACTACCCCGCGATGTTGGCTGCGGTCGCACGGCTGGACGCTGAGAAACGTGCCGCGCGCGCGTCGCTATGGTCACTGGTGTCCGCCGGGCCGGCGCGGGCGATGGGGCTAGAGGATCGGGGAGAGGTTGCACCGGGCAAACGCGCTGATCTTGTACTGGTCGATTGGCCGGCAGGCGGCCCGCCGGCCATTCTTGGTACTTGGGTCGCCGGACGCCCCGCATACCGGGCGGCACCGAGCGATGTAATCGCTTGAGCCGACTCGCTGGGGAACGCGAGGCGGCGGAAGCCAATGACCACGCTGATCGGGACGGCATGATAAGGCCTTTAGTATACCATCGCAGCGCCGCCTTCACGACCTGCTTCCAAGCGCATTACGCTGGGTCTGGCGCAGCGCCTTCCCAATGCGCGCCCATCGCGACGATGCATGACGTGCCGGTGGCATAATGCTGTACGATGAGCCAGTCGCCGTTCGTCGGCATGACCCAGACTTCCAACATCGTTTCAGGATCACGAAGCCCGGTGCCTTGGCGATGCGCGCCCATTGTTTGGGTAAGCGTACTGACCAACCGTGTACGGTCATCACAGCTTACATCGCTGATCGCACCACCTGAGGCGGTCGTTGCTACCAAGGCGGCAATACTGGAAATGAAAGCGTTTCGCATGCCTTTACGCTACGCGAGCGACTCAAGAATTGTAACAGAAATATGACAGAGTCTCCGGAAAACGGTATTTATTTTCCTGGCTTTTCCCGCAGCCTGTATCCCAAGCGCTGTTACAAAGCTGTTACGCAACCGTCGTGTTAACGATTCAAAACTGTCACGAATCTGTTTTCACTCGGCTTTAGCGAACCCCTCAACCAGTGGGGGTCCGATGCTAGAAATCACCAAGCTGACGAAAAAATTCGGCGAGAACATCGCCGTGGATGCCGCGACCATCAGTGTCGACAAGCCGACGATGATCGGGATCATCGGACGCTCCGGCGCAGGTAAATCGACGCTGCTGCGGATGCTGAACCGGCTGGCCGACGCCACCGAAGGCTCGATTGTCTTTGAGGGGCAGGAGATCACCTCACTCAAGCGCGCGGCGCGCCGGGATTGGCAGTCGCGCTGCGCAATGATCTTTCAGCAGTTCAACCTCGTGCCCCGGATGGATGTCGTGTCGAACGTGCTGCACGGCACGCTGAACAAACGCTCTACTCTGGCGACGATGTTCAACCTCTACCCGCAAGCGGACATCCACAAGGCCATCGAAATTCTGGATCGCCTGGGCATTGCCGAGCAGGCCCCCAAGCGGGCCGAAGCCCTGTCCGGCGGTCAGCAGCAGCGTGTCGCGATTGCCCGCGCGTTGATGCAGGACCCCAAGATTATCCTTGCGGATGAACCCATCGCCTCGCTCGATCCGATGAATGCGCAGGTCGTCATGCAGTCGCTGCGGGACATCCACGAACAGGATGGCCGCATGGTCATCGCGAACCTGCACACCCTGGACACCGCGCGCCGCTATTGCGACCGGGTCATCGGGATGCGCGACGGGCGCATCGTTTTTGACGGCACCCCTGCACAACTCACCACTGGTATGGCGCGCGGAATCTACGGTGCCGGCGCCGACTTTTCCGAAGCCGCCACATCCACAGAAATCGAAACACTGGACAGGCGCGAGGTCCGCGAAGCGGAAGCCTACGTCTGAGCCAGTTAACCTTCCGCACACTGCGGAGCCACTTCTCAACGGAGACTGAGATGAAAAAGACCATCGCACTTGCACTCGCTGCGACAACAGCACTGAGCACCGGCGCCCTGGCGCAGGACATCACCGAATTCCGCATCGGCATCCTCGGCGGCGAAAATGCCCAGGACCGTCTGAACTCCTACTCCTGCCTGCAGGGCTACGCAGCAGAAGAGCTGGGCGTTGAAGTCAAGCTGTTCGCCCCTGCCGACTACAACGGCGTGATCCAGGGCCTGCTGGGCGGCACCATCGACATGGCATGGCTGGGCGCATCGTCCTACGCCGCGACCTTCCTGCAGGATCCTGAGGCGGTCGAGCCGGTTCTGGTCAAAGTGAACCTCGACGGCTCCATCGGCTACCACTCGATCGGTTTTGCCCGCGCCGACAGCGGCATCACCTCCATCGACGACATGAAGGGCAAGGCCTTCGGCTTTGGTGATCCGAACTCCACCTCCGGCTACCTGATCCCCTCCATCGAGATCCCGCAGTACAAGGACGGCATCACGATGGAATCCGGCCAGTACTTCGGTGAGGTCAAGTTCACCGGCGGCCACGAGCAGACCATCGTTGCTGTGAACGCAGGCGACATCGACGCGGGCGTGACCTGGGCCGACGGCCAGGGCAACTGGGAAGACGGCTACAACTCCGGCGCGCTGCGCAAGGCGGTTGACGCGGGCCTCGTCGACATGAACGACCTGGTTCAGATCTGGAAGTCGAAGGTCATCCCCGAAGGCCCGATCGTGCTGCGCAAGGAACTGCCGGCAGAGGTGAAGGCCAAGATGACCGCACTGGTCGACGGCCTGCACGAGCGTGACGTTGACTGCGCCTACTCGGTGGCGGCGGGCGAAACGCTCGGCTTCCAGCCGGTGACGCACGAGACCTACATTTCCGTGATCGAGGCCCGTAAGGCCAAGATCGGCGGCTAAGCCATTTTCATGACGTAACTGGCAGCCCTCCGGGGCTGCCAGATTTCTTTTTCGGGGACCCTTCATGGCAGACGTCAGCATCAGTGGCAGCGCCGCGCAAAGCGTGGGCAGCATCCAGTCCAGCTACATGGCGCAGGTGCAGCGGCGGCGGCTCTATAGCGGCCTGACCCTGTTGATTTTCGTGGTCCTGATGGTCGCGGGCTTCAATATCGCCGACGACCGCAACGCGGGCGGCTTCTGGGACGGGATCGCCAATATCGGCGCCTATCCCGGCGATGTTCTATCGGAAGCGTGGGAGAAGCGTGCCGATCTGCCCGCCCTGATCGCCAAATATTTCCCCTCGCTCATCGAGACGATCAACATCGCCGCCGTCTCCACCCTGATCGGGGCCTTTGGCGGCGTCATTCTCGCCCTGATGGGCACGCGAGGGCTGGCCAAATACCCGCGGCTGATCCCGGTTTTTCGCCGCATCTCCGACATCATGCGCGCGGTGCCCGAGATCGTCATCGCGCTGGTCCTGATCTTTGTTCTGGGCGGCGGGCCTGTGCCGGCCATGATCGCCATCGCCATCCACACCGCGGGCGCGCTGGGCAAGCTGTTCTCCGAAGTGTCTGAAAACGCAGACCTCAAGCCGGTCGAAGGGCTGGAGTCGACGGGCGCGTCGTGGCTGCAACGCATGATGCTCGGCGTCGTGCCGCAGGTCGCGCCGAACTGGCTCAGCTACGGGCTTCTGCGGTTTGAGATTAACATCCGCGCCTCCGCGATCCTCGGTTTCGTCGGGGCAGGGGGCATCGGTTACGAGCTGCGCAACGCGATGGCCTGGGGCCCGGGCCGGTTCGATGAGGCCGCGGCGATCTTCATCCTGCTCTTTTCCACCATCGTCTTCTTTGACCAGGTGTCGAGCCGCTACCGCAACCGCCTGACAGAGGGGCAGTCCCAATGACCGTCGCTGACACGAACCTTGGCACCGCCAAAGCAAGCGCCGACCGCCTGTTTCAGCGCAAGCGCCTGTTCGCGCTTGCCTTTCCGGCGGTGATCCTGGCCTATTTCGTCTACATCTTCTTTGCCTTCGATATCGCGGGCCTCAGCCAGCGGGCAAATTGGGACAACGCCGTGACGCTGGCCTCTGACAGCTGGTCGCACAAGGTCCACGTGACCCGCAACAACCGCGACGGAACGGTGAGCTATGCCGTCGAGGGAGAGCGCAAGGGCAGCTACCCCGAAGGCCAGCGCCCCGCATGGGTCAGCGGCGAGGAGGTCATCACCATCGACCTCGGCCCCGGCTACGTTGTGCGCTACCTGCCGGACGCCCGCACCGAGATTGAATTGCCCGACTTCCCGCTGATCGAGGCGCAGGCCGAGGGCCGTCAGGTCACCACCAACCTCCCCGATGACCTGCCGGACTGGATTTCCGCCTCCTCCCGCCGGGTGTCGATCACCACGCCTGAAGGTCGCATCACCCTGACCGGCGCCCGCACGGAGGTCTTCAACTACTTCCCCGGATGGGAGCTGTTCTGGTTCACCCTCGACAGCCCCTACCACAATGTCGGCCTCACGCAGATCCTCTTTGGCGAACGGCTCGATCCCGCGCGGTCCAACATCGCTGGTGCGGTCTATGACTGGTGGAACAACGCCATGTGGCGGCACAAGGATGTCGTCTGGGCGATTGGTGAGACGCTGCTGATGGCCTTCCTTGGCACGATGGGCGCGGCGATCCTGGCGCTGCCGCTGGCATTCATGGCGGCCAAGCGGTTCTCTCCCTTCATGCTGCTGCGCGCGGCTACGCGCCGGGTGTTCGACTTCGTCCGCGGCGTTGACGCGCTGATCTGGACGGTCGTGCTGGCCCGTGCGTTTGGCCCCGGCCCGCTGACAGGCACGCTGGCTATCCTGATCACCGACACCGGTACCTTCGGCAAGATCTTCTCGGAAGCGCTGGAAAACGTCGACGGCAAGCAGATCGAAGGGATCGAGAGCACGGGCGCCAAGCCCCTGCAGCGCTACCGCTTTGGCGTGATCCCGCAGGTCGTGCCAGTGCTGCTGGCGCAGATCCTTTACTTCCTCGAATCCAACACCCGCTCGGCCACCATCATCGGTGCGATCACCGGCGGCGGCATTGGCCTGATGCTGACCCAAGCCATCCAGACCCAGAAGGACTGGGAAGAGGTCGCCTATTACATCGTGCTGATCGTTCTGATGGTCATGGCTATGGACTGGTTCTCGGGCTGGCTGCGCGGCAAGCTGATCGGGCGCAGCGAATAAGATGGCACGGCTGACGGCGGGTGCGCCGTTCCTGCACCCTGATTGCCAGATCACGGACAGCCAGTTCGGCGCCTATGTGGAGATCGGGCAGGGCAGCCGCGTCGCCCATTCGGTGTTCGGGGACTATTCCTACTGCGACCGCTACGCCGACATCGCCAATGCACGCATCGGTAAGTTCGCCAACATCGCGTCCCTGTCCCGCATCGGCGCGACAGACCACCCGCTGCACACCGCGTCCTGTCACCATTTCCTCTATCGCTCTGATGACTACTGGGATGATGCGGAGCGGGACGCTGCGTTCTTCGAACACCGCCGGTCGCGCATCGCCACGATAGGCCACGACACGTGGATCGGGGCCGGGGCCATGGTCAAGCCAGAGGTCACGCTGGGCCACGGCGCGGTTGTCGCCGCAGGCGCCATCGTGACAAAGGACGTCGCGCCCTACACCATCGTTGCGGGCAACCCGGCACGGCCTCTGCGCGAACGGCAACCTGCCGCCATTGCTGAGCGCCTGATCGGGCTGGCCTGGTGGGATTGGAGCCACGCGGCCCTGCGCACCGCGCTGCCCGACTTTCGCGCGCTCAGCGCGGAGGCTTTTCTGGAGAAATACGGCGGCTAGGCGCAGGCCCCTCCAAACCAACGCGGCAGGATTGGTGGGTCCTGAGCCTAGTCCGTCTCGAGCGTCAGCGTCACCCGCTCCCCGGCCCACCACGTGCGGCCAAACTCGACCGGGACGCCATCCGCCACGTTCAAAAAAGTTGTCTTCAAAAGCGGCGCGCCTTCGGACACGCCCAGAACGATGGCCTGCGTGGCCCGCGCGGTCACGGCGGTTATGCGCGTGGAGGCGCGGGTATAATCGGCGATGCCAACCTCGCGCAGCGCATAGGTGACGCCCATTTGCAGGGCCAGCGCGTCGGCCAGACCGGGCAGACGGTCGTGCGGATAGATGGATTCGGACATCGATAGGGGCTGACCATCACCAAGGCTGCGCCCATGCGTCGTCAGCACCGGATCGCCCTGCGGGATGTCCAGCAGGGCCGCCTCGTCCGCCGTTGCAGCCCGTACGGCAAAGCCGCCCACCTCGCGCTCGGGGCGGCGTCCAGCCCGGCGCAGGTTCTCGGTAAACCGGGTGCGCTTGCCGATGGGGTAATCCGTGGGCACCGCTGCGACAAAGGCTCCCGCCCCGCGCCGGGTGCGGACAAGGCCATCATCGACCAGCGCCGACAGACCGTGGCGCACCGTGTGCCGGTTCACGCCAAAACGCTCCGCCAGCGCGGCCTCGGTCGGCAAGCGGTCGCCCGGACGATACCGCCCCTCGGCCAGGTCCGCGCGCAGCGCATCCGCGATGGCCTTCCACAGGGGTGTTTTGCCACTTGTGTTACGCAAATTTCATAAAACTCCGCTGCCCCTCATCGCACGATGTGATAAGATATGTATAGTTGTATAGTAGAAAGCGAAGTTGTCGAGATGAAAGACGTCGCAGACGACAATTTGGACCGCAAAGCGTGGATGAGCCTTCTGGCCAAGGCGCCCGTGGGGCGGGTGGCGGAGCTTTTGGACGCGCTTGGGCCGAGACCCGCCTTTGACTGGTTGCGCGCGCCGGAGATCGGCACCGCGATGGTCCGCGGACGCGCGGGTGGCACGGGCGCACCGTTCAATCTGGGGGAGGTCACGGTCACGCGGTGCGCGCTGACGCTCGCCGATGGCACCGTCGGGCACGCATATTTGCAGGGTCGCCGAAAGGCCGACGCAGAGGCGGCAGCCTTGACCGACGCGCTGATGCAGACCGGGCAAGCGGAAACGGTGCGTGCTGCGATTCTTGACCCTATCGACGCCGAACAGGCCGCGGCCAAAACTGCGCGCGCGGAGAAGGCGGCAGCCACCAAGGTCGACTTTTTCACGATGGCCCGGGGAGAAGACTGATGCAGGCAGAGACACTCTCCGGCGGTTTCGCGGACCCCGCCATCGAAGCCGCCCACGCCTTTCGCGCGGTGATGGAGGCGATGGCCCGTCCTGGCACCATCCACGAGATCACAGGCGCCATCCCGCCAGCCCCCCTGTCACCCGCCGCGGGCGCGGTCCTGCTCACGCTGTGCGATGCCGATACGCCGGTCCACCTGGCGGGCGCGGCCGATTGCGCGCCCGTGCACCAATGGCTCGCCTTTCACACCGGCGCCCCCCGGACAGGCCCGGCAGAGGCGATGTTCGCGCTGGGCACGTGGGAGGATCTGGGCCCGCTGGAGGCCTACCCGCTGGGCAGCGCGCAATATCCCGACCGCTCTGCCACGCTGATTGTCGAGCTGCCCGAACTGGCGGCGCGCGGAGCCACGCTCTCCGGCCCCGGCATCAAGGACACCGCCGCGCTGTCCCTGCCAGAGGCGGCGGCCTTCCAGGCCAACGCGCGCCACTTCCCGCGCGGGCTCGATTTTGTCTTTACCTGCGGACGCCAGATCGCGGCGCTGCCCAGAACGACCGAGGTGCGCTGATGTATGTTGCAGTCAAAGGCGGTGAGCGGGCGATTGAAAACGCCCACACATGGCTCGCCGAAGAGCGGCGCGGTGACCCCGGCGTTGCAGAGCTTAGCCTCGCGCAAATCCGCGAACAGCTGAGCCTCGCCGTGAACCGGGTGATGGCCGAGGGCTCCCTTTACGATACCGACCTCGCGGCGCTGGCGATCAAGCAATCCCGCGGTGATCTGATCGAGGCGATCTTTCTGATCCGCGCCTACCGTACGACGCTGCCCCGCTTTGGCGCGACGAACCCGGTGGATACGGGCGCGATGGACTGCGACCGGCGCATCTCTGCCACGTTCAAGGACCTGCCGGGCGGCCAGATCCTTGGCCCGACCTTCGACTACACGCACCGCCTTCTGGACTTCGCCCTCGCCGCCGAGGGGGAGGAGGCGCCTGAGGCCCAGTCGCGACCCGCCGAAGCCGGGGATGTGCCGCATGTCACCGGGTTCCTCAACCGCGAGGGCCTGATCGAAGAGGCGCCGCTTGATGACACCGAGCCGCCCGACCTGACCCGTTCGCCGCTGGAAATGCCGGCCGATCGGGCCCTCCGTCTGCAGGCACTGGCGCGCAGTGATGAGGGATTCACGCTTGGCCTCGCGTACTCGACGCAGCGCGGCTATGGCCGCAACCACGCCTTCGTGGGCGAGCTGCGCATCGGTGCTGTCGCCGTCGAACTGGACATTCCTGAGCTGGGTTTTGCCGTCGAGATCGGAGAGGTCACACTGACCGAATGCGAGACCGTGAACCAGTTCACCGGCTCCAAGACGCAGCCGCCGCAGTTTACCCGCGGCTACGGCCTTGTCTTTGGCCAGTGCGAGCGCAAGGCAATCTCCATGGCGCTGGTCGACCGGGCGCTGCGCTGGAAAGAGCTGGGCGAGGAAGACAGCGGCGCGCCTGCACAGGACGCCGAGTTCGTGCTGTATCACGCCGACAACATCCAGGCGACGGGCTTTCTGGAGCACATCAAGCTGCCCCACTACGTCGACTTCCAGGCCGAGATTGAGCTGGTCCGCAAGCTGCGCGCCGAAGCTATGCAATCCATGCAGGAGGCGGCGGAATGACCCAGACCGAAATGCCCGACTACAACTTCGCCTATCTGGACGAACAGACCAAGCGGATGATCCGCCGCGCGATCCTCAAGGGCCTCGCCATCCCCGGCTATCAGGTGCCCTTCGCCAGCCGCGAGATGCCGATGCCCTACGGCTGGGGCACCGGCGGTGTGCAGGTCTCCGCCGCTGTCCTGACGCCCGAGGACCGGTTCAAGGTGATCGATCAGGGCGCGGACGACACCACCAACGCCGTCTCCATCCGCACCTTCTTTGAATGCACCGCGGGGGTCGCCACGACCACCAAGACCACGGACGCGACCGTAATCCAGACCCGCCACCGCATCCCCGAGGAAACGCTGGGCGCGGGCCAGATCCTCGTCTACCAGGTGCCGATCCCCGAGCCCCTGCGCTTTCTCGAGCCGCGCGAGAGCGAGACGCGCAAGATGCACAGCCTCGAAGAATACGGCCTGATGCACGTGAAGCTCTACGAGGACATCAGCCGTCACGGGCATATCGCCACGTCTTACGCCTACCCGGTCAAGGTCGAAGGGCGCTACGTGATGGACCCGTCCCCGATCCCTAAATTCGACAACCCGAAACTGTCGGGCAGTGACGCGATCCAGCTGTTTGGCGCGGGCCGCGAACAGCGCATTTACGCCCTGCCGCCGCATACTGAAGCGGTCTCGCTCGATTTTGACGACCACCCGTTCGAGGCGACAAAGGCCGATCACCCCTGCGCCCTGTGCGGCGCGACCAACAGTTACCTCGACGAAGTGATCACCGACGACGCGGGCGGGCGCATGTTCGTCTGCTCCGACACCGATTTCTGCGAGGGGCGGCGGGCTGCCGGGTTCACCGGCGCCATGACATCCACCCGGCCCTTCGCCGTGGCAGAGGAGGGCGCGGTATGACCCCGCTTTTGTCCGTTCAGGGCATCACCAAATACTACGGCACGCATATCGGCTGCGCGGATGTGTCCTTTGATCTCTATCCGGGCGAGGTGATGGGGATCGTTGGCGAGTCCGGCTCGGGCAAATCCACGCTTTTGGGCTGTATGGCGGGCCAGCTTGCGCCAGACGAGGGCGCGGTTGTGTTCGATACGCGCGCTGATGGTCCGCGCGATACGCTCAGAATGTCAGAGCCGGAACGGCGGATGCTGTCCCGCACCGACTGGGCCTTTGTCCATCAGCATGCGCGGGACGGGCTGCGCATGGGGGTCAGTGCCGGCGGCAACGTGGGCGAACGGTTGATGGCGGTTGGTGCGCGGCATTACGGGGATATCCGGGACACCGCCGCCGACTGGCTCGAGCGGGTCGAGATCGACGCGGAGCGGATCGATGATCGGCCGACCACCTTTTCTGGCGGGATGCAGCAGCGCCTGCAGATCGCGCGCAACCTTGTGACCGGCCCACGCCTGATCTTCATGGACGAGCCGACCGGCGGGCTTGACGTGTCGGTGCAGGCGCGCCTTCTGGACCTGCTGCGCGGTCTCGTCCGGGACATGGGCCTGTCCGCCATCATCGTGACCCATGATCTTGCCGTCGTGCGCCTTCTTGCGGACAGGTTGATGGTCATGAAATCGGGCCGTGTGGTCGAAGCGGGGCTGACGGACCAGATCCTCGACGACCCGCAACACGCCTATTCCCAGCTGCTTGTCAGCTCTGTCTTGCAGGTCTGAGCCATGATCGAACTTAGCCACGTTTCCAAAACGTTCACGCTGCACAACCAGGGCAGCGCCGTGATCGAGGTGCTGTCGGATGTATCCCTGTCCGTCGCGCCCGGCGAGTGCGTTGCCCTGACCGGCGCGTCGGGGGCGGGCAAATCAACGCTGATGCGCATGATTTACGGCAACTACCTGGCACAGTCAGGCCGGATCGAGATTGGCGGCCTTGACGTCGCCCGCGCCAGCCCGCGCGAGGTCATTGCCCTGCGCCGGGAGGTTTTGGGCTATGTCAGCCAGTTTCTGCGTGTCGTCCCTCGGGTGCCGACTGTGGATGTGGTGGCCGAACCGCTGCGCGCCCTTGGCGCCGCGCCGGCTGAGGCTACGTCCCGGGCTGAAGACTTGTTGACAGGGCTGAATATTCCTTCCCGGCTGTGGTCGCTGTCGCCGACAACCTTTTCGGGTGGCGAACAGCAACGCGTGAACATCGCGCGCGGATTTGCGCACCCGTACCCAGCGCTGCTTCTGGATGAGCCTACGGCCAGCCTCGATGCCGCAAACCGAGAGGTGGTTCTGTCGCTGATCGAGGCGGCCAAGGCCCGCGGCGCAGCAATCATCGGGATCTTCCACGATGAGGCCGCCCGCGCGCGCGTCTGCGACCGGGAAATCGATGTGACGCGTTTTACCCCGGGGCTTGCGGCATGAGTGGTCGGGTGATCGCCATTGTTGGCCCCTCGGGGGTTGGCAAGGACAGCGTGATGGAGGGCCTGCTTGGTGCGCTCCCGCGCGCTGTTTTCGTGCGGCGCGTGATTACCCGCACCCCAGAGGCGGGGGGAGAAGACTTTGACGCCGTGAGCGAGGCCGAGTTTGCCGCAATGGTGGACAATGGGGCGTTTGCCCTGCACTGGCAGGCGCATGGTTTGTACTATGGGGTGCCGCGGCGCATCAAAGATGACGCGCAAAGCAACTATTGCCTCGTGAACTTGTCGCGCACCGTTCTTCGCGAAGCGGCGCGCCTCTTCCCTTCGTTGATCGTGCTGAACGTGACCGCCAAGCCTGAAACGCTGGCACGTCGCCTTGCGGGACGGGGTCGTGAGACGGCGGCAGAAATTGAACGGCGGCTTTCGCACGCCGAAAAACCTTTGCCGCCCGGGCTTGATATCCGGAACGTGTCAAATGACGACACGTTGGCCGAAACCATCGCCGCAGCCGCCCGCCTGCTGGCGCCCGATGTGGCCAGCCCCCCGAAATCAGAGGCTATCCAATGAATTACGCGCGCCCGAACCCGAACGCCGTGGTCGGCGAAAACCTGCGCTTGGCCAATGCGCGCCTTGTCCTGCCGGATGAAGTGATGAACGGATGCATCACGATCGAAGCGGGACAGATAACGGAGATCGCGGCGGGCGTCGGCGTGCCTTCAGGCGCGGTCGATTGCGAGGGTGATCTGATTCTGCCGGGGCTGGTCGAACTGCACACCGACAACGTCGAACGGCACATAGAACCCCGCCCGGGCGTTGACTGGCCACATCTGCCCGCGCTGATGGCGCATGATGCCGAACTGGCGGGCGCAGGTATCACAACCGTCTTCGACGCCATGCGCGTGGGTTCCATCCATTCCGGCGGCAAGGGCCGTTATACGGAATACGCCCGCGCCCTCGCGGACGAGATGCTGTCGTTGCGCGCGCAGGGGGTGTTCAAGATCAGTCATTATCTGCATTTGCGTGCCGAAATTTGTTCCGAAACGCTTCTGGACGAGCTGGCGCAATTTGGCCCCGATGATCGCATCGGCATCGTCAGTCTGATGGACCACACCCCGGGACAGCGCCAGTTTCGTGAACTGTCGGCACTCAAAACCTATGTCGCGAAAAAACGTGGGATGACAGACGCTGAATTTGAGGAGCACGTGGCGAACCTGCTGCGCTTGCAGGCGCGGGTTGGCGCACGGCATGAAGTTGGCGCGGTCGATGAGGCACGACGCCTTGGTGCGGTATTGGCGAGCCATGACGATACCACCGCTGAACACGTTGCTGCCTCGAGCGGGCATGGCGTGGGCTTTGCTGAATTCCCCACAACGCTCGAGGCCGCGGAGGCTTGCCGCGCCCATGGCATTGCCGTGATGATGGGCGCACCCAATCTGATCCGCGGCGGCTCGCATTCAGGCAACGTGGCCGCCGCAGAGCTGGCGGGGCACGGCCTCTTGGACATCATTTCTTCCGATTACGTGCCTGCCGCGCTGCTCTTGTCGGGTTTTCGACTGGCGCAGATCTGGGACGACCTGCCACGGGCTATTGCGACCATCACCCGCAATCCCGCGCAGGCCGCCCGGCTTGAAGACCGCGGCGCGCTCGCACTTGGCTTGCGCGGGGACGTCATCCGTGTGCGCACTGCGCAAAATGTCCCCATCCTCCGCGGCGTCTGGAGTGAGGGCCGTCGCGCCGCCTAGATCCGGCGCTCAGGCGGCTGGGGCGACGGCGCACGAAGGCTTCATCACGCCCGCGTTCTGCGTTAGATCTTCTGCAGACGCATGCGGCGCCGCGCTCGTGCCTTCGTCTGGTATGACCCTTCGTACCGCGCTTTTGCGCGACCAGTGGAGTCACTGAGCTGCGGGCGGGTCAATTCAGGCAGGTTTTGCCCAGTTGGTAAGTACAGGGGCATTCCGCGCGCTGGTCGGTCTACCCGCAGTCCCATGGTATTTCTACCAAAGTGCAGATGTTTATGGATTTCTGGTTGGAACTGCTGAACGGCGGGCGGGCGTGACGTAACGCGTGACCCGCCGCTTCTTTTTGCCGTAGCTCAGCCGGCTTTGCCCTTGGTATGCGGGAAGATCCAGTTGGCCATGTATTTGTGGCCGGGCACGATGTGGCCGAACGGGAAGTTCGCCATGTGCTTGTGGCCAGGCACGATATGCGCAAACGGGAATTTCGCCATGAATTTTTGCCCCGGAACCAGAAGCCCGAACGGAAAGCGGCCGTAGCGCCGGTTGTGCGAAACAAGAAAGCCAAAGGGGAAGCGGCCGTAGCGCTTGGCGTGCGGGACAAGGTGGGCAAACGGGAATTTCGCCATGAACTTGTGGCCGGGTACCAAGGAGTTTTGCCCCTGTTTTCCATCCAGCAAATGCGGGAATGGCCAGTTTGCCATGTGGCGCCACTTTTGAGGCACGATGTGGCCGAAGGGAAATTTGGCCATGTATTTGTGGCCCGGCACCAGCAGTCCGAAGGGGAACTTGCCATAGCGCACATCATGCGGCGCCAGCAGCCCAAACGGGAATTTGCCATAACGGACAGTGTCGGGAGCGAGCAGGCCAAATGGGAACTTGCCATAGCGCACCTTGTGCGGCGCCAGCAGACCGAAGGGGAATTTGCCGTAACGCACATTGTGCGGCACCAGATGGCCAATGGGCCAGGACGCCATGCGCCCGTGCGGCTCGATCACGCTGCCAGTAAAGGGCTTGCGGCGGCTGATGAGTGCGATTGGCCAGTCGGCCATCCGATTGCTGGGGAACTCATTGTCCAGCGGGCGCGTCATCATGTGCGGATGGTCTGTCAGAACGCTGATGCCGTAGGTTTCCGGGTCCGGAACCGCGACCTCTTCGGTAAGCCCGCCCATGTCCGCGGCGCCCATTGCAGTGGTCACGGTGCGCGCAGTTTTGGCTGCAGCCAGCGGCCGAATACCCGCTTTGACCAACAGTACGGCACCGGAGGTCTTGAGCCTGTCCGCATATGCCAGCGCTGTTTCGGGATCGACGTGCTGCGCTTTCAGCGTGTCAACCAGCCCTTCGCTGGACCGGTAAAGCTTTAGGATACGCGGCGAGAAGCGCTCGATCCGGACAAGTTCGCGATAGACGTCTTCGGCCTGATGGACGCTCTCGTAATAGCGTGTGATGATTTGTGTCATGGAGCCTCCACCGGGTTAGTTTGTGCGCCTGCAGCCACGGCGCGTGTGCCGCGCACTACAAGCGGGATCGCGATAATCATGGCCGCGGCCAGAAACGCCATCTCGATCATGAATACTACATTATAGGGTGCGCTTGGCCGAAGTCCCGCAACCGGCGGCGCGGCAATAAGGATATCGCGGACGATTCCGGCCAGCGCCACGCCAACACCCGCGCAGGTGGCCTGTACCGCGCCCCACATGCCGAGCGAGAGGCCAACCTGCTCTTTAGGGGCATTACGGATCACCGCCGTGAGCGTGCCATGGCCGAACAGGCCCGCACCAAGCCCGCAGGCAAAGGTTCCTGCAAGAAACGCCTCGGGTCCCAGTACGAGCGAGGACAAAATGATCGCGGCAAGTCCGGGTAGGCCAATGAGCGCACCAAGGCTGGCCATGCGCAGCGGATCGCCGCCACGCGTCAACGTGCGCGAGGCCAGCCCGAAGCCGACCAACGTGCCAAAGGCAAGCAGCGCCGTCAGTTGTGTGGTTTCGCTGACCGACAGGCCCAGAACCTGACCGCCATAAGGTTCAAGCAGCACGTCGGCCATGCCAAAGCCAAAGGTGCCGAGACCAATGATCACGAGGATACGGACAACTCCGGGCATCTGGATCAAGCGCCTCCAAGTGGCGCTAAAAGACGCGGGCTGCGCGTTGGCCATCGCCGCGGCGCGCGCCCGGTCGCGCGATTCCTGTTTCCACATCGCGGCAAGGTTAAGGGCCACTGTCACAACGGCAGAGCCCTGGATCACCTGGATCAGTCGGCCGGGCGTATAATCCGCCAAAAGCGCACCGTAGATGATCGCACTGACAAGCATCCCCAGCAGCAGCATCACGTACATCAGGCCAACAACCTTGGGCTGGTCCTCGTCCTTCACAAGATCCGTGGCAAGGGCAAGGCCGACCGTTTGCACCATGTGCAATCCGGCGCCTACCAGCAAAAACGCCAGCGCAGCCGAGGAAACGCCCACCCAGCGCGGCGCATCAATCGCCTCGCCATAGCCCGAGAGTGTTAGTAACGCGAACGGCATGATGGCGAAGCCGCCAAATTGGTACATCGTGCCCTTCCAGATGAACGGGACGCGGCGCCATCCGAGCGCCGAACGATGTGTGTCCGACTTGAAGCCAATGAGGGCGCGAAACGGCGCAAACAGCACCGGCATCGCCAGCATCCCCGCGACCAGCGCCGCAGAGACGGAGAGTTCGACGATCATTACCCGGTTCAGCGTCCCCATCAGCAAGACGAGCGCCATACCAACAGTGATCTGAAACAGGGACAGTCGCAAAAGACGTGACAGGGGAACGTCTTCGGTGGCGACATCGGCAAACGGCAAGTAACGCGGTGCTATCGAAGCCAGCTTGCGCAGCGCAAATTCACGATAGTTCAGCATGGTCCCTGCCGATCCTTGGGTCTAGGAAGCCGCCCAAACTTTCGGGCGGCTCCAATTCTTGTCCGGACGCGGGCGCGCGTCAAAGCGGCCCGCCCTGCGCTACTCGAGCGCTGTCGTTCCCGGTAGCTGTGCGGAGGCCAGCACTTCTTCGGATTTCAGCACTGCTTGCGCAGTTGTGCCGTCGTCGAAGATCACGGTGATTTCCTTTTCACCGCTTGCCTTGTCGAACACATAGGACGCCTTGGCGGTCTTCGCCTCCGGCGTCGTCTGAAGCGCTGCTTGCGCGTCGCCCGTGCCCAACTCTTGACCGGACAGGAAGTCCGAAACCCAAGAGGTGTTGCTCAGAACGGCAACGTGGACCGCGAAGGATCCAACAGCAACGGCGCCAAGGAAAATCGGCACACCGACGGACGGCGAGACGACAAGCCACATCTTTGCATTATTCATGGTTTACGCCCCCTCAGCCCAGCCAAGGCGTGGTGTACGCCACGAGAATGTGCGCGAGAAGCGCGATGAGGCCGAACACGCGTGTGCCGTCGATGAGGTAGCTGTGCACTTCCTCCGCCTCTTTGAGGGTCAAGCCGGTTGGCCAGACCTTGTCTGGATCATCTGACATGTCCAGGTCCTCCATATTTGGTTTGGTGGACTGTCAGGCAAGACACGCGGAGACGAACTCACCCACAATCCAGATGACACAACCGTACCGCGGAGCAAGACGGTCGATCCTTGCAGAGTGTCATATATTAATGACAGTTACAACTGTAAATCTAGCCTGACACACTGAGCATGCAATCGGCTGACGTGACATGAATTGCACCGCAGCGCCGGGAGGGCGCGCGATGATCTGTCAAACAGTAATGGTGAAGCGGGCCAGGAAACTGAAGTGTCTCAGGGAATGCGGGCGAACCCTGTGATCAGCTGACGCAGCCCGAGCGTCGCCCCGGCAAAGATCGCGACAAAGGCTACGGGCGCGCTGTATGCAAGAGTGGAGAAAGCCGAGATTCCCTGTCCCACGCTGCAGCCTACCGCGAGGATTGCGCCGGGGCCCATCAGGCTGGCGCCAATGATCTGCCGGCGCAGTTCGCGCGGGTCTTCGCAGGCTTCCCAGCGGAAATGACCCTTGGACCAAGACCCAATCATTGCGCCGAGAACCACGCCAACAACCGACCCGACACTAAAGCTCAGCGCTGTCCCGGACGCGGTCATCGCATAGAATATCGTGTCACCAATTGGCGCAACAAAGCTATGCGTTTCAATCAGTTCTGCCTCAAATCCGGTAGTGGTGACCCAATAGGTGCCGACCCAACCTGACACCACGGCGAGGCCAACAACCGCACCCCAGAAGATATGCTTGAACGACCGGCGCATGGCAGCGCTGCTCAGGGCTGCCGCCAGAACGGCACCACCGCACAGCACGCCGACGGTCAGTGGCGAGACGCCAAATGCGCCTAGTGCCTGCGTCAAACCCTGCGGTGCGCTTGCCCCTTCAACCACCGGAAACAGCCATACGCGGGCATAGGCCAGCGGGCCGGACATCACCACATAGGCCGACAGACCCATCACAATGACAATCACGAAGGACCGCAGATCGCCCCCGCCCAGACGCGCCAACGCGCCGTAGCCACAATTGCCGCTGAGCGCCATGCCATAGCCGAAGAGAAGGCCGCCAACGATGGTTGCCGCAGGGTTCCAGACGCGGTCGAGATAGGCCGTTTGTGTGCTGTCAAATTGACCAGTGCTCATCGTCAGATGCACACCAACTATTGCAACACCGATGGCTACACCCCACATCCGCAAGCGCCGGTCGTCTGAACCGTAAAGCACATCTTCAATCGCGCCGAGCGTGCAAAACCGCCCGATTCGCGCGGCAAGACCCAGCGCAATCCCGCCCAAAAGGCCGATAAGCGCGGCGGCGTTCGCCTCTCCGATCAGATCCAGCATGTCGGCTTCCTCCCGAAGGCCGGCACCTGGCTATGGCTTCGGCCTACTGCCTAAAGCCGCAATTGGCGGAAATCAGTCGTTCCGGCAAAAGAGGTCATAGACAACCTCCATGATTTGCCGTGGCCGGTCATCTGTCAAGCTGTAGTAGATGGTCTTACCGTCGCGCCTGGGCGTCACCAGCCCTTCAAGACGCAAGCGCGACAGCTGCTGCGACACCGCCGCCTGACGGGCCGAAAGCAGGTCTTCCAGCTCGGTCACCGACTTCTCGCCGGAGGCGAGATGGCACAGGATCATCAGCCGCCCCTCGTGACTGATCGCCTTGAGGAAGTTGGAGGCTGCCTGCGCATTCTCCATCATCTTTTCCATGTCCTCGGCGCAGGTATTTGCGTCAAAGACAGGCAGGCGCGACATGGGCGCCGCGTCAGAAGTGTCAAGTTCAGTTGTCACATCCAGCGTCATAGCGGCTTAGCCCTGTTTCGCCAAGGAAATGTTCGACCGCTCGAACATCATGTTCAAAAGGCCCCAGAAAAAGTCCTCTCCCGGGTAGCCTTCGATCCGGTCCAGCTCGACCCCGTCGCGCACGAGGATGAAGGTCGGGGTGAAATGTACCCGCCGGGCAAAGACAACGTCCGGCTCTTCGGAATGCAGGTCATAGCGCTGGAGCGGTGCAGTGCGGCCCTCGGCGGTCTTGGGGTAGATGTGGGCGATTTCCTCGTTCCACTTGGCGCACCAATAGCATCCGTCTTCTTCGGCCATCAGCAGATAGGTCTGCGCGGTGGCCGCCATGGGCAGCCACGCGAAAAGCGCGAAAATGAGGATGCGAAGGCGGCGCAAGGGTCCACTCCGATTGACGCGGATGCGATTTAATTCATAATCTAATGTGTGAATATCTCAAGGCAAGGGCACCAGATTGACCTTCGATGTGACATATTTCGGCGCCCTGATCGCGGGTCTGCTGTCTTTTGCATCACCCTGCATCCTGCCGATCGTGCCTTTCTACCTCAGCTATCTGGCCGGGGTGGGGATGAACCAGATCTCTGCGACCTCCGAAATTTCCCCCGCAGTGCGCTGGCGCGCCTTTGCCTCGGCCTGCCTCTTTGCGCTGGGCGTGATCGTCGTGTTCATGGGGCTGGGGGCGACGGCGACGGCCTTTGGCCAGATGGTGCGCGAATATTTCGACGTGCTGCGCTGGGTGGCGGCGGCGATCATCATCGCGATGGGCCTGCATTTTGTCGGCGTGATCCGCATCGGGTTTCTCTACCGCCAGTTCCGCGCGGATGTGGGGGAGACCTCCAATGTCGGCCTGCTCGGCGCTTTCGTGATCGGCATGGCCTTCGCCTTTGGCTGGACGCCCTGCGTGGGCCCTGTTCTGGCCGCGATCCTGTTCACGGCCGCCGGGCAGGACAGCGTCGCGCAGGGCACCGCGCTGCTGTTTGTCTACGGGCTCGGCATGACGCTGCCCTTCATCGCGGCGGCGCTGTTTATCGGGCCATTCATGCGCTGGATGGTGCGCTTCCGCCGCCATCTCGGCACGATCGAAAAGGTGATGGGTGCGCTCCTGATCCTGTTTGGCGTGCTGATCGCCACCAATTCGGTTAACATCATCGCCCAGTGGATGCTGGAGAACGTGCCGTGGTTCCAGACCATCGGCTAAGGGAGACCCACATGAGACTGCTTGCCATCGCCGCCACCTATCTTCTGACCGCCACGCTGGCTCTTGCCGAGATTGGCGACGACGGCCTGCACAAGGCGCCGTGGATGCGCGACACGTTCAAGGACCTGACCGAGGATCTGGCCGAGGCCGGGGATGAGGGCAAGCGCCTGATGATCATCATCGAACAGCGCGGCTGCATCTACTGCAAAAAGATGCACGAGGAGGTCTTTGTCGTGCCCGAAGTCGCGCAGTATATCGAGGACAACTACTTTGTGGTGCAGATCAACATGTTTGGCGATGTGGAGGTGACCGACTTTGACGGCACCACGCTGCCCGAAAAGGATATGGTGCGGCGCTGGGGCGCGCTCTTTACGCCCAACATCCTGTTCTTCCCCGAAGAAGTGCCCGAAGGGACCACCGCCGCGCAGGCCGCCGTGGCCAACATGCCGGGCGCGTTCGGGCGCTACACCACGTTCAACATGCTGAACTGGGTGGTCGAAAAGGGCTATACCGGGGACGAGCCGTTCCAGAAGTACCACGCCCGCAAGTTCGCCGAACAGACGCAGTAGGCTCAACCCGCGCGGCCTGCGCAGACCGCGCAGCACGAAAAGCGGCGCGATCTTAGCGCCTTGCCGCGTGTGCGAAGCAATGCTGCGAAAAATGCTGCGCCAGCAAACAGATCGAAAAATTCAGTTTGTTGAATTTATCATTGCCCGAACCGCTCCGTATGCGATAGCGTACCGTATACCAAGGCACGGAATCGACCTAGGGAGGGTTCATGAAACACGTGTTCGCAGGGGTAGCCGCCCTCGTGATAGGCGCCAGCATTTCGCTGGCAGAGGGAGCCAAGCCAGCCGACATCGTCTACATCGACGGGGCCGTCCAGGCATCGCTGACCGGCGTTGCGGGTGATCCGGTAAACGGCCGCAAGGTGTTCGCCAACCGCAAGCTGGGCAACTGCCTGGCCTGCCACGCCAACACCGACATGCCCGAAGAGGGCTTTCACGGAGAGGTCGGCCCGCCCATGGAAGGCGTGTCCGAGCGTTGGAGCGCGGCAGAGCTGCGCGGCATCGTGACAAACTCCAAGCAGATGTTCGAGGGCACCATCATGCCCGCCTTCTACATCGACAGCGGCTACACCCGCCCGCTCGACGATTTTGCTGGCAAAAGCATCCTGACCGCACAGCAGGTCGAGGATGTCGTCGCCTACCTGATGACCCTTAAATACAAAGACTGATCTTTGCGGCGCACCCGCCGCAGACAAGGAGACCTGACATGAAACTGACACGGCGCAACCTGCTGATCTTCAGCTCTGCGGGCGTGGCGGCCACGGCGATGGGATCGCTGCCGGCCTTTGCCTCGCTGACCGACGACGCGATCGCGGCCCTGACGGGCGGCGCGGACATGGGCACCGGGGTGATCACCATCACCGCTCCCGAGATTGCGGAAAACGGCAACACCGTGCCGATCGGCGTGGATGCGCCCGGCGCGGAATCGATCACGTTGTTCGCGGACGGCAACCCCGTTCCTGCGGTGGCGACCTTCGCCTTCGGGCCGCTGGCCGCATCGAACGCCGCCTCCACCCGGATCCGCCTTGCGACCACGCAAAACGTCATTGCAGTGGCCAAGATGCAGGACGGCTCGTTCCAGATGGCCAAGGCCAACGTCAAGGTCACCATCGGCGGCTGCGGCGGCTAAACCAGGATTAAAGGAGACACACCAATGGCATCCGGAGTTAAACCCCGCGTCAAGGTCCCCAAGAAGGCGGCCGCAGGCGAGACGATCACCATCAAGACGCTGATCAGCCACAAGATGGAAAGCGGCCAGCGCAAGGACAGCGACGGCAACGTCATCCCGCGCTCGATCATCAACCGCTTCACCGCCGACTTCAACGGCCAGAACGTGATCGACGTCACGCTGGAGCCCGCGATCTCGACCAACCCGTATTTCCAGTTTGAGGCTGTTGTGCCGGAGTCGGGCGAGTTCACGTTCACATGGTACGATGATGACGGCGACGTCTACGACACCAGCAAGAAGATCGCCGTCTCCTAAAGCCAGCGACGACGATCCAGCGAGGACCGGGGGCGTGGCCAGCGCGGCCCCGGGCACCAGCCAGGGAGGGACAAGAATGAACATCAAATCCGCTATCGCGGTACTCGCCATCGGTTTTGCCGCGGCGCCTGCCATCGCGCAGGACAGCAAATCGCTTAGCATCGACGGTTTGCCCATCGTGACCGAAACGGCGGCCCCGCCGCACATGGAAAACGTCAAGACGATCTATTCCGGCTGGCGTTTCCGCTCGCCCGAGACGCAAGCGCTTGCGCTGGACGATTTTGACAACCCCGGGTTTGTCTTTGTCGATCAGGGTCTTGACCTGATGGACAAGGTCGAGGGATCGGCGGGCAAGGCCTGCACCTCCTGCCATCAGGACGTCGAAGAGTTCGCGGGCCTGCGCACCAAGCTGCCCCGCGTGCAGGGCGGCGAGCTGGTGACGATGGAAAACCTCGTCAACAGCTGCCGGACCGAGCGTATGGGCGCCGAGCCGTGGAAATACTCGGGCAGCCAGATGACCGCCGTGACAGCCGTGATCGGTCTGCAGTCGCGCGGGATGCCGATGGATGTCGCCATCGACGGCCCCGCCGCCCCGTTCTGGGAAAAGGGCAAGGATCTCTACTACACCCGCGTCGGTCAGCTCGACATGGCATGCTCCAGCTGCCACGAGGACAATTACGGCATGATGATCCGCGCCGACCACCTGTCCCAGGGCCAGATCAACGGCTTCCCGACCTACCGTCTGAAGAACGCCAAGCTGAACTCGATCCACGGGCGCTTCAAGGGCTGCATGAAGAACATCCGCGCGACGCCCTTCAAGGAAGGTGGCGACGAGTTCAAGGCGCTCGAGCTCTACCTCGCCTCGCGCGGGCAGGGCCTGTCGGTCGAAACGCCCTCCGTCCGAAACTAACGCATGAAGGCCCCCACCGCGCGCGGTGCGGGGCCTTCTTTTCGCGCATTACATTCACTTATGCGCATATGAATTGAGAAGGTGACGATACGATGATCTCTCGGCGCGATTTCCTGCAAGTGGGCATGGCGGCTTCTGCGATGCTGGGCGCTTCCGGCTTTGGCAATTGGTCCCGCCTGGCGGCGCAGCAGCAGCTGAGCCAGGACCAACTGCTTGAGTTTGACACGTTCGGCAATGTCTCGATCATCCACGTCACCGACATCCACGCCCAGCTCAAGCCGCTCTATTTCCGCGAGCCGTCGATCAACATTGGCGTGGGCGGCAACAAGGGCGCCGTTCCGCATGTGACGGGCGCGCAGTTCCGCAAGCTTTACGGGATCGAAGACGGCTCGCCTGCCCATTATGCCCTGTCCTCCGGCGATTTCGCCGCGCTCGCGCAGGCCTATGGCCGCGTTGGCGGGCTGGACCGTATGGCGACTGTCATCAATGCGATCCGCGCCGACCGGCCCGATGCGCTGCTACTCGATGGCGGCGACACGTGGCACGGCTCCTATACCTGCCTCAAGACCGAAGGGCAGGACATGGTCAATGTCATGAACGCGCTGAAGCCCGACGCCATGACCTTCCACTGGGAGTTCACGCTGGGCTCGGACCGCGTGGCCGAGCTGGTGGAGTCTCTCCCCTTCGCTGCGCTCGGCCAAAATATCTTTGACGCCGAGTGGGACGAGCCGACGGAGCTGTTCAAGCCCTACAAGATGTTCGAGCGCGGCGGCACCAAGATCGCCGTGATCGGGCAGGCCTTCCCCTATATGCCTATCGCGAACCCGCGCTGGATGTTCCCCGAATATGCCTTCGGCATCCGGGACGAGAACATGCAGGCCATGGTCGACGAGGTGCGCGCGGCGGGCGCCGAGTGCGTGATCTGCCTGAGCCACAACGGTTTTGACGTCGACAAGAAGATGGCCACGGTCGTCAGCGGCATCGACGTGATCCTGTCCGGCCACACCCACGACGCGCTGCCCGAGCCTGTCCTGTCGGGCGAGACGCTGATCTTCCCGTCGGGCTCCAACGGCAAGTTCGTCACCCGGATCGACCTCGACATCCGGGACGGGCGCATGATGGGCTACAAGTCCAAGCTGATCCCGGTCTTCTCGGACGTGATCACGCCCGACCCTGCCGTTGCCGCCCTGATCGAGGAGCAGCGCGCGCCCTATGCCGCCGAGATGGCAGAGGTGATCGGCACGACCGAAAGCACGCTCTACCGCCGCGGCAATTTCAACGGCACGTGGGATGACGTGATCTGCGACGCGCTTTTGTCCGAGCGCGAAGCGCAGATCGCCCTGTCGCCCGGCGTGCGCTGGGGCCCGTCCCTGATCCCTGGTCAGGACATCACGCGCGAGGACATCTTTGGCGTGACCTCGATGAGCTACGGCGAGGCCTATCGCACGGAAATGACCGGCGAATTCCTCAAGGTCGTGCTGGAGGACGTCGCCGACAACATCTTCAACCCCGATCCCTATTATCAGCAGGGCGGCGATATGGTCCGCACGGGCGGCCTCGGTTACAGCGTGGATGTGGGCAAGCCGCAAGGCAGCCGCATCAGCGATATGACACTGCTCAGCACCGGCGAGGTTATCGACCCGGCCAAGAACTACGTCGTCGCGGGCTGGGCTTCGGTCAACGAAGGCACCGAAGGCCCGCAAATCTGGGACGTGGTCGAGGATCACATCCGCAAGCTGGGCACCGTCACGGTGTCTGATAACACCTCCGTTAAAGTGATGGGCGTGTAATGCCGCCCTCAAATCAAAGCACCTGCCCGGTGGGAGCCGCCGGGCCGCGCCGGTCCGCCCCCACGGGGCGGCGCGATTGCGCCACCCCTCGGACCGGCGCGGCCCTCGTTTCTTTGCCAGACAGACAAAAGACCAATGGAAGGACCCATGCTCATGTCCGAATTCACCCCCTCCCGCCGCGCCTTCCTGCGTGGCTCCGCGGCCCTCGCCGCTGGCTCCGCGGCGACAGCCGCCGCCGCTGGCCCCGACCCGCTGATCACCGAGCTGCAGGACTGGGCCAGCTATACCGGCGCAGGCGTCGATGAGACGCCCTACGGCATGCCGATCCGCTTTGAATCCCACGTGGTGCGGCGCAACGTCGAATGGCTGACCGCGTCCCCAATCAGCTCGATCAACTTCACGCCGATCCACGCCCTCGACGGCACGATAACCCCGCAGGGCTGCGCCTTTGAACGCCACCACTCCGGCGCAATCGAGCTGGCCAAGGAAGACTACCGCCTGATGATCAACGGGCTGGTCGATCGCCCGCTGGTCTTCACCTACGAAGATCTTGAGCGCTTCCCCCGCGAAAACCATGTCTATTTCTGTGAATGCGCGGCCAATACCGGCATGGAATGGGCGGGCGCGCAGCTGAACGGCGTGCAGTTCACCCACGGCATGATCCACAACATGGAATATACCGGCATCCCCTTGCGCACGCTGCTGCAAGAGGCAGGCGCGGACGTCAGCGCGGACAAGTGGGTCTATGTCGAAGGGGCGGATGCGTCCTCAAACGGCCGCTCTATCCCGATGGAAAAGGCGCTCGACGATGTGCTGGTGGCGTTCAAGGCCAATGGCGAGGCGCTGCGGATGGAGCACGGCTATCCGGTGCGGCTCGTGGTGCCGGGCTGGGAAGGCAACATGTGGGTCAAGTGGCTGCGCCGCATCGAAGTGACCGATATGGCCGTGGAATCCCGCGAGGAGACCAGCAAATACACCGACGTCTACGCCGATGGCACCGCGCGCAAATGGACGTGGGTGATGGACGCGAAATCCGTCATCACCTCGCCCAGCCCGCAGATGCCCATCACGCATGGCAAGGGGCCCCTCGTGATCTCGGGCCTTGCGTGGTCCGGCCATGGCAAGATCACCCGCGTGGATGTGTCAAAGGATGGCGGCATAACTTGGGAAACTGCCCGCCTTGGCAAGCAGGGCGACACAAAGGCGCTGACCCGCTTCTACCTCGACACCGAGTGGGACGGCGCGCCGATGCTGCTGCAGGCCCGCGCGATGGACGAAACCGGCTACGTCCAACCGACCAAGGACCAGCTGCGCGAGAAGCGTGGCGAGAACGCCGTCTACCACAACAATTGCATCCAGACCTGGTATGTGAACGCAGAAGGGATCGCCGAGAATGTCGAAGTCTCCTAATATCCTCCTCCCCGCGCTGGGTGGGGCTGGCCTCGTGATGGGCGGTGCCTTTGCCATCGCAAATGTCGGCTACGGGAGCAGCGAAATCGCGCTCTTGCAGGACCGCGCGGCGCAGCTGGAAACCACCGCGACCGCCAGTGCCGCGAAGGTCAGCGAAGCTGCCGCTCAGGCCAAGGCCGAAGCCGCCCGCGCGGCCGAACTGGCCGCCCAGGTGACCGAGCTGAAGGCCGCGCCCGCCAGCCTGACCGCCCCCGCGCCCCAGCGGGACGGCACCTTCGGGCTGGGCCGCGACGCCCTTGCCGAAGAGATTGCCGCCTGGGATGTCGACATTCTGCCCGATGGCCGCGGCCTGCCCGTGGGCAGCGGCGATGCCATCACCGGCGAAGAGGTGTTCTACGACTACTGCGCCTCCTGCCACGGCGATTTTGCCGAAGGCGTCGACAACTGGCCGGTGCTCGCGGGCGGGTTCGACACGCTGGGCGACAAGGACCCGGTCAAGACCGTGGGCAGCTACTGGCCCCACCTGTCGACCGTCTGGGACTACGTCAACCGCTCCATGCCCTTTGGCGCAGCCGGTACGCTGACCCCGGACGAGGTCTATGCGATCACCGCCTACATTCTTTATTCCAACGATCTGGTGGCCGACGACTTCGTTTTGTCGAACGAAAACTTCGGCGCGTTCGAGATGTACAACAAGGACGGCTTCGTGATCGATGACCGCCCTGACCTGGAATACACCGAATGGCGCGCCGAGCCTTGCATGGAAAACTGCAAGGACAGTGTGAAGGTCACCATGCGCTCGGTCTTTCTTGTGCAGACCCCGCCCGAAGGCGGCTCTGAATCGGTGATGAACCACGCCACCATCGACGGGCTGCCGTCCTTCACCGCCGCGGGCCCCTCGCACATCCCCGCGGCCGCAACGCCCCAGCCTGTCGCCGCACCGGAGGCAAAGCCGGAACCCAAGCCCGAACCTGCCGTCGCCGCCAGCGGCGATGACGCGCTGATCAAGGCCGGGCAGAAGGTCTTTTCCAAGTGCAAGTCCTGCCACCAGATCGGCGATGGCGCGAAAAACCGCTCCGGCCCGATCCTGACCGGCGTGATGGACAGCCCCATGGGCGCCGTGGATGGCTTCAAATATTCCGACGGGATCAAGGCCGCCGCCGCCGAAGGGCGCACTTGGTCCGACGCGGAAATGGCGGGCTTTCTGGCCAAACCCAAGGCGTACATGAAGGGCACACGGATGAGTTTCCCGGGCCTGAAGACCGACGAGGATATCGCGGCGGTCATCGCCTATCTGCGGAGCATGGGCGGATGAGACTGGCCTGCGCCATCGTCCTTGCGCTGACGCCCTTCGGGGCGCTGGCCGAAGACTATACCGAAGACGAGATCGTCGAGATCGCAAACGATTACGGGCTCGACGCCGCGCCGCTCATGCTTGGGGGCGATCCCGACTATGGCGCGTATCTCGCGGGGGAATGCACAACCTGCCACCAGACCAGTGGCAGCTATGACGGCATCCCGGTCATCACCGGCTGGGACGCGCTGTTTTTCAAGATTGCCATGCATGAATACCGGGCAAAACAGCGGGAAAACCCCGTGATGCAGACCATTGCCGCGCGGCTGGGGGATGAGGAAATCGCCTCCCTCGCCGCGTATTTCGCGACGCTGGAAGAGTGACGCGACAAGACCGAACAGTGCGTAAGGGAGGAAAGATTATGACACTGAACAGAAGAACGTTTCTAGGAACCGCCGCCGCCGCGGGTGCCGCGCTGTCGGCTCCGATGGTCAAGGCGCAAGGCACGCCGCGCGTTGTCGTGATCGGCGGCGGGGCAGGGGGCGCGACCGCAGCCCGCTACATCGCCAAGGACAGCAAGGGCGCCATCGACGTCACGCTGATCGAGCCGACGCGCAGCTATTACACCTGCTTCTTCTCGAACCTCTATCTTGGCGGGTTCAAGGAAATGGACGAGCTGGGCCACAGCTATGGCGGCCTCGCCGCGGGCGGCGTGAATGTCGTGCACGACTGGGCCACGGGCGTGGACCGGGACGCAAAGACAGTTGCGCTGGCGGGCGGGGGCCGGGTGCCCTACGACAAGCTGATCCTGTCGCCCGGCATCGACTTTGTGGATGGCGCCGTACAGGGCTGGGACATGTCCGCGCAAAACGCGATGCCGCATGCCTACAAGGCCGGATCGCAGACCGAGCTTTTGAAGGCGCAGCTGATGGCGATGCCCGAAGGCGGCACCTTTGCCATGGTCGCGCCCCCGAACCCCTACCGCTGCCCCCCGGGGCCGTATGAGCGGGTGTCGATGGTCGCGCATTACCTCAAGAACAACAACCCGACGGCCAAGATCATCGTGGCCGACCCCAAGGGCAAGTTCTCCAAGATGGCGCTGTTCCAGGAAGGCTGGAACAACCACTACGCCGGGATGATCGACTGGATCGGCTCCGACTTTGGCGGCGACGTGGTGGAGGTCGACCCGGCCGCCATGACCGTCTCCATCGATGGTGAGGTGACCAAGGTTGACGTCTGCAACGTGATCCCCGCGATGAAGGCTGGCATGATCGCCCATGCCGCGGGCGTGACCGACGGCAACTGGGCTCCGGTGAACGCCGCCGACATGTCGTCAAAGGCCGATGCGGACATCCACGTGCTGGGCGATGCCAGCCAGCAGGGCGACATGCCGAAATCCGGCTTCTCCGCCAACAGCCAGGCCAAGGTCTGCGCCAACGCGGTGCGCGGCGCTCTGACGGGCTCCAAGGTCTTCCCGGCGCGCTTCTCCAACACCTGCTGGTCGCTGATTGACACCAACGACGGCGTGAAGGTCGGCGCGACCTACGAGGCGACCGAGGAGAAAATCGCCAAGGTCGACGGGTTCATCTCGTCCACGGGCGAGACCGCCGAGGTGCGCGAGGCGACCTACATCGAATCCGAAGGCTGGTACGCGGGCATCACCGCCGACATGTTCGGCGCCAAGGCGTAACGCCTGCCACCATACGGCGGGGCCTTGATCCATCTCAAAGGCCCCGCCAACCCCACGCGCTAATCTGATGCAAAGACGAGGAGGACACATGAAAAAGCTGATTCTGTCTGCGCTGTTTGGATTGGCCACCGCACTGCCCGCAGCGGCCGACGACACCCATGTTACCCGCTACAACGGCTCTTATGAGGATGCCCGTTTCGCACTGGAACAGGCCATCGTGGGAGCTGGGTTGGTGATCGACTATACCAGCCATGTGGGCGACATGCTGGCGCGCACTTCGGCTGATGTGGGTGGCAAGGAACACCTCTTTTCCGAGGCCGAGATTTTCGTCTTCTGCTCCGCCCGCGTGTCCCGCGAGGTGATGGAGATTGACCCGATGCTGATCGCGCATTGCCCCTATGGCATCTTTGTCGCCGAACGGCGCGGGCAGGTGACGATTGGCTACCGCGACTACCCCGCAGGACCCATGGACAAGGTCGAGGCCCTGTTGGCCGAGATCGTAACTGAGGCCACGAATTTCTGATGAACTACAACGACTTCTTCCGGTCAGAGCTGGACGCCCTGCGCGATGCGGGCAACTACCGCACCTTTGCCGAGCTGGAACGCCACAGGGGCGCCTTCCCGTCCGCCACCTGTCACAATGGCCCCGCGTCGGGCCCTGGTGACGTGACGATCTGGTGCTCGAACGACTACCTTGGCATGGGCCAGCATCCGGGCGTTCTGGCGGCCATGCACAGCGCGCTGGACCGCACCGGCGCGGGCGCGGGCGGCACGCGCAACATCTCGGGCACGACGCATGACCATGTGCTGCTGGAGGCAGAGCTGGCCGACTTGCACGGCAAGGACGCCGCGCTGCTCTTTACCTCGGGCTATGTGTCGAATTGGGCCGCGCTTGGCACGCTGGGCGCGCGTATCCCGGGCCTCACGATCCTGTCGGACGCGCTCAACCACGCCTCCATGATCGAAGGCATCCGCCATTCAAAGGCGAACCGCGTGATCTGGAAACACAACGACCTTGAAGACTTAGAGGCCAAGCTGCAGGCGCTGCCCAGAGGCGCGCCCAAGCTGATTGCGTTCGAGTCGGTCTATTCGATGGACGGGGACATCGCCCCGATCCGGGAAATCTGCGACCTCGCCGACCGCTACGGCGCGATGACCTACCTCGACGAGGTGCACGCGGTCGGCCTTTACGGGCCCCGCGGCGGCGGCATCGCCGAACGCGAAGGGCTGATGGACCGGCTGACCGTGATCGAAGGGACGCTCGGCAAGGCGTTCGGCGTGATGGGCGGCTACATCGTCGCCAGCGCAGAGCTGTGCGATTTCGTGCGGTCCTTCGCCTCCGGCTTCATCTTCACCACCGCGCTGCCGCCCGCTGTGGCTGCGGGGGCCGCCGCCGCCGTGCGCCACCTCAAGGCCTCAAGCGCAGAGCGGACGAGCCAGCAGGCCAAGGTCGCCGATCTGCGTGCGCGGCTTGACGCCATCGGCCTGCCGCATCTGGACAACCCCAGCCACATCATCCCTGTGATGGTGGGCGATCCGGTCAAGTGCAAGTTCATCTCTGACACGCTGCTGCGCGATCACGGGATCTACATCCAGCCGATCAACTACCCCACCGTGCCCAAAGGGACAGAGCGGCTGCGCATCACGCCCTCGCCGGTGCATTCGGACGCGGACATGGATGCGCTTGTCGCCGCTTTGGAAGAGCTCTGGGCCCAGTGCCAGCTGGCGCGGATGCCGATGGCCGCGCAGTAGCGTTTATTCTGCGGGCACCGCCACCGGGCGGGCCTGCACCGCACCGGCCAGCACACCGCCCGCAATGATCGCGGCCAGCGCCAGCAGCGCGGCAAGGCTGAGCGTGCCCGCACCCGACAGGCCGGCACCCACGGTGCAGCCGCCAGCCAGCACGCCGCCCATGCCCATCAACGCACCGCCAAGGCTGTAGCGCGCCGTCTCGGCCGGGGTGGAAAAGCTCTGGGCCTGAAACTCACCGCGCAGCGCGGCCGACACAAAGGCCCCCAGCAGCACGCCGCCAATCAGCCCGGTGCCAAAGCCCGCGGGGATCGCTGTCGACGCGACGGTCCAGAACAGCGTGTCCGTCCAGGGCAGGGTAAAGGCCACCGATTGCACCGCCAGCGGCTCGAATTCGTCCATCAAGAGAACGGAGGTGCCCGCCCAGCCGGCTGCCGCGGTCAGGCCGATCACAGCGCCGAGGGCCACATGCAGGGGCGCCGCGCCGAAGCGCCGGGCCAGCACCAGCGCAGCCGCGCCCAAGGCAATTGGCAGAACCCACGCCGCGCCGGGGACCTCCGCCAGCGAGGCAAAGGGCAGATCGACCTGCACCGAGCCCAGCGCGGTGCGCACGGGGGCAAAAACGCCCTTGATCGTCGCATGGGCCACGATGGCAAAGACGACCAGCACGCTCAGCGCCCGAAGATTGCCCGACGCGCCGAGCACCGTCAGCCGCGACACGCAGCCTCGGGTCAGCACCATGCCAACGCCAAACATCACACCACCCGCGATGATCGCCAGCACCGGAAGGCCCGTCGACAGCAAACGGTGGTTCGAAACTTCGATCAGGCCATAAGCGCTCAGGCCCTGCACCGCGCCAATGGCCACCGCAAGGCCTGTGAGCCAGACCGCCGCGGCGGATCCCCGCTCGTGCGTGTCTCCGGCCACCGCGCGCCGCAGGCAAAAGCGCGAGATCTGCGCGGCAACGCCAAACAGGGCTCCGAGGGCGAGGCCAAACAGCAGATGCAGGGTGGTCACGGGCAGTCCCGTATCAAAGATCTCAAGCAGCATGGTAGCCTCCGGTCATTCGGACTGGATATGTGGCCCAAGGGCGGCAGCGTCAAATGGCTGGAATGGAACTCTGTTCTGCCAAGTCGCAGAGTACAGGAACATGTTGCCCATCAATGCGCAAGAGGTGGACCAAAAGCGGGACAGTTTTGCACAAGCCGGGCATTCCGCCCCTTTTCTCAGGCCCCGCGCAGTGCAGGCAGCGCGCGCAGGGCGGTATGGGTCGCCATCGCGCCCAGCCACATGCAGAACACGGCCAGCCACGCCGTCAGCGCCATGATCGACCCGCCGGTCATGCCAGCCCCAACCGCGCAGCCCCCGGCCAGCATGGAGCCAAAGCCCATCAGCACGCCGCCGAGCAGATATCGCTCCATTGGGGTGTCCGTGCCAAAACGCTGCACCCGCGCCTCACCGCGCAGCAGCGCCATGACCATCGCGCCCGCGAACACGCCGGGCACCAGACCAAGGCCAAAGCTCGGGACGACAGCCCGGTCACTGACTAGCGCCATGAGCGTGTCCGTTGAGGGGCCGGTAAAGGTCACAGATTGCACAGCCACGACTTCGAACGAGGCCATGCTGAGTGCGTAGGTCAGCGCCCAGCCGCCAAAGACCGCGAGGCCCACTGTAGTCGCGCCAACAAGCTGGCCAAGTGGCACACGGCAATGCCGCCCGAAGGCCCATGCGGCGCCAAACGCACCGACCGCCAACAGCGCCCAGATAGTAGAGGGCACGCCGGCGCCCAGCAGCCGCCCGGCGCCACCCTGAACCGTCCAGATTTCTGCTAGGCTTTCGCGGGCGGGTGCCAGAACCCCGCGCAAAGCGGCCTGTGCGACGATGGTGACGACAAGGCCCGTTACGATGGCCCGCAGGTTGCCCGTCGCCGAAAGCACCAGCAAGCGGCTGACGCAGCCGCGTGCGAGGATCATGCCGGCGCCGAACATCAGGCCGCCAATAACAGCCCCTGAAAGCGAGCCTGTCGCCGCGAGCTGCCGCGTCGAAGAGGGATCGAACCATCCAGCGGCCACGGCGCCTTGCACAGCGGCAAGTGCGGCAGAAAATGCAACCAGCCAAATCGAAATACGCGTGCCTGGTGTCCCTTCCGACAGCTCGACCGCTGCGGCTCGAAGGCAAAACCGCGACCGTTGCGCCGCAGCGCCAAAGACGGCCCCGATCAGCGCACCGAAGACGCACATCAACGCGGGTTCTCCAAAGCGGTCGATCAGGTTTTCCATGACCGTACCCTAGCGGCGGCGCATTCCCGCTACCTTGCGCTGGCGCAAATCACTCGAATTCCATCTGCTCGTACACCCGCCCCGCGTTGCGCGTTGCAAGCTGTTCGAAGGTGTCCAGCCCGCGATAGGCGTCCTGATCGACATAATATGCCTCCGCCAAACCGCCCCCGGCCTCCAGATGCGCGCCGACGACTGACCGCAGGTGCACAAGGTAATCGTGGGTATAGCGCCGCACCTGCGCCATGTTGGTCGGGTGGCCGTGCCCCGGAATGACGTATGTCGCATTGAGCGCTTCAAAGCAGCAATCCCACGTCTCAATCCAGTCGAACACGATAGTGTCTTCGAAGATTGGAAGCATCCGTTCGTGAAAGGCCATGTCGCCTGCGATCACAAGGCTTTGCTCCGGCAGCCACACCTGCGTATCCCCCGGCCCGTGCGCGGGGCCCAGGTGCAAGACCTCGACCACGAAATCACCCATCTTGATAACCTTGCGGTCCTCAAAGGTTTCTGTCGGCGGCGCGACAAAGGTTCTTTCCGCTTTGTCCCGGTTGTAGCGTTTCATGTTCTCAAGGATCATGTGTCCGCGTTCTTCGATCTCGTGCGCGGCGTCCACATGGGCGAGGATCGGCACGCCCTGCTCGGCCCAATAGGAGGCGCCCAGCATCGCGTGGCCCTGACCGTTTTCCAAAATCACAAGCCGCACAGGCTGTTCGGTGACGGAGCGAATTTCCGCGTGTAGCGCCTCTGCCAGCGCATAGGCCGCGCCGCCGTTGATCACGATCACACCCTCACCGGTGACAATAAAGCTGAGGTTGTTGTTGTGCCCGCTGTTCTCATAGGTCGGCGGGGCGGTGGCGCCGATTGCGCTCCAGACATGTGGGATTACCTCAACCGGCTTGGAATAAAGCACCGATTGCGGGTACTGGTCCGGAATGTCCTCAGACGCGAGTGCGGGTGCGGCCATCAGCGCCAATGCCATCAGCCAGCGCATCATGCCGCCCCTGGAACAAAGGTAAAGCCTTCGCTCGCAGCCTCGATCCGCCCCAAGCCGCCGCCCGGCAGGTGAAAGCCGACGACCTGCATCTGCTCTGCCGTGATCCGTTCCAGCAGACTGGCGCGCGTGTCCGCCGCCATCTGGCCGTCTTGGTCTGATCCGCTAATCCACGCCGGTTTGCGCAAGGCGACGTGATGATTGCCAATCGCATCGCCCAGCACCATTGCCGAGGCGCTACCGCTGCGCAGTTCGAATGCCATATGCCCCGGTGTGTGGCCGGGGCTGGCAACCGCCATGACGCCGGGCAGTACTTCTTCGCCATCGTCAAACAGCGTAACCGAACCTTCGATCGCCTCCATCCGCCGCTTTGCGCCGACGGCGAACGCAGCGCGCGCCTCGCCGATCGTAGTCACCGTCTCCGGGTCCCACCAGTAATCCCATTCCGCCCGGCCCATCATGTAAGTGGCCTCATAGAACAATGGCTCGTCGAAATCATCCAGAAGGCCCCAGATGTGATCGGGGTGGGCGTGAGTAAATACGACATGCGTAATGTCCTCGGGTCCGAGCCCCAACGCCTCGAGGCTGTCCACCACAGTGCCCGCAGTCGGCATGAAATCCGGGCCCGATCCGACATCGAACAGAACGTTGCGGTCTCCATCCTGCAACAGTGCGAGGTTGCACTCGGGCGTTAGCCGTTCGGCCGATTGACCAAATTCAGCCAGAACCGTGGCCAGCTCGTCCTGCGGCATGGGATCGAATATGAAGGATCCGGGCAGCATTAGGCTGCCATCGCTGACTGTGCTCAGTGTCGCGCTGCCCAGCTGTGCCTGTGCAATACTGGGGCGTATGGTGCTCAGGGCCGCCGCACCTGCTACAAAACTGCGCCGCGTGATCATGGCTGCCTCCCCTCAACAATTCGTACATATGAATGTGTACGAATGTGTGCTGCAGCGCAAGCGTTCAGATATCCTCGGTTGGTCCACCCTTCTTGGCCCAGTCCGAAAACCCGTCTTTCAGGTGCGCCGCGTCAAACCCCATATCCTGCAAGGTTGCGACCGTCAGCGCCGACCGCCAGCCCGAGGCGCAGTGAAACACGTATCGCTTGTCCGGCTGGCCAAAGACCTCCTTGTAATAGGGGCTGTCTGGGTCGACCCAGAACTCCACCATGCCGCGCGGCGCGTGTACCGCCCCGGGGATCGCACCTGTTCGCTCGCGCTCGCGCGGGTCGCGAATGTCCACGATCACCAGATCCTCAGACCCGTGCTGCGCGATCAGGTCCTCCGTCTTTACCTCTTCGATCCGCGCCCGCGCTTCCGCGACCATCTGCGCCGCCGTTTTCTTCAAAGCCATGTCATCCTCCGCTTTGCGATCAGGTTGACCCATCCCCGCACCCCCGGCAAGGTCGCCAGGGCAGATCAAAGGAGACATCATGACCAAACGCGCGCTCATCACCGGAGCAGCCCAAGGCATCGGCCTGGCCTGCGCCACAGCCCTGAAAGCCGATGGCTATGACGTTATTCTTGCCGACATTCAGGCGGACGAAGTGGCAAAAGCCGCGGCAGAGATCGGCGCGTTGGCCCATTACACCACCGACATGGGCGATGCAGCACAGATTACGGCGCTCTTCGACGCGATCGAGGCCGATCACGGCCCTTTAGCGGCGCTCGTAAACAATGCCGGTATCGCCAATCCGGGCGACTTCCTCGACTACACCCTCGAAGACTTTAATCGCGTCATCTCGATCAACCTTACGGGCGTCTTCCTTGCCACCCAGCGCGCGGCACGGGCGATGGTGGCGGCGGGTATCAAGGGTGCCATCGTCAACATGTCGTCGATCAACGCGCATCTCGCTATCCCGGCGATCCCGGCCTACTGCGCGTCCAAGGGCGGGGTCGCTCAGCTGACCAAGGTTGCCTCCATCGCGCTGGCACCCAAGGGCATCCGCGTTAATGCGGTTGGCCCCGGCTCCATCGACACGGCGATGATGGCGGGCGTGAACGCAGATCCCGCCGCCTATGACCGCGCCATGTCACGCACTCCACTGGGCCGTCCAGGCACTGCAGACGAGATCGGGTCTGTCGTCGCCTTCCTCGCCTCTGACAAGGCCAGCTATGTCACGGGTGAGACGATCTATGTCGACGGGGGCCGCATGGGCCTCAACTATACAATGTGATGCCATGACAACGCCCCTGATCATCTGCTGCGCCATCACAGGCTCCGTTCCTACGACACGCGATAACCCCGCCGTGCCCGTCACGGTGCCCGCGCAGGTCGAATCCATGCACGAAGCCTTCGAGGCCGGGGCCACCATCTGCCACGCCCATGTGCGCGCCGCGGATGAATCCCCCACCTCGGACCCGGACCTGTTTGCCGCGCTCAAGGAAGGGCTGGAAAAACACTGCCCAGGCTTGATCATCCAGTTGTCGACCGGCGGCCGGTCCGGCGCGGGCAAGACACGCGGCGGCATGCTGCCACTGCGCCCGGATATGGCCAGCCTATCTGTTGGGTCGAACAACTTCCCCACGCGCGTCTACGAGAATCCGCCGGACCTCGTCGATTGGCTTGCGTCCGAAATGATTGCCCATGATGTGAAGCCCGAGGTTGAGGCCTTCGATCTCAGCCACATTCTGCATGCCGCGAAAATGCACAGGGAGGGCAAGATCAGGGATACTCCCTACATCCAGTTCGTCATGGGAGTGAAAAACGCGATGCCGGTCGACCGCCACGTCTTTGACTTCTACGTCGAAACGCAACAGCGACTTTTCCCCGGCGCGCCATGGTGCGCGGCAGGCATCGGTCCGGGGCAGATCACGCTGAACGAGTGGTCGATTGCCGCCGGTGGGCATGCGCGCACAGGGCTCGAGGACAACATCCGCATCGACAAATCCACTCTTGCCCCGTCCAACGCGGCGCTGGTCGAACGCACCGTGCGCATTGCAGAGGCGCATGGCCGCCCCATCGCGACCCCGGCCGAGGCGCGAGACATCCTTGGCTTGCGCAGCGCCTGACAAAGCAAGCGGCCCGCACCAAAACGAAAAGCGCCGCGCGGACAGAGCCACGCGGCGCAATTTGGCGGTCCCCCCGCAAAACGTTACTTTGTCGCGATTTTCGCCAGCCGCTCTGCTATCCCGTCTTCAGACAGCGACGATTTCGGCAGACCTTCCGCGCGCGCCTTTTCCATCGCGCGCACGCTTATGTAGCCAAAGGCAACGACAAAGCCCAGCGTCCCAAACGTCAGAATTCCGAGGCCAATTCCCATGGTCTTTCCTTCCTTGTAGTTTGCGGTTGATGGAAGGGTTACGCTGTAGCGCAGAGTTGGATCAGAAACTTTCAGAAAAAAATCATCAAAAACAAATGCATACGGCTGTATACCTTCGCTAGCGGACCAGCCAGATCACCGTCAGCCAGAAGATGCACAAGCCCAAAAGGCCAAATTGCGCAGCCAAGAGGCTCGCACCCATGAGCCCGCCGAGCGTGCCAAACACAATGCCGCGCTGCTGGAGTGCCGGAGCGGCGTCAATCCGCGCCGAAACCTCTGCGATCTCGCGTCGGCTCAGCCCCGCTATCAACGCAGCAGCCACATCGCGGCACCGATCCCACAAAAAAAGCGTCACATTTGTCATAAGCGGATAGTAACAAGGCCTCGTGCGCGGCTCAACGCGATCCATGGCGCGTGCCGTTCGGGAATTGGCGTGATCTGCAAGTGCAAACCGAACGCCGCGCCGCTATCTTGAGGCCACAGCCACCGATGCAGGGAGCACAGAGATGAAACTCATTGTCGACGGAACCGAACATGAGCTCGATATCGAGCCGGACATGCCCCTTCTATGGGTCCTGCGGGATGAATTGGGGATCAAGGGCGTCAAGTATGGCTGCGGTGTCGCCGCATGCGGTGCGTGCACCGTGCATATAGATGGCGAGGCGCAGCGGTCGTGCCAGATCCCGGCGGGCGATGTCTGGGGCGAGGTCACCACGATCAACGGCCTTGGCACACCCGAAGAAATGCACGCGGTCCAGTCTGCGTGGTTCGAACACCAGGTCGCGCAGTGCGGCTATTGCCAGGGAGGGCAGATGATGCAGGCCGCCTCCCTGCTGGCCACCACGCCGAACCCCACCGACGCACAGATCGATGACGCGATGTCGGGCAACCTTTGCCGCTGCGGGACCTACCCGCGCATCCGCGCCGCTGTCAAAACCGCCGCCGCCAAGCTGCAGGGAGTATAACGCTATGTCTCGTATCGGAAAAATCGCCCGCCGTAGCTTCCTTGTGCTCTCCGGCGCGGTCGTCGGTGGCGTCGCCTTTGGCTACTACATGTACAAACGCCCTTCGGAAAACCCGCTGCTCGCGGGTCTGGGGCAGGGAGAGGCGGCACTGACGCCTTACGTCAAGATCGACCAGACCGGAATCACCCTGATCACGCCACGCGCCGACAGTGGGCAAGGGGCCTATTCGGTTCAGGCGATGTTGATCGCCGAAGAACTTGACGTCGAACTGGCACAGGTCCGCGTTGATCCCGGCGTGCCAAGCCCGGCCTATTACAACACCGCGCTGGCGACAGAGGCGGCGCCGTTCCGCACCACCGATGACAGCTTCATGGCCAACACAACGCGCGGCGTGATGGACGCGATGATGAAATTCATGGGGATGCAGATCACGGGCGGCTCCACCACAGTGCCCGATGGCTATGAAAAGCTGCGCCTGGCCGGCGCCGTTGCACGCGAGACCCTGAAAGCTGCGGCAGCGCAACAAACCGGTACGCCAGCGGCGCAACTGAAAACCGAAGCGGGGCAGGTGATTTTGCCGGACGGCACCGCGCTCAGCTACGAAAGCCTTGCCGAGGCCGCGGCCCAGATCGACCCTGTACAAGAGGTGAGCCTGCGCGCGCCCTCGGAGTGGCGGCTGATCGGCAAACCGGTGGTGCGCCACGACACGCTCGCCAAATCCACCGGCACGCAGGATTACGGCATCGACTTCGAGATCGAAGGCATGGTCCACGCTGCTGTCAAACTGAATCCCCGCCGGGGTCTTGGTGCCAAGAGTTTTGATGGCACCGCTGCTGAGGCCATGCCGGGCGTGCAAAAGGTGCTGGGCATCACCGGCGGCGTGGCCGTCATCGCCGACAACACCTGGCGCGCGATCAAGGGGGCCGAGGCGGTCGAGGTCGATTGGGACACCGCAACAACCTATCCAGAAGAGCAGGCGGGCCACTGGCAGGTGCTGTCCGAAAGCTTCACCGAAGACCGCCTCGACAGCCGGAACCGCGACGATGGCGACATAGCCGCTGCGCTCGAAGGCGCAGAGGTGATCGAGGCCGAATACCGCGCCCCCTACCTCGCCCACGCCCCGCTGGAGCCGATCAACGCCACCGTCCGCGTCACCGAAGAGCGCGTGGACGTGTGGACCGGCACCCAGATCCCGCGATTTCTTCAGTCGGAAATCGAAAAGATCACCGGCCATAGTCAGGACAACATCCATATACATGGCCTGATGATGGGCGGCAGCTTTGGCCACAGGCTCGAGCCGCGCGTGGTGCAGGAAGCGACCGAGATCGCGGCGCAGATGCCCGGCGTGCCGGTCAAGCTGACCTACAGCCGCGAAGAGGACATGACCCATAACGATACCCGTCAGATCGCAATGGCCCGCGGGCGCGGCGCGGTGGCGAACGGGCAGGTCGTGGCGATGGATCTTGGCATCGCGATGCCGTCGGTTGTCGAAAGCCAGATGGGCCGCATTGGCATGGCCATGCCCGGCCCCGACCTGCAGATCGTCGCTGGCGCGTGGGAACAGCCCTACGCCATCCCGAACTACCGCGTGTCGGGCTACCGCGCTCCGGCGCTTGCTCCGATTTCCTCGTGGCGGGCTGTGGGCGCCTCCACCAACGGCTTCTTCCACGACACCTTCCTAGACGAGCTGATCCATGCCGCAGGCGCCGACCCGATGGAGGAACGCATGCGCCTGATGTGGCACGACACCTCCCGCAAGACGCTGGAGGCCGTGGCCGAGATGTCGAACTGGGGCGAAGCACTGCCCGAAGGGACCGGGCGCGGCGTCGCCTTCACCATGTCCTTCGGTGTGCCCACCGCAGAGGTGGTCGAGGTCAGCACGGTCGATGGCGCGATCAAGATCGACAAGGTCTGGGTCGCCGCCGATGTCGGCCGCGTCGTCGATCCCGTCATGTACGAAAACATGGTGCAGGGCGGCATCGTCTGGGCGCTGGGTCACGCGATGAATTCCGAAATCACCTTCTCGGGCGGCGCGGTGCAGCAGCAAAACTACTGGGACAGTGAAGGAATGCGGATGCACCAGACGCCGGAGATTTTCGTGCGCGGCCTTGAGAACGCCGACATGGTGCGCGGCATGGGCGAGCCGATGGTGCCGCCCGCCGCCGCGGCCCTGTCGAACGCGATCTTTGCCGCGACCGGCAAACGTATCCGCGAAATGCCGATGATGAAGCATATCGACTTCGTCTGACCCCTGAATTTGACCGGCCCGCGTTCCTTTGCGGGCCGGTCAACAAACGGAGTGTTGCTACGTTGCATCAAGGCGCGCCGCGCTGCAGCGATGTTAAGAACACCCAATAACGCGCTGAAAAGACGAAGCTGGCGGATACGCACCTTGCGTGGGGTGCTCTCTGTTTCTTTTTCAAGAGGTGTGGCATCAGGTTTCATTTGCAGAAACCGGCGGCGCTGCGCTGCGGAAAGCCAAAAATTCAATGAAAACAGGGGTATTTACCCCCTATTGTCACAGGTCTCGTGAAAAACGCGACTGTTGCGCCTGCAACAACACGCGAAGCGGCAACTGCCGGCTGAAGCTCCCGGTTTGGTTGTTGAGCCTACGCGGCGTCGCCACGTTTTCAGTCATGGCACGGGGGCTGCTCCCCACGCCGCAAAATGAAAACTAGGGAGACAACGATGACCCAATCGTCCAACCTGAAAAACACGGCTGCAACCCTTCCGGTGCAGAACGTGAATGCAAAGTGGCTGAACCTGCGCGATGAACCGCTGGTGAAGCCATCGACGCTAATTACCTCGCTGCCCTTCGGCCAGCCTGTTGAGGTTCTAGGCCCTTCTACCCGCCAAGGTTGGGTAGAAGTACGTACAACCCTCAACGGTGTTCAAGTCCGCGGTCATGTGGCGGCGGCTTACCTGCGCGATCCACTTTCCGAGCAGATCGAGGCGGCCGTGGCGATTGCGGCAGCCGAGTGGGAACGCTTCGGGCGCGGCCGTGGTCGCGAACACGTCGCCCCGTTTGCGGGCTATGTGGGCGAATACTGGGCCGAGATCGGCTATACCTACACAGGTGCCGACCGCAACGTGCCCTGGAGCGCGGCATTCATCAGCTTTGTGTTCTCTCGTGCGGGCTATACCGGCATGCGTTTTGCCGCTGCGCACGCACGCTACATCAACGAGGCTATCGTTGCGCGAGAGACGGGCGATACATCCCGCGACTTCCATGGCTACCGTCTGAGCGAACGTCGCCCTCAGATTGGTGACCTCATCGCCCGTCGCCGCACGTCTGCCGCGATCGACTACGATTACGCCGCGCAGCACGACGCCTTCAAGTCGCACACCGACATGGTGATCGCGGTGGGCAACGGCTATGTTGACGCGATTGGAGGAAACCTCGCCCACAGCGTCCGCACGCAGCGCTATCGCACCGACGCCGCCGGATATCTCGACGCTGACGGCGGCCGCGTGTTCGCACTTCTGGCCAACCGCCGCTAAACACTGCGCGTGGGGTCCAACAGGGCAGTTTGCGTGGCTTGGACCCCCATAAACTCTGCCGGCCCGGTGCTCCATGCGCCGGGCCGGGTTGTGTCGGGGAGCACGCATATGAGTAAATGCGTAAAACATGAGGTCATGACTTTATCGCCGTTTGCGTGATCCCAACTTCCAAACCTGTCGCGGATGTGCAGCTTCGCGGCGCAAACGGTGCTTCTGCTTTGTGCACAATGTGTATACAAAGACATAGAGCTGCCGGAGCCACCTATGTCCAAACCGCCAGACCGTAAAGCCGCCGCCCATGAGGCGCTGTCACGGCGCATCCTGACGCTGGATCTTGCACCGGGCGTCAGCTTGGACGAGACGCAACTGAGCGCGGAATTTGGCCTGTCGCGGACGCCCATGCGCGAAGTGCTGCGTCAGCTTGCCCATGAAGGCTACGCAGCGCGGCATGAACATCGGGGTGTCCGCGTGGCAGAACTTAGCCCGCAATCGCTGCGCGGGTTTTTCCTCGCCGCGCCAATGATCTACGCGGCCATTCTTCGGCTTGCTGCGCAGCATCGGACAGAAAGGCAATTGACCGCGCTGGAGGCGGCACAAGCGGCCTTCGTTCGGGCGCTAGAGCATGGGACAGCGGCTGATAGGGCCATGGCCAATACTGAATTTCACCGGGTGACTGGCGATATGGCCGCCAACCCTTACCTCGCGCCAAGCTTTAGCCGGCTTCTGATCGATCATGCCCGCATCTCAATGACGTTTTATCAACCACATGGCGCGGCGCAGGCACAAAGCGTGGCCGCCGCCAGTACACAGCACGACGCAATGATCGCAGCCATCGCCGACCGTGACGCAGATCGCGCGGCGTCGCTTGCCCACGAACACTGGCAGCTAAGCCGACACGAGATAGAGCGGTTTGTTATGCCCACACCGCTCGAAGAGGTGCTCGGCGCAGCACCAAAGGAGGCCGCTCAATGACCCCGATATTTAGTTTCGAAGGCATCTACACGCCGCTCGTGACGCCCTACCGGCCTGACTTCAGCCCGGATCTAGAGGCGCTTTCGGCCGTCATCGAACGGCTGATCAGCGCCGGGGTTCACGGGCTGATATCTGGCGGATCCACCGGCGAAAACTATGCGCAGACCGTGGAGGAGCGCATAGAAATCGCTCGGTTTGTCACCGAGCAGACGCGGGGCCAAGTGCCCGTAATCGTGGGGACTGGCACCATGCTGACGGCGGACAGCATCGCGCTTGCGACAGCCGCGCGGGACATGAAAGCCGACGCGATCCTGCTTGCCACGCCGCCTTATGCGGTGCCGACCGAGCGGGAAAACGCCCTGAACGCGCTGGCGATCGACAAGGCCGCCAACCTGCCTGTGATGCTTTACAACTACCCAGGCCGCATGGGCGCGCATATGGGTGAGGAATTTCTGGACCGCGTCGGCCGCTCGCGCAATTTCTGCGGGATCAAGGAATCCTCAGGCGACATCAACAGGGTACACCTGCTCGCGCGTGACTATCCGCATATCCAGATGTCCTGCGGGATGGATGATCAAGCGCTGGAATTCTTTGCCTGGGGCGCGCGGTCGTGGGTCTGCGGTGGCTCAAACTTTTTGCCAGACGAGCACATCGCGCTTTATCGGGCCTGCGTTCTGGAAGGGAATTTCACGAAGGGCCGCCGTATCATGTCAGCCATGATGCCGCTCATGCGTGTTTTGGAACAGGGCGGCAAGTTCGTTCAGTCAATCAAGTACGGTGTGACACACGAGGGTATTGACACCGGTGCGATCCGACCCCCGCTCAAGCCTTTGAACAAGGACGATAAGCGTGCGCTGGGTGAGGTGATCCGCACGCTAAAGACCACCATCGCTGCCATAGAGAAGGAGGGCTGAGCCATGCTGACCCGCGAAGAGTATCAGTCCATCGCTGCGAGCATTGAAGCCCCGACGGGCGCTTTCATTGATGGCAGCTTCCGCCCCGCAATGTCTGGCAAGACGTTCGTGTCGACAAACCCGGCCACCGGCGAAAAGATCGCTGAAGTCGCAGCATGTGACGCCCGGGACGTTGATCTTGCCGTACAGAAATCCCGTGAGGCGTTTGAAGATGGCCGCTGGTCGCGCTTGCATCCGTCCGCGCGAAAGGATGTCCTGATCCGCCTGTGCAAGCTCATCACCCGAGATCGTCGCGCGTTGGCGGTGCTGGAGTCCATCGACAGCGGCAAGACGATCTATGACTGCGAAACCGTCGACATTCCCGAGACGATCCACGCCCTCAAGTGGCACGCTGAGGCAATCGACAAGATCTATGATCAGGTCTCGCCCGCGTCTGAAGATCACATCGCTATGCTTGTCAGGGAGCCCGTCGGTGTCGTGGGCCTTGTCCTGCCGTGGAACTTCCCACTGTTGATGCTGGCCTGGAAGATCGGACCGGCCCTTGCCGCGGGCTGCAGCGTCATCGTGAAACCGGCCGAGGAAACCAGCCTGACGGCCCTGCGCGTGGCCGAACTGGCGATGGAGGCCGGCGTGCCGCGCGGTGTTCTGAACGTGCTGCCGGGCACCGGCCCGGATGTGGGCGCGCCGATTGGGCAGCATATGGATATCGACATGGTCAGCTTTACCGGCTCCACCGAGACCGGAAAGCGGTTTTTGGGCTATGCCGCTACGTCCAACGCCAAAGAGGTCGTGCTGGAGATGGGGGGCAAGAACCCCGCGATTGTCATGGATGACGCAGAAAACCTCGACCGCGTGGCGCAGCACGTCGTGAACGGCGCGTTTTGGAACATGGGGGAAAATTGCTCGGCCACTTCGCGCCTCATCGTACACAAAGCGGTCAAGGACGACTTGCTGGCCCGCATAGACATGCATTTGCGCCATTGGCCTCTCGGTGATCCGCTCGACCCCGAAACCCGGCTAGGCGCGCTGGTGTCAGATGCCCACTGCGCCAAAGTGCGGGGCTACCTGCAGGCGCTTGGCGTGGAGCCGGGAGAGGGCAATTTCGTTCCAGCGACCGTGGTCGAGACGGCCCCGGGCGATGTAGCGAGCCGTGAAGAGATCTTTGGGCCTGTCCTCACCGTGCAAACCGTCGCCAGCTTTGACGAGGCGATCCGCCTGGCCAACGACACGCCTTATGGCCTCTGCGCCTCGCTCTTTACGGCCAACGCCAAACGCGCCATCCGCGGCGCGCGGATGCTGCGGGCGGGGACCGTGACGGTGAACAGCTTTGGCGAGGGCGACATCTCCACCCCGTTTGGCGGGTGGGGGCAGTCCGGCTTTGGCGGGCGGGACAACAGCCTGCACGCGCATGACCAGTATACCCAGCTCAAGACGATCTGGATCGACCTGGCCGATGATGAAGACGAGGCGGTGGAGTGAGCTACACCGCCCGCCGCACCCCGGTGCATCGCGGGCCTGCCGCCTGGTCCGAAATCCTTGGCCCCGGCCCGCGCTATCCGGCGCTGGACGGGGCCCAGACCGCAGATATCGCCATCGTGGGGGGCGGGTTTGCTGGCCTTTCCGCGGCGCGGCGGGCGCTGCAGATCGACCCGGCCGCGCGTGTCGCGATCATAGAGGCGGGCCAGATCGCGGAAGGCGCCGCGGGCCGCAATTCCGGCTTCATGATCGACCTGCCGCATGATCTGAACTCCGAAGACTATGCCAGCGCGGGCGATGATGCGGCGCAGATTGCGATGAATCGGCAGGCGATCAGCTTTGCGCAGGATGCGGTGCAAGACTATGAAATCGTGGAGGATTTCTTTGACGCGGCGGGCAAAATCAACGGTGCCTGCGGGGCACAAGCAGAGGCGCATAACCGCAGCTACGCCGCGCATCTGGCAGCGCTGGGTGAGCCATCGGAGTTGCTGGACGCCGCGCAAATGCGCGAGATCACCGGCTCCGCCGCCTATTGCTCGGGCCTTTACACGCCCGGCACCGTGATGTTGCAACCGGCGGGCTACGTCCGCGGCCTTGCCGCTGGCCTCGCGCGCCGGGCCGCGATTTTTGAAAAATCGCCGGTCACCCGGATTGCCAAGACCGGCGGCGGGTGGCGCCTTTCTTCGAAGAAAGGCGCGCTTGAGGCGGGGCAGGTGATCCTTGCCACCAATGGGCATCTGGAAAGCTTCGGGATCGGTAAGGGCCGCCTGATCCAGCTGTTCCTCTATGCCTCGATGACCGAAGTGCTGGACACCCCGCCGGGGCAAGGTCGTTGGGGCGTGACACCCGCCGACCCGATGGGCACGACGATGCGCCGGATTGATGGCCCTCAGGGCGGCAATCGGGTGATCACGCGCACCTGTGCTTCCGTACGAACGGGGATGGTGCCGAGCCCGCGTGATCTGGCCCGCGCCGCGCGTGTTCACGCGGACAAATTCGCGCAGCATTTTCCGCAGCTTGCAGGCGCGCGGCAGGAGCATGTCTGGGCGGGGCACCTCTGCCTCAGCCGCAACGGCGTTGCGATCTGCCGTGAAATCGAGGCCGGGCTGTTTGCGGCCTGCGTGCAGAACGGGCTTGGCACAGCGCGCGGCACCCTCACGGGCATGGCGGCGGCGGAGTTGGCGATGGGGGAAACGTCGGCCCTGACAGCGCATTTCGAGGCCGAAGCTGCCCCCACAAAGCTGCCGCCCGCACCCTTCGCCCAGATCGGCGCGAACGCCTTTCTCCGCGCCAAGGAATGGCAAGCGCGCAGCGAGTAATCTTAAGGCAAGCTGAGCTGCGTCATGCGGCCGCCGTCTATGGTGTAGACTTGACCAGTGATGAACCCGGCCTCGTACGACGCAAGGAAGGCGACAAGCGCCGCGATGTCTTCGGGCGTGCCGGTGCGACCAATAGGGTGGATGCCAGAAAGCCCCTCTCGAAAGGCAGCGGGGTCCTGCATCGAGGCGATGTAGTCCTCATTCAGATCCGTGTCGATCCAGCCCGGCGCAACAGCGTTGCAGCGCACACCATCCGGCCCGTGATCCACCGCAACAGCGCGCGTCAACCCGTGCAGCCCGGCTTTGGCAGCGCCATAGGCCGCGTGGCCCGGATTATTGCCCAGCCCTTCGACTGAGCCGATGTTCACGATTGCCCCGCCGGTTGCGCGCAAGGCTGGAACGGCGGCCCGAATGGTCAGGAAGGGTGCGGTCAGGTTCACGGCCAGCGACCGGTGCCACATCGCATCGGTTGTGGCCTCGGCGGGGGCTTCTTCCATCAGTCCGGCGTTGTTGATCAGCACGTCCAGCCGACTTTCGGCCTGCAGGACCTGCTCGACAACTTTGGCCGGGCTCTCCGGGTCGAGGAAATCGGCCGCAATGCTTTGATGTACAGGGTCCGGGCCGCGCTGGGCGGTCCAGACGCGCGCCCCTTCGGCTGCAAACCGTGCCGCAATCGCCGCGCCGATGCCGCTGCGCCCTCCGGTGACAAGCGCGACTTTCCCGTCAAAGCGGCTCATACCACAGGTTTCCCGCCATTCACTTCAACCAGCGCACCGCACATGTAACTGGCCGCATCCGAGGCGAGAAAGGCGATCACCTCTGCGATTTCCCGCGGCCGCGCGATGCGCCCGAGCGGAACGCTAGCGTCCAGATCGGCAATGGCGCTGTCCGGGTTCAGCCCGCGCGCGGCAAAGCCAGAGCGCAGCATGGGCGTGTCCACCTCATTGGGGCAGACAGCGTTGACGCGAATGCCCTGATGCGCGTGGTCCCGGCCAAGGCACTGTGTCAACGAGGCCACGGCGGCTTTGGACATCACGTAAAGCGGATGGTTCGGGCCCGGCCGCAGACCCCAGCAGGACGACGTGTTCACAATCGCTCCGCCGCCGCGCGCGGCAAGCAGCGGAATGGCGGCCCTGCAGATGAGATACGGCGCCTCGACATTGATCGCCATTGTGCGGGTGTAGTCGTCGTCCGTGGCGCTGGTGATGTCGCCGCGGGTGATGATGCCTGCGTTGTTGATCACCACGTCGAGCCCGCCCATGCGGCCCGACGCCTCATGCGGGAGCGCGTCGCAAAACTGCGGGTCGGTCAGATCGCCGATGATGTCCGCGTTCGCCCGGTCGGTGCCCGTCACGGTCGCGCCTTCTGAGGCAAACAGGCGGGCGATCTCTTGTCCAATCCCGCCTGCCGCGCCGGTCACAAGAACCTTTTTGCCCGTAAATCGCATCAGTAGTCCTGGTTCAGCGCGTCCTCTGCGGGGATCTCCCGCTCGCGGCGGTCGATATAGGCGCGCAGCTCTTCGTCCTTCGCCGGATCAAGCGCTGGTTCCTCATAAGCGTTCAAGAGGGACTTGGCGTAGTTCAGCGCCCGCTCGGTAATCTCGGGGCTGCCATCGGCGACCCATTGCTCGATCGCGTTGTTGTCGAACAGCTCCGGCATAAAGAACGCGGATTCGAAGTTTTCCTGAGTGTGTTCGTGGCCCAGGTAATGCCCGCCCGGCCCAACATCGCTGACCGCTGCGATGGCCGTGTCGAAATCGTCCCAGCGCAGGCCCGACGCCATGCGGTGGGCCATCGCGCATTGCTCTGCATCCACGACGAATTTGGCCACGGAACAGTGCATGCCCGCCTCGTTCCAGCCCGCCGAATGCCAGATATAGTTGGCTCCTGCGTGCATGACCGCGGACAGGGTCGTGGCGGATTCGTAGCCCGCCTGCGCGTCAAAGGTCTTGGCCCCGCCCAGCGTGTTGGAGGTGCGCCACGGCACGCCGTAATGTCGCGCCATCTGGCCGATCATGAAGTTCATCAGGCTGATTTCCGGCGTTCCGGCCATTGGCGCCCCGGACTTCATCGACACGGTCGACAGGTAATGGCCGTAGATGGCCGGGCACCCGCGCCGGATCACCTGTGTATAGGCCAGCGCGCTCAGCGCCTCGGCGTTCAGCTGCGCGACCGAGGCCGCAACAGAGGCCGGCGTGTTCGCCCCGCCCAGCACGAAGGGCGAGCATAGGACGGGCTGGTTCCGCCGGCAGAAGGCCCGCATCGCGCCCAGCATCGTCTCGTCCCACACAAGCGGTGAGTTGCCGTTGCAATTGCCCGTTGTGACGGGGTGCGTTTCCATGAAGTCATCGCCAAAGAGGATGCCGCACATATCCATCACGTCCTCGGCGTTCTTGGGCGAAGTGGTCATGCCCATGAACGTTTTGTCCGAGTGTTTCATGGACGAGTAGGTGATGCGCAGATGGCGCTGGCTGATCGGGTGGTCGTAGGGCTCCACAATGTGGTGGGCGGAGGAATGCAGGCTGGGCAGCATGTGGCTCAGCTTGTGGAACATCGCCAGATCTGCCAGCAGCGGGTTGCGCCGCACGTCCTCCAGATCGCGCAGGTAGGGCGCGCCAGTCATTGGCACGAAGATCGAATTGCGCCCGCCCAGAGCTACGTTCTTTTGCGGATCGCGGGCGTGGTAGGTGAAGGTTTCGGGGATCGTGGAGATCAGCTCGCGCACCATGCCGCGATCAAGATAGACCGTCTCGCCCACCACCTTGGCCCCGGCGCGTTTCCAATCGGCCAGCGCGATGTCGTCGCGAAAGACAACGCCAACATTCTCGAGGATGTCCATGGAGGCCGCGTCGATCCGCTCTACTTGCGCGCCCGACAATATCTCGGTGGCCGGCAGGGTATTCGACAAGCCGGGCAGCATTGTGACGTCTACCGCACTGCGCATTGCGCGACGGGCTGCGCGCCCGCCTGCGCGTGATCGTACCTGGCCCATGGTCTGTCTCCGCTTTTGTATACACATTGTGTACCAGTGCGGCGCGCGATTGAATGCCCATGTGCGACATCTCTAGGTCGCTTTAGCCGTCCACGAGGCCAAGGCCGGATAGTGCCTTCAGATGGTGGATGACATCGTCAACTCCGGTCCCGTGGCGCAGCGCGGTGAAAACAAAGGGTTTGCCCCCGCGCATCCGGGTAGCGTCCCGCTGCATCACCTCAAGCGAGGCGCCAACATGGGGGGCGAGGTCAGTCTTGTTGATGATCAGAAGGTCCGATTTGGTGATCGCCGGGCCACCTTTGCGGGGGATTTCTTCGCCCGCGGCAACGTCGATGACGTAAAGGGTGATGTCGGCTAGCTCGGGCGAGAAGGTCGCGGACAGGTTGTCGCCACCTGATTCGATCAAGATCGCCTCGATCTCCGGGTGCCTTTCGCGCATTTCGGCCACCGCCGCGAGGTTGATCG
>JBCBCP010000019.1:0-52568 GCA_038530575.1 Pseudomonadota bacterium
ATAATGTGCTTTTGGGTGCGATCACCTTGGACAATATCCGGCGCGGGCCAGCGCAGTCCGGGACGTTGGGCTACTGGACGGGCGAGACCTTTGCCCGGCACGGTTACATGCGCGAGGCGATCCTGGCCGTGGTGCATCATGCCTTCACCCGTCTTGACCTCAGCCGGATCGAGGCAGCCTGCCTGCCGGAGAATCAGGCCTCCCGCGGGCTCTTGGAAAAGTGCACCTTCAAGTACGAGGGTGTCGCGCAAAGCTACCTGCAAATCGACGGGCGCTGGCGCACACACGTGCTTTATGCTGCGCTGCGCAGCGACCGACGCGGGAAGACGGACGCGGGTTAGGCGCCTGCCCCGTGGCATGGCTCTTTGGTTCACGTAAGCGAGGCCGTCGAGCGAACATGACACGGCAGCCATAAAGTGCCTGGGAATTGGCGTCAGGCTGGCCGGTCGAGGGCCCGTCTCTGGCGCGGCTCAGCTCACTTTGCCATCGGCGCGCGCTGTCCTACTTGTTCGTTATGCGCCTGATCATCGCTCTCTGCCTCACCCTCCTCGCGGCGCCGCTGGCCGCACAGGAGCGCACCCCGTCCCACTGCCGCGCGCTTGCGTCCGACATTGCAACCGTCATGCCCGCTAGCTGGCAAAACGCGGTGCCGGACGAGCAGGTGCTGATCCACTACGTCGCTCACGCGTCATTCCTGATCCGGTCCCATGGGGGGCTGAATATGGTCACGGACTTTACCGGGTTCGTGGGTAACGTGCCGATGATCCCCGATGTCGTGACCATGAACCATGCTCACGATACTCATTGGACGGCAAACCCCGACCCGGCCATACCGCACGTGCTGCGCGGCTGGGGCGAGGAGTTCGGCGCGGGCATCGAGCACAAGCTGGACTTGGGCGAGGTGCTGGTGCGCAACGTTTCGACCGACATTCGCAGCCAGTGGTCCGGGTCCGAGCCAAACGGCAACTCGATCTTTATTTTCGAGATGGCGGGTCTGTGCATCGGTCACCTCGGCCATCTGCACCAGATCCCCAGCACGGAGCAGTACGCCAAGATTGGCCGGCTTGACGTGGTGATGGTGCCGGTTGACGGCGGCTATACGCTGGATCTGGAGAGCATGATGCAGATCGTCTCGCGCCTGCGCTCGTCGATCGTGATTCCGATGCACTGGTTTTCCGGCTTTTCGCTGCAGGACTTCCTCGGAGGCATGCAGGAGGAATTTGCCGTCGTCGAGGTTGGTGGCCCCACGCTGATCGTCAGCCGTGACCGGTTACCCGGGCGCCCCACGATCATGGTTCTGCGGCCCGAATGGCTGCGCGAGTGATCTGGACCTTGCGCGCAAATGGGCGCACAAAGCGGGCATGCTGACCTCCCTGACACCTGATCACGCGGCGGCCATCGACACGGCGCTGCCCGGTACGATTGCCGCTGCCGAGCCACGCTATCTTGAAGAACCGCGTGGCCGATGGGCCGGGCAGGCGGGTTTTGTCGCCCGCCCGCGCAGCACCGAAGAGGTTGCCGCGCTTGTGCGCCACTGCGCCGAACACCGCATCGGTATCGTCCCCTACGGTGGGGGTACCGGCCTTGTTGGGGGTCAGGTCGCGCAGGAGGGCGCGGCGCCCTTGATCCTTTCGCTGGAACGCATGACCGCCATTCGCGAGGTGTTGGCCGAAGAAAACGTGCTTGTGGCCGAAGCCGGGGCCATCCTCGCCGATGTGCAGGCCGCGGCGGAGGGGGCAGGGAGGCTCTTTCCCCTGTCGCTGGCGTCCGAAGGGTCGGCGCGGATCGGTGGGCTGTTGTCGACGAATGCGGGCGGGACAGGCGTGCTGCGCTACGGCAACGCCCGCGATCTGTGCCTCGGCATCGAGGCGGTGATGCCGGACGGCTCGGTGATGCATGGCCTTAAACGTCTTCGCAAGGACAACACTGGCTACGACCTCCGCCACCTGATGATCGGCGCCGAAGGCACGCTGGGCATCATAACCGCGGCGAGCCTCAAACTCTCCCCGCGTCCAACGGCGACAGGCACTGCGATGCTTGTCACAGGCCATCCTGAACAGGCGCTGTCGCTGCTCTCGGTGGCCCGCGATATCGCCGGGGAGGCCATCTCGGCGTTCGAGCTGATCCACCGTCAGGGCTTCGATTTTCTGTCCGAAACCCTACCGGATCTACGCCAGCCGTGGCCGGAGCCGCCCGAATGGTGCGTCCTGATCGAGCTCGGCACGTTCGGAGAGGCGGAACCAGCCGCTGTACTAGAAGGCATCTTTGCCGCTGGGGCCGAAGCGGACCTTGTGACAGACGGCATCATCGCCCAAAGCGCCCAACAAAGTGCAGAGATGTGGGCCGTGCGCGAACGCATCCCTGAGGCGAACCGGCTGATCGGATCGGTCAGCAGTCACGACATCTCGCTGCCGCTGTCCGAATTGGCAGGCTTCATCACCGCCGCCGGGAAGGAAGTCGCCCGCCTTGGCGATTTTCGCATCAACTGCTTTGGCCATCTGGGTGACGGCAACCTGCACTACAACGTCTTTCCGATGCCCGGGCGCAGCCGCGCTGACCACATGAACGAACGCGATGAGATCAAGCGCCGACTGCACGACCTTGTGCATGCGCGCGGCGGATCCGTCAGCGCGGAACATGGGGTGGGGCGCCTGAAAGTTGACGATCTGGAACGCTATGGCGATCCAGTGAAACTTGCGGCAATGCGGGCGGTCAAGACTGCACTTGACCCGCAAGGCATCATGAACCCGGGCGCCGTGCTGCGCGGACGCTAGTCAGACGTGCACCAGAGATCGGCCCTGCCTTAAAGCGCTGACCTGCGGCCTTTAATTTGCGCCTGCGCCCCGAAACGCATGCCGCCGGGTTTTGTTACTTGCCCAGCTGCTGTTCAATTGCGCGCAGCCGCTCCAGCACCTCGTCGCGGTAGGCATCAGTGCGGGCGTTGGCCTCTTCGGCATGGGCTTCCTGCATCGAATTCACCACCAAACCAACAACAAGGTTCACAACCACGAAGGTTGTGACGAGGATGAAGGTCACGAAGAACATCCAGGCATAGGGATAGACCTCCATCACTGGGCGCACGATGCCCATCGACCACGACTCCAGCGTCATGATCTGGAACAGCGAATAGGCGCTACGGCCCAAATCGCCAAACCACTCGGGAAAAGAAGCGCCGAAAAGCTTTGTGGCCATCACCGCGCCGATATAGAAGATCAGGCCCGTCAGCATAAAGACAGACCCCATACCCGGCAGCGCCTTGAACAACCCCTCGACCACGCGGCGCAGGTTGGGCGAGATCGACACCACCCGCAACAAGCGCAGGATGCGCAGCGCGCGCAACACCGATAGCCCTTGCGTGGTGGGCACCAGCGCAATCGCCACAATCACGAAGTCGAACACGTTCCAACCATCTCGGAAGAACCGCCAGCCGAAAGCAGACAGCTTTAGCACCAGCTCGCCCACGAAAATCGCAAGGCAGATGCGGTCAAGTGTCAGGATCAGCGGCCCGGCGGCGGCCATCACCGGCTCCGATGTCTCAAGTCCAAGGATGACCGCATTGAACAGGATGACGGCCATAATGGTGTTCTGGAACCACCGCGCGGTCACGAGGGTCTGCAAACGGGTCTGAAGCGGGGCGTCGATTTTGATCATGCGCGCGATATGCGCTCCGCGCCGCGTTCCGTCAATCGTTCGGCGGGCATAGCGCCATTAATCGCCCGCGTATGCACAAAGCGCTTGCACATCCATGCCCATGCTTTCCAGTTTTGCGCGCCCGCCAAGGTCAGGCAGGTCGATAATGAACGCACAGCTCAGCACCTTGCCCCCAAGCCGCTCGATCAGTTTGATGCCGGCCTCTGCTGTGCCGCCGGTGGCTAGAAGATCATCGACCAGCAGGATCGTTTCTCCGGCGGTGATGGCGTCATCATGCAATTCGACCTCCGCCTCGCCATATTCCAGTGTGTACTTCTGCGAGATCGTCTTGCCGGGCAGCTTGCCCGCTTTGCGAATAGGCACGAAGCCCACCGACAGTTGGTGCGCAATTGCGCCGCCCAAGATGAAACCGCGCGCCTCTAGTCCCGCCACTTTGTCGATCCGCGTGCCGGCATAGGGGTGCAGCATCTGATCCACCGCCATGCGAAACCCGCGCGGGTGCGCGAACAGCGTTGTCACGTCGCGGAACATGATGCCCGGCTTGGGAAAATCCGGGATGGTGCGAATGTAGTCGGTGACGTCTTTCATGTGGCTCTCCGAAGGGTAGCAGTGACAGCGCCCATGGCGATCAGGGTCGCGCCGCCTGCGCGGGTCAACCAGGCTTGCACCGCAGGCCGGGTGATGCGCGCGCGCAGCAGCGTCGCCGCGAGGGCAAAGACCAGCGCGTTGATTGCCGCGATGCCGACAAAAGTTGCGATCAGGATGCCCGCCTGTGGCGCGTAGGCCGCCGCCGGGTCAATGAATTGCGGCACGAAGGCCACGAAGAACGTGTTCGATTTGGGGTTCAGCGCTGTGACCATGGTCAAATCGCGAAAGACCTTGCCTGGGCGCTGGCCCGGCGTGCGCCCGGTCAGGGTCGAGGCGGCGCCGCGCGCGCTCAGGATCATGCGGACGCCAAGGTAAACCAGATAGGCTGCGCCGACCCATTTCAGCACCGTGAACGCCAGCGCAGAGGTCAGCAAAATCGCGCCAAGCCCGATCACCGACAGCGTCATCGCAATCAGGTCCCCGGTCGCCACACCCAGCGCAGAGGCAACGGCCACGCGCCGGCCGTCGCTTATCGCATAGCTCAGCACCATCATCAGCGTCGGGCCGGGTATCACAAGCAAGGCGGTGGAGGCGGCGGCAAAGGCCAGCCAGATTTCAAAACTCATGTCAGGTGCTCCGGTTCAGGGCGAGGTTCAGGCCAAGGCCGACCAGCAGCGCGCCGCCCGCCCGTTGCGCCCAAAGCTGGACACGGGCCGATCCGGCCAGCGCCTTCTGCAGTCCGCCCGCCGCCAGCGCATAGACCACGTCCGAGAGGGAAAAGGCCACGTTCACTACGATCCCGAGCAACAAAAGCTGAAGCGGCACCGAAAGCGCCGCATCGGCTGACACGAACTGTGGAAGAAACGCGAGGTAGAAGAGGGCCGTCTTGGGGTTGAGAACCTCAACCAGTACTGATTGCCGGAATGACCCGCGCGCGGCGCGCGGCAGCTCCGTCGCCGTGCCGCTGAGCCGCGCGCGCAACAGGCCGAGACCCATCCACACAAGGTAGGCCGCGCCTGCCAGCTTCATGGCGGTAAAGAGAACCGGCACCGCCTGGAACAGGACCGCAAGGCCAAGCCCCGCCGCAATGATATGCGCATAGCCGCCCACATGAACGCCAAGCGCCGCCATCAGCCCCGCGCGCGTGCCATGCGCAACCGAACGCGCCACGCAGTACAGCACGCCGGGCCCGGGCATAACGGCAAAGGTCAGCGTAGCGAGGGCAAAGGGGATCAGCAGTTCCCAGGCCATCAAAGAACGCGGCCCGCCACCGCGTCCAGCCGCGCCATAACCTCGGCATCCCGGGCCTCCGGCGGGGTGATGATGGCGTATTCCAGCGCCCGGTCGCACCCATGGGGGCAGGGCGCGCGGTCCGCGCCCAGCAGGGCCGGCAGGCGGCGCACCAGATCGCGCCCCTTTTCCGCGTTGCCCATGAGCGTCGCGATGATCTGGCTCACGTCGACCTCGCCGTGGTCGGGATGCCAGCTGTCATAATCGGTAATCATCGCGACGGAGGCATAGCAAAGCTCCGCCTCGCGGGCCAGTTTGGCCTCGGGCATTCCGGTCATTCCGATGACGTCCGCGCCCCAGTGTTCGCGGTACATCTTGGATTCCGCCAGGGTGGAAAACTGCGGCCCCTCCATCGCTAGGTAGGTACCACCCTCATGCACCGCGATCCCCGCGTCCTTTGCCGCCGCTAGGCAGGCCGCGCCAAGCCGCGGGCAGGTCGGGTGCGCGACGGACACATGCGCCACACAGCCCGGACCAAAGAACGACTTTTCCCGTGCAAAGGTGCGATCGATGTACTGATCCACGATGACAAAGTCGCCGGGCGCCATCTCGTTGCGAAACGACCCGCATGCGCTGACAGAGATCACATCCGTGCAACCCATCCGTTTCAGCGCGTCAATATTGGCCCTGTATGGGACTGACGTCGGAGTATGCACGTGCCCGCGTCCGTGCCGGGGCAGGAAAACCATCGGCACATCGTCCAGCGTGCCCGTCAGCACCTGATCCGACGGGGCGCCCCAAGGCGTGTCGACCGTGACCCAGTCGGCGCCTTTCAGCCCGTCGATCTCGTAAATGCCGGAGCCGCCGATCACGGCAATCTTCGTTTCGGTCATGGCGGCACCCTCCCTTAGGTCCGCCAAGCAGGATAACGCCCACGGGCGTGATGAAAACCCACCAAATCACCGGCGGCGCCATGCACAGAATTTTGTCGTATACCTAACAAAATTTGCACAAATAATTGTGTAAGGTCACAGGAATGAGCCCCTTTGATACCGTCCGACTCGTTAATCCTCCAACGCTCCAGGCCTGGGCGCGCGCCGTTGCTGTGGTGGGTGTCTTTCTGCTGGCAGAGCAGACGGGGTGGCCGCAGCCGCTTGTTGCCGCCTTCTGGACGAACATTCTTCTGATCATGGCCGCCAATCTTGGGCGCGTGCGGCGCAGCATAGCTTTGGCGGGCGCGCCGCTTTGGTCCGTGGGCCTCGGGTTTGCCGGCGTTTTGGGCCTGTTCGTGCTGGTCAGTATGGCCGGCGAACGCGCTCTGATGATCACGTGGATCGCGTATTTTGGCGCTCAGGCGCTCTACAAACTTTGGACCGCGTCCTACGACATGGACTATACAGTGTCTTTCTACGAGGTGGGGCCGGAGGGCAGGCAGGCGCTTGGTCTGGCCGTGCTTTTTGAAGGCGTCGCGCTCGCCATCACTGCGGCGTGCCTTGCGTCCCTTGCGTTCACCGCGCCGCTGCTGGGCTTTGTCGCGATGGCAAGCTTTGGGTGGCTCATCACGTTTCTTCTGTGCAACTGGACGGCGGTGCTCATCCTGATGCAGCGCGGCTAGGCGTCCACAGCGCGTTACAAGGCTGTTTCCAAAATGTCATGTCACCGTCGCCGGGCCGTCGCACCGGCGTAATGATGCATGCCTACCCCGCAGACATCATTCACACAGAGAGGTGTTTTCATGTTTGCGCGTCATCTTCTTGTTACAACAGCTTTGGCCACCGCAGGGGCCGCCTTTGCTGACGGCCACGCGGCCGGCGACATGGTCGGCACCATCACCTACGGGCCACGCCCCGCGTTCCTGATCAGCCAGATGGACCCCAGCCCGCTGAAAGACGAGTTGATGGCGTGCATGGGCCAGACGCCCTCGGTGTCCAAATTCTCCATCGGCCACCGCGGCGCGCCGCTGCTCTTCCCAGAGCACACCGTTGAATCGAACGTTGCCGCCGCTCAGATGGGCGCGGGTATCCTCGAATGCGACGTGACCTTCACCGCCGATGAGGAGCTGGTCTGCCGCCACGCGCAGAATGACCTGCATACCACGACGACGATCCTCGCCTCCGATCTGGCAGAGACCTGCGTGACGCCCTTCAGCGCAGCCTCCGGTGATACCCCGGCCACAGCCGAGTGCCGCACATCCGAGATCACGCTGGCCCAGTACAAGACCCTGACGCCCAAGATGGACGCCGCCAACCGCGCCGCCACCACGGTCGAAGAATATCTGGACGGCACCGCAGGCTGGCGCACCGATTTGTTCGTCGACAACGCACAGATCATGACCCACGCGGAGTCCATCGCGCTCTTCGACAGCCTTGGCGCCGATTTCACGCCCGAACTGAAGACGCCGTCGGTCGACATGCCGTTCAACGGTTTCAGCCAGCAGGACTACGCGCAAAAGCTGGTCGACGAATACAAGGCCGCCGGCATCGCACCGTCGCGCGTCTGGCTGCAAAGCTTCAACCTCGAGGACGTGCTTTACTGGATCGAAGCCGAGCCCGAGTTTGGCGCGCAGGCGGTCTACCTGATGGACGAGTACAACATCGAGGGCTACTCGCCCATGGACGCCTCGACCTGGCCGAACACCATGGCCGAGCTCAAGGCGATGGGCGTCAACTACATCGCGCCCCCGACCTGGATGCTGGTCACCACCGAAGGCGAAGAGATCGTCCCGTCCCTGCTGGCGACAGAAGCAAAAGCCGCGGGCCTCGAGATCATCACCTGGACGGTCGAACGCTCCGGCCCGCTGGCCTCGGGTGGCGGCTGGTACTACCAGTCGGTCAAGGATGTGACCGACAATGACGGCGCGGTGTTCGAGCTGATCGACGCGCTGGCGATGGATGTTGGCGTGATCGGGATCTTCTCCGACTGGCCCGCAACCGTCACGTATTACGCAAACTGCAAGGGCCTTTGAGCCTCGCGGCGCGGCGCGGGGTCTGCCCCTGCCGCGCCCTGCAAGCCACTGAAGAATAGACCTAAAGACATTTCAGAACGAAACCGGGCCTCGCATCATGCGGGGCCCTTTTCATTGGCCCGGTAACGCATACGCAAGAATACCGTGCTTTGTTCGCCGCGCCCCGCTATGACGCGGGCGCATGGCAGCGTCCCACCCTCGGCGGTGGCTCTGCTGCGCCGCAGCAGATAGGTGCGGGGTTTGGATTAAGGGGCAGGCATGGCGTTTTTGGACAGCATCTTCGGCGGCGGTAAACTCAAGCACACCCGGTTTGGCGATTTCAGCGTGGCGCCGGGCGACACGGTGCTGGATGGCCGCCAGTGGCGGATTGAGATTCTGGCCGGTCTGACCGTCGCGCTGGCGCTTGTGCCCGAAGCGGTCGCCTTTGCCTTTGTCGCCGGTGTGCACCCGTTGGTGGGTCTTTACGCGGCTGTGATTGTCGGCCTGATCACGGCGCTCATCGGCGGGCGTCCGGGCATGATCTCCGGCGCGACAGGCGCGCTGGCGGTTGTGATGGTCAGCCTCGTGGCGGTGCACGGGGTCGAATACCTCTTTGCGACCGTGGTGTTGATGGGGGCCATCCAGATCTTTGCCGGCGTCATGCAATGGGGCAAGTTCATCCGGCTTGTTCCGCACCCGGTGATGCTGGGCTTTGTTAACGGCCTTGCGATCGTGATCGGCATGGCGCAGTTGAGCCAGTTCAAGGTGCCCGGCACGATGGAAGCAACCGGGCACGGCATGGGCGGGGGCGAATGGCTGTCCGGCCTGCCGCTCATAATGATGCTGGGCCTTGTTGCGCTGACCATGCTGATCATCTGGGCGATGCCCCGCCTGACCAACGCGATCCCCGCGCCTTTGGCTGGGATCGGCATTGTTGCCGCGCTGGTCATCGCCTTCGGGCTCGACGTGCCGCGCGTGGGCGATCTGGCCAGCATCGAGGGCGGGCTGCCCGGTTTTCACATCCCCATGGTCCCGCTTACCTGGGAAACGCTGCAAATTATTCTGCCCTACGCCGTCATCCTTGCGGCAATCGGTTTGATCGAAAGCCTGCTGACGCTGAACCTTGTCGGCGACATGACCAACCAGCGCGGCGGCGCAAGCCAGGAATGCATCGCGCAGGGCGTGTCCAACACCGTGACCGGTTTCTTCGGCGGAATGGGCGGGTGCGCCATGATCGGCCAGTCCATGATTAACGTGAAATCGGGCGCGCGCACCCGCGTGGCGGGCGTGGCCGCAGCGCTGTTTCTACTGACCTTCATCCTTGTTGGCGCACCGCTGATCGAATTGATCCCGCTCGCGGCGCTTGTCGGCGTGATGTTCATGGTCGTGATCGGGACTTTCGCGTGGAACTCCCTGAAGATCTTGCGCAAAGTGCCGCTCACGGACGCGTTCGTGATCGTGCTGGTCACGGCGGTGACCGTGATGGAGGACCTTGCCGTCGCGGTGGTCGTGGGCGTTATCGTGTCTGCCCTGGCCTATGCCTGGAACAACGCGCGCCGTATTCACGCCAAAGCCTATACCACGCCGGAGGGGGCAAAGGTCTACCAGGTCCAGGGCCCGCTGTTTTTCGGCTCTTCGTCGGGGTTCATCGAAATGTTCGACCCCGCAGGCGATCCAGGCCGGGTCATCATCGATTTTGCCGATAGCCGTGTGGTCGATCAATCCGCGCTGCAGGCGATCGAGGCCATCGCTCTCAAATACGAGGAAGCGGGCAAGGAAATTCAGCTGCGTCACCTGACCCGTGACTGCCATAAACTGCTGACCAAGGCAGGGCACCTGATGGTCGATAGCGATGACGACCCTGATTACGCGGTCGCCACGAACTACAACGTCCGCACGGGCATCCTCGGTGCGCACTGACCTACTGCGCTGGCGATTTTTCGAAAAATCGCATCCCGTCGATCCTTCAAAGGATCGACCCCCCGCAGTCAGTCGTCTGGGCGTGTGAGTTCAAAGAGATCCCGCACAACCGTGTAATCCCGGTAGCCCAGCCGGCTCAACGGCTGGTACGTGGTGATGTCAAAGCGGCCGTCCACCACGCAATCGTCCCGCAGGTGCACGCCAGTCACCTCGCCAAAGACCACGTAGTTGCTTTCGCCCTCGATCTGCACGATCTGCGTCATCCGGCACTCCAGCGAGGCCGGCGCATTCGCCACACGGGCACACTCAATGCTCTGGCACTCGGCGGACACCACGCCCGCTTCGGCAAACTCGTCCGTTCCGGCGGGAAAGGTCGCCGACGAGGCGTTCATCGCGTCGCGTGCCGCTTGTTCAACCACGTTCACGCAAAAGACGCCTGTCTCGCGGATGTTGGCGACGCTGTCCTTGGTGCCATCCCGGTCCTCTTTTACGCCCGTGGAGGCGAACATGACCTGCGGCGGCACATAGGCCACACCGTTGAAGAACGAGTAGGGCGCGAGGTTGTTGGCCCCGTCCGCGCCGCGGGTGCTGATCCATCCAATGGGCCGCGGCGTAACAATCGCGTTGAACGGGTTGTGCGGCAGTCCGTGGCCGTCTTCGGGGCGGTAAAACATCGTCATATCCTGTCTTGTTTGGCAAAGACCTAGCCCCATGCTACGCCTCGCGCCACCCAAAGCACGGCGCGCATGTATACCCTCACCCAAGAGACCCAAGAAGACCGCTGGGAAGTCGAAGCGCTTTACGACCTCGCCTTCGCGCCGGGGCGCGAAGCGTTGTCCTCTTATCGGCTGCGCGACGATGTTCCGCCTGTGTCCGCGCTAAGCCATGTGGCGCGCGATCCGGACGGCATTCTGGCTGGCGCCATTCGCTACTGGCCCGTCCGTGTGGGCGGCGCGCCTGCGCTGCTGCTGGGCCCTGTGGCCGTGCACCCGACCCGGCAGGGCGAGGGGCTGGGGGGTGAGCTTATTGCAACGTCCCTCGCCGCCGCGACAGGCTGGGACCGGGTCATGCTGGTGGGGGATGCGCCCTATTATGGCCGCTTCGGCTTTGACAGGCTTGCGGGCGTGATCATGCCGCCGCCCACCAATCCCGACCGGGTTCTGGGCCGCGCGCTGCGCCCCGGCGCGTGGGAGGGCGTGGCAGGCCCCGTGACCCGCTGGACTTGAACCCGCGCGGGCGGGTCCCGATCTATGGAATATGAATGATGTGGTCCTCGTGTCTGCCCCTGACGTGCAGGCTGAAATCAGGCGGCTTGCTGCGCGCTACCGTGCCGCGGGCGGTTTGGGTATAGATGTGCTTAACGCGATTGGCACTCAGGCCGATGGACTGATGGACCGGCTTCCGGAGCCGGTGCGAAACCAGCTGCAAAGCGCAACCGCCACCGCACTGACCGAGGCATCAAGGCTCGCCTCATCCTCGCGCCGCGCGGTCCCGGACCAACGCGCATGGGTCAATCGGGCCGTCTCTGCGGCGATGGGGGCGGCGGGCGGTTTTGGCGGCTTGCCGTCGGCGCTGGCTGAACTGCCTGTCACAACAACGCTGCTTCTGCGCGTGATCGAGGGCGAGGCGGCTGCGCTTGGCTTTGATACCAGTGCCGAGAACGTGCGCATCGACTGCATTCAGGTCTTTGCGTCCGCCGGTCCGCTCGAACATGATGACGGCGCTGATCTGGCCTTTTTGTCGACGCGGATGACCCTGTCGGGGGCGGCTGTGCAAACATTGATCGCCCGTGTCGCACCGCGCCTGTCAGTGGTGCTGGGGCAAAAGCTGGCAGCCCAGACGGTACCCGTTTTGGGGGCCGTCGCTGGGGCGGCGGTAAATTACGCTTATACGCGCTATTATGCGGAAATGGCCCATGTGCATTTCAGCCTGCGCCGTCTGGCCGTTGATGCCGACCTGCCGCAAGACGCGGTGGTCAAGCTGCTGCAGGACGCCATCGCTTTGCGCCGTGTCCGCGGCTAGCCGCCAATTGACATCGGCGCCACGCTGGTCGCCTTGAGGACCGCGAAACAGGCCATGCCTTCGGTGACCTCAAGCTCGCGCACAGCCCGCGCGGTGATCCGCGCCAAGAGCGGCACGCCGCCCATATCCAGCGCGATCGCCGCCCCGGGCCCGTCCCCCATCTGGACCGAGCGCACAGTGACAGGCAGTACATTTTGCGCCGAAAGGCCCTCGGGCCGCGCGCGGGCCAGGATTACATCCTGCGCCAGCACCCGCACCCGCACGGGGCTGCCAACGGAGGCCGCGACGCCGGGCAGCCGCAAGACAGTTTTTCCAACCGCGATCTTTGCCAGCCCGTCCTCGCGCCCTGTCACGGTGCCGTCCAGAACTGCGCCCGCATCGCGGACCCCCACTAGCGGCACAGAGGCCGGATCGGCCAGCACCTCGCGAAGCGGTCCCGACGCTGTGACGGCGCCTTCGTTAAGCAGCACAAGTGTGTCGGCCAACCGCGCAACTTCGTCCATCGCGTGGCTGACATAAAGGATCGGCAAGCCCGCGCGCGCTTTGAGCGCTTCCAGATAGGGCAGAATCTCGGCCTTGCGCGGGGCATCGAGACGCGCCAGCGGCTCGTCCATCAGCAAAAGCCGCGGCCGCGCGAACAGGGCCCGGCCCAGCGCAACCCGCTGTGCCTCCCCCCCGGACAAGGCAGCAGGCCGCCGCGCCAGTAGGGGGCCGAGGCCCAACAGTTCGATCACCTCGCTTCGCGGCACGCCCTCGCCGTCCTGCGCGAACCGTGCGCCGTAGTTGAGGTTGCCGTCTACGTCCAGATGCGGAAAAAGCCGCGCGTCCTGAAAGACATAGCCGATGCGCCGCGCGTGCGGTGGCAAGGCGTGTAGCGGCGCGCCATTCAGCACCACCTGCGCACCTGCAGGACGTATGAGACCGGCGACGATGTTGAGAACGGTGCTTTTCCCTGCGCCCGAGCGGCCAAAGAGCGCGGTTACACCGCCCGGCGCGTCAAAGCTGACATTCAGGGTAAATTCGCCCTGCGTATGGGCAATGTTGACGCGCAGGCTCATCCCGCCACCCGCGCTGCCATGCGCCGCGCCAACCATTCAGAGGCGAGAACAGCGGCCACAGCCACGCCGCAGGCCCACAGCGTCAGCACCGCCGCGCGCGCCTCGCCGCCCGGCACCTGAAGCTCGGTATAGATCGCTGAGGGCAGGGTCAGCGTTTGCCCCGGGATGGCGGCAACAAAGGTGATCGTGGCGCCGAACTCTCCAAGTGCCTTGGCAAAGCCCAGCACCGCGCCTGCCAGCACGCCGGGCGCGATGAGCGGCAAGGTTACAGTGAAAAAGACCGCGCTTGGCCGCGCGCCCAGTGTTGCGGCGGCGTCCTCGAGGCCCGGCGGCACAGCCTCGAACGCCAAACGCATCGCACGCACCATCAGCGGCAGACCCATGACGATCGCGGCCAGCACCGCGCCCGTCCAGTTAAAGGCGAGCACGAGGCCAAACGCGGCCTCAAGCGCGCGGCCCAGCGGGCCTTCCCGGCCAAAGGCGAGCAGCAGCAGATAGCCTGTCACCACCGGCGGCAGGACCAGTGGCAGCAGGATCACGGCGTTGAGCAAGCCTTTGCCCGCAAAGTCCCGCCGTGCGAGCAGCCACGCGAGGCCTAAGGCAATCGGCAAGGACAACAGCGTTGCCAAAAGGGCGACGCGCAGCGACAGCTGCAGCGCCGCGGCGGCCAAAGGATCGAGGCCCATCACGGCAACGCCTCGAAACCCGCCGCCTCAAACGCCGCGCTTTGGGTGCGCAGATGTGCAAGGAGGGCGTCGCCTTGCGCGCTGAACGCAGCGGCGGGGTAGCGGATGGGCGGGTGGGCGCCTTCCGGCACCTCGTAGATTACGCGCAGTCCGGGTTCGGCTTGGGCGTCAGAGGCATAGACAACGCCCACGGGTGCGGCGCCCCGCGAGACAAAGGCCAGCGCCGCGCGCACGTCCTGTGCTTCGGCCAGATGTGGCTCCAGTGCGGACCATGCACCGATCCCCTCCAGCCACGCCTTGGCATAAACCCCCGCGGGCACCGCCCGGCGCTGGCCCATTGCCAGCCGTCCTCCGCCCAACCGCCCGAGCAGGGCCTCGGCATCCGGGGCCTGCAAAGGCGGGCCTGCCCGCGACACAAGCACGAGGCGATTGCCCAGCAGCATGACCGGGCGCGGGGCCAATCCCTGAGCCGTTAACCAGTCCATCCAGTCCTCGCTGGCGAGGATCACAAGCTCCGCCGGTGCGCCGCGCGCGATCTGCTGGGCAAGCGCACCCGAGCCGCCATAGGCGATGCGAGGTGCCGGATCGTAGTCGATCACGGCGGCCTCCAGCACGCCCCGCAAGGACGCGGCGGCGAACACCAACGGCCCATCTTCGGCCCGCGCCGAAGGGGCGCCGAGAGCAAGACCAAGCAAAAGGCATAACCGCAGCATCATGGCGCGACTATTGCGGCGCGCTGCCCGAATGCCAAGCCGTGCGAGGATGTGAACCATTTGCGACGACTTGTGGGCAACTCGTATAGCGCCACAAAATGTAGTCTTTACTGGCAATTTGCTCCGAAAAGCGCTACTTTGTAGGAAACAGAGCGCGAAAAATGACAGCCCCTCTCATCAAGCAGTTGCCCATTTCGATCCGGGCCAAGGAGAAATCAGACGTACGCACCCAGTTTGCGGCGCTGTGTTGGCGTGTGGTTGATCAGAAAATTCAGGTGCTTGTCATCACGTCCCGCGGGTCTGGCCGCTGGATCATCCCCAAAGGGTGGCCGATGGATGGGCAGACGCCCGCAGAGGCCGCGGCGCAAGAGGCCTGGGAAGAGGCTGGTGTGCGCGGCCGGGCTGACAGCCGCCCGCTGGGGCTTTATTCCTACACCAAAGTCATAAACGGTGCGCCTGATTTGCCCTGCGTGGCCATGGTTTACGGGGTTCGGGTCAAATCGCTGGCCAAGACATGGCCCGAAGCACGCGAACGCACCCGCAAATGGGCCTCGCGCAAAAAGGCGGCCCGATTGGTGGACGAGCCTGAGTTGGCGCGTATCCTGCGCGACTTTGATCCGCGCGTCCTGCGCTAATCCGCCTCTGGCAAATCCTGTCTGGACTGCCATATTGCGCTTTTGATGATCAAATACACGCTCAAATGTGATCAAGGCCACGTCTTTGACAGCTGGTTCGCGTCCGGCGCGGCCTATGACAGCCTGCAAGCCGCCGGCCACGTGTCCTGCGCGGTGTGCGGCAGCACGCAGGTGGGCAAGGCCATGATGGCGCCGCAAGTCTCCACGATTGAAACCGAAGCCCGCCAGAGCGCGCAAAAGGCCCTCAAGGCCTTGAAGCGCGAGGTCGAACAGAACTCCGACTATGTCGGGCGTGATTTCGCCAGCCAGGCCCGTGCGATGCATCTGGGCGACGTGCCTGAACGCAGCATCTGGGGCGAGGCAAAACCCGCTGAGGCAAAAGCGCTGATCGAGGACGGTGTGCCGGTCCTGCCGCTGCCGTTCACGCCAAAATCCAAAACAAATTAAGGCTTCGGGAGAGAAACATGACAACAGTCATCACCGGCGCAAGCCGCGGGATCGGCGCCGCGCTGGCCGCGCAGCTGACTGCACGTGGTGAGGCCGTGATCGGCACAGGCCGCTCGGCGGCGGCGCAGGTCAGCCTCGACGTCACGCGCCCTGCTGATTTTTCAAACCTGACGGACGCGCTGGGCGGTGCCCCGGTCGAGCTTCTGGTCTGTAATGCGGGGGTTTACCTCGACAAGGCCGAAACGCTGGAAACTGGCTATGGCGCGGACATGTGGGCGCAGGCCTATGCCGCCAATGTGACGGGCGTGTTCCTGACCGTTCAGAGCCTTCTGCCCAATCTGCGCGCGGCGCGCGGCAAGGTGGCGATCATCTCGTCCCAGATGGGATCAAGCACGCGGGCCAAGGGAACATCGATCATCTACCGCACGTCCAAGGCCGCGGTGCTGAACCTCGGCTTCAACCTGGCCGAGGCGCTGAAAAGCGACGGCGTCGCGGTTGGCATTTATCACCCCGGCTGGGTGCGCACCGACATGGGCGGGGACGCCGCGGATATCGGCACAGAGGAAAGCGCAAGCGGGCTGATCGCGCGGTTTGATGCGCTGAGCCTTGAAAGCACGGGCTGTTTCGAGACCTGGGACGGCCGCGCGCATCCGCTTTGAGCGGGGCGAATTTTCTTTGAAGAAAATTGGCCCCTTGGCTGGCGGCGTATTGGGGGTCGACAGGGCAGCTTTGTGGCAAGGCGAGCCTTCGACCGCGCCGCGATACCGGCTCGCGGCTTGCGCTTTTTCAAGGGCTTGCGTAGGACGTGCCGAACTAACCTGCGGAGGGCGATGTGCCCATTCTCGTAATGAAATTCGGCGGCACCTCTGTCGCTACGCTCGACCGGATCCGCCGCGCGGCCAAGCGAGTGGGCGTAGAGGTGGCCAAGGGCTTTGACGTGATTGTCATTGTCTCGGCGATGGCCGGCAAGACCAACGAGCTTGTCGGCTGGGTGGGGGAGACCTCTCCGCTTTACGATGCGCGCGAGTATGACGCCGTCGTCTCCAGCGGAGAGAACGTGACCGCCGGGCTGATGGCGCTGACCTTGCAGGAAATGGACGTGCCCGCACGGTCCTGGCAAGGCTGGCAGGTGCCGTTGCTGACGACATCTGCGCATTCCTCGGCCCGGATTGAGGATATCCCGCCGGACAACATCAATGCGAAATTCGCCGAAGGCATGCGCGTGGCTGTTGTTGCCGGCTTCCAGGGGGTCAGCCCGGAGGGGCGGATCACCACGCTGGGCCGGGGTGGGTCCGACACCACGGCCGTGGCCTTTGCCGCCGCGTTCGGGGCGGAGCGGTGCGACATCTACACGGATGTGGATGGTGTCTACACCACCGATCCGCGGGTGGAATCGAAGGCACGCAAGCTCGACAAGATTTCGTTCGAAGAGATGCTGGAGCTGGCCTCGCTTGGCGCCAAGGTTCTGCAAACCCGGTCGGTCGAATTGGCGATGCGCTACAAGGTCAAGCTGCGCGTGCTCAGCAGTTTTGAAGAACAGTCGGACGCGGCCGGGACGCTGGTCTGCGACGAGGAGGATATCATGGAAAGCAATGTCGTGGCCGGTGTGGCCTTTTCGCGCGAAGAGGCAAAAATGACGCTGGTGTCTGTTGCCGACCGTCCGGGGATTGCCGCAACGATCTTTACCGCGCTGAGCGAGGCAGGGGTGCTGGTGGACATGATTGTCCAGAACATCTCGGAAGAGGGGCGGACCGACATGACGTTCTCCTGCCCGACCGATCAGGTCGCGCGCGCTGAGAAGGCGATGGAGCAGGCCAAGACCGACGGCGTGATCAACTTCGCCGAGATTATCGCGGATACGGATGTCGCCAAGGTGTCGGTTGTTGGCATCGGGATGCGCAGCCACACCGGCGTCGCGGCGAAGATGTTCAAGTGCCTGTCCGCTGAAGGCATCAACATCAAGGTCATTACAACGTCCGAGATCAAGATTTCCGTGCTGATCGACCGGAAATACATGGAACTGGCCGTGCAGGCGTTGCACGACGCGTTCGAGCTCGACAAAGCCGCCTAACCGCGCGGCATCCCGCGCGTGGATGCGCCACGTTGGCTGCTGCGCGCTTTCCCTTGGCCACGATACTCGCGTATAGGTTTGCCGAAGACGGGGGATTAATCGCAAATGGCCATAGGCATAGAGACCGAAAGCCGCAAACTGCTTGGCCGCCTGCGCGACGCGATGGCGGGCGACAATCCCGGGCAGGCCCGGCTGGACAAGATCACACAGCTCATTGCCTCGTCGATGGGCACAGAGGTCTGTTCGATCTACCTTTTTCGCGATGCCGATACGCTTGAACTGTGCGCGACCGAAGGCCTGAACCCCGACGCGGTACACCAGACCCGCATGAAACTGGGCGAGGGGCTGGTGGGCCGTGTCGCGCGCCGGCGGCAGGTCGTGAATACCGCTGATGCGCCGTCTGCCAAGGGCTTCCGCTTCATGCCCGAGACCGGCGAAGAGGTGTTCTCCAGCTTTTGCGGCGTGCCGGTGATGCGGCTTGGGGAATCGCTTGGTGTGCTTGTGGTCCAGTCGCGCGCCGCGCGGGAGTTTTCGGCCGACGAGGTCTATGCCCTCGAGGTTGTGGCGATGGTTCTGGCCGAGATGACCGAGCTGGGCGCGTTTACCGGGGACGGCGCGGCGCTGGGTCCGCGTCATACCCAGCCGGTGATGATCCGCGGGACAGTGGGCCAGGAGGGCGTGGCGACGGGCCACATCTGGCTGCACGAGCCGCGTGTCGTCGTCACCAACCCCATCGCCGAAGACCCCGAGACCGAACGCACGCGCCTGCACAGCGCGGTCGAAGAGCTGCGCATTGGCGTGGACAAGATGCTGGCCATGGCCGGCGCGGACAAGGAACAGGCGCAGGTTCTCGAGGCCTATCGAATGTTCGCAAACTCCCGGGGATGGATGCGCCGGATGGAGGCCGATATTGATGGTGGCCTCTCGGCCGAGGCGGCGGTGGAAAAGGAACAATCACTCGCCCGCGCCCGGATGGAGCAGGCCGGGGACGCCTATCTTCGCGAGCGGCTCAGCGATCTGGACGACCTCAGCAACCGCCTGCTGCGGATCCTGACGGGGCAGGGCAGTGATACGGGCGCGGACATGCCCGTCGATCCGATCCTCGTAGCGCGCAATATTGGCCCGGCTGAGTTGCTGGATTACGGGCGCTCGTTGCGGGGGATCATCCTCGAACAGGGCTCGGTCGGCAGCCATGCCGCCATCGTGGCGCGCGCGTTGGCTATCCCGCTAATCATCCATGCGGAAAAGATCACCAACGAGGCGCTCAATGGCGATCACGTCATGGTGGATGGCGAACAGGGCATCGTGCACTTGCGTCCTGACGACAATGTCGTTGCCGCCTTTCGCGACAAGATCGCGATGGAGGCCGCCGCCCAAGAGCGCTACGCCTCAATTCGCGACAAGCCGGCCGAGACACGCTGCGGCAACACCATAGCGCTGCATATGAACGCCGGCCTAATGGCCGATTTGCCGTCGCTGCCTTCGTCCGGTGCGGAGGGCGTGGGCCTCTTCCGGACCGAGCTGCAGTTCCTCGTGCGCAACCAGATGCCGAAACGCTCGGAACTCAGCGCGCTTTATGCCCGTGTTCTGGATGCCTCGCAGGGCAAGCGCGTGGTGTTTCGCACGCTCGATATCGGGTCTGACAAGGTGCTGCCCTACATGAAGCCCAACGACGAGCCGAACCCGGCGCTTGGCTGGCGGGCGATCCGCGTCGGGCTCGACAAGCCGGGCGTGCTGCGGATGCAGCTTCAGGCGCTGATCCGCGCGGCGAACGGGCGGCCCTTGACTGTCATGTTTCCCTTCGTCGCGCAGTACGAGGAATACACCCGCGCCCGCGCAGAGGTGGACAAGGCGATGGAGCGGGAAATCAAGCTCGGACATGTCGTGCCAGAAAGCCTCGAGGTCGGCGCGATGCTGGAGACGCCCAGCCTCGCCTTTGCCCCGCGCAAGTTCTTTGAAGAGGTCGGCTTTCTGTCGATCGGCGGCAACGATCTGAAGCAGTTCTTCTTTGCCGCCGACCGCGAGAATGAGCGGGTGCGCCGGCGCTATGACACGCTGAACGTGTCGTTCCTGTCCTTCATCGAACGCATCGTGGAGCGCTGCGACGAGACAAACACGCCGCTGTCGTTCTGCGGCGAGGATGCGGGCCGCCCGGTTGAAGCGCTGTGCTTTGCGGCCATCGGCCTGCGCACCCTGTCGATGCGCCCCGCATCCATCGGCCCCGTCAAATCGCTCCTGCGCCGCGCGGATCTGTCTGAGGTCCGCAAAGTCATCACCGACGCCCGCCACCGGGGCGACATGAACGTGCGCCCGGCGGTGATGGAGTGGCTGAAGGCGCAGGGGTAGGGGCGATTTGTGCGGGTGCCGCGAAGGGTGGCAGTAAGCTCAAACTTCAAAATGCTGCAGCCTGTGCAAAGGGTTTCAAAGCGATAAGAACCGCCGCTTCGGCAAGCATGGCAGCCCTGTCCTCCCTGTAGTCGCACTCTGGTCTGCTACCGCGCTTGGCGTGGCGTGTTCATTCAGCAAACCGTTCGATCAGATCGTTGAGGTAGAGGCGAAGAAGCGTCCGTGCCTCGGCGGCGACTTGCTGTGATGTCCCTAAGATGACAAGCGCATCTGCCACTTCAAGCAGTATCATTGCCGCGTGTCGTCGTTCGTTTTCGGACGAATGCGGTATCAAGCTGCTCAGCATGTCGGTCAACTCGGCGATCACATCATTATCGAGGTCCGCTTCCGCGTCGGTGCCGGCTACGGGCATCCCAAGACGCAGCAATCGATAGGATGGGTTCTGGCTCAAAAAAAGTTTTAGCGGCTCGAGATAGGCGTCCAGAAAAGCCTGTGGGCCTGGGCTTTTTTTGAGTCCGACTAGGGTCTGTCGACCCTTCGCAACGGCTTCCTGCAGCCGATCCATGTGCCTGAGATGCAAGCCTTTCAGAAGAGCGGCCCGCGATGGGAAAAATTGGTAAAGCGACCCATGTGCGGCCCCGGCGCGCTTCGCGACCTCTGCCATAGCAAACCCTTCCAAACCCGTCTCGACGATGAGGGCCTCGGCAGCATCGAGCAAAGATTGGCGGCGCTGGTGTCCACGCTTTTGATGCGCCTCCCGTGCGGGGTAATTTTTCTCACCTGCTTTCATCGTGACCTTATTTCACGGATGACAGGAGTTGAAAAGATGACGATTTTGTCATAAATAACATGACGAATCTGTCATATTAAGGAATGTTGTATGCCGTCCCTTCTTACTCGCCGTGTGTTTTCCACCGGCCTGGCGACCGCCCTTTGCACACCAACGATCTTGCGGGGTGACCCTGCAACAGACACTGATGTCGTCGTGATCGGCGCTGGTGTCGCAGGGCTTACGGCGGCCCATCAACTTATGGGCCGGAGCGTCAGGACGACGGTACTCGAAGCACGAGATCGCGTTGGGGGACGCGCTTGGACAGACAGCCATGACTTGGGACTGCCATTCGATCAAGGGGCGCATTGGCTCCACAATGCAGAGGTCAATGTATTTGCCACCCACGCGGCCCGCCTGGGACTGCCCCTTAAGGATGCAAGCACAGAGAACCGAGTGCTCTATCAGGGCGGCGAGACACTTGATCAGGCTGAGGCGAACCGGCTGTTCGAGCAGGCCGAAAGAAGACTCAATCGACGATTATTGTTCAGGGCAGTCTTCGGCGGAGATACAGACCTCGCGTCGCTACAAATCAACGACTTTTGGCAAACGGCGCTTATCGGCATCGCGGCGTTTTCGATGGCGGCCAATCCGTCAGATATATCGTTTGACGATTTTGCGGCGCTAGAAGATGGCGAGGAACGGACTGTGCAAGGCGGATATGGTGCCCTGATTGCGCGGGTATTCGCGCAGGTCCCTGTGCGACTGGGTCATGAAGTCACGGCGCTGGACTGGTCGCGGGCGGGTGTAGTGCGCGTTTCAGGAAGCTGGGGCGTTCTATCTGCCCGCAGGGTCATCATTGCGGTGCCTCCAACGGTTTTGGCCAGTGGCGCAATCCGCTTCACCCCGGCGTTACCCGAGCCGAAGGAGCGGGCTATTGGCTCTTTCGTGACCGGTCAGTTCCTCAAAGTCGGACTGAAGCTTGCTGAACCGGCCAATGGTCTTGCAGAGTATCACGCTGACGTTGCCGACCTTGCGGGAGGTCGGCGCGAGGTGCTTGTAGCCGACCAATTCGACCCGATGCTCACGCTTATTACATCGGGCGATACCGCACGCGATCTTGGTGATGAACCGCTGTCTGCGCGCGAGGCTTATGCCAAAGAGCGGGTCGCTGGGCTTCTCGGTGCAGACTTCGCCCGTAAAATCGCTGGGAAAACATCTTACAACTGGGCGGAGGACCCTTTTGCTATGGGCAGCTTTAGTGCGCTCGCGCCCGGTTCTCGCAATGCACGCGAAGAATTTGTTGAACCGCTCGGCAACCTCGTTCACTTCGCAGGGGATGCTGCACCCACGCCCTATGCAGTCACGGTGCTAGGCGCGTATCAATCGGGTCTTTCGGCAGCCCAAAACGTTTTGAGCAGTTTGGCTGGCTGAAAGGGTGTGGAACTCGATGCAATGTTGGAAGAAAGAAACTGCTTCTTGTTCACAAAAGGCCGAAACAAATCGCGTGATGTGGCAGAAACATGCAAAGCAGGCGTTGATGACCGAAAGTTGAAAGACGGTTCAGTCAGCAAACCCGCCATCACCGCAACCGCTGCTCCGTCCCCGCATCAAAGAACATCGCGCGGTCGGCGGCAAAGCGCACCTTGACACTGTGCCCTTCGTCCAGTGCGTCCTCGCCCTTTGTCTCGACCACGAGCCGCTCTCCGGTTGGGGTCGTCAGGTAGTCGTAGCTGACGCCGCCCAGCCGCTCGCGGATATCGAGCGTGGCGGGGCCATCGCCGGCGGTGATTTCCATGTCCTGCGGGCGCAGGCCGACGATCACGTCCGTGCCGTCCGCTGGCAGGGCCACGCTGGTTTCCACCTGCGCCCCGCCGAGGGCCGGGATCGCTACACCGCCCGTCGCGACTGTGCCCATCACGAAATTCATCGCCGGGGAGCCAATGAAACCTGCGACGAACTTGTTGTCCGGATCGTTATACAGCTGCATCGGGCTGCCCACCTGTTCGACATAGCCCGCGCGCAGCACCACGATCTTGTCGGCCAGCGTCATCGCCTCCACCTGATCGTGGGTGACATAGATCATAGTCGCGCCGATTTCCTTGTGCAGCCGCGCGATCTCGACCCGCATGTCCACGCGCAGTTCGGCATCGAGGTTGGACAGCGGCTCGTCGAACAGGAATACCTCCGGCCCGCGCACGATGGCCCGGCCAATGGCGACGCGCTGGCGCTGGCCGCCCGACAGGGCCGCGGGTTTGCGGCTCAGATAGTCGTCCAGCTTGAGGATGCGGGCGGCCTCACCGACCTTGGCCTCAATCTCCGGCTTCGGCACGCCGTTCATCCGTAGGCCAAAGCCCATGTTCTGCGCGACCGTCATATGCGGGTAGAGCGCGTAGGTCTGGAACACCATCGCAACGCCGCGTTGGGCCGGGTCCATGTCCGTCACATCGCGCGCGCCAATAGAGATCTGGCCACCGCTGGTCTCTTCCAGTCCCGCGATCATGCGCAAGAGCGTGGACTTGCCACAGCCCGAAGGGCCAACGAAGACGCAGAATTCACCATCCTCGATCTGCAGGTCCACCCCGTGGATGACCTGCGTCTCCCCATACCGCTTGATCGCGCCGGTCAACGTCACCCCGGTCATGTAAAAGCCCTCCCTTGCCTCCACGCCATGGTTGACACTCAACGGCCCGGGGATCAATCCTGCGGTCATCCGGGCGCAGATGAACAAGACGCCCGATTGGGAGGAAAACATGTTCAATTCGCTTAAAACCGCTGTGGCGGCACTGGCGGCGTCGACGCTGCTGGCCGGGACGGCCCTGGCGCGCGACCTCGTGATCAACTTCGACGACCTCAACCCCGGCCCGAAGGCTGCATTCGAGGCCATGGTCGAAAAGTTCAAGGCCGAGCACCCCGAGATCAACGTGATCGTCAACATCAACGACCGCGAGGCGCACAAGTCCGCGATCCGCAACTTTTTGACGGCGGACGCGCCCGACGTGACCAGCTGGTACCCGGGCAACCGCATGGCGCCCTTTGTCGATGCGGGCCTGTTCATGCCGGTCGATGACGTCTGGGACGCCAACGGCTTCCGCGAGGATCTGGCCGCGATTGAGCCGACGATGACCCGCGATGGCAAGACATGGGGCGTGCCCTATTCCTACTACCAGTGGGGCATCTACTACCGCTCTGATATCTTTGAAATTCTCGGGCTCGAAGAGCCGGGCACCTGGGACGAGCTGCTCGCTGCCTGCGGCACGATGAAGGAAAACGGCGTGACGCCTTTTACCATTGGAACCAAGTTCCTTTGGACTGCGGCGGGCGTCTTTGACTACATCAACCTGCGCACCAATGGTTATGACGTGCACAACGGCCTGACCGCGGGCGAGATCAAGTATACCGACCCGCGTATCGTCCAGACGATGGAAAACTGGGCGCAGCTGATCGAAGAATGCGGCTTCGTCGACAACCACGCTTCCATGAGCTGGCAGGACGCGCTGGCGCCGTTCGCCAATGGCGATGCAGCGATGTACGTGATGGGCAACTTTGCCGTCGACGGGATGAAAAACGCTGGTCTGACCTATGACCAGATCGACTATTTCCCTTTCCCGGAAATCACGCCTGGCCTGCCGCGCGCCGAAGAAGCGCCCGCTGACGCGTTCTTTATCCCGACAAACGCCAAGAACCCCGAGGACGCCAAGCTGTTCCTTGCCTTCGTGGCGCGCCCTGACGTGCAGACCGAGCTGAACGCGGCCATCGGACAATTGCCCATCAACTCCAAAGCCACCGTGGGGGATGACAAGTTCATCCAGCAGGGCTTTGCCACGGTGAGCACCGCGGCGGGACTTGCTCAGTTCTATGACCGCGACGCCCCGGCAGAGATGGCCAAGGCCGGTATGGAAGGCTTCCAGGAGTTCATGCTCGATCCCTCCAAGATGATGTCCATCCTCGAGCGGCTCGACGGCGTCCAGGCTGAAGTCTACGAGTAAACCGCTGGGTGCGGTGCGCCGTAAAGGCGCACCCTACGCCGCATCTCATATCACCGTAGGGTGCGCATTCACTGCGCACCTTACCTCAGGAGGCCCCAATGACCTGGCTCGCCCGCAACAAGCTGACCATCGCGCCGTGGCTGTTTCTGGCCCCGGCGTTGGTTTTCTTTGTGGTCTACGTGGTGGGGCCGATTTTTGAATCCATTGGCCTGTCGTTCTATGAATGGAACGGGCTCTACACGGCCGACGGGGAAAGCACAGCCATCTGGGTGGGCTTTGAAAACTACGTCAAACTATGGGACGATCCCAAGTTCTGGACGTCCCTGCGCAACAATGTCGCCTGGCTTGTCCTTTACATGCTCGCCGTGCCTGCGGGCCTCGGGATTGCGCTTTTTCTCAATCAGACGACACCGGGGATGCGTGTCTACAAGTCCCTGTTTTTCTTTCCTTTTGTGATTTCCCAGGTGGTGGTCGGCCTGATCTTTGGCTGGTTCTACAACCCTGATTTCGGCGTTGTTGGCAGCATCTGGAAGGCGATCTACTGCGAGGAAACGGTCAACATCGTCGGCAACACCACCTTTCGCTGCGCACGGCCCGTGCCCGATATCCTGTCTTCGACCCAATACGCGACCTACGGGATCATCGCGGCGGGGCTTTGGCCGCAGATCGCCTATTGCATGATCCTTTACCTGACGGGGCTGAACAACGTCGCTGCCGACCAGATCGAGGCGGCGCGGCTCGATGGGGCCAAGGGCTGGCGGATGCTGTGGTTTGTCGTGCTGCCGCAACTGAAGCCTGCGACTTTCATTGCGATTGTCGTGACCGTCATCGGCGCGCTGCGGTCGTTTGACATGATCGCGATCATGACGGCGGGCGGTCCGGGCGAGGGCTCAACCAACGTGCTGGCCTATTACATGTTCGAGGTGGCCCTGTCCGAATATGGCTTCCGCTACGGCTACGGCTCCGCCATCGCGACGGTGCTGTTCATGATCATGCTGGTTTATATCAGCTATTTCCTGTGGCGCATGTACCAGGACGAGCGGGGAGGGCGCTAGGATGTTCCCGCGCCCCCTAACCCCCGCCAGCCCGCGTGGCATCGCCTATCAGGCGTTTCTGCCGTTTGCTCTGTTGATCTGGTTGCTGCCGCTGATCGCGATCTTTCTGACGTCCATCAGGCCGGGCACGGATATCAACGCGGGCAACGTCTTTGGCTGGCCGTCGTCTTTCGAGATGCTTGAGAACTACACGGCTGTGTTCACGCAAAGTCAGGCGGCGATGTACCTGCTGAACTCCTTCATGATCACGATCCCGGCGACGCTGATCTCCGTCGCTTTGGCGTGCCTTGCGGGCTACGCATTGGCCATCTACCGCTTCCGCGTGGCGCTGCCGCTGTTCTTCCTGTTTGTGGCGGGCAACTTTGTGCCCTTCCAGATTCTCATGGTGCCCGTGCGCGACATGTCGGTGCAGACGGGCCTTTATGACACGATCGCGGGCCAGTACCTGTTCCATGCGGCCTTCCAGACCGGCTTCTGTACGCTTTTCATGCGCAATTTCATCAAGGCGTTGCCCTTCGATCTGATCGAATCCGCCCGGATCGAGGGCGTCGCCGAGTGGAGGATCTTCTGGTATGTCGTCCTGCCCCTCGTCCGCCCCGCAATTGCTGCCTTGGCCGTACTGATTTTCACCTTCGTGTGGAACGATTTCTTCTGGGCCAACGTGCTGACGCAGGGGGAGAGCGCAAAGCCGATTACCGCAGGGGTCCGCGCTTTGAACGGGCAGTTTGTAAACAACTGGCACCTGGTCTCTGCGGCCTCGCTTATGGCGGCGATCCCGCCGGTGCTGATGTTTTTCCTGATGCAGCGCCACTTTATTGCGGGCTTGACGCTGGGAGCGGTGAAGTGATGCGCTTTGACCGCAGAACCCGCCCGGTGGGCATTACCGGGCCGCGCCGTCACACCACCCCGGGTGATGCTGCAGCCCGCAGCGCTCGGTACGGAGGGCGGGCATGAAAATCGCGTTCATCGGGGCAGGCTCCACCATCTTCATGCGCAACATCGTCGGCGATTGCCTTCTGACGCCCGCGCTGTCCGAGGCGGAATTTGCACTTATGGACATTGACGCGCAGCGGCTTGCGCAGTCCGAGGCCGTGGCGCGGGCCATGGTGGACAAGACCGGGGCAGGGGCGTCTGTCACAGCAACGACCGATCGCCGTGCGGCACTCGATAGCGCGGATTTCGTCGTGACGGCCTTCCAAGTGGGTGGCTACCGCCCCTGCACGGTGACGGATTTCGAAATCCCAAGGGCCTATGGCCTTCGGCAGACTATTGGTGACACGCTGGGCGTTGGCGGGATCATGCGCGCGCTGCGTACCGTGCCGGTGCTGTGGGACATCGCGCGTGATATGGCGCAGCTGTGCCCGGGCGCGTTGATGCTGCAATACGTGAACCCAATGGCGATGAACACCTGGGCGTTGGCAGAAGCGTTTCCAGCCTTGCGGCAGGTTGGTCTGTGTCATTCGGTACAGAATACCGTGCAGGAAATTGCGCATGATCTGGACCTTCCCGAAGCAGACATCCGTTACCGCGTTGCCGGCGTGAACCACGTGGCGTTTTTCCTCAAGCTGGAGCATCAGGGCCGTTCGCTCTACCCGGCGCTGCGCGCGGGTTATCGCGCTGGCCGCCTGCCCAAGCCGCCGCTGCTGATGCCGCGCTGCGAAAATCGTGTCCGCTACGAGGTGATGGAGCAGCTGGGCTATTTCTGTACCGAAAGCTCTGAACATCTGGCCGAATACGTGCCCTGGTTCATCAAGTCAGGTCGCGGGGACCTGATCGAACGCTTTGCCATCCCGCTGGATGAGTACCCCAAGCGCTGCGAAGAGCAGGCGGCGGAGTGGCAGGATCTGGACCCTTCTGAAATCGACGTTTGCAAAAGCCATGAGTTCGCGGCCGAAATCATGAACGCCGAAGTGACGGATACGCCATATGTCTTCTACGGAAATCTGCCAAATGCCGGGCAGATCCCCCAGTTGCCCGCCGGCGCGGCCGTGGAAACGCCATGTCTCATGGATGCCAACGGCGTGCAGCCCACCGTTGTGCAGGACATTCCCGCCCAGCTAATCGCGCTGATGCGCAGCCAGATCAACGTGCAGGAGCTGACCGTGCGCGCGCTGATCGATCAGGATCGCGAACACATCTATCACGCCGCCATGATGGACCCACACACGGCGGCCGAGCTGGACCTGCGACAGATCCGGAGCCTGGTTGATGATCTTTTGACCGCCCACGGGGATTGGATTCCTGACTGGGCCCGAACGGATAAGGCCGCATGAGCTTTGCCACTTTCCACGACCTTGTCGGAACCTCCGTGTTCATCACCGGCGGGGGCAGCGGCATTGGCGCCGCACTGACCGAAGGCTTTCTCAGCCAAGGGGCCAAGGTTGCGTTTGTGCAAAGGTCTGATGCCCACAGCTTTGCGGACGAAATGTTCGAAAAGCACAAGAACAAACCGCTTTTTATCCCCTGCGACCTGACCGACGTGCCTGCCTTGCAGGCCGCGATGGGCCAAGCGGCAGACGCGCACGGGCCGATCACGAGACTTATCAACAACGCGGCAAACGATACGCGGCACAGCGTCGACGCCTACACGCAAGAGGATTGGGACAAGGGGCAGGCCATCAACCTGCGCCCCCATTTCTTCACCGCACAGACGGCGGCGCCGGGGATGCGGGCGGCGGGCTACGGCGCCGTCGTGAACTTCTCGTCTATCTCCTACATGATGGGAAACGCCGGCTATCCCGGCTATGTCGCTGCCAAGGCGGGTATTACCGGCCTGACACGCGGCCTAGCCCGCGAGCTTGGCCCTGACGGTATCCGCGTCAACGCACTAATGCCCGGCTGGGTTCTGACCGACCGGCAGATGGAGCTGTGGGCCACGCCCGAAGGCCTCAAGGCGCATCTGGAGCGCCAGTGCATTCCCGAACACCTCGCCCCGCGCGATATCGTCGATGCCACGCTTTTCTTGTGTTCCGAGGCCAGCCGTATGATCACGGGCCAAAGCATCGTGGTGGATGGCGGCACGGTATGACCTGGCTGGCGGTGGACTGGGGCACCTCGCGCCTGCGCATCTGGAAAAATGGGAACAGGGACGCGCTGATCGAGACGGATCAGGGTATGAATGTCCTTGGCGCAGACGATTACGCCCCGATCATTGCAGCACATGACGCAGAGATCGCGGTGGTCTGCGGCATGGCTGGCGCGCGGCAAGGCTGGCGCGAGGCACCGTATTCCACCGTCCCATGCACACCGCACCACGCCCCTCTGACCTTTCAGAGCGGCCGGACACGCGTGCACATCCTGCCCGGCCTCAGCCAGTCAAGCCCTGCAGATGTCATGCGTGGCGAAGAAACCCAGATCGCGGGCTTCTTGGCGCTGAACGAAGGCTGGGACGGGGTAATCTGCCTGCCGGGCACTCACACCAAATGGGCGCATGTCTCCGCCGGTGAAGTGGTTAGTTTCCAGACGTTCATGACCGGCGAGCTATTCGCCTTGCTCAGCGAGGCGTCTGTCCTGCGGCACACGCTTCGCCAAGGCCATGCGCCCGAGGCGTTTGCCGACGCGGTCGACACCGCGATGTCGCGCCCCGCTGCGATCGCCGCGCAGCTTTTTCGCCTGCGAGCGGAAAACCTGCTGCACGATCTTGCGCCGGATGACGCCTACGCGCGCGCGTCGGGCCTTTTGATCGGTGCGGAACTTGCTGCGGCCAAGCCTTATTGGCTAGGCCAGCAGGTCGCCGTGATCGGCACTGGACAAATGGCGGACAACTATGCCGCCGCCCTTGCCGCGCAAGGCGCCGCACCTGCGCGGGCGGACGCGACAGACACCACCCTTGCTGGCCTAAAGGCCGCCTACGAGGCTCTTTGATGATTTACGACGACCGCATTTGTGCGCTGGGCGAAGGGCCGCTGTGGCACCCTAGCCGGGACGAGCTTTTCTGGTTCGATATCCTTGGCAAACGCATGCTCGCGCGCGGTGCCGAATGGTCCTGGGGCGAACATGTGTCCGCGGCAGGCTGGATCGATGACGACACGCTGCTCGTGGCCTCCGAAACAGCGCTGTGGCGGGTCGATCTGACCACCGGCGCGCGCGAGCATGTCGTCGCGCTCGAGGCGGATAACCCCATCACCCGGTCCAATGACGGTCGCGCGGACCCGCAGGGCGGGTTCTGGATCGGCACCATGGGCAAGCAGACCGAAGCCTTTGCCGGCGCGATTTACCGCTATTACCGGGGCGAGCTGAGGCAGCTTTTTGACCGCATCACCGTGCCAAATTCCATTGCTTTCGCGCCATCAGGTGATTTGGCCTATTTCACTGACACGTTTGGCAAGCGCATCCTGCGCGTGTCGCTGGACGCGCAGGGATGGCCGAAAGAGCCTGAAGTATTCCTCGATATGCGGGCGGAAGGGCTGAACCCCGACGGGTCGGTCGTGGACGCAGCCGGCAACTTGTGGAATGCGCAATGGGGTGCGTCGCGCGTCGCCTGTTACAGCCCGGGCGGCGTCCTACTGGAAACCGTGACAATCCCCGCGCGGCAAGCCTCGTGTCCCGCTTTCGGCGGCGCGGATTTGGCAACGCTGTTCGTCACCTCGGCGGCGGACGGCCTGCAAGGCGCCAAAGAGGGGCTGACCTACGCCGTTGACACCCCGCACACCGGCCAGCCCGAGCATCGGGTGATATTGTGAAACGTACGCTGGGCGTTTGTTACTATCCAGAGCACTGGCCTGAAGAGATTTGGGCCGAAGATGCAGCCCGTATGGCGGCGGCGGGCCTCACCTGGGTGCGGATCGGTGAGTTTGCGTGGAAGCGGATGGAGCCAGAGCCCGGGCGGCTTGAGTGGGGCTGGCTTGACCGGGCCATTGATACGCTTGGGGCTGCGGGTTTGCGCGTGGTTCTGGGCACTCCGACAGCTACGCCGCCCGCATGGGTGCTGCGCAAACACCCCGATATGCTCGCCGTTGATGCCGACGGGCGCCCGCGCGGCTACGGGTCGCGCCGGCATTACTGTTTTTCCCACGAAGGTTATCTGCAAGAAGCGGTGCGGATCACCGCGCTTATGGCGCAGCGCTACGGGCAGAACCCACATGTTGCGGCCTGGCAAACCGACAATGAATACGGCTGCCATGACACGGTGCTAAGCTATTCGGACGCGGCCCGCGATGCCTTCCGGTCGTGGCTGCGGGCGCGCTATCCGGGGGTGGGCAATTCTGGCGATATCGCCGCGCTGAATGCGGCGTGGGGCAACGTGTTCTGGTCGATGGACTACGACGATTTCGCCGATATAGGCTTGCCGAACCTGACCGTCACCGAACCCAATCCGGCGCACAGCCTCGCGTTTCGCCGCTTTTCTTCGGATCAGGTGGTGCGCTGGAACCGCGCTCAGGTGGAGGCGATCCGCACTCATTCGGATGCGCCGATTGCCCATAACTACATGGGTCGGGTGACGGAGTTTGATCATTTCGCTGTTGGCGCCGATCTGGATATCGCCAGCTGGGACAGCTATCCGCTCGGTTTCCTCGAAGACCGCGTTGGCGCGACATCGACCCATCAGGCCGCATTTGCGCGGCAGGGCGATCCGGATTTTCAGGCTTTTCACCACGACCTCTACCGCGCTGTTGGCCGGGGCCGCTGGTGGATCATGGAGCAGCAGCCCGGGCCGGTGAACTGGGCGCCCTACAATCCCGCGCCGTTGCCGGGCATGGTGCGGGTCTGGGCGTGGGAGGCCTTTTCCCACGGGGCCGAAGCGGTCTGTTTTTTCCGCTGGCGTCAGGCCCCTTTTGCGCAAGAACAGATGCACGCGGGCCTGCTCCGCCCCGACAGCGTGGCCGCGCCGGGTCTGGCCGAGGCCGAAGAGGTCGCGCGTGAGATTGCTGCTGCACCTGAGGTTTCGGTTACGCAGGCGCCGGCGGCGCTGATTTTCGACTATGATGCCGACGCGGCTTGGCAGGTGCAGCCGCACGGGGCGGGCCTCAGCTATTTCGGGCTGGTTTTTGAGGCCTACAAGGCGCTGCGCCGGGCGGGGCTGTCGATTGACATCCTTCCGGCCTCGACGCGGGATTTCTCGGGCTACCGGATGATTCTGGCTCCCGGGCTGATGCATATGCCGCAAGATCTCAAGGAAGCGCTCGCGGCTTGCGAGGCGGTGCGCCTGATCGGACCGCGCAGCGGGTCGCGCGATGCGGATGTGTGCATCCCCGTTCCGCTTCCGCCCGACCTGCCTGACCTCGATGTGACCGTGGCCCGCACGGAAAGCCTGCGCCCCGACACGCCTGTCCCGCTGGACGGCGGCGGCTCTATCATATTGTTTTCCGAGACTCTGGAAACGGATGCCGCCCCATGGCTCCGCGCCAAAGACGGCGCGCCAGTTGCGGTAGGGGCGGGCGATGTGGCCTATCTTGGCGCGTGGCTCGACACGCCGGGCTGGGACCGCGCCATCGCGGTCATGTGCGCACGGGCCAGTCTCGAAGCGCTCAGTCTACCCGAAGGCCTACGGGTGCGAACGGATGGCAATATTCGCACCTGGATCAATTACAGTAGCGCTCCGATCCGATCTCCCGACGGCGACGTCCCCGGCCCGGGTGTTTTACGCGCGCCAATCTAGCCCACGAAGCAAACGTCGGGGCGCAATAAAGCATCGTTTGATACATTGATTGGAGGCGAGTACCGGAATCGAACCGGTGTACACGGATTTGCAAACTTATGTCCGTGTCTAATTTGCAACACTTTATCTGTTGAAATTCAGCGACTTAAGGGGTTTTTCTTTGCCGGGATTGCGCTTGTCCCCAAGGCGGCCCCAAGTTGAAAAATCGAACGGTTCGTCAGAAATAACATCATTGTCGTCGTGCCCTGATACGTGTTTTTTGACTGGATTTCAATTTAACGAGCGCATTGAGTCATTTTGAGACTATGCCTTCACTCCTACCACAGCCCGCCTTCGGGGCCCCTGAATTGCAACGCTAAATCTGAGGACGAAAGGAGCACACCTTGGCGCTGTTATTTTCTCCAATCATCAAACTCAGCAGGCAAGAGACTGTAGACCTGTTCTTTGGTCATGGAATGCATGTCAAAATTTAACTGAAGCTGTTTAGCCACCTTGGTTGCCAAGCGTCTGGCGCTGCCCGGGGTTTCTTTTCCAAGCGCCTTCTTCTTCATAACCCCGCTTTCCTCGTCGAGGTACATCTCAACTGCCACTTCGAGTAAGGCTGGTGTCGTCAAAAAATCTTTATCCGAGGTGTAGAGTTGCTCGATGGCATCGGAGTGTTCGTACATGGGTCTAGACAAGAACAAGCGAGCCGCGGTCTCTCCCAGTTGCCTGTGAAGCCAGAACGAAATGAAAGCCAAATGCCTATAGTAACGGAACTTGCTGTAGGCGAGTGGAATGTACCGATAGCTGCTCCACAAGTCGAAAGAACTTCCCCGACTGGAAGGCTTCAGCAATTGGCGCAGTTGGACAGCCGAAATCCATGCCCACAACCCTACGTTCGAATATTGAACAGTGGACAAGTCTCTCGGCAGCTTCTCGTTTAAGTAGGCACCAAATTCGTACCTACTCGCGAAATGCTTGGCGGTGTCGATCTTACTTGCACCTTGGACCTCCTGCACTAGGGCGGAGGCTTCGGCGAGTTTCTCAACTTTGACAAAGAAGTCTTCGGAAACCTTTGCAGGCTGCGAAGGCTTTACCTTCGCTCTTTCGCCGTCAACAAGTTCTTGAAACGCAGCGACACCGTCGGGATTGAATTGGCAAAGTGTGCGCTGCATTACAGGATCTCCTCAATCAAGGTTTTGCCATTTCGCCATTTCTGACCTGTGAACGCCCCAACAATGTCTTCAACGAGTTGCAGCTTCTCAGTGTTGTCCGCATCCTCGGGCAATGCAGCCTCTTCTCCTTCAAGTAGTATTCCAAGCCGTTGCTGTATAAAGCTCACCCACTTCGCCAATAGGGAGTCTTCGTCAATCTCCCTGATGCTGCTAAATCTCAGAAGGATTCCTGTGGCAACACTTCTCATAACCTCAGGAAATACATGAGCTGCGAATAGCGGATCGTCGACGAATTTATGGAAATAGTCGGCATGTACGAACACCTCGAAGTCTCCCTGTCCATCCCAAACGACCTGCCAAACTCGATCCCCGATGCTGGTTGAGGGCTTTGGATGGAAGATGCCTTGGTTCTTTTCGCCTGAGCCTTCTTCGCCGCTACTGGTTTGGAGCCTCACACGCCCTCCTGTCGCGGCGAGAATTTTTCCTGCAGCAGCCGCAAATCGGGAAATCACCTTCAGGCGAAATTCTAGATTCGCACCATCCGGGATGTCATGCAGTTCGATCTCGTCCTCTGACCGGTATTCTGGAAGCACATGTCGATGAATGTCGCCGAGGGCGAAGACATCGAGTACGAACTCCTTGGGCTCATCCTTATCTAGCTTGCACTCTTTCTCGATTGCAGTTCGGTCGAACCTTGCATGAATACGAACGGTTTCTCCCTTTCGGTCAATGAGTTGCAAAGAGAATAGCTCGTTTTTTTGTTTGATCCGAGCTCGACCTGTGAAATTATGTGTGTCGTTAAATTCAAGTTGAATTGACATAAGAAAACCTCATCACAACTTAATTCTTGGATGGACTAACAAGTCCCGATTTCCATCGAAACCTCTTGCTGAAACCCTAAATTCAGGCTGGAGCAACTCGACAGTGAAGGTGTTCTCTGACGCCGAGACTACCTTCGCGGCACCGTTTGGCCATATTTCGATTGGAATCGTTTTACCAAATTGGAAATCAATCTTACTGTAGTCCCGCCACGATTTGCTTTTCCCGAGAGCAGATACATATGCTGCTTTTACAGACACTTCGACCGGGAAGGAAATTTCTTCCTCTTCGAAAAGTTCAGCAATGTTTCCCACCGGGAGCAGATCGAAACCTAGGTTCTCGCTATCTCTCTCGATCCGTAGGGCAGGTGACCTTTTTACTACGGGGATGTCGTCCGGTTCTTCCGATTTTTTCTTTTTTTGCCCACGTTTCTGCTTGGCACCAACTCCCATCGGTTCTGCAACTGAGAAGATATCGTCCGCGAAATTCTCGTATGTGCTCGCATCCTCATCTTCTCGAGAAAGTATGCGATACATGTGGGATGGAAGGTCCACGATAAACCGCAGTGCCCAATCTGATGTGAAGCTCTTTTGCTCGTTAAAACGATTTAGGAACCATCTCGTGTGTGCTGGCTCTTCAGCTTCCTTGAGGTAGTCCGACATGTCTCGGTCTTCGGCGATCAGGAAACAAGTTACGTTCTTTGCCGGGATATTCGAGGGCTGCCTCGATATAATGATCTGGTTTCGGATAAATTGCGCGTTGTCGGTCAGCTTGTAGTCAGTCTTTTTGAAATAGACTTCCACCAAACCGACCTGTTGATCACCATCCACAGGCTTGAATTTCAGGCTGAAACTGAACCCTACCAATTGCCCTTGCTCGTAAGCGGAAATTGCCCTGCTGAGGTTGTCCTCCGAAAAACACTCCTTGGTAACTGCACCACGGGTGTCCCCTTGGGTTGTGCGAGTCATGATTGGCTCGTGTCCGGCAAACCAGTTTGGATTTCCGCCCGCCTTGAGTTCTAGAATTTCTTGCGCAACTTCCACGCGGTGTTCTGTGTCTGACACCGCTTTCTTCAGCCGCTCTCCATGATTTGCAATGGTTGAAACCACTTCGGAGAGCTTCTCTGCGCAAACGGTCGTGGTCTCGCCGGAAAAGTGATCGACCACCTCGACAATAAGATCACCTTTCAAGATAGGCCAATAGTAGTCGCGAACAGTCGCAAGGAGAAGAGCAGCGCTATCGACCGAACTGGGCACGCCCGGGATCAACACCGACAGACCGCTTTCTTCACGTTGCAATGAAAACTCGGTAAGGAAATTCTCAAGGTACGCGGTGTCTTCGATTGGCATGAATTTCCGACTGCCGCCGTCATTAATGTTTTGGCCAAATCGACCATATCCTAGATAGCTGTTCCCGTTCACGCGATGGTAAGGCAAGTTTGCAAAGCCAAGGAGATATCGCTTTTCGTCATCGCTCCGCTTCGTTACTGCCAGAAAAAGTGACATCCCAGAGATACGTGTAAGGGTAGTCTTGCCAACGCCGTGACTACCGCTGGACCCTTTGCCCTTGCCACTGATGCCATCGTTCCACCAGAAACCGACAAAGTTAGATCCTGAATGAGCGTTGCTTTTGTCGGTTTCGCCGATAAGGCCCTTGGTACCCTCGTCTTCGATAATCAAGCAGCGAAGGTCTTGTTCGGCAAAGCTAGTCGCGAATTTGCCTAGATCGCTACTAGACAAATGATCATCAACTGTTTCGCCAGACTGTCCAGTTCTTAAGAATGGCTCAAGTTTTTCCCACGGGAACGACGTCAACGAAATGCGCACTTTTACTGGCTGATCTGGGTTGCGTGCTGCATCAAGCGAGTTCTGGATGGCTTCTCTCACAAGGGCTGTAGAAGCGTCTTGATCGTTGAAAAACTCATTGAGTTTAGAACTTGAATTGCTGTGCTCTGGGCCAGCTTTAGGGAAGCTCCACATAGAGATATCCTAAATTATAGTTTGAAAATTTGGCCGGAGTGGCGGTTTTGCGCGAAGCGAGCCTTTAACGCTTTGACTTCATCGTCGAGCGCCTTGGTGATTTTTCGAATGTCATCATCGTCGAACGCGTAATTGTTTCTGTTCGAGAGGTTTCCAATGAGGCGGAGATCCTTGATGGCCTTGTTCACGCGCTTTTCGGCAAGCTCCTCAAACTTCCGCCGCTTGTCTCGCTCTCCCACTAAATTACCCCCCTAGACTGTGGTCTTGGGATAAATATGTACTTCAAAACTGAGATGTCAACTACATTTGAAATATGTAGTAATCATTTTCGCTTTGGAGTTTCAGTGAGGGCCTTGTCACTGTCTTTTTGTATTGCTTGACTCAGTATCCATGAAACTGCGCTGGCGATCTGGAACGCCAGATACGGCGGGACGGCGTTGCCAACTTGGTGATACTGCCGCGTCCTGCCGCCGTGAAAAAAGTAGTTGTCAGGAAAAGTCTGAAGTCTTGCAGCCTCCCGCACTGTCAAAGATCGGCACTGTCTAGGGTCAGGGTGGATGAAGTAGTGCCCGTCCTTGGAGATGTGGCTGGTTACAGTAGTCGCAGGGCGATTTTTTACTTGGGTGCGAAAGCGGTCCGCAAAATGCCCAGTTTTCCTGTTCTTGTGATTGGGCTGGAGAAATTCGGGGAACTCAGACAACTTTGGGGCTCTGTTATTGGTTTCGGCAAACAACGACGAGAACAAGTATCGACCGAGATCGCTCGGGATATGGCCCCTAGTTTCATGATGAAGGACCGTACCCAACTGCTCGTCCAACAACCACTCTTCGAGATCCTTCGGCAGTTCGTGAATCTCGGAATAGTCGCGTGCTTGCCTCTGGGATGGAAAGATGTTGCTTATCGAAATTTGTCGAGCCTGCATTCGGACTTCTTCAGGCACATCTTCAGCTTCGGAAATTTCGTTGGCCTGATCTCGGACTGCCTCTATCCAAGCTTCCAAGCCGTCACCCCGACTCAATCCACTACGTACTGATGGCATCCCTGAGAGCGCTTCTCGGACGTTAGTTCTCAGATCTCTCCTCGCAAGAAGTGGCTCCACTCCAAAATCCACGTCCTCTGCAATATCTTTCCGCACGCCGACTACGATCACCCTATGCCGGGCTTGTGGTATACCGTGGTCTTCTGAGCGAAGAATGAAGTCTCGCGCTGGTGTGCTCTCCAATCCAACATGCGGGGAAGCAGACAGCGGAACCAAGTCATATCCCGATCCAGCCGCGGCAAGATCATCCAATACTCGTTGGAAGATACCGCCCCCGTCGACCTTGCTGGACAGCATGCCTTTCACATTCTCCATTACGAAGACCGCAGGCTTGAGGCGCTCCAAGATTCTTACGTATTCTTTGTAGAGATAGTGCCTATGATCGTCCTCAAGGACATAGCCAGCATTGCCCTTGTTGCGGGATCGACCTGCCAATGAATACGCTTGGCAAGGAGGACCACCTATCAAGATTGTGTCTCCTTGGAAATCCGTACGAACTTTGTCGAGAACTCCGGAAATCTCCTCGAAAACACCGGGATCGCCTAAAACCAACTGGCGGACTTCCTGTTCCGCTTGCGCCCACTGCTTTGGGTAGAGCTTCGACCAGTCGGGAAACCCAATTCCGTCACGAAGCGCCGAGTAGTACTCAGCAGGAAACTCTTCACCAAAGCAACGCAGGAAGGAACGCAAGCGCAGAGTTCGCACTGCGTTTGCTTCCATTTCAACGGACAAATGGATGTTCATACCCACCTCTCCGGCACGACCAGCCACAGCAAACCCTTCTCCGAGGCCGCCAGGCCCCGCAAAAAGATCGATGATTGCAAAATTGCGGCTCATTCCCCCCCCACTGTACCTATACTCTAACTCCGAGCTAGAGGTGTTTGCCAGGGCAATTCAGCCACAAAATGAAGTGGTGCTCTTTGAAGGTGTGACACATCCCAACAGAGCACCTACTGGAAAGCGGAAAGGCCGACAGCCACAAAGAATGCCATAAATACTTACCGGAAGAAATTCATTCGAGGCCGTAACGGTCCAATGCCGCAGATTTCATCGGAAACCAATGATCTTGATGCGCGCGGCGTTGCTGAACCCCGTAAGTCAAACACGACAAGCGTCACGAACTGTTGCAAAGATTGCGCTACCTCCGGAGTTTCGGCCCCAAACTGGCCCCAAGAGAAGTCAATCGTGGGGTGTTTTAGTCGCTTAAGTGCGCTTCAAGTCACTCAAAGTCACTCTAACTTTCACACGCCTAAGGCGATATGATCGTTTAAGTATTTGTTTTTTCGGGATATTTTTTGTGGAGGCGAGTACCGGAATCGAACCGGTGTACACGGATTTGCAATCCGCTGCGTCACCACTCCGCCAACTCGCCGTCCTATGGTGCGACAGCGTGGCTACCCCCAAATAGCGGCGCTTGCAAGGGCTCGTGGACCGCGGCGATGGGTCCTGCCAGACGCGCGCGTCTCATGTTGCCGTGAAGGCGCTTTCGTGCGAAGGCTAGAGGCAAATACTTCAGGATTGCACCAAAACCCATGACCGATTTTCTCGAACGTCGCCGTGTGATGGTCGACACACAGGTTCGTCCCTCTGATGTGACCAAATTTCCGATCATCGACGCGATGCTGAACGTCCCGCGTGAAGACTTCGTGCCAACGGCGCGGCGCGAGGCGGCATATATCGGTGAAAATCTGGATCTTATGCCGGGGCGCTGCGTGCTTGAGCCTCGGACACTGGCCAAAATGCTGGACGCGCTTGCCATTCAGCCGGACGCGCTGGTTCTGGATGTGGGGGCGGGGCTTGGTTACTCCTCTGCCGTGATCGCGCGCATGTCTGCGGCGGTCATTGCCCTTGAGGAGGACGAGCGTCTGGCCGCCGAGGCGCAAGACGCGCTGATGACGGCGGGTGCGGACAATGTGATCGTGCACCATGGCCCGCTTGCCGAAGGCGCGCCCGAGCATGGACCCTACGACGTCATTGTCGTTCAGGGCGCTGTCGAACAAATGCCCGGAGCCATCACCGGGCAATTGAAGGATGGGGGCCGGATCATCAGCCTTTTCGCAACAGGCGCACTGGGCGAGGCACGACTTGGCGTCAAGTCCGGGGAGCGCGTGTCTTGGCGCATGGTGTTCAACGCGGGCGCCCCTGTTTTGCCAGGATTTGCAGCAGCACATGAATTTTCGCTCTGACGGGCGACGGAACAGCACGGCAAGCACGTTTCAGCAAAGCTGACGGCCAGGGGGATTGAAGATGATCGCAAAGACATTGCGCAGGGCCACGCTGGCCCTTTCGTTTGCGGTGGCGGCCGCTGCGGCACAGGCTGATACGCTGGCGGATGCGCTGGTCGGCGCCTACACGCATAGTGGCCTGCTGGACCAGCAGCGCGCTCTGTTGCGCGTGGCCGATGAGGACGTGGCGCAGGCCCAAGCGTTGCTCCGCCCGATCATCAGCTACGAGGCGACGCTGACACAGACATTCGGCACCTCGGGTTCGCTCTCCAACAGCCTGTTCGGCACCTCGTTTTCGGAACGTTCGCTTAACGGGGCGGATATCCAGATGGCGATCGTTGCCCAATGGCTGCTTTTCGATTTTGGCGCGTCCAAGTTTCGGCAAGAAGCCACCAAAGAAGCGGTGCTTGGGACCCGCGAACAGCTTTTGTCGCTTGAGCAGCGTGTGATGATCCGGGCCGTTGCCGCCTTCTATTCGGTGCGCCAGGCGTCTGAGTTCGTGGCGCTGCGCCAGAACAACCTGCGCCTTTTGACCCAGGAACTGCGCGCAGCGCGGGACCGTTTTGAGGTGGGCGAGGTCACGCGGACCGATGTGGCTTTGGCCGAAGCGGCTCTTGCCGAGGCGCGTAGTGGCCTTGCGGCAGCGCAGGGTGATTTTTTGCAGGCAGAGGCGGAGTATATCTCTGTAACCGGTCGCAAGCCGGGGCCCTTGTCCGCTCCGCCGCCGCTGCCACAGCCGAACATGACCATTGATCAGGCGATCGCGCTGGCTGTGCGCAATCACCCCGACATGAAAGCGGCTCAGCGGCAAGTGACCCAGACCGAACTGCTGGTCCAGGCCGCGGGGGCTGACCTTGATCCGACAGTTACCTTGCGAGGACGGTTTGGCTTTACCGAGGCCTTTGATAGCGAGGCGTTTTCTGACGGTGGGTCCCTCAGCGTGACTGTCGGCGGACCGATCTACAGTGGCGGGCGGCTCAGCTCTGCGATCCGCCGCGCGATGGCCCAGCGCGATGCAGCGCGCGCCAGCTTGCATGACACACGCCACACGATCCAGCAAAACGTGCGAAACGCCTACGCTGATCTTGCGGCGGCCACCGCCCGCATCGAAGCCTCCCAGCGTCAGATACGCGCGGCGCGCGTCGCCTTCCGTGGCGTGCGTGAGGAGGCAACGCTGGGCGCGCGCACGACCCTTGATGTGCTTGATGCAGAACAGGAATTGCTCAATGCACAGGCCAACCTCATCTCTGCTCAGGCCTCGCAGGCCGTCGCCGCTTATTCGGTGCTGCAGGCAACGGGGCGACTGACCGCAAAGGACCTGCGGCTAAACGTGAAAATTTACGATCCGGAGGCGTATTATAACCTCGTCAAGGACGGTCCCGCTTTGCGTTCGTCGCAAGGTCAGGCGCTTGATCGGGTGCTGCGCAAACTCAACAAGGACTAAAGAGCGCGCGAAAACACGTGGTTGTTGTGAGAATCTTAGCCTCGCTGTAGGATACATCTGAGGCGAGAGTGGAATAACATGTCAGAACCCGTGCAAAACAGCGATGTTGAGGACGTCCTGTCGTCGATCCGGCGGCTTGTGTCCGAAGAAGATAGACCTGCAGCCAAGACTGAACCGCCTGCGCCACAAGCAGACAGGCTGGTTTTGACGCCGTCTTTGCGCGTCGCGGAACCAGCGCAGCCAGCCGACGAAGAGCCTTCCTCTTCGGAGACGTATGTCGAGCCTGAAACCGAAATGTATTCCGAGCCGGGCGCTTCCGAGCCTCTCGCCGAAGACGTGGCGTCGGCCGAGCCGGAACACGCACCCGAGGAAGTGGCCGTGCAAGAGGTGGACGACACCACCGCCGAGGAGGAGCCGGACTGGGAGCAACCCACTTCAGCTGCGTCCTTTGAAGACGAGAGCGTTGTTGCCCAAGACGACCCGGCTGAACCTCATGTTGACGAGCCAAGCGAGGTGACTACCCCGGAAACCCTGTCGGCGAAGATAGCGACGCTTGAAGAAGTTATCGCGCGCAGTGACGACCAGTGGGAACCGGACATGGCCGGTACTGATGACTACGCCGGGACAGAGCCGGATGGCGACATGCACTGGGAAGATGCCTCTGACGAGGAAGAAGTCGGGGGAACGCAAATATTCTCTGCAGATGAGGATGTGTTGGACGAGGCCGCGTTGCGAGACCTCGTGGCGGACATCGTCCGAGAAGAATTGCAGGGCGCGCTGGGCGAGCGGATCACGCGTAACGTCCGCAAGTTGGTGCGGCGCGAAATCCACCGTGCGCTTGCCGCGCAAGAGCTTGACTAACGAGGCGTGTGACGCCAGAGCCGGTGTGTTCTCACCCTCGGGCCTTATAGTTTTGTATCGCTGCACAGCAGGTGCGTGTCCTGCGCAAGGCAGGGGCCTAGCGCGCCAGCTCCAGTAAAACATCGATATCCATAAATCGCTCCAGATGCGCCGCCAGCGCATCGAGCGTTTCGTCTACGCTCGTGTCGTAAAGAACGTCTGATTGGATGCCGAACTGTTGCAAGTAGGCCGCCCGGAATGCGTCAGAGGCAAAGAGCCCATGTAGATACGTGCCCTGAATACGGCCATTAGAGGAGGCCGCGCCGTCCTTGCCATGCCCAAGCTGCACCCATGCGCGGGCTGTATCAGGGCCATTCGTGCGACCCATATGTATCTCGTAGCCTCGAAGTGGCGCGCCGGTTTGCACATCGTGACCGTCCGACAGGGCGAGGGTTTTGACCGGCTCAAGAACGGTGTCCACCTGCAAATGTCCGAGACCGTCGACCGTGGCCGCGGGCCCCTCGATCCCCTCGGGGTCAGAGATGCGGCGGCCCAGCATTTGGTACCCACCGCATAGGCCCATGACGTGACCGCCGCGCCGGATGTGTGCCGCAATATCGACGTCCCATCCCTCCGCGCGTAAGTCAGCAAGATCAGCTATAGTTGCCTTGCTGCCGCACAGCAGGATGAGGTCTGCATCTCCCGGCAAGGCCCGCCCCCGTGGGACCAGATCGAGTGTCACCCCTGGCTCAGCCGCCAGCGGATCAAGGTCATCGAAATTAGCGATACGCGGAAGAACCGGCACCGCGACCTTAACCGTGCCGTTCCCGCCGGCGCGGCTTTGAAGGTCCAGCACATCTTCTGCCGGCAGGCGGTGAGCAACGTCGAACCACGGCAAAACACCCAATGATGGCCGACGTGTCCTGTGGATAACATCCTCTAGACCCTTGTCAAAAAGCGATATATCCCCGCGAAACTTGTTGATGACAAAGCCCTCGATCATTTGGGCGTCATCTGGCTCTAAAACGGCGAGCGTGCCGACGATTTGCGCGATGACACCGCCCCGGTCGATGTCGCCGGCCAATATAACCGGCACGTTTGCCGTCCGGGCAAAGCCCATATTCGCAATATCTCCCGCGCGAAGGTTCGTTTCCGCCGGGCTGCCGGCGCCTTCGACCAGAACGATGTCCGCCCCGGCTTTGACCCGCTCAAAACTTTCCAGCACCGGGCGCAAAAGCGATCCCCGCTCCGAAAAAAACGCCCGGGCCTCGGCAAAATGCAAAACCTTGCCCTGCAAAACCACCTGCGCGCCGCTTTCGGTTTGCGGCTTCAGCAAGACGGGGTTCATGTCGACATGTGGTGCCACCCTCGCAGCCAGCGCTTGCAAGGCCTGAGCGCGGCCAATTTCGCCCCCGTCAGGGCACACGGCGGCGTTGTTGGACATGTTTTGTGGTTTGAACGGGCGCACGCGCAGCCCGCGCCGTGTCAGCGCCCGCGCGAGGCCGGCAACAAGCATCGATTTGCCCACGTTGCTGCCCGTGCCCTGGATCATGATCGCCTTTGCCATGGCGTCCGCGTGCCACGTACGCCATGGTCGTGCAAGGGAGGCCTCATATGAATACCCCGGCTCATCTGCTGATCGGCGCGGCTGTTGTGGGCCGCCGTCAGCCGCGTCTGATCGGGTGGGCGCTTTTGGGCGCGCTCTTGCCCGATCTGTCACTATACGTGCTGGGCGGCGTGTCGCTGTTTCTGCTGCGCATCCCGCCACAAGTGGTGTTTGACGAGCTTTATTTTTCGCCAGCTTGGCAAACCGTCTTTGCCATCGACAATTCGGTTATCGTCTGGGGCATCGCGCTGGCGTTGGCGGTCTGGGCGCGCAAGACTGGTGCCATCGCGCTTTGCACGGCTGCACTGCTGCACATTGCGCTTGATTTTCCGCTGCATGCGGGGGACGGGCGGCCGCACTTCTGGCCTGTGTCCGCTTGGGTGTACGATAGCCCGTTCAGCTACTGGGATCGCTCGCATGGTGCGGCAACCTTCGCGCCGATCGAGGCGCTTTTTTCAGCTTTGGCGGCAATGTGGCTCTGGCAGGTGCAGGGGCTGGTCCGCTGGGGCGCAGTGGCGCTGCTGTCGGCCGAGCTGTGGGTCGTGCGCCAATGGCTGTTTGTCTTTGGCCAGTAGCACAAAAGAAAAACGTGCCCTTTTTGACAGGGCACGTTTTTGCTTGGCAGCGTAGGGTCAGATCAGGCGGCTTCGGCCTGCTGCGCGGCGTTGCGCCGCTCCGACTCCTCACGGCTCAGTGCGACGGAAGTCCGCACACCCTTGCCAACAAATTCCATCAGGCCTTCGACCACGCGCTCGTTCGGGTCGATGCCCGCACAGCTCAGAACTTCACGGCCATCGCGGGAGCGCGCCCAGCGGGCGATCTGCTCTGGTCCGTTGCCATATTTCTTGTCATCGGCGATAGCATCGTCGAGAGCGGCCAGTACGACAGCCGCGAAAAGTTTGCGCGCACGGTTGCCTTGCTCGTGGTTAAAGGCAGTTGCGTCAACGAAGTCTTTCATTCGTCGTTCATCCTTGTTCTTGCTCTTGTGTTTTCGGCGTGAGGGCCCTTATGACGCAACCGCGCCGATTCGGATACCCTGTTTTTGCATGCCTCCCCTGCAAATTTCGCATAGCTAGCTGCTAATGCAGCACAGGATATGGGTCTGTTGCAGGGGCGCACCCAGCAAGATATAGGGGCGATCAACCTTTCATCAACCTTTTGACATGGTTTTGCCACAATGCCGAAAATCAACGGAAACGAAATTCGCCCCGGAAACGTGCTGGAGCATAATGATGGGCTGTGGGCCGCGGTGAAGGTCGATCACGTCAAGCCCGGCAAGGGCGGCGCCTTTGCCCAGGTCGAGCTTCGCAACCTGCGCAACGGCTCTAAGCTGAACGAGCGGTTCCGCTCTGCGGACAAGGTCGAACGTGTGCGGCTGGAGCAGAAGGATCAGCAGTTCCTTTACGAGGATGACGGCCAGTTGATCGTCATGGATACAGAGACTTACGAGCAGGTGCAGCTGCCCGCCGAACTTCTGGGCGAACGCCGCCCGTTTCTGCAGGACGGCATGACCATCGTGGTCGAGTTCTACGAGGAAGAGGCGCTGAACGCGACCTTGCCGCAAAAGGTGACGTGCACTGTGGCGGAGACAGAGCCTGTCGTGAAAGGGCAGACGGCGGCCAATTCCTTCAAGCCCGCGGTGCTGGACAATGGCGTCAAGATCACCGTGCCGCCTTTTGTCGGTCAGGATGAAGCAATCGTGGTCAATACCGAAACGTTTGAATACGTGGAGCGCGCGTAATCCGATTGCCCCGCTGCGCGGGATTCGATTGTGAGGCGCGCTTTGCGCGCGGCGAGGGGCCAGCCCCTCGCGCAGCCCAGTATATTTGCCGCCAGACCAAGGTCAGAGCGGGTTTGGGGCCGGGAGCGTTACCGCCCTCTGATCTTGGGGTTAAAGGCATCGTTCAATCCGTCGCCCACCAGTGACACGGCGAAGACGGTGGCAAAGATGGCAAGGCCGGGGAAGGTGACAGGCCACCACGCGTCGAGGATGTATTCCCGGTTTGCGCCAATCATCAACCCCCAGCTCATCACGTTGGGATCGCCAAGGCCCAGAAAGCTGAGGCCGGCCTCGAACAGGATGGCGACACCGATGGTGAGGGTTGCCGACACGATCAAAGGCGGCGCCGCGTTGGGCAGGATGAACCGCCACATGATCCGCCAGGTGCGTGTACCGGAGGCGCGCGCAGCGGTGATGTATTCCAGTTCGCGGATCTTCAGGAATTCAGCACGGCAGAGGCGTGCGGTTTGCGGCCAGCTGACGACGCCGATGGCAAAGGCGATGACGTAGAGTGACGGGGAGAAGAGCGTGACCAGCACCATCGCGAAGAGAAGCGCCGGCAGGACCTGAAAAAACTCTGTGATCCGCATCAGAAGGTTGTCGGCCCAGCCGCCAAAATACCCAGAGGTGGCCCCGACCAGCAGGCCGATCAGCATGGTCAACGCCGCCGCCGCCGCCCCGACCGCAAGCGTTGGCCCACCCCCCGAAAACAGGCCCGCGACGATGTCCCGGCCCAGATAATCGGTGCCCAACGGGAAATCGGGGTTCACGAAAGGCGGCTCGTGCGGCGCCCAGACAATCTCGTAAGGATCGCCCTGGTAGATGAAGGTGCCGTAGAAGGTCAGTACAACGATCACGATCAGCAGCAGCAGGCCAAACATCGCTGCAATATTGCCGCGAAACATTCGCCACGCATCCTGCATCGGCGAGGAGGGCTGCACCTCGATCCCGCTGTCAGGATCGGTCAGGGCGGCGGTATAGTCCGTCTCGGCCATCAGCTCTCACTCTTCATGCGGGGGTCTGCCAGTCGATAGGCGAAATCTGTAATCAAGTTAGCGATGACGACCATGGCGGAGGCGAAGAACAGCACACCGAGGATCGTCGGATAATCGCGGCGCAGGATCGAATCAAACGCCAGCCGGCCCATTCCGGGCCAGTTGAACACCGTCTCTACCAGCAGCGCGCCGGATATCAGATTGCCAAATTGCAAGCCGGCGACCGTGATGATGGGCAACATCGCGTTTCGCAGCGCATGGCTGAAGACAACGATGCGTTCGTTCAGGCCCTTGGCGCGCGCGGTGCGGATGTAGTCTTCGCTCAGCGCATCGAGCATGGAGGCGCGGGTGAGGCGCGCGTAGGCGGCAAGGTAGATGATCGCGAGAGTAAAGGCGGGCAGGACAAGGTGGTGCGCGACGTCGAGGCTGCGCGCCAATGGGCCGGCATCGCGCATCCGGACAGAGCTCATTCCCTCGACCGGGAAGATCGGGATGATCGAGGCGAAGAGGATGATCAGCATGATACCTGTCCAGAAGACAGGCACGGCGTAGCCCACGGTTGCAAAGATGCTGACAAAGGCGCTGAGCGGACCACGTGGTTTGCGCGCTGCGATGGCGCCGAGGAACACGCCAATGACGATCGACATGATCAACGCAGTCAGGACGAGCAGGATCGTGGGCCAGATCCGCTGCGCGATCAGAGTGGCAACTGGTTGGTTGAAGAAGAAGCTTTCGCCAAGGTTGCCCTGCGCCACGCCCGACACGTAAATCCAGAGCTGCGTCATCAGCGGCTCGTTCAGCCCGTATTCCTCGCGGATGGAGGCGAGCATTTCCTCCGTGGCGCCGCCCATCTCGCCTGCGATGACGAGGGCAGGATCGCCGGGCGCCATGCGGATCAGCAGAAAATTCAGAACCACGACCCCGAGCATCAGCAGGATGCCGTAGGCAAGGCGGCGGAGGAGGTAGGAGAGGCTCATAGGGCAGGTGCCTCGTTCTTAGATGGAGCCGCCGGGGGCTGTCCGTGGGAGCCTCCGGCGGGAGTTTTCTTGGCAAAGTGAAGGGGGCGGCTTGCGCCCCCTCCCTTAGATCACTCGCCCCAGGACACCATGTCCATCGGGTGCATGGTGCCCCAGATGCCGGTCGGCACGTTCTGAAGCTTTGCGTTGTAGGCGGTGTGATAGGGCAGCGCGTTGATCCAGTAGACGGGCAGGTCGGTGGCGACCTGCTGCTGGAACTGCGCGTAAAGGTCGGCGCGCTTGGCCGGGTCCAGTTCCACCGCGGCAGCGTTCAGCAGTTCATCAACGCTGGCGTTGGCATATTGCTGGGTGTTGGACCAGATCACGCCCTTGCGGATGTTGTCGCTGAGGTAAGTGCGGTGCACCCCGATGACCGGATCGCCCCAGTTGAACACCACGTCCATGCTGAGTTCAAAGTCATGCCCGCCAACGCGGCCCGCCCATGTGGGAAAGTCCGGTGCGGCGCGCACGGTCAGGTCGATACCGATCTTGCCCAGCTGCGACTTCAGGTACTCGGCAACCGATTGCTGCTGCTCCTTGGGACCGGGGATGTAGTCGATGGTCAACTCAATCCCGTCCGCGAACCCGGCCTCGGCCAGCAAGGCTTTGGCCTTGTCCAAATCGACGTCATAGGACGGAATCGACGCGTCAAAGAAGGGCGAGGATTCGATGATCGGGCCGCGCTGCGGGGTCGACGTGCCCCGGTGCAACGCTTTTGTGATGAACTCACGGTCCGTCGCGTAGGCGATGGCCTGACGCACGCGCACATCCGACAGTTTGGGCGAGGCGGTGTTGAACGCGAGCCAGTTGATCGGCCCGACGGCCGCATAGCCATCGGTTGTCAGGCTTAGCGCGTCGACAGCGCCCAAGCGCTTGATGGAGGTCGACGAGGCCATGAACGGGTACATGTCCGCCTCGCCATTCTCCATAGCGATCAGCAGCGCGCTTTCATCCCGGATGATGCGGATGACGATTTCGTCCAGTTTGGGCCGTCCGTCGATGAAGAAATTCGGGTTCTTCTTGAGGATAATCGCTTCGCCCGGAGTGAACTCTTCCAGCATGAAGGGCCCGCTGCCGACGGGCGCTGAGTTCGCCGGGTGCGTCTTGGGGTCTTGCCCATCGCCGTAGATGTGCTTGGGCAGGACAGGCGCCAGCGCCGGCGACAGGGCCAGCAGCAGCGCAGGGTGCGGCTTGTCGAGGTTGATAACAACCGTCGTCGCATCCGGTGTGTCGATGCTCGACACCGGGTCGAACATGGACTTGAACGGGTGGTTGTCCTTGGTGTTCATGATCGAGAACGCGACATCCTCGGACGTGATCGGCATGCCGTCATGGAAGGTCGCGCCTTCGACAAGGTTCAGCGTGACCGACAGGCCATCGGCGGCAACTTCCCAGCTTTCGGCCAGGTAGGGCTGCGGCTCCCAGTTGCTGTCATAGCGCAGCGGGGAGGCAAAGATCTGGGTTGACGGCACCGCCGTTGCGATGCCCGACTGCACCGACCCGTTGAGGTGACGTGGCACCTGTGTGGAAGCGATAACGAGCGTGCCGCCATCTGCCCATGCCGCTGCTGCGGTCGAGGCCATCAACGCCGCCGTAACGGCCATCCGCTTGAAAAAGGTCATCTTCATCTCCCCGTTTTTGACGATTTCTTCCCACGGTAAGACGGGACTTCCCTTGGGGAAAGACTTTTCTTTGACGACGCAACAATCGTGCCTGATCCACGTGAATGCGATTGTTTTTGCAGCAGAAATTTTGGTTCGGACGGGTGCATTTTTATAACTTGCGGCGGCCGGGCATATGAAATGCAGTCATGTTCCGGCCACCTTACGGGCTGACAGCATCTGCTCGCGGCGCAGCAGCGCTCGGGCTTAAGACGACGCAGACGAAGGCTCAGATCATCCGAATGCGCAGTGTAGCGCACCTGCCTTGCGTGAAGTTTCGCGCCGGTTCAGATGTGCTGTGGTGCCCCGCTCACATGGGCGTGTCGTGGCTGCATACGGGCACGCAAAGCACCGCCACCAATGGCAAAGTCTAGTCCGCGCGGCGCACCGCCGCCTCGCCCGCGCGCATGTCGCCCTGCGCACGGTCAAAACGCAGATAGGCGATGGCCTCGGTGCCTGCGCGGGTGTGCAGCACGCCGGCAACCTTTCCGTCAGCGACAATCTCGGCGCCGGGTTCCGCCGCGCCATCCACGGTGACGCGCGCCAGACCCTTGCGCAGCTCGGTCTTGTGCTTCATCCGCGCGGTGACTTCCTGCCCGACATAACAGCCCTTGCGGAAATCCACCCCGTGAAGCCGCTCGAACCCTGCCTCAAGGATGAAGGTGTCGGAGTGAAGTTCGATCCTCGATTGAGGGACAAGATGGCGAACATAAAGCGCGGCCCAATCCGTTCCATCTGCCGCCGCCGGTTCGGTGCGCCAAGCGCGCCAGCCAAGGCCCGGGTGCCGCGGGTCGGCCCATCCGCCTTCGGGAATGTCGCCGAGGCCGCGATGCAGATGCATCGCCGTTTCCTCGATGGCGACATCAGCGCGCAGTTTGTACATGGTCAGGCGCTGCGCGAGGGATGGGGCCAGCGCCTGATCGACATCGATGCCAATGGCCTCGCCTAGATCAATCATGAAGAAATCCGCAATATACTTGCCCTGCGGAGTCAGCAGCGCCGTATAGACCGGCCCGTCTTTGATGCGCCGTACATCGTTGGTGACAAGCCCCTGCAGGAACGTTTCCCGGTCCGCGCCGGTAATCTCCAATAACGTGCGTGCGGTCATGCTTTGCCCCTTCGTCCTTTGCATGACATATAACACCCGCAAACCGCTCCAAAAGGCCCCGATGCGCGCGCCCATCTCGATAATCATCCCGACGCTGAACGCGGCTGCTGGCCTGCCCGGCTGCTTGACGGCCCTAATGGAGGGCCTGGAGGGCAGCCTGATCCGAGAGTTGATCGTGGTCGATGGCGGCTCTGATGACGATACTCAAGCGATCGCCAAGGCGTGGGGCGCCGAATTGATCGTCACGGCGCCATCGCGAGGCGGTCAGTTACGGACGGGCTGCGCGGCGGCACGGGGCGACTGGCTGCTCGTGTTGCACGCAGACACGCAGCTCAGCCCGGGTTGGTCGGGGCCGGCGCGGGCCCATATGGCGACGGGGCAGGCGGGCTGGTTCCAACTGGCCTTTGACAGCGGCGGGCGTGCCGTGGCGGGCTGGGCGAACCTGCGCAGCCGCATGCTGGGTCTGCCTTATGGCGATCAGGGGCTGCTTTTGCCGCGAGCGCTTTATGCCCATGCGGGCGGCTACCCCGATCAGCCGCTGATGGAGGATGTGGCGCTGGCCCGTGCGCTGAAGGGCCATCTGCGCCCCGTGGGTGCGGTGGCGGTGACCTCGGCGGCGCGGTATCGCCGCGCGGGCTGGCTGCGCCGGGGTGCACGCAACCTGCTGACGCTCGCACGGTATTTTGCCGGGACTGATCCCGAAGTGCTTGCGCGAGCGTACCGGCGCTAGGTCCCACGCGGACGCTTTGCCGTCCGATCCACTGAGACTTGGTAATCTGACACGCGTCTAGCCAAAAAGCCGCGCAGCAACACGCGCCAGCAGACCGCGGCGCGAGCCGCCGGTTGCATCCCATTGGCCTGCGATCGCTTCTGCTGCGCCCGCGTCGATGACCTGCTTGCCGTCCTGGAATTGCAGCCGGTAAAGGTCGGCGTAGATACCGCCACGCGCCAGCAGCTCTTCATGCGTGCCCTCGTCCACGACGCAGCCCCGGTCCATCACGGCGATCTTGTCGGCGCCAATGATGGTCGACAGACGGTGCGCGATCACGATGGTCGTCCGCCCCGCCGCCAGCCGGTCCAGCGCTGCTTGCACGACCTTCTCTGAGGCTGCATCCAGCGCGCTTGTCGCCTCGTCCAGCAGCAGAACAGGCGTATCGCGCAAAAGCGCCCGCGCAATCACCACGCGTTGCCGCTGCCCGCCCGACAGGGCAGAGCCGCGCGGGCCGACGGGCGTGTCCAGCCCCTGAGGCAGGGCATCCGCGAAATCGCTCACATGGGCGGCGTCCAGAACCTCGCGTAGCCGGGCATCGCTGACATCCGTCCGGCCTAGCAGGATGTTCTCTCGCAGCGTTTCATCGAACAAAAGCGCCTCTTGCGTGACCACGGAAAAGAGCCTGCGCAGCTCGTCGAGGTTCATGTCTGTTGTCGCCACTCCGCCGATCTCGACCGTTCCGTCCTGCGGATCAACCAACCGAGTCAGCAGGTTGAAAAGCGTCGATTTGCCTGCGCCCGACGCGCCGACTAAAGCCGTGGTCTTGCCCGGTTCGGCCACGAGGGAAAGCCCCCTGATGACGGGTGTGTCGCCATATTTCAGCGACACGTCGCGCAGTGCGATCTCTGGCGTGCCGTCGGGTGCGGCAATCGGATCCACTGCAGAGGCCAGGGTAACGGGCGCGTCCAGCAACGCCTTGATCCGCTCGATCGCCGCGGCCGCGACCTGCCACAGCCCGGCAATTGCGCCCAACCGGCGCAGGGGATCAAAGGCAAAGCCCATCGCGGTGAAGAAGGTCATGAACTGGCCGATCGTTTTTTCCCCGGCAATGATCTCGGCCCCGCCATAAAGAATGACCGCCATGAACCCGATGCCCGACATGATGTCGATCATCGCCGGGATCGCCGCGCCGCCAAAGGCCGCGCGCACCTCGGTGCGGACAAAGCGGCGGGTCAGGCCGTGGTACTGGCGCGCCTGGTACTGCTCCAGCGCGTTCAGCTTGACCTGCACGATGCCGTGAAACACCTCGTCCAGCCGCGTGGAAAGGGTCGCGCCCAGGTCCCGCGCCTCGCGCGCCTGCCGGCGGACATAGCGCTGCGCGACCGCTGCGGGCAGCACCAGAAGCGGCACACCGATGCCGGCCAGAAGCGCCCTGATCGGGGTGGCCGTTTCGGTCGATCCGATC